>NZ_CP155079.2:3360673-4032808 GCF_039634365.2 Mucilaginibacter sp. PAMB04168
TGTCCTGTTAGCGGTGATAGCTACATCGGCTAGTGTGTTTGTGCTTTGCTCAAGTTGTACAGTAACAGTTGTGCGGTTGTTTATATCCAGCACAACGGTTTTGTAGCCTATTAAAGAGACTGATATCCTGTTTTGCGGACTTTTAACCCGCAACGCAAAGTTGCCGCCAATGTCGGTAGTAACGCCGCCAATGGTACGTTTTTCTTTATCTACTTCAACTACGGTTACCCCTACCAGTGGCGCGCGGTCCTTTTTATCAGTTACCTTTCCACGCAGAGTTGTTACAGGGGCAGCAGTAGTTTGCGCGTTAACGGTGGTGCTACATACCAAAGCCGCTGTAAATATGGAGCAGAAGAAAAAAAGATGGGTAAATATTTTTTCCATTAACTATATTTTTATTCAGGTTAATGCACCGGCATATTAACCGGTGCATATCTATTGTAATTGGTTATAGGTTTGCCAGTTATTAATTGGCGTTGAATTTCAGGAATGTGTTTAAAAGGTGTATAACCGTACGGTTTGAGAGGTTATTACTACTTGCCGGCACTACGCTGGCCGAACCACCCAACATGTCCTTTACCTGCATGTTATTTACGCCAACATTGGTAACGGTAACCGATGTGGGGTCGCCGTTGCTTCTCTGTAACAGCGTTAAATAACCGCCGTCTTTTTTTCCGTCGGGTACAATGGTTGCTTTTTGTATAATATGATAGCGGATAAAATTGGCTACCTTATCCTTACCCGGCTGATCGGTGGGTGTTATAGAGGCAGGCAAGTATCCCTGTGCCACAGCAGCATCTATGGCGGCATTGGTTGGGGCCAACACTGTATAGAACGAACCGGCAGTAATACCTAATATTTCACCATTACTAGTGTTATATATGGTGGAGTTTTTAACATAATCTACAAACTTTTTGTAGTTGGAGCCAGCAGGTGCAGCTAATGCTTCGAGGTGTTTACCTACCGAAAGGCTGGGTTCTGATAATAGCCCATCAATAAAATATACGGTACCATTTTCCGCTTTGCGCGTTCCGGTTACATTTAACGTAACACCAGCATCGCGGGTACCCGCAGAGTAAACTGTGTTATTGCTATACCTGATATACTCGCCGCCGTAAGTTTCTAAAATGCCATTACCACCTAAACTCTGCTCATCCGAACGTACAACCTGGGTGTTAATAATGCGGTTCAGTTTATCTAACGCCGATGAGCCGGATAGTGCTGTACCTCCACCCGGCGGTGTATAACGCCAGGTATTAGCATCCAAATCATAAGTGAACCCTAAGGCACGTATGGTGGCATCAGAAGTTAGAAAAAGTGTGTACTTGAAACTGGTATTGATAATGTTGGTTTTGAGCGAGGCTGTTAAGGCCCTGGTCATCAACGAGTAATTGGGATTCAAATAAGCTCGGCCAAAAACAGTGCTGAACACGTTGGCGTTCTGTACTTTATTGGTTCCATAAAATACACCGTTACTCAATAACTTTTTATCAACCACGTCGGTAGCACTATTAAACAATGCGCCTTGTCCCTGCCCGTTTGTTGTTGTAGCAAACTTGCTCGGCCACACGGTAGTTAAAAACATGTGCGCGTTTAAAAAGTCGAACAGTATATCCTTCGGTAAGGCGTCAAGTGACGGATAATATTCAAGCAACACATTTTTTATATAGGCATCCAATGCATCATTGGTAGGTGCAAACATGGAGTAGCCTTCCATTTGACCGTCGTTATCATCCAGTTTAAGATAATTTTCGTTATTCGGTGAGTAGGCCAGTCCAGCATCATACGTTTTGATGTATATGTCCTGTTGTTTACCGGTATTTTCCAGATTTTTTGCCGTTGCAGCCTCACTAATCAGGTATGACACCATATAACTATCAAACAGCGATTTGAACTTGCTGTACTGTGGAGTGGCAGCAAGGTACTGATCAATATTAGGCAAGGGCAATATGACCCGGTTAATTTCATGAATTACTCCATTCTCGGCAATAATGTTGCTATTTACCACTTGCGCATCGGCTACGTTGAAGCCGATGTAAGGGTTCTGATTATAGAAGTAATTGTAATCGGCAGAGGTAAGATTTTTGGGTGCCAGGAACCGGTCAAGTAAGTAAGGTACGTACTTGTTGTTATTATCGGTTACGCTAAAGTAGGTTGTGCTACCACGGTTATTGCGGTTAGAGTTTAAATACAAAATATCTTTACCGTTGTAATTTATGGGCTGCGGACCATCATAATAGGCCGTGCGACGTTTGAATGCTGTATTAGGCATCCAGCCCGCACTTGATTGAAAATCAGGTAAGCGGTCTGTTTTAAAAGCGTTAAACACAAGGGCGTACTTCACTATCTTTTGGGCAGTTGCCGCATCAATATCAGCCGCGCTGCTAATACCTTTCTCTTTAAAGTACGCAGCGAAAGCGGCATCATTTGGAGCAAACATTGTCCAAAACCCGGCTTTACTTAGAATGTCCTTATATCCAGCTTTTTCAATACAAACCAGTAAGCTGGTAAAATTTCCGCGCTGCTGCAGCTGCTGGTAAATAGGATCGGCCAGGGTTTCCGGACGATCGTACCGCTCGTTGAACTCCTTTTTACTGCAACCCGTTAAAATAACAAGGCTTAATATAAAAACAGATGCACTTTGTAAAATTCTCCTCATATAAATGCATTAATAGTGAATTGCCAACCCTTTGTAAGGCAGACAGCTTTCCATGAATACTAAAAAAAATGAGCATTTATTCCCGGAGGGCAACTAAAGGTCAGACATAGGCTTTGACGCCTATAAACCCTGAACTTTTAATAAACCGGGAGATATGCTGGTTATAATTGTAAAGCAAACCTACTAATGGAGGAGGTTCCAAAGGTTTTAAAAATTGACAAAATGCTTCTAAAATTCGTTAAAAAGCACTTTTAATGAGCATTTAGCCCTCTTGTTCGCTCTGTTATCAATGCAGTTGTTTGATAGACTTTAAATACTGCGATGGAGATTGATTATACTTTTCTTTAAAGCAAGTGCTAAAATATCCTGAGCTGCTGAAGCCCACCTGATAAGCTATTTCGGCCATAGTATACTCACCAGAATCGATGAGTTGCTTACTGCGTTTTAAACGCATCTCTTTTACAAACTCAACCGGAGCCAAGCCGGTAAAGCTTTTCATTTTTTTGTAAAAAGTGGTTCTTCCTAAGCCAACAGTTCGGGCTACATCATCAATATTGAATTCAGGGTCTGCCATGCCTTTTTCAACCGTTTCAATAACTTGTTTCAACAACTGTTCATCTTTCGAGGTGATCAATATTTCGCCGGGCGAGAGTTGAATAAGGTTTTTGCTGCCTAATAAACCATCAACAAGCTGCTTACGTTGTTTAATCAAGTTTTCAACCAGTACCAACAGGTATTCAGTGTTAAAAGGTTTAGTAACATAAAAATCAGCGCCATAACGCATCCCTTCGATCTGATGCTCTACCGACGATTTTGCCGTAAGCAGCACCACCGGTATATGGCTGGTAATCATATTGTGTTTAATAGCATCCAACATAGCAATGCCATCCATATTAGGCATCATTACATCACTTATAATTAATTCCGGAATGAGTTCTGTGGCTTTCTGTAAGCCAATTACGCCGTCGGCGGCGGTCGCTACGCGGTAATAACGGCCTAACTGATCTGCCAAAAACTTACGCAACTCCGTATTATCTTCAACTATTAAGACCAAAGGATGTGTCTCATTCTGAACTACCGTTTCACCGCCACTTAACATTGTGGTGTCAGGTTCACTAACCAAGTTGTTTGGTGCCGGTGCAAGCGGTGTAACAAAGTCAACATCATCATCAGCAAAATGAGCTTTGCCCGATTTCAATCTCACGGTAAATGTCATGCCCCCGGCGGGATTGTTAGCCGCACTTATTGTTCCATGGTGGCCGCTGATAAGCTCTTTGGAAAAGGCCAAACCTATTCCCGTTCCTTTAGTTGGCTGGCCTAAATTATTAGCCGCTTCGTAGTAAAGCTCAAAAATTTGCTTAAGCTTATCTTCAGGCACGCCCGTGCCTTCATCAATTATCTTAATACATAAATGGCCTGTATGAATATCGGGCTCCAGAAGTACGTTGATAGCTTTACCCTCCGGCGTGTATTTGAATGCGTTGGCCAGTAAATTATAAATAACTATGTCTATCTTATCTTCATCAACCCAGGTGTAATAAAACGGCGCATGCGTTTGAAAATTGAAGCTTATGCCTTTTTCATGTGCAAGTTCTGTAAAATAGGTAGTTGTATTTTTAACCAGGGCTACAACATCTGTCTCAGCAATTTTTAAACGGATTTTACCGCTTTGTAGCTTTCTGAAATCAAGAAGCTGGTTAATAAACCTAACCATACGATCGGCATTTTTGGTAGCCAAATTAATATGCTCTCTACCTTTTGCTGTTAAGGTCTCCTGATGGGCAATTGCCTTAAGGGGATTTACGATGAGTGTTAATGGTGTACGCAGTTCGTGCGATATATTGGTAAAAAAGCCCAGCTTTAATTCGGCAACCTTTTGCTCTACTACTATACGGTTACGCAATTTCACCATGGTTAGGATGATTCGCCGTGCGGTTTCCATTAATGCCGCTCCAATTATTAGGTAAATGCAGTAAGCCCACCACGTTTTCCAGGGTGGTGGCAATATGTTGATAGCTACGCTTTTTTGAGGGGTGTTGTTAAATAAGTAGCCACTAACACTCTTCACTCTAAAAACATACTTACCGGGCGGCAAGTTGGTGTAAGTTGCCTGGCGTGCATTTTTCACCAGGTTCCATTGTTTATCGTATCCTTCAAGTTTGTAGGCGTACCATACTTTGTGCGCAGTTTTATAATTAAGTACAGTATAATTTATACTTATCAAATTTTGGTTATAAGCTAACCGAATATCGTTGGTCTGGTCAATCGCATATCTCAAGATAGAATCGGGCGCGCCCGGCAAAATATCCTTATTAAAAACCTGAAACCTGGTCAATGCAATGTTTGCACTTTGTTTTATGGTTCCAACAGCCATTGGGTTGAAGTTAATATACCCACTTATACACCCCAGATAAAGATCTCCCGACTTCGACTTTATAAAAGCCGACTCTGAAAATTGAGTTTTGGGCAAACCATCATCACTGTTATAGTTTTTAAAAGTTTCGGTAGCCGGGTTAAATTCCGATAAACCGTTTTCGGTTGCAATCCAAAGCCGTTGCTTATTGTCGCTGCTCATACTGAGTATGATATCATTGGGTAGGCCGTTAGCTGTGGTATAAACTTTAAATTTAACCTTTTGGCTTGTGCTAAAGTTGGTGATTGCTTTTTGCAGACCGCCGCCGAAAGTGCCGAGCCACATTGTGCCTGCTCTATCGCGGTGAATAAATTGCACGTCATTGCCGCCTAAGGAGTTCTCATCTCCCCGAACCTTTGTATACCTCCGAAAACGAAAATAATTTATACCGTTATTCGGATTAAATATCACCAATCCGTTGGTGGTTGCAATCCAGATATTTCCCTTAATGTCTTCCTGGATATGCCTTATACCATTTGCCCTGGCAGCCGAATAATTTTTGAAGGCATTATTGGCATTTTTAAAAAGGGTTTTGCTGCCTGCCCGCTGAAGCAGGTTTAAACCACCGCCAAACGTACCCACCCAAATGCGCCCGTTCTTATCTTCATACACTGTATAAATGGTGTTACTGCTTATGCTATTGGGGGTATTTTTATCAGCAACATACCGGGTTGTTTCATAATGCAAGGAGTCGTTTGGTAATGGATGCGCTTCAATCAAACCACTTCCTTTTGTGCCAAGCCATATGGTATGGTTCCGGCTTTCAAAAATTGTATATACTTTGCCGATGGCTTTTGGCTGCAGGTTAACAAAGGGATTGCCTTGCCTCACGCCGTTTTTATATAAAATTACCTCCCCTGCTTTAGTACCTACCCATAACCGGCCAGTATGGTCTTCGCACAGTGCCCTCACCTCATTTTCTGTTTTGGCTGTGGCATTAGGGTACATCACGTTGTGCTTAAAAACGTGGGGTTGTAAAATAAGCTTGTTTATTCCCCTATCATATCCGCTAAACCACATGATGCCAGCTGGATCTTGGTATAGTGCAGTTACTACGTTTGAAAATTGCTGATCTGGCTTGCCCGGTTCGTCATGAAAATACTTGACCTCGTCAGCTCGTTGATCATAGTAACCAAATCCACCTCCGGCCATACAAACCCACAACATGTTGTAAGCATCTTCAAACACCTGGTAAGTAGTATGAATAGTTAATGCTTCAGCATCCTTTTTTTGCGTGAACCACTTAAACGTGGCATGCTGTGGGTCGAATTTAACTACACCGTTGCCCGGTTCAAGCCATAACAGCCCTGTTTTATCCTTATAAATTTTGCGTAGCGTGGCAAAGCCGGGTACATGATAGCTAAGACTTTGTTCAGTTAGGTTATACTCAATCAGGCCCCTGCCACTAGTGGTTAGGTAAAGTTTATTCTTACTAACCAAAATATCGTTTATGGGCGTGCCCGATACTATGCGTAACGTTTTTACCGACTTGGTTTTAATGTCATAAACCAGCACCACGCCTTGTGTTGTACCAAAATATATCTCATTTTCATAAAACCTTATGCAGGTGAACGCATACTGACTACCCAGCATGCCCTGTTTATTAACTAAGTTTACTTTTTGGTATTCGCCGGCGGTTGTTTTACTCAGGCAAATTACACCCTTGGAGGTGCCTAGCCAAATCAAGTGATTTTTGTCTTCATAAAAAAAAGCTACGCGGTTACTTGGGATTTTAAACTGGCCGATAGCTTTTTGATGATACGATTTAACCAGGGGCATACCGTGTCCATGCTTCTTTGCAAACGCACAAAGCACACCTTGCCTTGCAGTTAACAGCCAGGTGTCTCCATTTGAAACAGGTACGATGCGATCAACCAATAACTTACCCAGGTATGCAGGCGACCCGCGCTCCGGAATTGATAAAAAGCCTTCGGTCTTTTTATCAAAGCGGTAAATTTTGTTATCGAAAGTTTTCACCCAAAGGTAGCCCTGCTTATCTTCAACTATAATTCTGATTTTATTATTTTCCAGGTTTGAACTATCTCCTGCCCTGCCCTTGTAAGTAACAAAATTATGCCCGTCAAACCGGTTAATGCCATCCCATGTGCCAAACCACATAAATCCTTGGCGGTCCTTCATAATGCAGGATACCCTGTCATGTGACAGGCCCTCTTCTGTAGAGTAATGCTTTAAATTATAATGCGGCTGCGCCTGTGCGCTAAAAAACAGCGCACCTATCGCAATAAGTAAAACTAAGGCATTAGAGCAGATTGCTATCCGTTTAAGCATTACAACACCGTAGCAAGAAAAGTTTATAATTGGTTTAAAACGTAAATATCGACAATATTTACGTAAGCCAGCAAACAAAAGGAAATTGTTTAACCACTCCAACTTCCGCACAGTAAATTATATTATGAAGTGAAATCATTTAGGCCGGAATGCAAAATATAACCTAAACCAGAGGCCGGAATGTATAACTACGAAACAACCCAGTTTAATACAAAGGATAATTTTTTTATATATCTTAAAACTATATTATAAAACAAACAATATTATTAATTTCTGGTTAATATTAAAACTTCGACAACGTATTGATCATTTAACTTAGCTATTATTATATGTTTTACCACCTTCAAAAATTAATCAACCCTATCGTTGCCGACGAACCAGATCCGGCCGCTGCTAATGCTTTACAAGAGGGCCTAGGCGGGCAGTTTGGTGAAATGCGTACCATGATGCAGTTTCTGTTTCAAAGTTTCAACTTTAGGGGCGACGGCATTCCTTACCTCGATCTTATTCAGGGTATAGGCATTGAAGAGATTAGCCACGTAGAGCTGATTTCTAAAACCATCGCTCAACTGCTTGACGGTGCACCGGGTTACAATGGAGACAAATTTGACACCCCGGGTAAAGGTGGCGAAGCAACGCTTGATATCGGTAAACTTGCTAAAAACCCGCATCACTTTATTCATGGTGCACAAGGGGCATTACCTGTTGATGCTGCCGGCAATCCATGGAGCGGATCTTATGTACATAACCACGGCAACCTAGTGCTCGACCTGATGGACAACCTGGTATTAGAGGCTACGGGTCGTTTGCAAAAATCCCGCATCTACCAGATGTCTTCAAACAAAACACTACGTGCAACCGTCTCGTTCCTGATCGTTCGTGACGAGGCACACCAAATGGCTTTCGCTAAAGCGCTAGAAACACTGGGTGTAGATTGGGCTAAGGTATTACCAGTTCCAAAATTTGACTCGTCTCAGTACCCGGAAGTAAAAAAACTATTGGATGCAGGATTACACCGTGAGCAATACCACTTCCGTTTAGATTCTTCGGAGATGGAGAAAATATTTAGTGGCAGTGCGCCTGCTAACGATGGCACAGAACTGGTTACTAAAAAAGAACCCGACAACTCTTACGATATACCGGTGGCACCAGAAAGACCAGAAGAATTTGCACCTGGACTTGATCCGGAAATGCAGGATTTAGCTGACGCCTTAAATGAGTTTAAGGAGAAAACCCTAAAAAATATGGAAGAAAAAGCGGGACCAAACCCACGAAAAAAGAAACAATAACAAAAAAGGAGGCTTTCGCCTCCTTTTTTGTTATTGCATAATTTATTTTAGCTGCCTTGCTGAAATGATTTCCAATTAAAAAGGGAATGAGTTAAAAATGGGGCAAAGTTATAATATGGATACAAGCGCTAATCTGCATTGAATAGATTGCCCCTCGCTAACACTACATGAAAAAAGCTACCTTGTTATAAATAAGGTAGCTTTTTAATTAAGTCATTTGTTATTTTACAAGGCCTGTCCTATCGGCAGCAAACTTCTTAGTGATCATTGCATCCATTTCCTGTAAATGCAAACGCGTCAGTTGGTTAAGTTTTGTTGCTTTTGACCTTTGCCTAAACAAGGATTGCAATTGCTGCAACTCGGCTTTTAGCATAGCATTAATATCAGTTATCGTGAAATGATACGTGTTTCCCATAAAAATGGTGCTCATCTCATTTGCAAGAAACGCCTGTTCGGTTAACCGATATATGTACAGCTTTTGCACAGTACGGCGGTAAACATCAACATTTCCACCAGCATACACCTCTTTAAATATACCTTGACGAAGATCTGTCAGCAAGTTATTTAAAGTGTAAACTTTAACTTTGCTTTCCAGTTGGTCGGTGTACATATGACTTAACCGCATACGTGTAATCAGCGAATTCAGTGCATTCTCTTGCAAACGGCTCAACTCTAACGGAAAGCTTAAAGCAAAAGATGACTGCAGATCAGGAGTATTAAGCCACGTAGGTGTGTTAAACACCTGTCTGTTCAAAAAAGCTACAGCTTGTTTTTGACGATTGTAAGGTACCGGTTCGTAGCTTGGCAAATGTTCGCCATTTAAACGCACGGTATGGTAAGTGCCGCCCACGTTCTTTATCACATGACCGATGTACATCGACAATTGCCCCCATACGCCGTTATATCCTTCAAGGAGATTTTCCTGGTCTTCTTCCGGTTTATTGAGCCATTGTTTTAACTGGGGCACAATGCGTTTAAGGTTCTTAATACCATATTCGCTTGCTAATACCGAATTGTTGCCTAGGTCCTCGTTTTGTGAACGGGGGTCAAATGGTTCCATCTCGTTACCAAACCATAAGCGATGATTTTTAGCCAACGAGTCGGTTACCACCTTAACCATGCTTTTATGTTCTTCTGCCTCATTAGCGAATTCGGGACGCCAGGTATAGCCAAATTTAATAGCCCATCTGTCATAGTCGCCTATGCGTGGGAACAAACCCTTTTCACCAATATTATCTTCGGGTTGGGCCACATAATTAAACCGTGCATAATCCATGATTGATGGGGTATGACCGTGTGCCTCCACCCATGCTTTGTTACGTAAGTTCTCGACCGGTACAGTTGAACTGGAACCGAAATTGTGTAATAACCCCAGCGTATGGCCAACTTCGTGCGATGAAACGAAGCGGATAAGTGACCCCATCAGCTTATCATCCAATTCGGGCTTGCGCACACGTGCATCAACAGCGCCGGTCTGTAATCTGTACCACTGCTGTAAAAGCGACATTACATTGTGATACCAGAAAATGTGACTTTCGATAATTTCGCCGCTACGTGGGTCTGAAATGCTTGGACCCATTGCATTGGCTACAACAGATGGCCGGTAAATGATTGCCGAGTGATTGGCATCATCAATGCTCCAGGTGCTATCTTGTGCCTTGGTGGGTGCTTCTTTAGCTATCACTGCATTTTTAAAACCGGCTGCTTCAAAGGCCTTTTGCCAGTCGTTAACGCCTTGCATTAAATAAGGTATCCATTTGCGTGGTGTTACCGGGTCTATGTAAAACACAATAGGTTTTTCAGGCTCAACCAGTTCGCCCCGCTTATATTTTTCTTCGTCGCCTGGCTTCGGATTTAAACGCCATCTTTTAATATAAGTGGTAGTGCCTACACCTTGTGGCTTTACGTCAAAGTCTCTGAAAGACGTGGTAAAATATCCTACCCGCTCATCCTGCAGCCTGGGGCGCATAGCTTTAATGGGGAGTAATACCAGCGAGGTATTTAACTCTACCGTGTAACTTGAATTGGTTGGATTCATCCCGGCGGCATAGGTTTTAACCGTATGGATTTCAACATTGGTTGGGAAGGTGTGGATGTAATCGACATAGCTTTTGTCGTTTTGCTGCCCGCCCATACCAGCTTTATCTTTGAATTCTTTTCTTTGGAAATAAATTACGTCATTATCCGTATTTAAAAACTCGGTAACATCTACCACCATAGCTGTTGAATCGGGCGTATATGAAACCACTGGAAAAGCTGCCATAATGGTACTCACATTATTCTTTACTACGCTTGCGTACATACTAGACGTACTATCCTTTGCGTATTCCCTGAATGACTGGCGGCGCATAAACAGTTTATTGTCTGGCCCTTTTTCAAAAGTATAAACACTTTCGCCAATTTGATCACCTGCGTAGCCCATACTTCCATTTCGCATGTCTGATGATGCTTTGGAAATGCGGCTTACAGTAAGAATTTCCCGGCCTAATATATTCTTAGGAACTTCAAAATAATATTTTGCATCGGTTTTATGTACAGTTATAAATCCTCGGTTTGTTTTGGTGCCCTTAGTTACTATAGTTGCATAAGGTTTTAGGGCCGTTGCTCTTTTCAGACTATCAGCCCGTCTTTGCGCTGCATCTACAGCTGTTAGCGGGCGTACGGGCGCCGCCTTCTTTTTATGCAGCAATCTACAAGCCGGCGCAAGTAATACCGTGCCAGTTGCAAATGCCACGAGAAGCATGTTTTTGTTAAAATTCATTGTAGTTTGTTATCTCGGATTCTGTGTAATTTCAGGGTTTAATAAAATATACTTTTCGGCAATTGGGAAGGTATACCGGTTACTACCAGGCTCAAGTGTATAGGTGGCATCTTTAAATTTGCGGGTAACAGTTGAAATAAAACCAGCATCTTTACTCAAACGGCGCTGATCAAACCAGCGGTAACCGCGGCCCATAAATTCGCGCTGACGCTCATCAATTACCACATGTAAAGCGGCGTTGGCGTTAGCAGCAGCCAGGTCATAATATTCGGCAGGCTTAAAGCGCTTTTTACGCAGCGTATTCACGGCATCCATTGCATTGGCGGTGTTGCCGGCACGCGCTTCGCACTCAGCTTTAATCAACAGCATTTCGGGCACGCTCGGGCCAATATAAAGCCCGTCGGAAAGTAAACGCTGACGGAATAGCCCCCTCCCTACTGTAAAGTTCGTTCCGCCTATTAAAGCAGCGTCTCTAGTGAAAACCACATAGCGCAGGTCTTTAGGATCGTATAAGCTTACAGAATTAGGGTTAAGCGGAAGGTTAGTAATGAACTGACTAGTACGTTTAAAAAACATCTCTTCGGGGTTGGCCAGTTTAAGTGGCAACACTGGGTTTGCTGCTAGGTAATTATTCAGGTCCAGCAAGCCGTTTTTTAATGAAAGCGCAAGGTTAGCATAACGCTCAGCTTCGGCAAACTCGCGTGTGTTAAGGCATAGGCGGGCCATTAGCGCATAAACCGCCATTTTTGATGGGTTGACATTATAAATTGGCACATCAGGCAGGTAGGGCAACGCATTCATCAAATCTGCTCTAACCTGATCATACACCTGTTTTACCGATGCACGGGTAAGGTCAGCAAACAGGTTGGGCGTTAGTAGTAACGGCACACCCGGATCTGAGGCAGAAGTAGCCGCATCATATTGCTTGCCGTACATGTTTACCAGCGTAAAATAGGCATAAGCACGATGCACCATGGCCCAGGCCTCAATGGCTTTCTTTTGATCGTCGGTACCTTGTTCGCTAGTCATAACGCCGGCCACAACCGTATTAAAAATATTGATGCTTTTATACAGATTGCTCCAGTCAATATCTTCTTCTGTAGAGGTATATATTTTATCGGCCCAGATATAGGCATTTGCAGCGGCACTTGGGGTTAGGCGAGTGTACCAGGTATTGTCTTCAACGCCATAATCATCGGCCATTAAAACGGGATAGTAGTAACCAGGCTCAATGGTTAAGCCTGCATTTAATAGCGCTTGATAATCAGATGTGTATTTTAAGGCCCTTACCGACTCGGGCGGAATTTCCACATATTTACGGCAGGCGCTGGCACAAAGCAACAGGCAGCTTAAAATCAATAAATTAACTTTATTCATGATAATGATTAGCGTTAGAGTGAAACATTGAGATTGAACAGGTAGGTTGCACTTGGCGGCAGGTTGGTATACTGGCCGGTTACCTGGTAATCCGGATCTACACCATCTTTATTGGCCCGCCAGATAAGACCCAGGTTAGTAACCGAGAAGCCCACATTAACTGCTTTAAGAAAAGGTGCCTTACGAAGTATTGTCTGTGGCAGGTTATAGTTAAGGGACAGCTGTTGCAAGCGTACATTGCCGGCATCTCTCAAATTATAATCTGAATTAACAAACCAGGGCACGTTGTTAAAGGTGTTGTTACCTAAGCCGGGAATGTTAGTGTTAGCTTCATCACCTGGGTTACGCCAACGGTTTACCAAACGGGCGCTGTTGGCAACAAGCCCAGAGTAGCTGGTGCCGGTTGGGAACGATTCGGCATTAATATCTTTCATCAGGAACTTATAACCAAGGCTGTAGCTGGCCCTCACGATAAGGGTAAGATTTTGATAACGCACGGTATTAGTCCAGCCGCCAAAGTAAGGCGGAGTTGTACGTCCGCCATAAATCAGGTCGGCGTTGGTTACGCTGCGCGAACCGTTAACGTTTAAAATGGCCCCATCAGCACCATAAATGCGCGACAGGCCTTTATTGTCCAACCCGGCCCAACGATATACAAAAATGTTATCGCTGGGATAACCATCAGTAACCTGACTTAAACCAGCTATGCCGAAAGTACTTTTCAAGCGCTGATCGGTAATCGTATTGGTGGCGTAGGAGAAGTTGAACGATGAATTCCAGTTCCAATCTTTCGTAGCAACAGGCACGCCGGTAACCATGAATTCTACGCCGCGGCCTTTAGCATTACCCGCATTATACTGTAATGAAGTATAACCGTAGGTAGCATTATAAGGTAGATTAACCAGCAAATTATAGTTGCGTTTCTGATAAACATCTGCTGATAATGACAACCTATCATTAAAAAAACCAACATCAATCCCTTCATTGATAGTGCGAGAAGTTTCCCAGGTAAGCTGGCTGTTGGCCGGCACTACAATAGAGGCAGTTGGCTGACCGGTATAAGAATCGTTTGAACCAAGACTTACAACTGCATAAGAGTTGCCTGTGTTTGGAATAGAACCACCTGTACCTAGAGTAGCACGCACGTTAAGGCTGCTTATCCAGCTCACATCTTTCAAAAAATCTTCACGTTTGGCATTCCAGCGTAAGCCTGCCGAGTACAGTGGAATAGCACGTTGCCGACGGTCAAGGCCCTGGTTAGTGTAATCATCAAAACGAATACTACCGCTGGCGTAATACTTGTTTTGGAAAGAGTAGGTAGCTAAACCAAAATAGGAAAGATAGCGTTTGGTGTCTTTAAAAAGGGTACCGTCAGAATAGCCGAGACTTGATGAGCCGCCAAAAAGGGTAGCATAAGAAACGGTTGGGTTAACCGCTACCGAGGTTGATGTTTCTTCATTGTATCCATAGCGGGTTTGCTGACCACCATTATATTTATACTGCCTGATCTCGGTACCACCTAAAAAATCAATGTGGTGATCTTTCCAGCTTTTGTTAATATTTAGCTGACCGCGAACGCTGTAATCATCGTAAGTGCCATTGGTTGTTTTGTAAATACCGCCTTTAGGTACACCATATGTTGCAATGGCGCCTGTATAAGTAGTACCATTGTTAATTAGCAAGCGTGTATCATAACTGTTTTGATTTTGCAGATAGTATTCATTCGTTAATACCTTTTGGAACTGCCCTTGAACACTTAACGTCAGCCATGAGGTAATTATGCCCTTAATGGAAGTGCCTAAGCGCAGCGAATTTTTGGATAAGATGGTGTTGTTATAATTCAGCTCATCTATAGCGTTATAACCAAATGGCAGGTAACCTATGCGTTGTAAACTATCAGCTGTGCGCTGGTTATAGGCAATTGGTTTGCTGATCGCATTCCCGTTGGCATTAACCAGCATTTCATAAGGCGCAAAACCCCTAGAACCTGTACTTAGGGCCTGACTTGCAGCTCCGTTTATCTGGCTTTTTGAATTTACATAGTTAATGTTGGTAGCCACCATGATGTGACGGTTCAGGAAATCATTGTTTAAGTTAGAGGTAAGCGAGTACGTTTGGCCGTAATTACTGCGATAAACAGGAACGTCCTTTGAATAGTTAGCTGATAAATAATAGCTGCTATTGATACCGCCGCCAGATATTGACAGGTTGTGCTGCTGGGTTGTTGCACGTTGCAGCAGATATTCGCGCAGTTGGTCGCGGTTTGAGCGGTTGCCTAACACGTTTAGTGCTGAGTCGCGTTGAGCAACAGTGGCGGTACCTCTTTTTACCCTAAACATCCATTCCTGCGCTTCGGTTACGGGGCCAGCCCTCCTATTTGAATTGGGGTCGGTAAAAAAGTTCTTGTCGAACATTTCCTGTTCCAAGTCAATATACTCGGCATTTGTCATGGCTTTTGCATTCGAAAAGTTTGCAGTAGCCGAAGTACTTAACGTAGTGTTGTAGTTGATGGTTGGCGCCGAACGCTGGCCTCTTTTGGTAGTAATTACAATAACGCCGTTGGCCGCAGAAGCGCCCCAGATAGATGCAGCCGCCGCATCTTTCAAAAATGTAATGCTCTCGATATCGTTCGGGTTGATGGTGTTCATTACAGCATTAACCGATGTATTGGGCTTTGTAACCGTTGTTGGACTGTTGGGTCTATTAGGGTTAGCGCTGTTATCAGCAAATCCTGTGCTGATAGTCACCAGGTTTTGATTCGCCGCCGGAAAACCATCGATCACTATCAAAGGCGGAGTGTTACCACTTGATAAGCTATTTGTGCTGCGCATCTGAATAGTATTGTTACGCACATCGAAACGCACACCGGGCACTTTACCTACCATACGTTCCAACAGGTTTACGCTTGGGGTAGCCTCAATATCTTTATCCGTTAATACGCTGTATGAGCCGGTTGTAGCTCCTTTGCGTACTTGCTGATAACCGGTAGATACCACTACGTCCTCCAGATTTTGCGGCTTAGGCGACAGCTGGACCACCATAGTTTCAGATGCAGTCTTTTCAATATTAGCATAGCCTATGTAAGAGAAAACCAGCACATCGTTATCCTTTATGTCTTTGAAAAGGAATGTACCTTTCTCATTAGTAAAAACCCGGCGCGTGGTGCCTTTAAGTGTCACATTCACGTTTGTTAGAGGTAAACCCGTCTCGGCATCTAGCACTTTGCCATTAGCATCAATGTTGCTCAATAAGCTCACTACCTTTTGGAGCAAGGTTTTCTCCTGCGGCTTTATCACTACCGTTTTGTTCACAATGGTATAAGTAAGCGCATGGGGTATGAGTGTTTGGTCAAGTACTTTTTGCAGTGTTTCTCCTTTATAATTCACATTGAGTTTTTGCTGCTCATTTACTTTGCTGTCTTGCCAAAAAACATTATACCCTGTCTGTTTTCGAATTTCTGTAAACAATTCTTTGAAAGAAGCGTTTTGTTTGACGAAAGTGACCTTCTGTGCAAATCCGGCGGCGCTAACCTGGATAAGGAAGGCAGTCATAAAAAATACAGTAAGTTTCACGATGCGAATGACTGAGATGTTATTGCAGGCGGAATGCCCCGATCTATTTAGATCTTGAAATTTCATTACATTTGTTTGTTAGTGATTTAGTTGAATGTGTGAATATGTCTCGGCTAAACACTGATCATTTTGGCCGGGGATGTTCCACCATTCCCGGCTTTTTTATGTGTTTATCAGGCTGGATAAAACTTATTGCATAGCAGTTACTCTCCTTCCTTCAATTTTAAAGTGAACAGAACCGGTTGTTTCCAAAACCTCAAGCAGTTCGGATATATTCTTAAAGCGTGATAAAGCCCCGCTAAATAGCTGTTTTTTCAACTCCTTGTCCTCAAATACAACCTCTACGTTATACCACCTTGAAACCTGCCTCATAATAGTTTCTAAGCTTTGTTGATTGTATAAGAACAAGCCGTTTTTCCATGCCATTGCCTCTTCCATATCTGCAGGTTGCACATCAATGTGATTATTGGCTAATACAGCTTGCTGGCCTGGCTTAATATTTATACTATGCGCTGGTGTAATAATCTTAACACGGCCTTCCAACAAGGTGGTACTACTAACAGGTTCATCATCATAAGCATTTACATCAAAATGAGTTCCCAGTACTTTAATTTGCTGGTTAGCTGTAATGACCCTAAAAGGGCTTTTTTCATTTTTGGCCACTTCGAAATAAGCTTCACCCGTGAGTTTTACGGCGCGTTCGGTTCCTTTAAATCTTACCGGGAAGGTTAATGCTGAAGCTGTGTTCAGCCAAACATGGCTGCCATCCGAAAGCGTAACTTGAAACTGCCCTCCTTTGGGTGTTTTTAAAATGTTTACTGCAGTGTCGGTACCGACAGCAGAACCACGAGACTGAAAATCGTATAGTAATGCGCCATCAGCTGTTTTTTTAATAATAACCCCCTGTTCCTGGGCCACAGCTTTGTCATTGGTTCGGCTTAAATCAATTATCCGGCCGTTGGCCAGTGTTAGTGTGGCCTGAGTGTAGCCGGGTTTTATATCATTTTTATAACGTTTGGCAACGCTATTTTCAGAAGTGTGCTTTAACAGGTACAAACCCGTCGCCCCTATTAAGACTAGCACAGCTGCCGCTGCATACCTATACCAGGGTGTTATAGATCTAAGCTTGGATGATTGCCTGAACTTTTTGTTGGCTACTAAACGTTGGTAAAATGCACTTTTTGCCTCGTCTGGATAAGCAAATTCATCTGTCTTTAAATCCTGCCAAATTTTTTCCATGGCAGACCATATCTCCTCATCATTACCTGATAGCTTAAAGTGATGGATTAAGATTTGAAAATCTTCGCGACTTATGGTGTTGTCTGCAAACTGCTCAAGTAAGTTGGCAATAGTTTTATCTGTCATGTATTAATACGGCCTTAACAAAGCCTTAATACTAACATTACACTTTAAAACCTAAGATGTACTAGTGAGATGTGAAAAATATTAGGATTTTTTTCAAAGAAGCCAAAAAAACTTGCCAAAATGAAAATGTTTGGATCGATTAAGTGCTTGCGCAACGTTTTTAACGCTGATGACAGGTGATTTCTTACCGTATTTTTAGAAATGCCCAGCTGTTCCGCAATTTCTTCGTAACTCAATCCCTCGTTTCTACTTAATTTAAAGATCTGTTGTTGCTGAGGAGGCAGAATCGCTATTTTACTCTCTGTAAAGCGCTGCAAGTCGTTCAGTAAAATAGCTTCTTCCGTTTGGTTAGAAATATTCTCTATTCGGTTCCAAAGATTGTCAATTGCTTTCTGCGAGCTTGCAGTTTGCCTGAGTGCGTTGAGTGCAAGCCGCTTGGTTACCGTAAACAGATAAGGTGTAATCGACAACGAATCGTCCATCCTATCACGGTTTGACCATACATTTAGAAAAGCATCATTAACAACTTCCTCTGCATGCTCGCGGCTTTTGAGCATTTTGAAAGCAAAGACATACAGCTTTTTAAAGTTTTGGTCAAAAACCAGCTTAAATGCGGCTTCATCGCCAGCTTTAAATTTATGTATGAGATTTGAATTGAAATAATCGCTTTGCTCTGACATTAACCGGTATGAACCGGCAAATAACAAATCAAATAAAGTCCACCAGTTTGGGCTTTTTATAACCATCATTATTACCTAATTAAATCAATCACTAACTCAAGCATATTTTTCATCGGTAAATAGACAGAGTTTAAAGCTAACAATAAAATTGTTTTACAGGAAATTTAAGCAGCAAGTTTGTCTAGATTTTGATTGCTTCTGTCTGCAAATAGCTTGAAATATTGATATGTGACAACAATCAGGCTAATTAGCTACATGACTGTAACTAGAAATAGTAATGATTGGGGAAATTGCTGAGCGGGCAATGACATAAACCCAGTATATACTGCATGATGGCACCCATTAAATTTCAATCACCCGGACTGCCAATGATCAGCATACAATCCTTTACCCAAGTCGAACAGTTAGCGCCTTATCTGATATTATAAGCATCTTCTGTTAGAGGGAGGCAGCTACGCTAACGTATTTCCGCGTAAGCCGATAAACGGCTAAAGCGGTTCGGCAGCATCTACAAACAAAGCATGCCGATTGACTGCAACGCTGCTTCTGTTTCGCGCATTTCGTTCTGTGCTTTAACATACGCAATGAACAAGATAATTGCAGCAACTACTATCAAACCCAAGATCACTGCCAGAATGATCTTTATGGCGCTATAGGGACGCTTGCCGATCACCTCGCCGGTGCAGGCATTGACCGAGAACTGAAACACTTTGCGATCATAAGTGTATGCGCTCACCCAAACCGGCAACAGTACATACTTGATGGCCAGGTTAAGGTACTGATTTTGATAACCGAAAATGCGCTGTTCATCTCCGCCGATATCATTCCGTATGGCTGACTCAATTGTTGAATCCATCACTATCTTTGCGGCCTCTAACCCGTCGTCCGGTTTTATCTGGAAAGTTTCTGCGCTAAGCCCGCTCAGGTAGCGCTCATCATAAATTTGAAGGTCTGCAAAATCCCATGGATTAAGCGCTTCCAGCGTTTCTGCCGGCAAAGACTTGCTGGCCGGTATAGTAACATCCTCAAAGTCGCAATACACAGTTCCGCTAGCGCTGTACCAGCGCGTATGCCTTACCTCGCGGGTACGGGTTTCGGTTTTACCGTTTACAGTTACAGTATACGATTCTTTGGTATAATAATATTCACCACGCTCACCGGTATATTGACTAACGGTGTTACAGTCGTAGGTCCAGTATGGCAGGTAAATACCTTTCAAGGATACATTTGCCTTCGCTTCCTTTACAATATCGTTGGGGGCAAACCAAAGATCCGCCAGCCAGTCTCTGAACTTTTGCCCGGCCTCCTGCTCATTCAGCCTGAACGGCAAAATGTAATGAGGCTTTAACGAATGATAACCCTTACCCAACTGAATAATTAGTGGAGAGGCACAAAAGCCACACTTGCCTGCCGCTTCATTGCCGCTAAAATTTGTTTCGGAACCACAACTGCTACACTTTACAATTTTAATGTCAGTGGCTTGAGGCAGTTCGTTAACCGCTTTCAGAAACGAAGTATATTCAATAGCGGTAATAGCAGTATGCGGAACAGCAGATATAATAGGATTACTTTCCCCGCAATATGCGCATTGGAGTTCCCGCGTACCGGGCACGTAATGCAGTACAGCGCCACAGCCGTTGCATTTCAGCGAACCATGGGCAACAGCCTCACTTGTCGAATTCATATACTCGAATTATCAGGCTTGGGGTATTGGAGGCGGCATATTATTAAACAGATCGGCTAGTTCGGGCGCGTTACCTGCTGCCATCCATGAGGCCATACCCTTCTTCCAGACCATGGTAGTGGCGCTGATTTTTTGCGTTGCTGCCATTTGGGTAAGCGCAGCCAAATCATGTGGGCCATCTGATTTTCCGTCAATTGCAATAAAAAACTCACCCATCTTCGGCAACGGTGGCGGAGCACCTGCATCATTATTGCCGGTGGCATCGAAGTGGTTAGGCTGAAAGATTTGACCCACCTGTCCCATTATGGCAGCGCCCACACCCAAACCCATCCCGGCAGCACCCAGGTTGCCGCCTATCGTATTCTCGGCAGATTTTTCAATCGCATTAGCTGCCTGAAACTGTGAATATGCACCCAGATTACCGATGATGCCCATTTGACTCCGCTTGTCAAGCGCTGTTTCTACTTCGGGCGGCAGTGAAATATTTTCTACCAGAAGCGTAGTGAGTTCAAGGCCTAAACGGCCATAGTCATCCTGTATTTTATTTTTAATAAGTTGCGATACCTCGTCATAATTGGCAGCCAGATCCAAGACCGGTATTTTGGAGGCAGCAACTTCATCCATGCCCCTTGATACAATAGTGTTGCGCAACTGCTCGTTGATGTCCTCTACGCTAAAATCAGGGTTGGTAGCTGCTACTTCCTGCAAGAAAGTGACTGCGTTATTTATTCGGAAGCTGAAAGTACCAAAGGCGCGGAGGCGTACCGGGCCAAATTCAGCATCCCTAATCATAACGGGATTTTTAGTGCCCCATTTTTGATTAGTGAACTGCCGTGTACTCACAAAAAACACATCTACTTTGAACGGACTTTCTAAGCCGTACTTCCACCCTTGCAGGGTAGAAAGTATGGGCAGGTTCTGGGTAGTCAGTTCATACATGCCCGGTTTGAAGACGTCCGCAATTTTTCCTTCATTTAGAAAGATCGCTACCTGGGACTCCCGAACGGTCAGCTTAGCACCCATCTTGATGGCGTTGTTATGCCGCTCAAACTTCCATACGAGTGTGTCTTTGGTATTATCCACCCACTCAATTATATCAATAAACTCACTGAATAAGTTGCTTAAAAGTCCCATGTTTTGGTAATTAAGTACAAAAATGTGCAGGTGCTAAAATGCTGATTAACGCCCATAAAACAAATATCTTCGGAAAATTATAAATTTGCCTTTCCAGTCGGTATATAATACTCTGTATAGCAGCAAACAAACAGAAAATTTTTTAATCAATATTTATAAGAATTAATCCTTGCTTAGGTGTTGGGAATAACGGGAGTGATAATTCAATCTATGATTATTTATGGTCATCTTAATTGCCTCGATAAATCAGCCCTTCCGCATAAGCAGCCTCAATGGCCTTAACCAGCATACTAGAAATACAACACCCCGGAACACCTTTAAAGGTAAAAAACCCCAACAGGTGTTCGGATAGGGGAAATATAAACGGAAAACTTTGGTTTACTTTGGTGTTTGAGGAAAGTGCTATAAAGCACAAAACCCTGTAAATCCGATGATTTACAGGGTTTTGATTTGGTTTGATATCGCTATCTGTCGGGATGGCAGGATTCGAACCTGCGGCCTCCACATCCCAAATGTGGCGCGATACCGGGCTACGCTACATCCCGAAAGGGTTTGCAAAGGTAAGATTTTAAAACACGTTTGCAAATATTTTTTAAAGAACTTTCGCGTTTTCACGCTACTTTAAAAAGCAGCTTAATTATGCGATTGATTTACAACAAATTAATTTTAAGTCTTCTTATTTTTAATAAGACTTAGATCGTCTTTACCGTAAATCTGCTGCAAATATAACGTCATTCACTTCATTTGCAAATTATTTAATTCTATTGCCAAGGTGTATATGGCTGTTAAATTGGGCGGCTACAAATTTCAAAAGTTGTACACAACTGATAGACAGACATAACGCTTAGTAAACAGCATACATCCGCTATCATAATTTTTTTTTTAAAAATTATGGTAGCGGATAAATACCTCAATGTTAAAGAATGTTAAGGTTCATGGCATTTTAAGTATTTACGCTGACCTTGGTGCTTATTACAATATGGTAACACCTTTACTAATTATCTCATGCATTACAACCGGATCAACAATCTTTTAGGCTGGGCATGCTTTGCTATTGCGGCAACCACCTACATCCTTACCCTCGAACCTTCCGTAAGTTTTTGGGACTGCGGCGAATTTATTTCCTGTGCTTTCCGCTTGCAGGTATCGCACCAGCCAGGCTACCCCCTATTTGCCATGATTGGCAAAGCTTTCTCCCTCCTTTCAATGGGCAATAATGCCAAAGTGCCTTACTTCACCAACATGGCTTCGGCATTGGCAAGTGCTGCTACAGTTATGTTCTTGTTTTGGACAATAACCGCACTGGCGCGAAAGCTATTAGTTAAACGGGGGGAAATACCAACCGGAAACAACCAACTGCTTGTTATGTGCGCTGGCGTGGTGGGGGCGCTGGCTTTTACATTTACTGACACCTTTTGGTACTCTGCAGTGGAAACAATTGTATTTGCACAAGCAGCTTTGTGCGTGTCGGTGGTGTTTTGGGCAATTTTGAAGTGGGAAGCACGCGCCGATGAACCCGGTGCCGACCGTTATCTTGTTTTGATAGCCTATGTAATGGGATTGTCTATTGGTATCCATTTGCTCAACCTGCTTACCATACCGGCGCTAACCATGGTGTATTACTTCAGGCGCTCTTCGCAAACGAGTATTAAAGGCACCCTCATTGCCTTATTTACCGGTGTGGCTTTACTTGCCCTTGTACAGTTTGGAATTATTCAATATACGGTTAAAATTGCTGCTTACTTTGATCTGTTCTTTGTGAACAGCTTGAGAATGGGTTTTGGCAGCGGTGTATTCGTTTTCTTAATTACCTTGATAAGCCTGCTGGTTACCGGACTTTTCTACAGCATCCGTAAAAACAAACCGGCTCTTAACCTGGCACTGGTTTGCCTTACTTTTATTTACCTGGGGTATGGATCGTTTGCTATGATACCGATCAGGGCTCACGCCGGCACCAATCTAAACAACAGTCATCCGGATAATGCTTTTAAATTACAAAGCTATTTAAACCGCGAGCAATACATTGCTCCGCCCCTGGTGTACGGCCCATACTTCGACTCGCAAGCCATTGAGCAAAAAGAAGGTGCTACCATATACCGTAAAGGGAAAACACAATACGAGGTGGTCGGTAAAAAGCAATCCCTTGTCTATGACCGTAACACCATCCTGCCACGTATTTACAGCAGCAATGATAATGATCCGCAGTTTTATAAACAGTGGTTACGTTTGGGCGAAGGACAATCGCCAAATTTTAGTGACAACCTGAAGTTTATGTTTAGCTGGCAGCTATATCAAATGTATTTTCGTTACTTCTTGTGGAACTTTGTTGGCCGCTACAACGACCAGGATGGCCAAGCAAGTACTGCTGATCTGGATGGCAACTGGACGTCGGGTTGGTTTGACGGCAAACATTTGCCAAAAAGCATCACCCAAAATGTTACCTACACGCCGCTTTATGCGTTGCCGCTTATTATTGGTTTGTTTGGTATGTTTTACCACTTTAAACGCAGTAAAAACGATGCATCTGTAATAGCCCTCCTTTACTTTTTTATGGGCATTGCCATTGTTTTATATGTGAACCAACCCAGCATTCAGCCGCGCGAGCGTGATTATTCTTATGTGGGGTCGTTCTACGCATTTGCTATATGGATTGGACTGGGTGTTATAGGCATAGTACAATTTTTAAAGCAAAAGATTAATGTAAGGTATGCCACCCTAGCAGCAACAGGAATATGCTTACTGGCAGCACCCGTTTTAATGGCCACCCAGGAATGGAGCGCCCATGACCGGTCGACCAAAACAACGGCGCATGACATGGCTAGCAATTACCTTAATTCCTGCGCACCTAATGCCATCCTGTTTACATACGGTGATAACGACACCTATTCGTTGTGGTATGCTCAGGAGGTAGAAGGCATACGGCCCGATGTGAGGTTGGTAAACCTCAGCTTATTCGGTACCGACTGGTATATACGGCAAATGAAAAAGCAAATGAATAAATCGGCACCGTTGCCCATAACCATGAACAACGATAAGTTTAAAGATGGCGTGCGCGATTACTTAACTTTTCAGGACGCTAAAATACCCGACTCGGTAGAACTGAAAGAAATATTCGACTTCATCACTTCTGACGACAGCGCAGCTAAGCTCCAGTATGAAAATGGGACTACCAGTAATTACCTGCCAACAAAAAATTTCAAACTGAGCATTAATGCTGATGAGGTGATAAAATCTGCCACCGTACCTGCCGGTCAGCGCAACCAGATTGCAAGTGCAATGGAATGGAAATTTCCAGGTAACTTTTTAACCAAAGACCACTTGGCTATGATAGACATTTTGGTACATAACCACTGGAAGAGGCCTGTTTACTTCACCAACTCGGCACCAGATGAAAGCATTTTAGGGCTACGACCATATTTGTACAATGAAGGCTTTGCGTATCGTCTGTTACCACTAAAACGTGATACAGCTACTGAGCAGTACAAAGATAAAACCAATACCATGGTCATGTACAACAATGTGATGAACAAATTTAAATGGGGAAACATGAAACATGCACGATACTTAGACCAGCAGTCGACCGCATTATTTTACCCATTTATAGCTACCACCTTTATGAACTTGAGCCAAAACCTGGTTAACGAAGGCCGGCCCGAGCTTGCCGTGAAAGCACTACATAAGTACGACCAGGTTATGCCCGACCTTTATCCCTATATGAATGTTGCTGCCCGCAAGTTTTACATAGCAGACACCGCCTGCTATTTAAAAGATTTTAAACTGGCGAATAAGATACTTACCAGCGTTGATAGCTATATAAAGGATATATTAGATTACAACTACCACCAATTAAAACAGGACGCTGATACTGTAAATCTACATGATGTGCAAATGGGCGTGTCATTACTTAATGAAATGGCAATGTTAGGCAATAAACACAAACAGTTAGCTGTGAACAACCGCTTGCAAAAACACCTTACCGAATACCAAAACAAGTTTGCTGCACTCATGCAGCAATGATATTTAATGCCATAATTAAAAAGCCTGTAAGTTAAACTTACAGGCTTTTCTTTTTACTTAATTTAGCTTTTCTAGTATGATAAAAGGTGAATAATTTCTTAACTTCACCACAGCAAGACTTTTGAGACCCTTTATCAAATTTAAACGAAAGCTAACACCATTATGGCGTTGGTTAACCGGTTCTGTTACGGAGTTCGATCTAACAACACGCGTTTTTCACTCTATATGTTTGTTTATTATACTGGCGCTTGGCTATAACATTCCGTTTAATTACATTGTAGGCTTAAAGCGCATAGCTTTGTTGAGCGCAGCGAGCTTTGCTATGTTTACGTTGATTTATTACCTCTCAAGGTTCCGTAAAAATCGTTCAGCATCGTTAATACTCTTCTGTGCAAGCGGCAACGCGCTGTTTATAAGCAATTTCTTTCTAAATTCGGGTATCAACGGACCTACCGACCTGTTTTTTGTGGTCACCATGTCGGTTATGATAGCCGTTATTCCGGTTAGGCATTACTGGTATCTAATCATCAGTAATATAGCCATTGTTCTGTGGCTGCATTACATACAATACACCAACCCCCATTGGGTGCCTTATACTTACCGAAGCGAATTGTCAAGGTTCACCGACATAACATCGGCCTACGTAGTTGTTGTAGCCGTTGCTTTGTTTAATTATTACTTTATCAGACGCAACTATGAGGCTGAACGTAAATCAGCAGAACATAAGACTGCCGTGATGAAGTTGCTCAATGAAGAAAAGAACAAATTATTTTCTATCATTTCGCATGATTTAAGAGCACCGCTCACCAATGTCCAAAATTATTTAGAGTTGCTTACAGAGGTTGACTTGAGTGCCAAAGAACAGCATGATATTCAAAAGAAACTGCTCTATTCCACCCGCAGTACATTAGATATGATGAATAATGTATTGTCGTGGTCCAAATCGCAAATGGAAGGCTTGAAGTTTAAGTTATCAGACATAGCGGTGCATGAGTTACTGCTGCCACAATTGTTACTCTTTACGCATATTGCCGAAAACAAGAAGATAAAAATTGAGGTGTCGATTGATCATGAGCTACAAGTACTTGCCAATGGCGATATGCTGCAACTTATGGTACGCAACCTTATTAATAACGCTATAAAGTTTACAGCGCCCGGTGGCCACATCACTGTGAGTGCAAAACAGGATGATCAGTACGCGTTAATCCAGATTAAAGATAGCGGTAATGGCAAACCAGCAAAGCTGTCCAACCAGATATTTTACCTGAACGGCGAATCGACCAGGGGGACAGCTGACGAAAAAGGCGTTGGATTAGGCCTGGTATTATGCCGGGAATTTGCCGAGGTACAAAACGGCGAAGTTTGGTTTGAATGCGACTCGGTAAGCGGCGTTAGCTTTTTTATAGAATTACCTGTATCACAGTTAAACTTAGCGGTTATTTAACGTTGGTTGCTGGTAAGCATGCTTATTGCTACCGGTATTTTTATTCCGTAGCCCCCCCTCTTCCATAATTACCCAAGCGCGTTACCCATCACCACATTCGGTGTCAAAACAAAAGATACCGGTTTGCTTGGTAGTGCCCATGCCATGGCTTAACACTTATTCTATTGTAATTTTCGGCACGGCAATCATTACTGTAACGCGTAAGATTTTTAAACTTGTCACAAACCTACAAGTATTGATACTGACAAACAATTAAGCACATCATGCATTGAATTTGCCTGCTACAAGTGTTCTCAATTCAAAAACCAACACAAAATACGCTGTAATTGCACCTGTTACGCATTCTGATCAGCTAAAATTGCCATTAAGTATCTGTTAATAATGTAAAATAATTTATGACTAAGAATTAACGAACATCCTGTAGATTAATGTGTTAAATTGATGCACTTCTCATCTGGTACATTTATAACCTGTTTTTATGCGCTTATTAAAATGCGGGCTGCTTTATTGTCTTGCATCTTTATAGCTTTGATTTTACTTTTACTGCTTAATTTGTACCCCTATATTAGCTGTTAAGTGCACTATTTATAACTATTGGTTAAATGGAATCGAGTTTAAATAAAGAGAATCCTGAAGTAAGACTACGTGCTTTTAGAGCCATTGACGAGCCTGAAACCTGCCGACTGTTTATTGAAGGACATACGCACGTCTTAACAAGTATAGGTGTAACCAAAGTCACATCGTCAAAAGACGAATGGACCGAAAACCCGGCAGCTTTTGTAATGGTTGTTGAATCATTAGACGGGAAAAAAGTTTACGGCGGCGCACGGGTACATGTAGCCGGAGGATCGCAGCTTTTACCTATTGAACAGGCTACAGGGCGCATGGACCCGAGCATATTTGATTTAGTTTGGCACTTTGCACAACACGGAACAGGCGAATTATGCGGCCTGTGGAACTCCCGCGAAATTGCGGGATACGGCATTGGCAGCATTTTTTTGATACGTACGGCCGTAGCTATTTCTTATCAAATTGGCATCCAATCGCTTTTTGCGTTGTGCGCACCTTATACCATCCCCCCTGGTGAGGCCGTAGGCATGGAAATTGAACCTACCGTTGGTAATAATGGTACATTTTATTATCCTAAACTAGACCTCGTAGCCACTACAATGGTATTAAAAGATGTACCTACGCTAGCCAGAGCTTATGAGGAAGACAAGGCAGCGATTCTTAAAATAAGGGAAAACCTGAATATTATCCGCACCGAAGTACTCAGAAAAAAGGAGATTACTATCCATTACGAAATTGAAATACCAAATTTACAGCAGTGGGATTTAAGCTCCGTTATAGCCAACGCTCAAAAAACCTATTCGCAGATTAAACTTAATGACGACGATCCGGAGATTTTGTAGTTGAACGGCCAGTAATAAACAGCAACACGATTAACAATTTGCCGATTGTTAAAACGTTTTCCTGGTAGCAGTCGTATAATGGCTCTACGTTTATTATGATCAACAACTACTCCACACTCTACACATCTCCTGAAGACAACCTGGTCTATCAGCCTCAATTTTTTAATTGTGCTTACGAGGATCAAAAATCACAGCTTAATGACCTGCTGGCACAAGGCAGGGTTTTACGCATACACGACTCCATCCAAACCCAGCTTCAAGAGCTTATAAAAAGCAGGAACCCCGCAGCGAAGATCGGTCCGGATGATTATAGAAATTTAATTGAGGCGCATTTAGCAGGCCGACCTTTGGAAGATTACGGACTATGGGTTTTTTATCCCTGGAGCCGAAGCCTGGTGCATTTAGTTGAAGAAGAAGAGTTTATTGAAGTAAGAACTAACCGGAACCAGCTCAAAATTACCCAGCAGGAGCAGCAGCAGTTAAGAGAGAAAAAGATCGGCATAGTCGGTCTGTCGGTCGGTCAGTCTATTGCACTAACGTTAGCTATGGAGCGTACCTGCGGCGAATTACGGCTTGCAGATTTTGATACGGCAGAATTAAGTAATCTTAATCGCCTGCGTACCGGCGTTCATAATATGGGTTTAAATAAAACCGTTATTGCCGCACGTGAAATTGCAGAGATAGACCCATTCCTAAAGGTAAAGCTTTTTCACGAAGGGTTACATCAAGGTAATATTGACGCTTTTTTTACCGGCGATGGCAAGCTTGACCTTTTCATTGAAGTATGCGATGGGCTAGACATTAAAATAGAAAGCCGCTTTAAAGCGCGTGAACTGAACATACCGGTGGTAATGGATACGAACGACCGCGGCATGCTGGATGTGGAGCGCTTTGACCTGGAACCTGACCGCCCTATCCTCCATGGTTTAACCGAGGGCTTAGATCCCAATAATATAAAAAGCCTCTCAAACGAGGACAAAATACCTTACATTTTAAAAATGGTAGGTGCCGAAACCATATCAACCCGTATGAAGGTTTCAATGATGGAGGTACAGCAATCCATTAACACATGGCCTCAGCTGGCATCATCGGTGGTATTGGGTGGTGCACTTACAACAGATGTTTGCCGCCGTATCTTGTTAAATGAATTTCATGAGTCGGGCCGTTATTATGTTGATCTGGAGGAATTGGTAGCCGATAAAAAAACTGCATCACCAGCTTATGTACGCAGTAACCCTTTTACACCCCTTGCAGTTGGTGAGATGAAACTGCTGGCTCAGCAAACGCCGGCAACTTATCATAATGCGCAAGCTATTAAGCCTGATGCTCACACTATAGAAACTTTGGTGCAGGCCGCCTGTGCTGCTCCCTCAACGGGGAACGACCAGCCATGGAAGTGGCTTTACACCAACGGAACATTGTTTTTGTACCACGATGAACACCGCTCCTACTCCTTTGGCGATTTTAGGAAGATGGCTTCATTTATTAGTTTCGGTGCCGCTTATGAGAATTTAAACATTCAGGCACTCAGCATGGGTTTGCAGCCTCATCTTCATTTCATGCCCAATAACAACAGTGAGCGGCTGGTAGCCGCCATTAGCTTCGGACCTGCCATTAACGAGCAACAGGCGGACCTGCTGACACCGCTGCAAGGCAGTATTTTTACAAGGCACACCAACCGTAACCTTGCCGGCCGTGTAGAACTGCAGCAGCCCATCTTCGATCAATTATCACTACTAACCGAATCTATCCCTGGTGCAAAGCTGCATTGCTTTACCGAAGCCGATACCCTACGCGAGCTTGGGGAAATTATAGGGGCCTGTGATCGGATACGTTTACTGAACAAAGAAGGCCACCATGATTTTGTACACCACGAAATGCGCTGGACAAGTGAAGATGCCGAAGCCACAAAAGATGGCATTGATGTTAAGACGTTAGGATTGAGCAACTCGCAGCTTGCTGCATTAGGCGTTATTAAAGGCGCAGAGGTTGTGCAATCCATTAATGATTTTGGTGGTGGCAAGGCACTGGATATGCTGGCAACCCGTACAGTAGCGGCAGCATCAGCCCTTTGTTTTATTACGCTACCGCAACACGGCCTGCAAAGCTTTTTTGATGGTGGCCGGGCTATGGAGCGTTTTTGGCTGGCTGCTACCCAACTCAACATAGCTGTACATCCGGTTATATCCCCATTATATATTTTCCCGAGGATAGTATATGGTAATGGCGAAGGCTTGAGTGAGCAAAACCAGCAGGAACTACAACAACTAAGGGAGCGCTTTATAGCGCTAACCGGTATAGACAATAACCAGGCCGAGGTATTTTTAACAAAAATAGCTATTGCGAACGAACCAGATTTAAAGAGTTTCAGACTGCCTATTCATCAAACTCTTTTTATTGATTAATTGCACCAAATACAGCAATGAATACAGATATACGTGTTAAGCTTATCAGATACATCTGCGTTTTAATATTGGCACATGTAGCTTTTGTGCATAAAGCGGTAGCGCAGCAGCCGGTAATTTACAAAAACGGTGGTAATGTAGTGCTTGGAGAGCATGTTGCGATATTGGAGGATTCTACCAACCGTTTAACCATCAACGAGGTATTAACAAATAAAAACTTTGCAGCTTCTGGCAATGAAGTCCCTAACCTTAAGTTAAGTAAGTCGAGTTTCTGGTTACGGTTTTCTATCAAAAATCAATCAGCGTACAATCACCTCTTACTGTCGCTAGAGTATCCTACGTTGAGTGTGTGTGATTTTTACCATCCTGAAAATCACACCTATAAACTTACGCGGTTCACAGACACATCAGGGTTCTATAAAAGGAAATACAAACATCAGGATTTTATTTTCGACATCAATTTGCCAAAAGACAGCGCGGCCACTTACTACATTAAAGTAGAAAGCAGCGAGCAGATGATATTGCCATTAATTTTAAGCACCGAGCAGCAAACAGCCGAATCTTTATTGGCTAAGAACCTCTTTTGGGGTATCCTGATAGGACTTATACTAGTGATGATATTGTACAATTTGTTTGTCTATCTGTCTACCAAAGATGTAAGCTACCTGTATTACGTTTTGTATACAACCTTTATTGGCCTTACCCAAACTACCTTATCGGGCTATACTTTTCATTACTTGTTTTACAACCACCCCTGGCTTTTCAAAAAAGCGATAGTTGTTTTTCCGGGCCTTGCCGGTGTGGCAGCCGTATTGTTTGTAAGCAAGTTCTTGCATACCAAGCAGCGCACGCCCAAGCTTCATAAATTTTTGGGTGTCGTAATAATTCTTTACAGCACTGCCATCGTTTTAAGACTGCTTGGGTACAATCACGCCAGTTATCGGATGATTGACATTTCTGCTTTATGCGTTACAGGCAGTATATATGCGGCAGCCTTAATCACATCCGCGCAGGGATATCGTCCGGCTCGCTTTTTCCTGCTGGCCTGGACTATATTTTTGGGTGGTCTGGTGCTGTTCGTGCTGCGCAATCTGGGCGTGTTACCGTACAATGTATACACCAATTATACTATGCAGGTGGGTACCGCATTCGAGATTACGCTGCTTTCTTTAGCACTCGCCGATAAGATCAATATTTTCAAAGCCGAAAAAGAAAAATCGCAGGAAGAGACGCTATTAGCGGTAAAGGAAAACGAACGCATTGTACGCGAGCAAAATGTAGTATTAGAAGCACGGGTAAGCGAACGCACCCTGGAGCTCCGGCAATCGAACCAAGAGCTCAACCAAACCCTGGAAGAACTGAAACAAGCACAAACCCAGTTAGTTGAAGCCGAAAAAATGGCCTCACTTGGTCAGTTAACGGCGGGCATTGCGCACGAGATCAACAACCCTATCAACTTTGTCACATCCAACATCAACCCTTTAAGGCGCGATATTGAAATGGTATTGGATACGCTGAAAACAGTTGAGGAAATTGGCATATCAGAATTACCCATAGCTGAAAAACAAAAGCAGATACAGGATTACAAAGACGAGTTGGATTTTGATTACCTGACGCTTGAGATCAACCACCTGATGAAAGGAATTACGGAGGGTGCCAACCGCACTGCCGAAATTGTTAAAGGTCTCCGAATTTTTTCGCGCCTGGATGAAGACGACCTGAAGCGTGCAGATGTTAATGAGGGTCTTGATTCGACACTGGTTATTGCCAACAATTTAATAGGAAAAATAAGGGTTGAAAAACAGTACGGTGACTTGCCGTTTATTGAATGCTATGCCGGTAAGCTAAACCAGGTATTCCTTAATATCATTTCAAACGCAGTTTATGCGGTGAAGAAAAGATTTGGAGACAGTGCAGATGGCAAGTTAGAAATCATTACTACACACGATCAGCAAAATGTTTACATCAAGATAAAAGACAATGGTACCGGCATGAGCGTTGAAACACAACGAAAAATGTTTGATCCGTTTTTTACCACAAAAGACGTAGGCGAAGGCACTGGTTTGGGTATGTCTATTGCCTATAACACCATTAAAAAGCATCAGGGACAAATACGGGTTGAGAGTGTTTTGAATGAGGGCACAGAGTTTACACTGGTTATACCAATAAATTTTGATCCGAGACAAACCTAATGTAAACTATATTCGTACAAAGAGGTTATTTATAATAATATAGCCTTCTTCCCTACGATATTATCTTTCAATAAAATTTCTCAGGCATTGATCCCGAATTCAGAAAAAATTAAGATTTTGTACATCGACGATGAGCAGGATAACCTTGTTGGTTTCAAAGCATCGCTACGTATGAGCTATCAGGTGTTTACCACTGTTGATGTAAAATTGGCGGCAGGTATTCTTGATAAAAATCCAGACATCAGGGTCATATTTTGTGATCAACGGATGCCCGGAATGACTGGTGTAGAGTTTTTTGAGAGTATCAGACCTACTCACCCCCATCCTATCCGCATCCTCTTAACCGCTTACACGGATGTCGACTCCATTATTAATGCCATTAATAAAGGCAATATATTCAGGTACTTAAACAAACCGTGGAATGAGGCCGACTTACTTTCGGCTATTGAAGAGGCTAACAAGTTTTACCTGGCCAGCTCAATGCTCTCGGTAAAGAACGAGGAACTCAATACCGCTTATAATGAACTGAATAAGTTTGCTTATAGCGTGAGTCATGACATCAGGGGCCCAATAGCGGGTTTGTTAGGTGCCATTAATGTGGTGCGGGAGATTGACAGTATCGATGAAATGAAGGAGATGCTGGTATTGATGGAAAAATCCTTAAAGAAACTGGATACGTACATTGTAAGTATGCACGACTATTATGCGATTCAGAGAGGAGAGCTTAAATTAAAGGATGTTGACTTTAAATTATTAGTAGAAGAACTACAGGCATTTTATAACGTCATTTCAACTTTAGATAATATAGATTTTAAAGTTACCGTAAACCAAAGCGAGCCGTTTAGAAGTGATGACAGACCATTGAAGCTTATTTTAAATAATCTTCTTTCCAATGCCTTTAAGTACCAGGATAAGAACAAGACAGAAAAAGCGGTAAATTTACATATCGAAGTTAAAAAAGGGGTAGCCACTATAACCATTATGGATACCGGAATTGGTATATTAGGCAACCATATAGGAGAAATATTCAACTTATTCTATCGTGCAACTGCACAAGGGTCAGGATCGGGCTTTGGCTTATATAATGCTAAAAGCGCCTTGTTAAAATTAAATGGGCATATAGAAGTTAATTCGATTATGGATAAGGGCACTACATTTAAGGTTGTTATCCCCTCAATTTAATCGGCATGAAACCAGCATTCATAATTATTGATGATAGTGAACTTGATTGCTTCATTATTCAGAAAATAATTCAGCACATAGATAGCAACTTCAACTTTAAAATATACCGTAGTGCCCAAAAAGCATTAGATGCCCTTAAAAAAGTTACCGAAGAGGATTATGTGTTTGGACTGATTGTGCTGGATATTAATATGCCGATGATGAATGGATTTGAATTTATTGAAGCATTTGAAAAGCTTCCTTCCGACATAAAGGATAAGTATAGGATCGTTGTCCTTTCCAGCACTAGAAATCCTGGCGATATAGCCAGGCTTTCAAGTTATAAATCTGTAGAAAGCTTTATCGACAAACCCATTACTAAAGAAAAACTTTACGCACTTTTGGCGCGAACCGACGTCGAAGCCTAATGCTTAAGACAGCAGTTTCTGCCTTAGTAAAAACTCCAGCTGGTTGTTAGAATCTTCAAGCTTCTCGTTCATTTCCTTTAGCTGATCGTTCTCCAGATATTTTTCGTAAGCACGATTGATTGTCATATCCAGTTCTTCCTCATTCCAGGGCTTTGCTAAATAATGAAATATCTTGCCCTTGTTTACCGCATCTACTACCGCTCCCATATCGGCATAACCGGTTAAAAGAATGCGCATAGGTGCCGGATAAATTTCTAACACTTTCTCTAAAAACTCAACGCCGGTCATTTCGGGCATACGCTGATCGGTTATGATGATTTGAATTTTACGCGCCGCAAGTATTTTCAAGGCTTCGTCACCGCTAATGGCAGTCCAAACCTGGTACTTTATTCTAAAGGTCGCTTTAAAGGAAAACAAATTATTTTCCTCATCATCTACATATAATACTGAAATTTTTTCGGACGACATAACACGTATAAATTCAAAGCAAAGTTAAAGTAACTTAATAAAACCCCAAACATTCATTTGATAAGATGTAAGTGGTATCGGTTTTGAAACTGTTGTAAGCTTACTAATTGGTTATCATAAAGATAGCAAAGACAGTGCTGTTTACAAAAAGTAGTTTTCAACTTTTCTTATTAAGATTACATCTGCTTACGTGTTTTAGTTAAAATATGTTATAGGCCAGAGCGCATATTTGGTGCTTTGTAGCATAACTTTTAAGGGTTTATTATAGAAGTAAGTGACAAGATATTTTACCGCCATTGCGGCCTGCACATTGTTGCGTTGGTTATTTACCGCACTGTTTACTTACGTTTATACATAAAAATATTTTTTCAAATCTAAGTGTCAGGTATACACTAAGATTTCCTATCTTTCGCCGGTGCACAGAGCATGGCTGGTTTTCAAAGCAACAGGTCCAATGCATAAGTTTTGCAGGGGCCATTAAGCCGCCAATTTTAAGAACAGTAAAATGAATAACATTTCAAATATAGGGGTTTACACCTCCGGGGGCGATGCGCCCGGCATGAATGCAGCCATCCGTGCTGTGGTTAAAACAGCCCTGTTTAATAAAATAGAAGTTACAGGTATTCGTTTGGGTTATGAGGGGATGATTACCGGCGATATGCACGCTATGACGCCAAAATCGGTTGGTAATATTATCCATCGCGGGGGCACTATACTTAAAACAGCCAGAAGCGAAGAGTTTAGAACCGAAGCGGGAAAGCAAAAGGCTTACAAACAGCTAAAGCGCTTTGGTATCGATGCGCTGGTTGCTATTGGCGGCGATGGCACTTTTACCGGTGCTAATATGTTCAGTGAACTGTTTGATGTTCCGGTTATAGGCATACCGGCTACTATAGATAACGATTTGAAAGGAACAGATTTTACAATAGGTTATGATACGGCGTTAAATACGGTGTTAAAGTCTGTTGACCAGATCAGGGACACAGCCGAATCTCATGACCGCTTGTTTATTGTAGAGGTAATGGGCCGCGACTCAGGTATGATAGCCATGCGGGCAGGTATTGCTGCTGGCGCAGAGGCGGTAATGTTGCCTGAAATTAAGAACAACCTGGAGCCTGTTTTTCAAAAACTGGAAGATTCGCGTCATCATAAAAGCTCTAAAATTTTAATTGTTGCTGAAGGCCAGGAAATAGGCGGAGGATTTGAGATAGGACGTATAATTAAAGAGAGATTTCCTCAGTATGATACTCGGGTTTCAGTTTTAGGCCATATGCAGCGTGGTGGCCACCCCAGTTGTACAGACAGGGTATTGGCAAGCCGCTTTGGAGTTGCAGCAGTTGAAGGCTTGCTTCAGGGTCGAAGCCAGGAGATGGTTGGCGTAAGGCACCATGACATTGTATATGTACCCTTAAAAGAAGCTATTTTACAACCTTCAGAACTGGACTTAAACATGCTGAAGATCATTGACGTGCTGGCCTGATATAGCCGCTTACCGGAGACATTTGTACCTAAGGCCTGCAAATTACAGATGCCCTAACTTAAATTGTACAGAGGCTCAAGGTAATTGTAACTTTGGCCCGGCTCCTCTATTGGGCAGTATATGAAAAAACTGGAAAAGCGGGATTACGATGCCATTGTGGTAGGTTCAGGGCCTAACGGCCTTTCTGCGGCCATCTTATTACAGCAACACGGCCTCCAGGTTTTAGTAGTAGAAAGCAAAAGCACTATAGGAGGCGGTTTGCGCACTGCAGAGCTTACATTACCCGGTTTCAAGCATGATATTTGCTCAGCCATTCATCCTTTAGCGCTGGGTTCACCATTTTTTAAAACGCTGCCACTTCAGCAACATGGTCTGCAGTATGTTTTGCCTGAAATAGATGCCGCACATCCTTTTGATAACGGTAAAGCAGCTGTGCTTAAACGCTCCATACATGAAACGGCAGCACTGCTGAAGGCCGATCAAAATACTTATCTCAAACTATTAGCGCCTCTTGTAAAAAGCTGGGCTGGTTTATCGCCTAATATATTAGGGCCTCTTCAATTCCCTAAGCACCCGCTTGACTTTGCCCGGTTTGGTTTATTGGCCTTGCAACCGGCCACTCTGCTAGCTAAAAACTTTAAAACTGCAGAGGCACGGGCACTATTTGCCGGCATGGCTGCCCATGCCATACAGCCATTGGGCAATCTAGCCACATCGGCTGTTGCTTTGGTACTGCTGGCTAATGGCCATTTGGGCGGGTGGCCTATTCCAAGGGGCGGCTCGCAAGCTATCGCTAATGCATTGGCCGGTTATTTCTTATCGTTAGGCGGTAACATACAAACCGGTAACCATGTTACTTCGCTGGCACAGTTACCATCAGCACATGCCGTGCTGTTTGATGTAACACCTAAACAGCTTTTGCAAATAGCTGGTCATCAATTTTCGTCACTTTACAAGTGGCAGTTAGAACGCTACCGTTACGGAGATGGCGTTTTTAAGATAGATTGGGCGCTGGACGCTCCCATCCCATTTAAGGCTCAGGAGTGCCGCAAAGCCGGAACTATACATTTAGGAGGCACGCTTGAGGAAATTGTTATGGCCGAAAATGCATCGGCTAAAGGCAGGCATGCGGACAAGCCTTATGTACTGCTGGCCCAGCAAAGTTTATTTGACAATACCCGGGCGCCCGAGGGCAAGCACACGGCCTGGGCTTACTGCCACGTACCAAACGGTTCCACTAAAGATATGACGGTTAGTATAGAACAGCAGGTAGAACGCTTCGCACCTGGCTTTCGCGACCGCGTTTTAGCCCGGCACACATTCAACACACAACAAATCGAAGAACATAACGCCAACTATATAGGCGGCGATATTAACGGCGGCAGGTTAAATATAGCACAATTGTTTACCCGCCCTGCTTTGCGCTGGTCTCCTTACAAAACCTCGGCAAAGGGTTTGTATATCTGCTCTTCATCCACTCCACCTGGTGGTGGTGTGCATGGTATGTGTGGTTACCATGCAGCCAAAAGGGTCTTGAAGGATCTGTTTCATATCATCACCCCATAATAATAAGCCAGAAAAAAATACTTCGAGTATTGTAAGTGCCAGACCGTGACGCGATGAAAAGACGCATAAGGCATTAAGTTACGGTATGATATAAGCAAGATTTGAGCAGATAATGCTACTTTTAGTTCATGACAGAGCAGTTCCCTTTCTATATAAGTCTTGTTATTGCCATTGTTATACTGGTGATGATTGCAGATAAGGTAAAGGTAGCCTATCCGGTAGTGTTAGTTGTTGCTGGGTTGGGCATTAGTTTTATGCCGTTTATGCCGGCTGTGCGCATGAATCCCGACTTGATTTTTGTCGTTTTCCTGCCGCCGCTGCTATATGAGGCTGCCTGGGCTATTTCCTGGAAAGAACTTTGGCGCTGGCGGCGCATTGTAGGTAGTTTTGCATTTGTGGTTGTTTTTTTAACGGCCTTGTCTGTTGCGTTTATAGCCAACCGGTTCATTCCCGGGTTTTCACTCGCTCTCGGCTTTTTGCTGGGCGGCATTGTGTCGCCACCTGATGCTGTAAGCGCTGGCGCTATTATAAAATTTGTAAAGGTACCCAAACGGGTGTCCTCTATTTTGGAAGGTGAGAGTTTACTTAACGATGCTTCGTCATTAATCATTTTTCGTTTTGCCATGATTGCATTGGCTACCGGCCAGTTCATTTGGTACAGCGCCGCTTTGAGTTTTGGCTGGATGCTACTGGGTGGTTTAGGTGTAGGTTTGATTGTAGGCTGGTTGTTTATGAAGGCACACCGGCATTTACCTACCAATGCCAATATCGATACTGTTTTAACCCTGGTAACGCCTTACGTAATGTACATTATTGCCGAGGAAATACATAGCTCGGGCGTGTTGGCTGTGGTAAGCGGCGGCTTGCTGCTGTCCAGCAACCGGCATTCGTTTTTAAGCGGCAGCTCTCGTTTAAGGGGCGTAAACGTATGGGAGAGCTTAGCCTTTGTACTTAACGGACTTGTTTTTTTACTGATAGGGCTCGAACTGCCCGAAATTACGGCCGGGCTTAAGCAGGAAGGGGCCAGTATCTCTGGAGCTATTGGTTACGGCTTGCTGGTTACAGGCGTACTTATTGTAACCAGAATTATGTCTGCCTACGGTGCGGTGTTTGTAACGCTGATTGCCAGAAATTTTATCAAAGTTGCAGACCCACGCAACCCCGGTTTTCAAACGCCGTTAATATTGGGATGGACCGGCATGCGTGGAGTAGTTTCACTTGCGGCCGCCTTATCCATACCAGTGCAAATGAGCAATGGCGCTGCGTTTCCGCAGCGGAGCCTCATTCTGTTCATTACTTTTGTTGTTATCCTGGGTACATTACTGCTTCAGGGTCTTACTTTGCCTGCGCTGATCAAAAGAATCAAAATACCTGACTTTCATGACTACCCACCCGAAGGCGAAGCCGAAAACTACATACACCGCGAACTGGCCAAACATGCCTTGCAACACCTTGACAGTAAGTACACCGGGCAATGGGAAAATTCGCCTTTACTACAGCAAATGGCAGCCAAATGGCAAGGTAAGGTTAACGATGATGCTGAAGTGGCTATTTCATTGGAATACAGGTCTATTTACCTGGACCTGCTGGATAAGCAACGGAACTGGCTCATTCAAAAGAACGATCACGATGAGCATTTTGACGAAGACATAATCAGGAAGCATTTGCGCTTGATTGATATTGAGGAAGAAAAAATCAGGTCGCTTTAACACTATCAAAGTAAAACGGCCCCCATTGCTGTAAATGGTAAAAGAACTACTATCATTAATAGGAAGCTGGCAAACTAAAAACAAACCTACTACCTTCACCTATAGCGCTTTCAACCCATATTTTACCTTGCTGCGCTTCTATAAAGTCTTTTGATATGGCAAGCCCCAGGCCCGATCCCGATTTATTCTGTCCATCTGTAGGTACCTGAAAATAACGATCGAACAAGCGCTTCTGGTACTGCTCATCTATACCCTTACCGAAATCGCGCACCGAAAACTCAACTTGTTTATGACCTACGGCCAACTTGACGATGATCTTCGATTTTTCGGCACTGTATCGCAATGCGTTTGATAAAAAGTTAACCAGCACCCAGGCCGTTTTTTCTACATCAGCCTGCACTTTGGGTAAATGCCCATCGCTAACCACATCTATAGCTATCCCCTTTTGCCCCGCCTGAAAATTGACCGAATTAATTGCATAATCCACTATCTGCATTGGGTCAACCGGCACAAAATTTAATTGAATGTTTCCGGTTTCAACTTGCGATAGCTCCAGCAATTCGCTGGTAATTTTGAGCAAACGGGCGCTATCATCGGCAATGTGTTCTACCAGTTGCTGTTGTTCAGTGTTCATGGCTCCTACCCTTTCGTCCTTCAGCAATTTTAGGCTCATCTTAATAGAAGATATCGGCGTTTTTAGCTCATGCGATATGGTTGCAATAAAGTTTGTCTTAGCCTCATCACGCTCCTTAAACTCGGTAATATTGCGCAACACATAAACTTTGCCAGCCGATTTGGTAGCAATTTTAATTGCATCACTCTGCTTATCCAGGTTAGGCACAAAGATATCACGGCTTTGCAGCTGAAAATGCAATTCCTTGCTATCGAGCACAATCTTCAGTGCCTTAACAGCCGAATCATTTGTGATGATAGACCGAAACAGGTCGTTGTTCTGAACCAGCTTTTGGGTGTTTTGGCCAATCACCTTATCCTCAGTAATGTTGAGTACTTTGCGCGCCGTATCATTCATAAATAACACCTCCTGCTTTTCGTCTACACCTACAATGGCATCCTGCATTTGCTCAATGATGGTTTCGATTCGCCGCTTTTCGGATAAAACGGTGGCCAGGTTGCTGTTTTCCCACTCATTGAGCCGGGCCGCCATGTTGTTAAAGGCGCCGGCCACTTCGGCAAACTCATCGCCCTGGTCAAAATGCAATCGTTTGCTGTAATTACGCTCGCTAATCTCGCGGATACCCTCCAGCAGTGCACGCAAAGGGTTGGCAATAAAACCCGGGAAATTAACACTAAAACTAAATAGTACCAGAAAAGTAAAGGCACCGGCAATACCCAGCATTAAACTAGCCTGGTTTACCGATGCCCTTGCAGCGTCATTTTTGCGCACAATAGCCTGCATGTTTAACAACTCAATTTGCCGTAAATGCGAACGGACCTCTCTTTGGGCCACTTGCTGATTAAGGGGCGTGTGTTGGTGGTTAAGCTGATCAAAAGCTACGCGTAGTTGGGCTACCGCTTGCTGCTCGCCTTTCTCGGTTACATTGTGTTCCTCTTTACCCAACTGCTTATCAAACTGCGCTGCAACTGCTGGTGCAAGGGGCAAGTTGTTCTCATCCAGCAGGGTACGCATCTCGCGGGTGTAGCTCAGGGTTTCATAATTGTCTTTTAAAATTACTTTGGCATTGTTGGAGATATCCTGAATATAATAAAGGGAGATAGCACCAAAGAACAGGACCACGACAAACAAAAAGCCGAATCCTAGTCTGAGTTTGGTTTTAATTTTCATGAGAGTATCACTAAATCGGTTTCTGTAGCGGCTATTTTTTTAAGCAGCTCGTTAAACACTGCAGTGCGTAAAATTACCTGAAATAAGCTTAAGTGCGGCTTGCCAATACAAATGGTGGTTACTTCGCGCTCTTCGGCTATTTGCATAATGGTTTGGGTGATCTGGTCGCTTTTAATTTTCACCACCTCGGCGCCTAATTCGGTAGCCAGTTTAAAGTTATTAATTAAATGCCGCTGCTTGTCGAGCTTAATTTTGTCGAGACTTTCGCTGCTGCTTTGCACGTACAATACCACCCAGGGCGACCGGTAGTAAGAAGCCAGCCTGGCGGTTTTGCGGATCACTATTTTGGCCGTAACTGAGTTTGACGAAATACAGGCCAAAAATTTCTCGGGGCGGAGTTTGATCTGCTTAGGTATTTCGTTGTCAATTTTACGTTCCAGGTGATGTGCTACTTCTTTCAATGCCATCTCGCGCAACTGCAATATCTTATCGCTCTGAAAAAAGTTCTGCAATGCCAGTGCTATCTTGCCCTGCTCGTAAATTTTCCCTTCCTTAAGCCGGTCTATGAGTTCGTCGGCGGTAAGGTCAATGTTTACAATCTCATCAGCCAGTTGCAATATCTTATCGGGGATGCGCTCAGTGATGGCAATGCCGGTAATATCTTCAACTTCCTCGTTCAGGCTTTCCAAATGCTGAATATTTACAGCACTTATTACGCTAATTCCGGCCTCCAGTATATCCAGCACATCCTGCCAGCGCTTCCCATTCTTGCTGCCTTCAATATTGGTATGGGCCAGTTCGTCAACAATAACTACCTCCGGGTGCCGGTTCAAGATACCCTGCAAGTCCATTTCTTCGAGTTGCTTGCCTTTATAAAAGGTTTTGCGGCGGGCTATTACGGGTAATCCATCCAACAGGGCATGTGTTTCGGCTCGGTTGTGGGTTTCTATATAGCCAATTTGTATGCCTATACCGTTACGCTGCAGGGCATGCGCTTCCTGCAGCATACGGTAAGTTTTGCCAACACCTGCGCTCATGCCGATATATACCTTTAGCTTGCCACGCCTGGATTTTTTAACCAGCTCGATAAAGTTCTTAACCGAACCGTCCTTATGTTCTTCTTCGGGCATCTTGGGTACTCATTAAAGGTGATTGTGTTTAGTTGGTTGCTCAACCTTTTGCAACAAACCGGCTTTAACATTACTAAAACGAAACGGCTATGCTTGCCGTGATAGCCGGGTTGGTGTTTACTGCATTACCCAACCTGTTAAATATTACATCTTTACTATCATATACTTTACCTTCTAAGCGTAGTAGGCCATTGCTTACCGGTGCGTAATCCAAGTTAATGGAATAGCCTGTGGTTTTAAAACCATTAGGCGTCCCGGTGGCTATAATGACGCCATTTTTGTCCTGATAATACTCAACCCTGCCAGCCACCGCCCATTGCGTAGCTAACTGGTAGCGGGCAATGGCTACGGGAGAAATAATATAATTGTATTGGTTACTGCCTTTGGCCTGCTGCTGCATACCGTAATCGAAACCAGCTGTTAACCCAAAGGCGCTGCTGAGCTGAAACACGCCGTAAAAGTTGTTATAAAACCTGCGTACACGTACAGAGTCAGCTCCCTCTGTTCCTAAATAATTGCTGTAATTAAGGGTAATTTTATCAGTTGGCTTGTAGTAAACCTGCAAACCACCGGCGGGCTTGCTGTTGGCATCCTGACGGTTAATGCGTTGCCATCCGTTAAGGTATAAGCCTGTTAGGGTTAGCTTACCATCTGTTGTGGTGTATCCCAGCTTTACGCCCGATTCATAATAAGGTGTATTTTCGGCCAGGATGCTGCGGGTTAACGTCCAGCAATCTTTTGAAATAGCACTTTCAAACCCGATGTGCGAGGCGAAGATACCCGCATCGAGCCATAGGCTGGCTGTTTTTGAGAGCTTTACACCAGCATTAGCCTCCAGTATATTCTTAAGAACCCCAGGTTCGGCAGCTAAATTAGCATTGGCATAGGTGCCTGCCATAACAGCCATGTTGGCTCTTATACTGCCGTTATCATAATTGGCTTTTATAAAACCCAGGTTCAGGTTTACCTCGTTGTGCCGGTTGTGCGAATAGATAAATCCCGGGCGGTTATTATTGGTTGGCCGATTAAAATCGAACCCATAGTAAATTTCGGCATAACCGCTAACGGTTAATTTACCGGCTTTTGTACTGTCCTGGGTTTGAGATTTGGCTAATAAAGTGGTGCAGCTAAGCGCTGCTATGAGCAGAATATTTTTCATTGCGTGTTGTCAGTTTTGCTATAAATCATTCGGTCATTAGTGTGGTAACGAGAGCAATCTTTTTTTGCAGCGTAAACTTTTTGCCACTAAAAGGTCCCTCATTAGTATTGGTGATGACAAAGGATGTTATGGTAGTTTCGGGTTATTTCTTTAATGCGTCTAATGCCACATTCAGTTTAAGCACATTAACGCTTGACGGACCGAACAAGCCTATTAATGGCTTTTGTGTATTGGCAGCAACCAATTGAGCCACCTGTTTTTCATCCAGCTTACGAATTGCGGCTACTCTTTTTACTTGTATAGCAGCTGCTTCGGGTGAAATGTCGGGATCTAAACCGCTGCCCGATGCCGTAACCAGATCAGCAGGTATGTCGCTCTTTTTAACACCGGGATTATATTTTAATAACGTATCTATGCGGCTTTGTACATCCTTTAAGTAATCGGGGTTACTTGGACCTTTATTAGAACCGGCAGAACCTGCGGCATTGTAACCTACTGCAGATGGGCGCGTCCAGAAATATTCCGGCTTATCAAACTTTTGGCCCAGCAGTGCGTAGCCTACAATTTTCCCATTGAGGGTTACTTTCTCACCATCACACTGCCCTTTGGCCAATTTGCCGGCAAAGGAAATTAATACAGGGTATATTACACATAATAGTATTACGAGTACCAGTGTTAGTCTTAATGACTGTGTTAAACTTTTCATTTTATTATTTTATTTATTGTTATAATGACGCGTTTTAATTCATTTGGAGGGGCTAAACCATAAGTCCCACAACCAAATCAATCAGTTTTATGCCAATGAATGGCGCAACTACACCGCCAAGGCCATATATCAGCAAGTTGCGGCGCAGTAACGCTGTGGCACCAATAGGCTTGTATTCCACCCCTTTTAAAGCCAATGGTATGAGTAAGGGAATAATAACAGCATTAAAAATTACGGCCGATAAGATGGCGCTTTCCGGACTGTGCAAGCGCATAATGTTCATACTCTGCAGGGCCGGTATAGAGGCTATGAACAATGCCGGTACAATGGCAAAATATTTGGCCACATCATTAGCTATCGAGAAGGTGGTTAGCGTACCGCGGGTAATGAGCAACTGTTTGCCTATTTCTACAATTTCAATCAGTTTGGTGGGGTCATTGTCCAGGTCTACCATGTTGCCGGCTTCCTTGGCCGCCTGTGTACCACTGTTCATGGCTACGCCAACATCTGCCTGGGCCAGCGCGGGTGCATCATTAGTACCGTCGCCCATCATGGCCACGAGCTTTCCGGTTGCTTGCTCCTGTTTAATGTAGTTCATCTTATCTTCGGGCTTAGCCTCCGCAATAAAATCATCCACGCCAGCTTTTTCAGCTATAAACTTGGCGGTTAAAGGATTATCACCGGTTACCATTACGGTTTTAACACCCATTTTGCGCAGCCGTTCAAAACGTTCGGCAATACCTGGTTTAATAATATCCTGTAATTCAACCGTACCTAAAACTTCTTCATTTTGGGTTACCACCAGCGGTGTACCACCGTTTGATGAAATAGCTTCTACCCTGTCTTTAACCACAGCTTGCACCGTATGACCAGCATTCAGCGCCAGCTTACGCATAGAATCATAGGCGCCTTTGCGTATACGTATACCATCGGGCGTATCTATGCCGCTTGAACGGGTTTCGGCAGTGAATTTTATAGATACCGAACCTTGCGGCGCTTGCAAAGGCACACGGCTATTATTGTGCTGAGCCAATTCGATGATCGATTTTCCTTCGGGCGTTTCGTCGCTTAATGAGGCCATTACGCAGGCCTTAACCAAATCTTCAGGAGCTACGCCGGGCGCTGGCCAAAACTGGGTGGCTTTACGGTTGCCTATCGTTATAGTTCCGGTTTTGTCAAGTAGTAATACGTCAATATCACCGGCGGTTTCAACTGCTTTGCCACTTTTGGTAATTACATTGGCACGCAAGGCCCTATCCATACCGGCTATACCAATGGCCGATAGCAAACCGCCAATGGTGGTAGGTATTAAACACACAAACAGCGAAATAAGTGCAGCAACGGTAATGGGCGTATGGGCATAATCAGCAAATGGCTTAAGCGTTACACATACGATAATAAAGACGATGGTAAAACTGGCCAACAAAATAGTTAAGGCTACTTCGTTAGGGGTTTTTTGCCGTGATGCACCTTCAACCAGCGCAATCATTTTGTCCAAAAAACTTTCGCCGGGCTGCGTGGTAACCATCACCTTTATACGGTCTGACAGAACTTTTGTACCACCGGTAACAGATGATTTATCGCCGCCAGACTCGCGTATAACCGGGGCAGATTCACCCGTAATGGCCGATTCATCTATCGTAGCCAGGCCTTCTACAATTTCACCATCGGTAGGAATGGTATCGCCGGCTTCACAAACGAACACATCGCCCTTTTTTAATTGATTGGATGATACAACAGTGATATTGCCTTTATCATCTATCACATTAGCGGGCGTATCTTCGCGGGTTTTGCGTAAGCTATCCGCTTGTGCTTTGCCACGTGCTTCGGCAATAGCTTCGGCAAAATTGGCAAACAGCAGGGTTAAAAGCAGTATTAAAAATATGATAAGGTTATAAGCAAGGGTGCCCTGGCCATTGTGTGTTACACTGTATATGGTTACGTACAGCATAATGGCGGTGCCAATCTCCACGGTGAACATTACCGGGTTACGCATCATCACCTTTGGGTTAAGCTTTATAAACGACTGTTTTAATGCTGATTGCACTAAGGCCGGTTCGAATAATTTATTGGATTGAGATTTCATTTTCAGTATGAAGGTTGCCGCTCTTAATCCTCCTCGGGAGAGGGAGGGCTTTGAGAAGCATATTTTATATTCTGTTTCGATTACAAGTCTCCCCTCCGGGGGAGATGAGAAGGAGCTTAATTAATCATGGAAAAATATTCAGCAATGGGGCCTAATACTAATGCAGGGAAGTAAGACAAGGCGTTTAGCACTAAAATGATGGCAAACGTCATAAGGCCGAAGGTTACCGTATCTACACGTAAGGTACCTGCACTTTCGGGTATATATTTTTTTTGTGCCAATAAACCAGCTATGGCTATAGGCCCAAAAATGGGTAGGAAACGGCCCAGTATAAGTACGATACCAGTACTGATATTCCAAAAGATATTATTATCGCCCAAACCCTCAAAACCAGAACCGTTGTTGGCGTTAGATGACGTAAATTCGTATAACATCTCCGAAAAGCCATGATAACCTGGGTTATTTAACCAGTTGGCCGGCTTAACAGCCCAATCGGCATTACCGTGTGCTACAAAAACATAACTGGCCAGGGCTGTACCTGCCATAATCAACAGCGGACTTAGCAGGGTTATAAGCGCTGCTATTTTCACTTCACGTGCTTCTACTTTATGCCCTAAAAATTCGGGTGTACGGCCTACCATTAAGCCCGATATAAACACAGCTATAATAAGGTAGATAAAGTAGTTAAGTATGCCCACCCCACAGCCACCAAAGAAACCATTGATCATCATACCCAGCAGTTGCCACAAGCCGGTAAGCGCCATAGTACTATCATGCATCCCGTTAACCGACCCTGTTGATACAATAGTAGTTAATGTGCTCCAGTATGCGGTAGCTGCCGGTCCGAACCTAACTTCTTTGCCTTCCATGGCTCCGGTGGCCTGTGTTACACCCATTTTAGCAATGGCAGGGTTGCCACCTAACTCGCTTGTTATAGTAGGTATCAACAGCATAAACATACCCGCCATCATTACTCCAAATATTACCCAACCCAGCTTTTTACGCCGTATAAAAATACCAAAGGCCAATATCATAGCCATAGGGATAATCATTTGCGATACTATTTCGGTTACGTTAGTTAGATAGTTCGGGTTTTCGAGCGGGTGCGCTGAGTTGGCTCCAAACCAGCCGCCACCGTTGGTACCGAGGTGCTTAATAGCAATCATTTGGGCAGCCGGTCCACGTGACACGTTCACAGTATCGCCTTGCATGGATACAAACTGATCTTTACCGGCGTAGCTTGATGGTGTACCGTTGAAAGTGAGTATTAAAGCTACAACGATAGCTAACGGCAGCAACAAACGGGTAATGGCCTTTACAAAGAAATTCCAAAAGTTCCCCAGATCAGTAGTTGTTTTATCGCGAAATGCTTTAAATAATGCAACAGCTGCAGCTATACCGGTTGCCGCACTGGTAAAGTGCAAAAACATGAATATAAAGTGCTGAGTTAAGTAGGTAGCCCCGCTCTCACCAGAGTAGTGTTGCAGGTTACAGTTAACTACGAAACTTATAATGGTGTTAAAAGCAAGGTCGGCCGTCATACCGGGGTTACCGTCAGGATTTAGAGGTAACTTGTCTTGATATATTAACACAAAAAAGCCGTAAACCAACCACAGGATATTAATGGTCATCATAGCTTTCAAAAACTGTTTCCAGTTCATGGGCTCATTAGGATTAATGCCCGATAATTTAAAAAGGCCTCTTTCGAGCGGCTTCATAAAATCTGTCCATACCTTTTCGCCGGCAAACATTTTGGCCAGGTACTTACCCAGCGGAATGGCTATGGCCAGTGTAATGACAAAAGATGCAATGATGCCTAATAGTTCAGTGTTCATTGTTTGTGAAGGTTAAAATTTTTCGGGTTTGAGCAGTACATACACCATGTATGCAAAAACTGCCAGAGAGATGATGAATAGCGCTAACATAATTTTCAGATTTTTTCGAACCAGTCGATAGTTTTAAAGATGAGCCAGCACAGGATGAGCAGGATCACAAAGAGCAGAATAATAAGCATAGTAATTGTTTTTACCCCTAATGCCAAAGCAGGTGCCGCTTTTAATAAGCTATAAATACACCCTTGACTACCAGTCAATTAAGCTACAAAAACAACAAAGTGGCAAAATCAGGAAATAAAAAACCCTTCCAAAATGGAAGGGTTGATTTTCATTTTGGAAGAGGATACCGTCATAAATCACGATTGCTGAACGGTATAATCGTGATTGTGAGTGATAGCTGCGCATTGGCATTACAGGCCTTACTGACCGGTAATAACGTGCCACCTAAATAGAAGAATATTGTTATCGATACTTTTAAGAGGGAATGCCAGATTAAACACCTTATTGTCCTCAATTTTTTGATTACCTGTGCATATGAGTGTATCCCAGTTTGGCCGATAAGTGCTAAATGCTATGTTAGCTTATACTCATCAAGCTTACGGTACAAAGTGGTAAGGCCAATGCCTAACAGGCGCGCTGTTTCGGTTTTGTTACCGCGGGTGTGTGCAAGTACTTTTTGAATATGCTGCCGTTCTACTGTTTCTAAGTCTAAAGCATTGGTATTAGTACTAACGTAATTAAATTCTGGCGGTAGTAAATCGGGCGTAAGCAGGTTGCTATCAGCCAGAATCACCACGCGTTCCATCACGTTCTTCAGTTCGCGTATGTTGCCCTTCCAATGATGTTGGGTGAGCAGGCGTAAAAAGTCGTCAGTAAGTTTGATAGGGTACTTGCCGGCTTTAACAGTGAATTCTTTAAGATAGTGCTTTGCCAAAAGTTCAATATCGGCCTTGCGCTCATTAAGCGCCGGTAAATGGATGGTAAAAACCGACAAACGGTAAAACAAATCTAACCTGAAACGGCCGGCTTCTGCCTCCTTTTGCAAATCGCGATTGGTGGCAGCCAGTATACGTAAGTTTACTTTGGTAGTTTGTGTATCGCCTACCTTAATGAAGGTTTTACTCTCGAGCACCCGTAATAGTTTAGCTTGCAGTTCCATGCTTACCTCGCCTATCTCGTCTAAAAAAACGGTGCCATGTTGGGCCTCTTCCAAAAGCCCTTTTTTGTCTTTTAAAGCCCCTGTAAATGCCCCTGCCTTGTAACCAAACAATTCGCTTTCCAGCAGTTCAGCAGTAAAACTACTGCAGTTGATTGCCACAAATGGCATCAACCGCCGCTGACTTTCATAATGTATGGCTGATGCAAAAACTTCCTTACCGGTTCCGGTTTCGCCTAACAGCAATACGGTGGTATCGGTCGTAGCCACCTTCCGGGCCAGGCTAACCGCTTCTGTAATGGGCTTGGATGTTCCGATTATTTGAGCAAAGCTATGTTTGCTATGTATTTTCTTTTCCTGTTCGAAGGTACGCTGTTGCAGTTGTGCTTTCTGTAATGCCTGGTTTATAAGCGGTATAATCTTGTCATTATCGTCGCCTTTAATTATGTAATTAAAAGCGCCGTTTTGCATGGCTTTTACCCCATCTGCTATGGTGCCATAGGCGGTAAGATTGATAACCTCTACGTATGGTTTTCTTTCTTTAATGGTTTTTACCAGGTCAACCCCGTTTACATCGGGTAGCTTTACATCACTAAGCACTACCTGCACATCTTCCTGTACCAATAGCTTTAGGCCGTCTTTACCGGTGGCCGCCTGCAGCACGCTAAAACCTTCTAACTCTATAATGCGCGAAAGCAAGCCACTTAATTTCTTTTCGTCATCGATGATGAGAATGGTATTTTGCATAGCAAGTAAATCAATGCAATAATATGCTTAAACTCCCGTAGAGGCAAGAAAAACATTCGGCCTTTGCTTAAGCAAAGCCTGATAGGACGTGCAACCAATTAATAAAATAGTCAACCGAACCTCTAACGACAGAACTACAACAGGCAAGGTGCGCTTATCGGTTCGCTGTTTTTTGTGTTATTTATTTTCCCTGGTCCACTTTTGGGCGTTAAACAATTTATACGTTCCATTCTTAGCGTAAATTATCAGCGTTAAACATTGTTAGTATGTTTTTTAATTGTACGTGCACTTTAGCATCTTTAAGCTGGTTTTGCACATTATATTTACAACCATGAAACGCATTTTATTGGCAATGCTTACTATGGCAACACTTAGCTCCCATGCTCAAAACATAGACACTGTATTTTTAAAGAGATTATTAGCGTCGCGGCCAGACTTGTTCGCAAACATCCTAAAGCATCCGCAACAAAACGAGGTTCAGTTACTTTACACAAAAATTGACCGGGATAAGAATAACGTTCCGCATTTTACCTCATATAGTTACCGGCTAAATCCCAAACGGTACTTTTACCCGGCAAGTACAGTAAAATTACCTACAGCCATTTTTGCACTTGAAAAAATAAATGAAGTGAAAGTTACCGGTTTTAACAGAGATGCGGTAATGATTACTGACAGCGCCTTTGCCGGCCAAACAAAAGTTACTAAAGACCCTACCTCACCCAACGGCGCACCCAGCATTGCGCATTACATCAAAAAGATCTTGCTGGTGAGCGATAATGATGCTTATAACCGCTTGTACGAATTTGTGGGCCGTGAAGAGATCAACCAAAAATTAAAAAAGTATCAGTTAAACAATACACGCATTGTTGGCCGTTTAGCCATTGGTGATGTAGGCGAAGGCACTAAACATACCAACCCGGTAAATTTTTATAAAGACGGCAAATTGGTTTATACTAAACCAGCCCTGTTTGATGCTAATGATTACCCCATGCAAATGGACTATATGCTACAAGGTAAAGGCTATCTGGATAACAAAGACCAGTTAGTAATGAAGCCATTTGATTTTAGCGAAAAGAACATTTACACCATAGCCGACCAGCAATCGGTTCTAAAACGATTGATGTTCCCGGAGGTATATCCGTTAAAGCAGCGGTTCAATTTGCTAAAGGATGACTACCGGTTAATTTATAAATACATGAGCATGCTGCCTACCGAGAGCGATTACCCTGCCTACAAACGCCCGGAGTTTTATCCTGCGTTTTGTAAGTTCTTGTTTTATGGGTCTGACAGCAGTGCAGTGATTAACCCGGATATAAGAATATTCAACAAAATAGGTGATTCTTACGGTTATAATATTGATAACGCTTACATTGTTGATTTCAAAAACAAGGTAGAGTTTATGATTACGGCGGTAGTACAATCAAACGAAGACGGTATTTACAACGATAGTAAGTATGAGTACCAAACCGTATGTCTTCCTTTTTTGAAGAACATAGGCCAGGTACTTTATTCATACGAGTTAAAACGCAAAAAAGAACACCTGCCCAATTTGTCTAAGTTCAAGTAACCTATTAATGGCTTTACTCAATTTGGCTAAGCGCTAATTAAACTTACCTTTTGCCTAGCCATTGTAAAGCGTTTAATAAAAACTTATTTTGCATGCTGTTGTGAAATGTATAGGATAGGGTTCTATTAGTATTATCAAACTTGTGCTCGTAGTCCATATCGTTGTGTCCCATATTCACATAAACCATACGGTAATTCTTGTTTCTCCAAGCCACCGGATAGTCGCCGCTATGCCAAATTTCATTCGGTTTTGGCCCGGTTCCTAACGGAAAGCTACTCGTATCAACTGATAACAGAATTTCGATTGCAGCATTCTGGCGCAGGTTCTTTTCCCACCTATACCATTCGTTAGGGGCTGCTGTAAAAGTTGCCGGAAGACCTTTTGTAATGTCACTTCGTTTATTTTCTACACGCAATACAGCAGAAGTTGGCCGCCAGGTATTGCTGCTATACTGCCCGGAGCCCAAAAATTCGTTATGGTACCAGTCCCAGTTTTGAGGAACGCCTGAAGGACTTAATGCGAAGGCTGCAAAATGGAACCCCATCCAGGCGCCGCCACCTTTCATGTAAGCCTCAAACGCTGCACGCTGTTCAGGCTGCTCTGGTCTGGTATCTAAAAAAAGCACCACCTGGTACTTGCTTAAAAAAGCCATATTCAGGTTGTTCCAGTTATTGGTAGAGTCATAAGTAAAGTTGTATTTCTTAGCCATTTCGGGAAACCAATGATTAGCTTCTTGTACGAAACTGATATGAGCTAAATCTGCTTTAGCGGTATAAAAAGCAATGACCTTAAATTTCGGTTTTGCTGCATCTGCAGCAGCACCAATAGCTACAAGCGCGAATAACGCAACTACAGTAGCCAGGCCTTTAAAAGCTGTCTTCATATTTGGATTTGTTGTTTACTATCGTGACTGCATATTTTTTAGAGAAAGCTGTATCTGATCTAACAACTGGCTGTTTGGATCGGCATCGTATTCCCAAAACATTACTCCGGCCATTTGATGATCGATCACATACTTGCATTTATGCCCAACCGACCATCCGTCTTCATAGGTGATAAACTGCCTGTTTTTTGGGTTAAAAAGATAGGGAGCCCGTGCTGAGGTGTCCTGGTATCTTTGAAATCCGTTTTTGTTTATAAATTCATCCTGCAACACATAAAAGTCACGGCCTTGCATGTAAGCACTTTTACGGTCACCAAGTCCGGTACGTGCAGTGCTGTCTAGCTGAAACATTCTTCCATAAAAGGCAAGGCCCATAACTAGCTTGGAGATGGGTACACCTGCTGCTATATAATCTCTTACAGCCTTATCTGCACTGTCGCCGCGCGGATCGCTTGCCGATGCATACAAATTACTATGATGTACAGCCCGATTACCACCAAAATAATCGTAAGTCATTAAATTGATGTAATCCAAACTGACCTGAACTTTGCCCATTTCGGTATGCTTTAAAAAGGTACGGAAAGCACCTGTGGCAGCAGTCAGCAGAAATCGCTTGTCGAGCTTTCGTCCAGCCAGATCCAGCTCCAAACGCAATGCTTTAAGCAACAGGGTGAAATTTTGCTTATCCGACGCCAGGAAGTGGTGCCCACTGCCGGCCATGCCCGGATATTCCCAGTCTATATCAAGCCCATCCAGGTGAAACCTCTTTAAAAGGTCCACAGCACTGGCTGCAAAAGCTTGCCTGGAGGTATCAGAAAGTGCTGCTTCTGAGAAGCTATCGCTCCAGCTCCACCCACCTACTGACAGTAATACTTTGAGTGCCGGATTCTTTTTCTTAAGGCCTATTAAATTTACTAAATTTATGCTGTCTATTCTGGTATAAGCCAGCCTGACCCTGTTGCGTACAACCTTGGCAAACGCATAATTGATGTGTGTCATCTTGTTAACCTGGATTTGTTCTGCAGGTATGACCCTGCCCCGGTAACCACCCACATAACCAATGATAACCTTTTTGGGGCCGTCGGCACCAATGCCAAAAACCTGTAACGCCACGCTCCAACACAAAAAAACAGAAAGTACAATTTTGCTCATCTCGTTTTTAGTTATATCGGTAAAAAAGATCATAGTATGCTCTTTAAAACCAAATGCTTTTATAAACTTTAAGTTCTCAAGGCCCAGAATATGGCGTTGCTAACAAGCCGTTTATAGGCCTCATTCTTAAACAATTGGGGGGAATGCCCCATAAAAATATAAACGTTTCTTGCCTTGACTTGCGGATTCACCCAAACTACCGGATGATCACCCATTTTAATAGTGGCAGATGGCTCATACGTACTTTCATCAACACTGGCCAGTACCTTAACCTTACCGCGGGGGCTCAGATTGTAGGTGTACCATTCCTCTTTTTCGATAAGGAATGTAGCCGGAACACCCTCCATTACCGGGTGCTTCCCATCTTCTACCTTTACCATTCCGTTGGCAAACGTTGAGATGTAATTTTTAAAGCGGATATCGCCCATAAAATGTGCAAACCACGACCAAAGCGGGTAGCCATCAAACTGCCCAAGCAAAGTGGCATGATGAAAGCCTAACCAGCCGCCTTTTCCCTTTTCTATATATTGTTGAAAAGCTTTTTCAGCTCTTAGTGGCCAACTGTAAGGAGGATAATCAAGCTGTATAATAAGTTGATAGTGATCCAGGCTACCTGGCCCGATTTGTTGCGCATCAGTGATATAATCTATCGTTAAACCGCTATCGGTAGCCAGTTTGTTTAACCAGTTTTTTGCTGCCAATGAATAGGCCAGGTGATGACCGCCATTTTCATATAGCACCAGCACACGCCGATGTGATACCTGGCCCGCCCGCGCCCGAAGCGCGCACATACTGAATAACATTACTAAGGCAATGCAAAACAGGCTTTTCATTTGATTTCAAACTTTAGATTAGTATTAATTGCGTTAAAGCCGGCCTCACTTGTTGCTGGACAATCCCTGGTTTACCACATCTTGTAACTCAAAATCTGTACTCAGCTTAATATCGTTTGAGGCGGCGCCAATCATTAATTTAAATGATCCCGGCTCAGTGATCCAGCCTTGCGTTGGTTTATAAAAAGCTAACTGATCTGGTTTAACCGTAAATGTAACGCCCTGATGTTCGCCGGGCTTAAGCATTATTTTGGCAAAAGCTTTTAGTTCTTTAACCGGCCTTACAACAGATGCCTTTTTATCCTGTAAGTACAGCTGCACTACCTCTTCACCGGCAAAGGCACTGTTGTTAGTGAGTGTGAACGTTACATTAAAGCTTTCCTTTTGCGTTAGCTTGGCTTTACTAATTTTCAGGTCGCTATAAGTAAAACTACTGTAGCTTAACCCGTAGCCAAATGCGTAACGTGGGGTATTAGGCAGGTCAATATATGCTGATTTGTACACGATTCCGCTGGTAGCAGTAACCGGCCTGCCGGTGTTTGAGTAATTATAAAATATAGGGATTTGCCCCATAGCGCGTGGGAAAGTGATCGGAAGCTTTCCGGATGGATTATAGTCGCCTGAGATAACGTTAGCTATTGCATTTCCGGCTTCAGAACCCAGCCAGAAAGCGTATATAATACCATCTGCTTTATCAGCAATGTCATTAAAAATCATTGGCCGACCCGCCATTAATACAACAATTACCTTTTTACCGGTGGCCTTAATGGCATTAAACAATTCCTCCTGTTTACCGGGAAGATGAATGTCTGAACGGGACTTAGCCTCACCCGACATATCTCCTGCCTCACCCAACGCCATAATTACTATATCCGACTTGGTGGCCAGTTCAATAGCTTCATGAAAGCCTGCACTACTGGTATCATTGATGCCGCAACCACGGGCATAATTAAACGTGGTTTGCGAGCTAAACTTTTTACGCAAACCCATATATACGCTGGTTATACTTGCTGTATCTGCATACACGGTCCAGCTTCCCGCTAAGTCCTTTTTTGCTTTTATAAGCGGCCCAATTAGCGCTACCGATTTAGGTGCTTGCTGAAGGGGTAAAATATGGTTCTCATTTTTAAGTAACACTATTGATTTTTCCGCAACCGATCTTGCAATCAATTGGTGCGAATTATCGGCCATCACTTTTGCTTCGCGCGTTGCATCACAAAACCTATAAGGATCATCAAACAAGCCCAATTCGAACTTTTTATATAAAATGCGCCGTACGGCATCATCTATCCATTTGATATTGACCTTACCGGAAACAACCAAGCTTTCCAGCTCCTTTTTGTACGCCTGACTTTCCATATCCATATCGCTGCCGGCAGTAATGGCATGGCGTGCCGCATCTTTCAAATCATCAGCATAGCCCCAGGTTGTCATCTCACCTATCGATCCCCAGTCACTTACAACAAATCCCGGGTACTTCCAGTCGCCTTTTAATATATCGCGCTGCAAATACCGGTTGCCCGTAGCCGGGATGCCGTTCAACGTATTAAATGAATTCATAAAAGTGGCAATGCCGGCATCTGCTGCTGCTTTAAAAGGCGGTAAGTATACCTCCTGCAACATTTGCTCGCTCATATCAACCGCATTATAATCGCGGCCGGCAAGCGCAGCGCCATAGGCGGCAAAGTGTTTGGCGCAAGCCATAACGGCATCGGTACCCCCAAGCCTTTCACCCTGGAAACCCTTTACCCTTGCTTTGGCAATTACCGACCCTAAGTAAGTGTCTTCTCCTGCCCCTTCCATTACACGTCCCCAGCGCGCGTCACGTGCAATATCAACCATGGGTGCAAAGGTCCAGTGAATACCAGATGCAGCCGCCTCTTTAGCCGCTGTATGCGCAGACAAACGTATGGCGGCAGTGTCCCAGGATGCTGCTTCGGCCAACGGGACCGGAAAAACGGTTTTATAACCATGAATTACATCCAGGCTAAAAAGCAGCGGGATTTTCAGCCTCGATTGCAGGGCCACTCCTTGTATCTCGCGTGTATCTTTAACGCCCTTTACATTGAGCATCGAACCCACCATACCGTTTTTAATTTCGTTACGCAGATTATATTGCTGGGGGTTGGATGGCCCGGTTACATCACGTCCGGAATATTGGTTTAACTGGCCAATCTTTTCTTTAAGCGTCATAAGCCTAAGTACAGAATCAACCCGTTGATGAATGCGCTTGCTTTGAGCCGATGTATTGAGGCAATACATGAGCAGAAAACAAAGCACCGCATTGTATTTTTTCATTTTTGTTGGTCATAATTTTAACTGCACCTGATGTATCACCCAAACATCTTGTACATATTTAGGCGATACGACGTTGCTTTGCAGTTTAATATCCAGGATTTTGAACAAGCGACTTGTCCCTGTTAATTTCAGTTTGCGGTATTGGAAACAGGTAATTCGATTCCACAAATACATGATTAGCGTTCCCCGACGGTGTAGCTACCACTTTAGCATAAGTGTAGGTATTGCCGGTCTTAGTGATCTTCATCGCATATATGGTTTGATTTTGCGTAAAGGGTGCAATTTTCCAACGTCGTACATCAAAATAGCGGTGATCCTCATACGCAAATTCTACCCGGTATTCGTTCTGTATCACTTTACGCATGTCGTCTTTCGACAGGCCGGCAGTAAGACCGTATAAGCCATCTGCACCAGGTAAAATTCCGGCCCGCTTTCTTATCAGTTTAAGTTGCTCGTAAGCCGTATTAACATCTCCCATCTCGTTTTTTGCTTCTGCGTAGGCCAGCAAAATTTCGGCATACCGGATCAGTGGAAAGCATCTGTCGGTGTTTGACCCGCCATTTTGAGCAGAGTTATCGCTCATCATCTTTCGCCAAAAATATCCGGTGCTATTCTTCACTACATTGTAGCCGTCTCTGGCGGCACCATCATAAGTAAAAATAGGGTCCTTCTTTCCGGTAGTATTATTATACCAGGGCGTTTCGTTATAAATAAAGGTGTAATTAAAACGGGGGTCCCGATTTTTAAAAGGATCTGTAGCCGCATACATCGGCGATTTTGCAATCGGTCCGCCATCAACAATAGGTTTACCGTCAATCATTCCAAAAGCTTCGGCTAAATTCTGAGTGGGCATAGACTCAACCGTGTTGTTGCCTCTTGATGGTGGCAAAAGCCGGTTCTCTAAAGTTTTATTGGGAGCAAGCATACCCGGCAAAACGTACTCTGTGTTTACACGGGTAAGAAAGACTCTCGAGAAACCATATCCCGGGGCAGTTACATTGTCTTCCATCAGCATGTATTTATTCAGTTTAATAACTGCTTCTGCCGCATCAGCAGCTTGTTTCCAACGGTCTGGATTAAAATCAGGATAGGAAGTTAGCGCCTTTAGCTCAGGGTTGCCGGATACGCCGCCTCCATTAAATAACGGGCTGGCCGCATACAATAACACTCTGGCTTTTAAACCAAGGCAGGCTCCCTTGGTAATGCGACCGTAATTTTGCGGCAGGTGCTCTATCGGCAAAACGTTTGCAATAGCATCTAACTCGCTTATTATGTAGCTAACGCACTCGGCATAAGTATTTCGAGGTATGTTCAGATCGTCAGATGGTTCGAACAGCTTGTCGCCTATTAAAGGCACACCGCCAAAGTTGCGCAACAGTATGGCATAATACCACGCTCGCAAAAAGCGTACTTCGGCCATAGTAAGTTCTTGTGTGGCAGGTTTAAGCGGTGAATTTTTTACATTACCCAAAAACACGTTCGATCTTCTGATATTTCGCCAGGCAATGTTCCAGGCATCAATATAAGGTGTGGTTTGGGTTGGATTCATGGTGCCCAAACTGGTCATTACAAAGGGCTGTGTAGGGCCACTTAAGGTACCCCACCCTTCTCCGGCACCTTCATCTGTTCCAGCAAAAATACCTTCATACCGCTTATAGCTAAAGGTGAAGCTAACATCGCTGTAAATGCCGTACATAAAGCGCATAGTAAGCACACTATCGGCAAAGGTCGACTCCTTATTTAGTGTTGTACTTGTTTGCGGGTCGAGCAAATCCTGGTTCTTGCATGAGTAAAGCAGTATACTCAACAAGGCCAGTAAAAAACTAAGCTTTTTCATATCGTTAAAAAGTAAGTTGTAATCCGAAGTTGAAAATTTTGGTTTGTGGGTAAAAGGCTGAACCGTCCTGCCCTGAGTTGTTCTCAGGATCTATTTGATAGATATTTTTATCTACCAAAGCCCATGTGGCCAGGTTATAACCGTTGGCATAAACTCGTACACCGCTGAATTTGAATTTGTTTACAAACTTTGCCGGAAGTGTATAACCAATCTCCATGGTTTTAAGCCTCAGGTAATCCCCTCTTCTCATCCAATAGTCGGACACGTAATTAGCAGGGTGGCTGGTAGTTGCACCAATGTTTGTTGCTATGCGAGGAAAACTTGGATTTTCCTGATTATCAGGCCGCCATGCATTCTGGTGTATGTCGCGGAAATTATTAACAAACGGAACAACAGATTCGGCTATGCCACGAAGTGCAAAATTAAGCGCGCTTTGAAACGTTGCCGTAATGCTGAAACCCTTGTAACTGAAGGAAGGCGTAAAACCGATGATCGTATTGGGTAAGTTCGGATATTTAAGCACGGTCTGATCATCTGTGGTGATAAGGCCATCGCCATTTCTGTCCAGGTATTTTAAATCGCCGGCGTTAGCTGCGCCAACCGCTGCTGGCTTGGCAACCTTAGGGTCGGCTATATCTGCTGCCGTATAGTAACCTAAAAAGGTATAGCCCAGTATAGTACCCATTGGCTGACCGGTGAGCGATAACCATGGATAAGGCTGACGGGGCTCATCCCGCTCCAGCACTTTATTGCGGGCATAAGAAACATTGCCGCGCAATGAGTAATTTAAGTTACCAATGTTGTTGTTATAGCCCAGATCAACCTCAAAGCCGCGGTTTTGAACACGCCAAAGGTTAGCCGGAGGCAAATCAACTCCAATTAAGCTTGGAACTGATGCCCGAGGCTGCAGGATATCATAACGATAACGTCTGAATACCTCAACAGTGGCAGTTACTTTCCCTTTAAACATGGTTAAATCCATACCCACGTTGGTGACCTTTTCTTTCTCCCAGGAAACTATGTTGCCCAAAGCACCTTCAGTAATACCAGTAAAGCTGTTGTTAGATTCACCTACCGAATAGCTTCCACCGTTTGCGTACGTTTGCAGGTAGATGTAAGTATTGCCATACACCTTGTCACTGCCTGTTAAACCGTATGAACCTCTGAATTTCAGCAAGTCGACAAAGTGAATATGCTTTTTGAAAAACTCCTCTTCGCTAATGTTCCAACCTGCTGCAACTGCCGGGAAAAACCCGTAACGGCTACCCTCAGGAAAACGGTTTGAGCCGTTGTAGCCTGCTGTGAATTCGATTAAGTACTTACGTTTATAATCATACCCTAAACGACCGGTTAATCCGCGCAGGGCGGCCGGATCACCTGTTCCGGTAACAGCGTTCTGATCGTTAAGCAAAGCCAGTCCATAAACGTGGTTTCCGCCAAACGTGCGGTCGTAGTTTAAAGACGCCAGGTAGTTCAGACGCTTATAGGAATTACCGCCGTTTGTTCCATACACCAAGGAATACTTTTCGATACGACTGGTGTTGTTTTTGGGTGCATAGGTATCAGTAACCGGGTTATAAATGAAAGATGGAAAACCTGATGCAGTGCCACGGGTAAGGCTGCGCCAGTATTGATAGCGCCCGTTATAGCTAAAGTTGATCATAGCAGACAATCCTTTTGTAAGCATATCGAGTTTTTGTACTGCTTTAAGATTGCCGGTTATGTCATTATAATAGTCGCGGTTATAACCGCTTAAAGCAATACGGCCCACAATGTTGTTATTGATTGCCGTAGCTGAATTGGCACCGTAAGAGCCGTCAGGGTTGTAAATGGGATAGGCAAACGGTGGTAATTGGTTGTAATCACTTATTTCATAAAAAGCATTATTACGGCCGTTTCGGCCACCTATATTTGGTTGATTGATCTCATTAAACGCACCAGATAAATCCAATTTTAGCGCTAATGTCTTGGTTGCCTGGATATCTAAATTTGACCGGAAGTTTGACCGGCGATAATAGTAATTGGTGTTTACCTGCGAATTAGGGTCATCAAAATTTTGCAGCAAGCCGCCTTGTGACAGGTAACCTGCCGAAATAAAATACCGGGCTTTATCCACGCCGCCCGATATATTTAAATTCTCCCTGAACTCTGAAGCGGATGGCCTGATCAGTGTCTTGGTCCAGTTTACATTCGGATGGCCATACGGATCTGTGCCGTCTTGAAAGAGCTGAAGGTCGCGGGTGTTATACAAGGGCTGCTGACCGGCGTTCACATAGCCTTCATTTACCAGCAAAGCCGATTGATAGGCATCGAGATAGTGTGGTTGATTGGTAGGTGTTTGAAAGCCTGCCTCAGACCGCAAGGTGACCACCGGCTTTCCCAGTTTACCACGCCGGGTAGTAATTACCATTACCCCATTTGCTCCCCTTACGCCGTAAATAGCCGTAGTAGCCGCATCTTTTAATAACGAAATAGACTCTACCTGATCAGGATCTAACTCACTGATGGGTTGTGTAAACTCTACATCATCAACTATAATAAGCGGGGCACCATCATTGGGTGTACTTAATCCGCGTATTAAGAAAGAGGCACCATCGGAACCTGGCCTGCCCGAACGCTGTTGTGATGTAAACCCCGGTAAACGACCGATAAGCGCATTCTGGATACTGGCGGTAGGCGTTTGCCGAATATCGTCTCCTTTGATACTACTTATTGCACCTGTGTTTGTGATTTTCTTTTGGGTACCGTAGCCTACAACCACCACCTCTTCAATGCCTTTGGCATCGGGCTGCAAGTCAATAACCAACTTGCTCCGGCCGGCTACATTTACCTCTTTAGTTAAATAACCTACCGACGAAACCACCAGCACCTGGCTGTTACCTTTCAACGTAATCTTAAAATTACCCTCACCGTCAGACGTGGTACCGTTATTTTGGTTCTTCTCAAGCACCGTAACGCCCGGTATTTTTTCCTTTCCTTCGGTAACCGTACCGGTAATTGTTCTTTGCTGGGCAAACAGCTGCTGTATGCAGAGGAGCCCTATAATAATCAATAAATATTTTTTCATGTTTAGTTAAATGGGCAATCGTTACCAGCCAAAGTTTTGAATCAGATTACTGCTTTTTGAGATTTCGGCAAAAGGGACGGGATACAAATACATTTTAGGAAAAGCAAACCGCACCTGCCCTACCGGCACTTTGGTATAGGTGAATGTGCTGTTTGCATTTTTAATGATTTGCATGCCACTAAGGTTCTGGTTCAGTACCCTTTCGGCATCTTTCCATCTGCGCAGGTCCCAATAACGGTGTTCTTCAAAAGCCAGTTCCAGCCTTCTTTCATTTTTAATGGCGTCGCGCATTTCAGCCTTGGTCATATTGTCTTTAATGCCAAACTTGTTGGTTGTGCCTTCGGTAATCTGAGCTCGCCTTCTTAAGTCGCGCAGGGCATTATAAATGTCTGCGCTTGGGGTAGATAGATATTCGTTTTGCGCCTCTGCAAAGTTGAGCAGTATTTCGGCGTAACGAAAAATGATAAAGTTGCGAGGGCCGTTAGCATAAGAAGTTGCCGTGGTAAAATTGCCCATGAATTTACGCAGGTAATAACCAGTTTTAGTTTGCACGCGTCCGCCTTTGTTAGGCTTGTCCAAACCGCCTTCAAACATTTCCAGTTTGCGATTTAGCCAGGTTACATCATTAGCCAGTACGGTAAAAGCCAACCTGGGATCGCGGTTTGCGTATGGGGCTTGTGATTGATAGCCGGAGCCGGTCTCTGCTATGGCGCGTCCGGCAAGCGTGGGGAAAGCATCAACCAAATCCTGCGTGGGGCTGGTACGGCCCAAGCCGGTTGCCTGATTAGAAAAACCGATAGGCCCGTTATTGTACTCAATATCATAATTAACATCTCGCAGATAATCTAAAATGATCTCTGAATTTTTGCGGTCTAAAAATATAGCGCTAAAGCTCTTGCTGGCAGGCGCGGGTAAGCTATACGGTTTGCCTGGGAGGTTAATAAGTTCTAAAGCTGCCTGGGCTGCTTTGTTCCACCTTTCAGCATCAAAATTGGCATAGCCCATTACCTCTCGCTGCTCAGCAGTGGCTCCGGCAGCAACACCTCCATTAAATAACGGACTGGCGGCATATAATAGCACCCGTGATTTAAGCGCTAAAACAGCGCCACGGGAAGCATGGCCCCAGTCGGTTGCTGAAAGCGGCTCTTGCTTTACCAAGGTTTTAATGGCATCGCATTCGTTAACTATGTAATCTACACAGGCGGCAAATGTGCTGCGTTTGATATTCAGGTTATCCGCATCAGAAAAAACCTGGTCGCCCACTAACGGAATACCGCCGTAGCGCTTAAGCAGTTCAAAATAAGCCATGGCACGTAAAAAACGAACTTCTGCTTTCCAGCCTGGTATTCTGGCAGCTACAGGCACTACATCAATTTTCTGCAAAAACACGTTTACTTTACGAATGGTGGTGTAACCGTTATTCCAATAACCGTCCGGGTTGCTGATAACACTGCTAATACGTGCCTGAGAGACATTTTCAATATCCGTTCCATCTCTTGATGGCAGGGCATCATCTGTAGCAGCATCTAAAAAGTCGCCGCCAATGCGGTTAAATCCATTTGGCAAACTGCTATATAAATTGTTTAAATATTGTTCGGCGTAATAGCCGTTTTTATCTTGAGGATCAAAAACCAGGTCTTCAGTCAGGTTTTCAAGTGGCCCATCCTGCTGATACTTTTTACAGCCTGATATAATCAGAACTGCTAAAAGAATTAAGTATATGTTTTTCATGAATTATAAATTGATGTTAACGCCAGCGGTAATAAGTTTCTGTACGGGATACCCGCCTGTGTAGCTTTCGGGATCCAAACCGTTGAGTTGCGTAGTAGTGAATAAATTGTACCCATTCACAAAGATTCTTGCCCGGGTTAGCCTTATCTTTTTTATGATAGAAACTGGCAAGGTATAACCTAACTCAATAGAACGTAGGCGCAGATAATTAGCTGGTTTGTACCAGTACGATGAAAACTGCTGATTGTTAAGGTTACGACCGATAGAAAGACGCGGATAGGTAGCAGTAGCTGCTGTAGCAGGTGTCCACCGGTTAAGATGATGCTCATAAGCCTGCTCCTTACCACTACCTTGGAATTCCCAGTACGAATTTCCTGACAGGTAAACCATGCGGTTAGCTACACCCTGCACCAATGCCGAAAAATCAAATCCCTTCCAATTTGCACCCAGGTTCAATCCGCCGTACAGCAAAGGTTTGGTGCCCCCAATAGCAGTGATATCATTTTCATCAATAGTGCCATCCTGGTTCAGGTCACGGAACTTGATATCGCCCGGTTGTGGTGTGATGCCCACAGGCACTGCGCTTGAAGCTATTTCCTGAGCAGATTGGTAAAGGCCGTCGGCCTGATAGCCGAACGCCTGGTTTACAGGCATGCCTGTGCGCTGCATCCAGCTATACTTCCGCTGAACTTCGTCCTGATAGGTAACTTTACTTTTGAGAGTTGAAATGTTTGGCGAAATAAAATAGCCGAACTTTCCTATTTTATTACTGTAGGTTAGCTGTAACTCCAAACCTGAGTAACGCTGTTTGCCGATATTTACCCTTGGGTAAGCGTTACCTAAAACCTGAGCATTAGTGCCAATCGACTGTAAAAGGTCATAATAGCTATCAATAAAGTAGTCGGCACTAATAGACAGTTTGTTTTCAAACATACTGGCATCAACACCACCGTTAAACTTTAGGGCTTTTTCCCAAGTTAGGTTAGGGTTGTTTAAAGCTCCTTCCTGTACTCCGCTTACCGGGGTTACTGCTTCACCAAAGTTATACCCGGTTCCTGAAGCATAGTACTTGTTATACTCAAAATACCCGGCGTTGTTGTTGCCCGTTTTGCCGTAACTGGCTCGTAGCTTTAAGATATTAAGCCAACTGGCTGTATTTTTAAGAAAATCCTCCTGCTTAATATTCCACCCTAAACCAATAGCCGGGAAGAAACCATAACGGTTATTTTTTGGATATGCAAGCGAACCGTTATAGGCTAAAGCCACATCCAACAGATATTTTTCCTGATAATTATATGATAACTTGCCCGAAATGCCTTGAACATAAGAGGGCAGCTGGGAATTTTCTGTCACATTATCGATGTTACCCAACAGCAGCGCCTGCAGTTCATGATCACCAATCTTTTTAGACCATCCGGATGATAGCTCGGTATAAAAACGGGTGTTCTGCGCAGTGATCTCAATGGCATTTGACATAGTACTTGGATTACTAAACTGCTGATAACCCGCCGCTCCCTGGGCATTGGCATTTTGTTGATACGTAGCAAAAGCCTTGGTACGGGTAATGGTTTCGGCCAGGTAGGCGTTAATGGATCCGCGCCCGGCAACCCATAAGCCAGGCAGTATCTTATCCAGTTTGGCTTTTAGCCCTAGGTCTACCCTAAAATCGCGGAAGTACTGCGGCTGGTAGCCCGAGTAAACGGTTTGCCCGTAGATATTATTGGTATAATCACGGTTGCCACCTAAAGTCCCATTATCGTTTAATACAGGGTAAGCGTTATTAGGCGTTGCACGGAAACTTGAGAATATGTTAGACGCTGAATTTCCGGGCTGGTCCTGATTTTGGATGCGCGTAAAAACATTAAGGTAAGTACTCACATCCTTACTCAAATCAACATCTACATTGGAGCGAAAGATGTATCGTTTATAACCTACTCCTGTATTGTAAGTATTGAAATCAGCCGTTTTGATTAAGCCTTGCTGGTTCAGATAATCAAGATCTACGAAGTACCGCGCAACCTTTCGTCCTCCTGAAATAGCCAGATCAAAACGGTTGTAAGGCGATTTGCTTTTCAGTATCTCCTTTTGCCAGTCTACATCCGGATGCCCGATCGGGTCTGTATGATTGCGGTACGCATCTAAATCGGCCTGTGTATAGGCCGGAGCTTTGCCGTCATTAGCCAATGCTTCATTGTATAAACGGGAGTAATCATAGGCGTTTAAAAAGTTGGGCAGGTTGAGCGGAGATTGCAGACCTGACAGCGCAGTAAACGAAATTCGCTGTGCACCTTCGGCTCCCTTTTTTGTAGTGAGTTGTATTACACCACCTGATGACCGCATGCCTAACATGGCTGTTGACACAGCGTCTTTAAGCACAGTTACGGATTCAATTTGTTCAGGATTGATAGATGAAAAACTTTGCGGTACCCCATCCAGCATAAAAAGCGGCGCCTGCCCACGAAGGGTTACTGTATAATTGTCGGCGCCAGGTTCGCCACTACCCTGAAAGGCCTGTAAGCCGGCAAGGCGGCCTGCGATTGTGCCATTAATGTAAGTCGAAACTGTTTTAGTGAGTTCCTCACTTCTAACTTCTCCAATAGCTGCTGTATTGGTTGTACGTTTTTGAGGCACGTACAATGAATTAAATACCTTAGGTAAGTCTGTAACCGCTTCCTGAAGCGTGACCTGAATAGTTTTGCCTAATTCGACTGCCACTTCTTTCTTTTGGTAAGAAACTACACTAAAAATCAGCACATCACCTGCGTTGGCATTAATACTGAACTTGCCGTCCAAATCTGTTTGGGTTGAAATGTTTTTAGATTTAACTTGAACGTTAACATCAATTAAAGGCTTTCCGGCAATGTCGGTCACTGTGCCTGTAACTGGCGATTGGTTAGCTTGCTGATGGCTGGTTAATATTTCGTCACCATTGTGCAAGTAGTTTGGTGCATTGGCCAATACTTCGCCCCTATGTATGACAGCGAGCCATACCAAGGTCAAAGAAATTTTTTGCAAAACTCTTTTAAGTAGAATTTTTCTCATAAAGTTAAATTGGTTTGATATTACCAGTTGGAACCGGCGGGTTAAAGATATGTGAAAAGAGAAGAAAAATACAAGGAATTTTATTTGCAAATAATTGATAATTAGGTGTTTATAATTAAAACAATACGGTTAATGCACCTAAATGGAACTGCATAACTAGCTGATTTCAAGAAGCGTTCATGAAAGCAGTTTAAAATGCTAATACGGTTAAAGTTTAATACAAATAATTTTCAATTTTTAGCTCTTCACGGTAAGTCATTTATTGCTTAAAGACTGTTGTAGACACTTGCGTACCGCCAAACATTGCACAAGAAATCGAAACCCCCACAGATTTTTGCTCAAACAGCAACTTAGAATGATATTGAGGTACAACTTAAGATTTGAAGATAGAAATGTGCCATAAGATGCATTAAGGCTACTAAGGAAAAGAAGCAGAAAAATTCAGCATCTGGTTGAAAATTGACCAGGTTGAAATAAAAAGGGCACGCTTTCAGCTGTTATGGCGGTTTTAAATTATACTAAAGCGTATTATTAGCACTGCGTTTTGGAAATATTCTGATGATACTTAATTTTTTGTTCCACTGATTACAACGCAAACAAGCAACTGTTTAATGAGAGAAGCGAGTATTTTTAAGATTGACGGGAGCAAAAAAGCTTTATAGCTTATATGCTGGACGTATTCCTTAGTATAACTATAGTTTAACATTATACTTAACTACCTTTCACCCTAACATATTTAATAGTTAAGATAGTTGTTAACGTAATTAGCAAGATAGCTACACAAGCAATTAATGGTATAGCAGAAAGGATAGATTCCGAACCACCTGCTGCCAATGCGCCAAACGCGGCAACACCAATAGCTCCACCGGTTTGCCTAACAGTATTTAGCACAGCTGAAGCCGTGCCCGATAATGATTTTTCTACACTGGCTAAAATACCGGTGATCATGGCAGGCACAGCCATTCCCATACCTACCGGCATAATTAAAAAAGGAAAGAAAAGCTGCCAATACGGGGTATTTGCTTTAGCCAGGAACAAGCCGGCAAAGCCGACGGCGAAGAGCGCAAGCCCAGCTATGATGGAGGCGCCGATACCAAACCGGTTAATCACCCTTCCACTCAGCAAATTAGTGATTACAAAGCCTACCGTCAATGGAACAAAAGCAAGCCCCGCCGTCATGGATGGATAATGTAGAACGTTTTGCAGGTAAAGGCTAAGCACAAACACGCTGCCATAATAAGTGCCATTAAGCACCCCTCCTAACAAAAGCAGCACATTAAAGCGCGAGGAATTAAATAGATGTAAGGGTAATATTGGATACGATATCCGCTTTTCAATTGCTAAAAATAAAACGAAAAAGCTAAGGCTTAACAATAACCCTCCCCAAATCAAAGGATTTTTCAATCCGAGCTGGTGCCACTCTATAATTGCGGCTATTAGTAAAGTAGCTGCCAGCATCCATATTAACTGTCCGGCGGTATCAAACTTTTTAGCAGCAGTTGAAATGGCGCCTTTAAGGAGCTTAAAACTCAAAACAAAAGCCGCTATACAGAAAGGAATATTCACGTAAAAAATAAACCGCCAGTTACTAATGTGGATTAAAACTCCTCCAATAAGCGGACCAGCAGCCAACGCCGAGCTGCCGGCAGCTGTCCAGAGCCCTACTGCCCGTGCACGTGTAGCAGGTTCGTGTGCAAAGGCCTGGTTTAGTAATGACAGCGAACTTGGGATCATGGTTGCAGCCCCTATGCCTTGCAAGATTCGGAAAATGACCAGGCTAAATGAATTACCCGCTAACCCACAGCCCGCAGAAGCGATCCCAAAAATTACAATACCGATTTGGAAAATCCGTAAGGCACCCAAGCGGTCACTTAAGCTACCTGCTGACAACATGAGTACCGCAAAAGCCAGGGTGTACGCATCAACCACCCATTGCAAGGTGCTTATACCTGCCTGGTAAGACTGCGCTATTTGAGGTAAAGCAAGATTAACTATAGATACATCCAGTTGCGCAACCACAAAGGCTAAGCTGGTTATGGTAACCACCTGTACGAAACTGGTTTGTTTTACTGTACTCAATTTAACGGTATGCTAATACGCCGCAAAAGTAAACAAACTTCATTAAGTATATAGGCTGGCCATTTTATGCAGTGTGGAATACCTTTTGTTGTTTGTTATCACTGCTGGCGGTAGCTAATTACGAATTTGTGATTGAAAAATTTACAAGTGAGCCCTTCATTTCCTAATTTAGAATCTTGGTTACTAAACGATAACTATAACGGCCCTTATATTATATCTGAACCGGTTAGCACATAGATGATCATCTCTGTTCGGACAACGAAACCTAAGGCCTGATAGAGGTTAATGGCACGGGTGTTATCTGCTCTAACGTGTAAGTATGGGATCTTACCGGCGGCGCGTAATTGGCGGATATGACTGTTAATAAGCGCTCGTGCATACCCTTTGCCGGTATGAACAGGATGTGTGCAAACAGCACTGATTTCGACATAAGGCCCGCAATGAAAGCGATGACCGGCCATAGCAACCAGTTGTTTATCCTCAAAGATGCCTTCATAGCCACCAAACCTGATCGTTTTTTCCATGAAGGGTCCGGGCGGACTCAATTTGGTCAGTTCTAACATTGCAGGAACGTCTTCGTCACTTAATTTAGTAATTGTTATTTGCCGCTGTTCTTCAGGTGTTGCGCCTTCATACATCATTTGGTATCCATCTATCCGGTTAACAATGGTCCAGGGATGTGCATTTAGATTTTTATCGGTTGTAAAAACGGCAATGGTTTCACTCCAGGGTTTAAGGTCCATTAACGCCTTGAAATGTGTAAAGTTATTTTCTGCAACAGCGGCGAAGGCCGAAACTCCCGGTGCATAATATCTAGCTATATGGTTGCCTATAGCCAAATTCACGTTGCCCGACGTTAAAGCTGCCCAAACAGGGTTATCCAATTGTTCTATTAACATGTGCTCTCTTTACTAAATCTGTCCTGTGTTATTCCGGAGTTTTGTCTGAATATTTGTACCGTATTTGTCCGGTCATTACGCATACCCCCAACCAGATCCTGCTTCAGTGCTGTTGGGTGGTGTTGCGATCACGTAACCACTATTTCCAGCAAACCTAACCGGTCGGCCAAGATATGGGTTGCGATCTTCTCTGCAGAGTTTAGAAATTTGCCGCAGGTCGATTGCCCGTCCATGATCATGTCGCGCAAAATAATCAATTGTCCGTTTGTCGCCAAAGAAGTCGAGCGTTTAAACTCGGCGGTCCATCAGAACGCGACTTTATTTCCTTCATAAAAAAATGACAGTTAGTAACTTGCACTTACAAGTAACTAACTATCATTTTTAGATTGCGAGTACAACTAAAATAATATAAATAAAAAGACTTTAAGACTTATGTCACCGGTTAAACCAATGGAACCTAAACCCGAACGGAATAGTACATTTTTAGCCATACAAGCGTAATAACAAATGGAAGCTCATCACTTGTCACCATTCGCGCTCCAGCAAGCATAAGCCTTTGACAAGTTTACGCAACCCTTAAAATACATTCCATCCTACTGTTATCTGCATATCAGTGCTTCGGGTAATTCAGGGTGGCTTTAACTTCGTCTATTTGCTGCGTATGCCGGTTGCTGTGTGCCGCGATGAGCAGGATAAACTGATAGCTATCATAAGTACCAACAGGTAAAACCACAATATGGTTGCGCAAATCAGCTTTCGATTCTTTAACCAGGGCAATCAGTTTTTCACGCCCGGCTTTAAAAGCAGTTAAGGCTTCGGCTACTGTTTGATAGGGTGAATTTGCAGGCTCCAGTGCTGTAAAAGTTTTAGATCTACGGCTACGATCTTCCACCGCTTTGACCAGGTCATCATCGCTGAACCTGATCTCGGTTCTTTTTTCCGGATTCGCCGGTTGAGATAAGGCAGGTTCTGCCATGGCCCAAAGTTCCTTTTCAGCGGCTGCAATATGTTTGATACATTCGGCCACGCTCCATTTGTCGGCCGCCGGTTTAAAGTTAAGTTGCGCTTCGCTTAAGCCTTTTACGGCTGCAAAGACGCCGGCTTCAGTTTGCTGTAATAACTGGACTGCCTTTGATCGTTCTGGTGAGGTAAGCATATTTGTTGTTTTTTGTTGTGCCAGGCCTTGGTATACTGCAAGGCTTAAAAATGTGGTAATCAGGAGGTGTTTCATCTTAAAATAAAGGTATTAAGGTTTGAGAGGTATTAACGGATTTAATTGCTTTTTCCAAATTTTGATAGGTTGCCCGGTAAACGAAAACCGCCATACTAATTCTTTTTATACCGGCTTTTGCCAACGATTCAACAGTAGCCAGGTTTGGGCCGCCTACGATATTAACCGGTAAGGATACTGCCGAGGTGATTGCCGAGATTACCGCAGGATCACCAATGCCGGTTACGAAAAGACCGTCCGCACCCGCATCTCTGTAAAGCTTCGCCCTGCGGATAACGGTTTCAAAGGGTTCTGGCAATTTTTGTAGAAAAGCATCGGTGCGGGCGTTTATAAAAAGTTGCTGGCCGGTTCTTGCCAGGTAATTTTTTATACTTTCCAACTTCCGCAAATACACGGATTCACCTTCAGCATCTTCTAAATTGATGCCCGCAACTCCAAGATCGAGCAGTTGTTGAATATGATCATTGATAACAGAAAGGTCGTTCGTATATCCCCTTTCAAAGTCAACGGATAAAGGTATAGTTGTAGCGGCTTTTATTCTTTGAATGATGTAGAGCAATTCCTTAAAAGGAATCTTTTCGCCATCTGCGTATCCTAATGAATCTGCAATAGCGCCGCTGGAGGTGCCGATGGCCGGAAAACCGGTAGCTTCGATTAGTTGAGCACTTTTAGCATTCCAGGCGTTAGCCAATAAAAACGGGTTCGATTGGTAATGTAACTGATAAAAGGTTTGGTATGAAGTCATGATCAAAGCTATTGTAATAATCGCGTACTGGCAGGGCGCTATTTAGACATCTTAAGGGGTTGATTTAGACAATACGTGCGCTTATCTTACGCCATAAAATACGAAAGTACGCCCGCTAATCACTGGCTAAATGATTTAAGCAGCATTATGGTCGCCTATAGCGTATTCGGCCGGGCCATAGCTACGGCTAACAAGTTTAAAATTGAGCGGGTTGGTATCAAAAACAGTTCATTTCACCAAGTGCTCCTAAAGAAGTGACCGCATCAAGGTATCTCGCAAACCAAGAGAACCTATCTTGTTATCATTGTTCGCCAAACCATTACGAAGGCTCAACCGCTATGAACAACGAAGTAATTAAGTTGCCAGGTGACACTTGGAGGGCATAACTTCCGGCTGCTAAACGAATCGTTTACTGTAAGCTTGGTTCATTTGACAAGCAAATGCTTGGCATAAATAAGTAGGACAGACAATTTCTTGAACAATAGGTGCTTTGCCGGTCAAACAGGTGAACTGGAAAAAGTGCTTTTATTGATCGAACTAATGAATCCCCACCACCGCTACGAGGGGACATTCCACTAGGGTGGCAAACCGTTTTCATGGCAGCCGGCTACCTGACACTGCGGCAACAGCAGGTAAGTTTATTGTATCGCTTTTTTACGTGACCTGTTTCCCTCTGTTGTTGTACTATTTAAGTTGAACAGCAAGAGCTTCCTACAGAGCTGGTATCGAATATTTAATGCTGGCCTACTACAGAATTTCACTCACCGATTACCTTTCCATAAAACAGGAAAATGACGGATTTGTCAGTTCGTCATTTGTTGTAAACGTTTATTTCTCATTTCAATTTGTTCATCGAAATTACTTACTCATCAAAGTAAGTTCGAACATATGTAATCTTTCCTTTCAAAACACCATTCGGTGAGGTTGGTGTGGTAATCAAAAAGGACCACTTCCCGTCTTTAAGGTCATTCGCTTCTTTATCAGATAGTGCGTTTAAAGAAAAAAAGGCACTTGTCAGGCTATCGGTCTTCGGACGATTGTTCGCTGTTGTGGTACTAACAAAGATATCCCTAAGTTGAACGTTTTCCTGTCCAACTGCGTTTGGTCCATAAAAACGGGCAGTAACAACTGTAGTGTCCAAATTTTTCCAGTTTAGCTTGTAATTAAAAACCTTTTGGTTAGCATCATAAACACCGGAAAACGTTGCTGTGCCGGTTGAAGTTCCGGGCGGTGTTAACTGCGCAGCGTTACCGGTACCCGCAAAAACAAGCTTTCCAAGATCATTTGGCCTGCTGTCGTCAAACTTTTTACAAGAATAGAAGCTTAAGCTGCCAAGGCAGGTTATGACGTACAAGGCATTCTTCAAACAAATTTTCATGAGTTGAATAGATTGATTTTAGTTGGTAATCGTAAATGTGAATTCCTTAATAACTTCTGCACTGTTTTCGCTATCCTGATTTTTGGCTACGAAAGTCACCTTGTAAGTACCCGGCTTTTTAAATATATACCTAAAGTCCGTCGGTTTTACAGTAGCGTTTTTCAAAATCTGTCCATAATCTGATGGAATGGTGTTCAACACAAGTGGTCGGGAAATTGCCCAGTCTTCATCTTTTGCACTGCCGATTGCAGGAGCGTTGAATGTCAGCGAATTATTGGCAAAATTCCAGGAATTATCAATGTTAGCAACCGAAATGATATTATTCAGTCCCGCACTGTTAACGTTACTTGCCATTGTATTAACGGTATCTTTAAAAAAGCTTCGTATCGTCAATGCGGGTGTTGGACCCACTGTCCATTTACGCGACACAGCATTTACAGTTGACATATCGGCTAAATACCGAAAGGCTACATAAATCGGCAACGAGCCATTCAACTGATCCTCCAGATGGACATTCCCCGAGGCAACGGCTGTTGTTGTGGTTGCCAATTTCGCACGGGAGGATATATCCGTCCAGGTTGCTTTTTGAAGACTTACGATATCACTTCCGCCATTAAAATCTTTAGACACAAGCACCGCAAAATTATTAAGAGAGGCAGGCTGTGTAGTTGCGCTAGGCGCAGTTGTTGATGTGGAAAAATTCAGGATTACGGAGTCTGGAGCGGCACTAAGGCGTTCCCTGTTCTCATAACGATGGTTGGGTTCACCCGAGTAAAAGGTAATATAATCCGGGTTTCCGCTGAAAGAGAAATACACGGTGTCTTTAGTTGTCATATTTATTTTCGAAGCCTTTACATCAAAGTCCGAAGGGGGAGTTACTTTTACCTTATTGCATGCAGATAGCGCTAGTAATAAAGCAGGCATTATTAAGTATCTTTTCATGTTCAAGAAGTGAATTAATAACCTGGATTCTGTTTTATCTTTTTGTTAAGTAGAATTTCATTTTGAGGAATCGGCCATAAAATATCTTTGGAGCCTATGTTAGTACCGGGAGCGGCTGCAGCACCAATAACATCGGCAGCTGTAATTTCAGTAGCCATTGGCGGTATTGGCATATTCCATTTTGGGTTTGACGATCCTGCTATATCCACCAACAAGCTCTGAACCGTTGGTACAAATATTCCCCAGCGCTTAAGGTCAGACTTACGCAGTGCTTCAAATGCCAGTTCAAGGTAGCGTTCGTTTTGAACAGCTATGCGAAAATCGTCTTTACTCAGACCCTGCGTCAAATCACCGGTGGTTACTGTGGTTAAATTTGCGGTCGCAGTAGCCTGCACTCCGGCATAAGTGAATGTGGCACCGGTTGTTGCGGGGTTAGATGCGCCCGAAGCTTGTGCGGGTGGAGTTGCAGTTGAAACGCCGGCTTTGGTTACTGTATACAGTTTTCCGGCATTGGTTACTTGAGTGTTGAGTGCATAGTTTGTATTTGCTGCCCAAGGCGTACCAATTATGACGGTAGGTGCTGTAATATAACCGCTACCGGCATTAGTTACCGAAATCAGGCTTACAGCGCCCGAGGTTAAGGTGCTTACTGCAGTAGCATTACCTGTGGAAAAATTAACCGCCGGAGCAGTTGTATAGCCAGAGCCTGCGTTAGTGATGGTAAAGTTATATATTATAGGGGTTTTACTGTATGCCCTTCTGCGTACCTGATTGATGGCGTTGTAGGCTTCTGCGGTTGGCCCGTTAAGCTCATTCTCAGCTTCGGCATACATTAGCAGCACATCCGAATAACGCAACATAGGGAAATTCACCTGAGATGTTGTCTGCGTTAAACGGCTAACGTCTGGTTCGTACTCCCTGTTCCATTTACTAATCTGCCTTGACCAAATCTGATTGGACGTATAGTAAGTTTTGTTTAAACCGGCCCAACCATAACTTGATAAATTCCAATCTCTTCTCAGGTCGCCCGGCTGGTAGGAAACATATAAGCGAGGGTATGCCCTTACGTAACCGTAACTATAGCCATCATAAACAACAGGTGAGCCGCTCCCGGTAGATTTGCCAATGTTCATGAACACATTGAACTGCCCTCCTGCTGAAACCGCTCCGGTAGCATTTTGATTGAACCCAATTTCCCAGATATTTTCCTGGTTATAGCGATTTTGAATCTCATCAAGAAAGACCTGCTGATAGGAAGAAAGTAAGGTATGCTGCCTTGATTCGATCACTTTTGCCGCCCACTTTTTTGCATCAGCAAAACGTTTGGTATCGTTCACCGGATTTCCAGCAGCATAAAGGCACACACGTGCAAGTATTCCTTCAACTGCGGTGACGGAAATTTTTTCTGAATAGCCTATAGAAGCGAATGTTTGATCGGTAAGCATTCCTTCTGCTGCAGTCATATCGCTAATGATCTGGTCATAAACCAACTTTACAGGCGTACGTTCAATTTGCCCTTCCGAGGGATCCTGGGTAGCATGAACCATGAGGGGCACATCCCCGTACCACTGTGCAAGCAGGAAGTAATAATAACCTCGCAAAAACAAGGCTTCTCCTTTTGCCTTTCTTACGGTAGCGGCGCTTACTGTTCCCGATGCAGCGGACACATCTATGTTGTCTAACAAACTGTTGCAATAATTGATTGATTGGTAGCAAAGTCGCCAAAACGTGCCTATATCACCATCAGTAGAAGGGACAATCGTATAGCTGTAGTTATTGTAACCGTAGTTAAGATTATAAAAATAAGTTTCGTCGGTACCCAGTGTAAGGCGGGTTGCATAAAATGAGCCATACAATGTACTGGCTCTTAAGTTAAAATACAGCCCTGCCAAAGCAGCCCTAACCTGCGCTTCGGAAGAATAAGAAGTCTGAGGTACCAATGCCCCTGTAGGTACTGTGTCAAGCACCTTTTTACATGATGTAAAAGGCAATATGATCATTATGTATATGAGTATCTTTTTCATTATGGGTCTTATAAGGTTAGGTTAGCGCCAAAGGTTAATACTCGCGTTCTTGGATATGGAGAGAAATCGAATCCAGGGGCTAAGTTGTTGCCGGCATTCGTGCTGACCTCCGGATCAGGTCCGCTATATTTGGTAAACGTTAGCAAATTTTGTCCCGACAGAGAAAACCGAAGATTGTTGATATGCAAGCGCGAAAGCATTTTCCTAGGTAAATTATAACCGATTGAAACGGTTTTCAGACGTAAGTAAGAAGCGTCTTCAATGATGCGGGTCGAATATTGTCTCAGTCCGCCAGTATTCGCGTTTGCGCGCGGGTATTCATTGGTCGGGTTAGTCGGTGTCCATCTGTTAACATAGGAAGCGAACTGATTGACATTTACGCTACCTAAGTTTGTTGTTGGAGAATTTCCGGATTGGGGTGCGTTGGTATTCCCTTCAAACTTAAGTTTATTGGCGTTCATCACCTGGTTTCCATATGACCATTGAAGGAATACGTTCAAGTCAAAATTTTTGTAGGAGAAGTTGTTAGAAAAGCCGCCGTAGTGTAGCGGATAAGGATTACCAATTACCGTGTAATCATCACCGTTGATCAATCCGTCTCCGTTTATGTCTTTGTATTTAGGATCGCCTGGTTGAACAACCAATGACTGATTTGTTTGTGGGCTTGCCAGTGTATTTTTGCCGGCGTAATAAGGAATGCCTTCTTTGAGCACGTAATAAAATCCGGCTGTTCCGTTCGGAATCTTGTAAAAGTCGTTCAGTTGGTATAAACCGTCAGCAACATAGCCGTAGAACTGCGCCACGGGCCGGCCAATTTTTGCAATATAATTGGGCGTCGTCATGGCAGACTCAAAGCTCCTTGTTGTTAACCTCGATTCCTCTCCTCCCGTTAACTCCAGTACCCTGTTCCTGTTAAATGAAATATTAAAGCTACTACTCCAGGTAAAATTCTTTTTACTGATGTTTACGGTTGCCAGCGTAAATTCAAGACCTTCGTTACTTACGCTGCCCACATTTTGAAAAGCCGTTGTAAACCCTGTACTGTAAGGCATTGCAGCACTCAAAAGAAGATTTTTGGTGATACGTTTATAATAATCGGTCTCAAAGTTCAATCGACCTTTAAACAATGAAAAATTAATGCCCAGGTCTGATTCATACGTAGTTTCCCATTTCAAATTATAGTTAGACATTGTCTGTACGGTTGAGCCATAAACATTCTGATCGTTATAAGAATAGTAAATGTTGCTGCCTGTATTAATTTGGGATAGGTAAGCAAAATCAGCTACCCGGTTGTTGCCGATCACACCATAACTAAAACGAATCTTGGCATCGTCAATGAACGAGTACTTTTTCATGAAATTCTCACCACTGAAACGCCAGGCTAAAGCACCTGAAGGGAAATACCCCCATCTGTTATCCTTGTAAAATTTGGAAGATCCGTCGGCTCTGAAGTTGGCAGTGAACAAGTAGTTTTTGCGGTATGTGTAATTTAATCTTCCATAGTAGGATTGTAACGCACTCAGGGAAGAAGAAGAACTCACTCTGTAGGGGGTGCCCTGTCCCAGCCCGTTAATCCCCAACGATTCGTTCGGTAAATTTGTTGCAGAAAAGCCGTTACCGCTGTTCTTACTGGTTTGCGAGCTATAACCTATTAATGCCGAAAGGATATTATTTTGATTAAAATTTTTGGAGTAAGAAAGTGTATTCTCATTAATAAAACTAATTGACTTCCCTGCAGATGTGCTGCCGTTAACCCCGAAAGCAGCACCGGCAGCTGTTAACGGGCTGCCGGACTGTGTTCGGGAATTGTAAAAGGTGTTGGTAAGTGAGTTCGTTAAATTAATTCCGGCAGTTACACGAAGCTGCAAGCCAGGAATAATCTTATATTCAAGATAAGAGTTACCGGTTAGCGTGTTAGCTAAGCGGTCATTAATCACATTGCTTGTGTTAATGTAAGGATTAATGGATGAGTTGCCACCAGGCAGGCCGCCATCCTCGTTATTATCGACCAAGTCATTGTAAATAAAGTTTTCATCAAACAGGCCCGAACTCAGTACCGGGCGGTAGCTCCAAATGTTATACATGAGGTTGAATGCGGCCAAGTTTTGCCCGTTTCCTGTTGGATTGGCTTGAACCGAAGGAATGGATCCATAAGATTTGGTATCGGCGTAGTTGGTATTGATACCAATCTTCAGCTTATCATTAATTTCCTGATCAAGAACAATCCGCGCCTGATAACGCTTGAAACCACTTTTAATGATCAAACCAGCCTGGTCGGCATAGGAGGCAGAAACAGCGTAAGACGTTTTACCTGATCTTCCGGTAAGAGACACGTTATGATTTTGGAATGCAGGCAGCTTATTGAACATGATATCCTGCCAGTTTATGGTTTGAGCATTTTTGTAACTGTCCAGCGTTTTTCCATTGCGGAAGTATACATAGCTGGTGAAATAAGGGTTAATATCATTCTGAAGTTTTACAAACTCATATGCATCCATCAGCTTCACATTATTAATAGATTTTTGAAATCCACTATTGGTAGAAAATGTTAGTTGCGGGATGCCAGAGGTGCCTTTTTTAGTCGTAATTAAAATAACTCCATTAGAACCGCGGGCACCATAAATTGCTGTAGCAGAGGCATCTTTTAAAACATCGATGGAGGCGATATCAGCCGGATTGATGGAATTGAAGTTGGCATCTTCCTGAGGAAAACCATCAATTACGTAAAGCGGAGCCGAGGATTGCGACACCGAACCCACTCCCCGTACAAGTATCTCTGCATTAGCGCCCGGTTGGCCATCATTTGATGTGACCTGTACACCTGCAATGCGCCCTGCCAACGCTCCGTCAACTGAAGTCACGGCAGCTTTTTGAATATCTTTCATGTTTACGGAACCCACAGAACCTGTTAGGTCCCTTTTTTTTGACGTTCCATAACCAATAACAACCACATCATTGAGGTCATTAGCACTTGATTTCATGATAACGTCTATCGAATTGTTGGATCCAATGGGTATCTCCCTATTTTCATACCCCACAAACGTGAATACCAGCACTGCATTCCTATTTGGAGCAGAGATAGAATAATTGCCTTTAGCATCTGTACGAGTGGCGGTTCGGGTTGTTTTCAGGGTAACGGTCACACCAGCCATTGTACCCGTCTCGTCAGAAACGGTACCTTTAATAATGATAGCTTGCGAAAAAGCGGGCGAGCAAATGACGATGAAAGCACAGACTAACAATAGTATTTGCCACGTGACCGGGGTAGAAATAAAGATGCGACTGGTTAAAGCAAAAGTAGAACTTTGTTTCATCAATGTGTGGTTAGGATTAATTGGAATTATTCTTTAAGTGGATTTGAGATCGACTTTAAATTTAGGTTAACTGCCCAAAATTACTAACTAAATCGGTTAAGTAATGTGATATAATAAGTTTTGTATAATTTTTATCTTTTAATATTATTTCTTGAGCAGTTTGTAGGTATATAACCTGATAATTAGAACTTTGTAAATGATCAGCGCATTTTACTCTACTACGTAAACCGATTTAGTAAATTTACGTATTCGATAACTGCCGAGTAGTTTGGCGTGTCGGATTAAAAGGTACTAAGCAAAAGAAATAAAGTATATGATTGCAATTGAAGAACGTCACTGGCTGGCTATTGACGTTAACCAATTGTTTACCATGTTGTTGCCGAGGGAATGATACCAATTCATAATGATAACTCATTAGTAAACTTGTTTTAAGAACTGAAATTAACCATGTTTTACCTAATCTGAATGGAGCTTGGACGCGGTTCAAAAACAGCTTAGATATTATAATCAATCAAAATAATCTTCTTACTAAGGACACTAAGCACGTACTTAATACCCTGACGTAACGACCTTGGAAGCGCCACCGTCACTCTTAATAAACTTATAGTTCTCTACATGTTCACCTATGAAAATTCCACCCAGGTCTGATGTTTTGTAATACGATGGCTTCTGTGGCATTGAGTCAAAAAGGTTCCTCCCGTTTATTGTCAGATTCTCAAAGGTGATATTCTTGATTTTATGTAATTCGTCATAACCCGTAATAATAGAAAGACTTGCCTTATCGCCCTTATAAACAATGTTTTTGAATAACACATCTTCAATTCCACGCCCCGGTGAGGTATTGTATTTTTTGTTAAACATTACCCTAAGGTTAATCAACTGTCCTTTACGAATATTATCTACCCTAATGCTGTCAAAAACAATCTCTTTTATCAAGTTATCATCACCAGCGTTTAATGCCAGGCAGCCTTGGTAATCTAACTGGTTTTCGTGCTGGTCAAGAATATCAAGATTTGCAAATTTCATTTTGGACAAGGTGTCGGGATCCGCAGAATCACCATGCGTCCCAATCAGGAGCGGGTGAGCCATATCGGCCCACAGAACAGAGTTCTTAACGGTTATATTAGTACTGTTGCCATAATATTTCCAGCGATGGCCATAAATGGCAATACAGTCATCCGAATTTCGCATAAAGACGCGATTGATATTTACGTTAGTGCAGCAGAAAATATCTAAACCATCACCGTTTCCCTCAAAGCTAAAGGATTTAATATTGTCGATATTAATATCACTGGACTGGCCCATCAGAACTGTATACTTGTGAGGTAATACAATTATACCTTCCATTTTAACATCTTTCGAATATTCTACAGTGATCGCATCTGCTCTTCCATTGGCGTATTGCCGAGTAGCTGACCCGTTTCCGGCTCCAGGAGGCGCGTTGGGTTTAAACAATTGGGTAAGTATTCCATGTCCATAGATCCTTACATTTTCGGCGTTAGAAACAATGAACCTACCTTGAACAACTGCTCCACCTGCAATGTAAACCCGTTGGCCGGATTTTAATACCATATCACCAATTGTATGCAATCCGGGGCCGTAATAAACTAGGTTGGCACCCTGGGTTGGCTGCTGCTCTAAAGGATTTGCAAATAGGTGTAGATTATTGAATATATCTCCATTTACCTCCAACGAAAAGTTTTTCGGTTTACTTAGCTTAAGTAAGATGGAATTGCCTGTCACTTTAATTGGCAAATTTTCTTGGTTAGGACGTAGTTTAGCCTCGCTAACCTGTTCTTTCAAAACCTGGACGAGTACATCAACCTCACCCTGAAAGTCGAAATAAGCAAAGGAACTGATTTGTGGACTTGTTTTAGTGTCGGTTGTTTGAGCTACTTGAGCCATATAGACCGGAATAGGTAACCAACTACCTCCTTTCTGCCTTATAGAGACCTTATACCTTTCATTGTTGAGCGCACTACCCTTTGGTGCGGGATAGTTAACTACCTGCGCACAAATTGCAGAAGTAAAAAAAGTCAGCCATAGGTTTAAAAATAACGTTTTTTTCATCTTAATGATCGTGGCAGTCCTCCCCAAAAGCAACAATTTTGAATTTGGTAAAGCCATTGGTTTAGCTTATTGAACTGCATTGCATGATCGGATACTTAAATCTGATCGTAACGCATAATGCATATTCAGTTCGCTAATTTGGTGGGTAAATCAGAAAGCCAAGGGGGGTATAGCGGTCATATAAAGGGGCCAAAATGGCAATTTCATTCCCCATCTTCCACAATTTATGATTACAGCACTTTGATATATAGAATCGCCTGGCAAATCGATTCTGTTATATAATGCCGCTCTAAAAAAGGAACTAATTAAGCAAGCACTACAAATACATAAGTTTAACTGCTTTTTGATTTTTGCCCTTTTAGTGTAGGGTTTAGTTTGTAGGCTGGAAGAAAAGCTCCTCTGTATTTTTTGATAAACCCGGAAGGGTTAGTTTTAAACAACTTTTGAAACTGTTCCCGAAAATATTTGATGTCTTGGAAGCCTACTTTGTAAGCGATTTCTTTAATCTGCAAATCAGTCTGAATCATTAACTCAGCAGCCTTACGAAGCCGAATGTACCGAATGAACTCACTTCCGGTCAGACCGCAAATGGATTTGATTTTCCGGAATAATTTTGATCGGCTCATATTAAGTTCCTCAGCAAGTACAATCACAGTGAATTCTTCATTTTCCAAATGTTTTTCAATAACTACTATGCATTTATGTAAGAAATCACTGTATTCTGCCGGCACCTTTAATTCGTTGTTTTTTAAAGTGATTTCATTGAAAAAGTAATTTTTCAATGTATCTCTGCCCTTTAGTAAGCTTTTAATTTTGGCAACCAACAGATCGCTTTCAAAAGGCTTGCTGATGTAGTCATCTGCACCGCATTCTATCCCCTTTAATTTAATTTCCGGTGAAGAAGTACCTGTAAGCAAAACAATTGGAATGTGGCTCAATGATGGGGCATCCTTCATATCAGAACAAAATTCCACGCCGCTTTTCCCCGGCATAATAACATCACAAACAATGATATCTGGATGATGTTCCAGAACCAGCTCAAATCCTGCTTCGGCGTTCCCGGCTTCCAGTACGACATAACTTTTATCCAATAGGGATTTAACGTAGTTCCTGATCTCCTCATCATCGTCAATCAATAATACGACTGCCTTATTTTGAACAATTTCGTCCATCGCACCCGACTCAGAATTTATCCGAACAGCCGATGATGATCGGAGCGGCTCGCTAGCAGCATCAGTTATAGCAATTTCCTGCAAGAGCGGCAAAGTATTACTCATAGAATTTGAAGCTGTTTCGAACCTCGCTTGATCAATAGGTCTTACAGTGCGCTGTGGAAGCAGCACATTGAAGGAAGTTCCTCCTTCTTCCCTATTTGTATAACTAATGGCTCCTTTATGTAGCTCTACAAACTTTTTTGCTAAAAACAACCCTATTCCAAAACCGCTCTGTGCATGGCCGGATCCAGACTGGGATAGACGATAAAACTTATCAAAAAGTTTATCGCCAACGTGGTTCGGTATACCCTCGCCATTGTCTTCAACAACCATTAATACCTGGTTATCTTTTAAACTTACGTCTAGCCTAACCGTCCCGCCAACAGGGGTGTACTTTAACGCATTAGATAACAGATTAAACAGAACTATTTCGATTTTCTCCCGATCAGCTAACATTTCAGCATGCTCGTTCACGCATGAAAATTCATAAAATATTCCTTTTGACCTTGCCTGATTATTAAAGCAGATGAATACTTCCAGGCAAACCTCACGAAGCGTAAAAACAGAAAGATCGAGATCTGCTATCTCGTTTTCAGACTTTTTGAAAAGCATGATCTGATCAACCAGATTGAGCAGCCGTCTTGAGTTACGGTACACAGAACTTAAATCAATCAGGTCACGGTTTGCACCATCACTCTGAAGTAAATCTTTAAGGGGGTTTACAATTAAGGTGAGTGGAGTTCTCAGTTCATGAGCGATATTAGTGAAGAAAGAGATCTTCTTTTCGTTGATCTCCTCTATAAATTTTAACTCATATTTTAGGCTGGTTTGCTTACGATGATAAAAAAGATAACCGTAAATGGAACTAAATATTAAAGTAAAGTAAAATGCATAAGCCCACCAGGCCCGGTACCAAGGCGGTAAAATGACAATGGATATCCTTCTTTCTACCGTATTCCACAAACCTGAAGAATTTGTCGATTTAATCCTTAAGGTGTATGCACCCTCATTTAGGTGGGAATAGTTAATGGAGCGCTGGCTACCAACAAAATTCCAAACTTTATCTCTGCCCTGTAAGAGATAAGCATACTGTATTTTTCCGGGAAGTGAATACTCTAGTGCAGCATAATCTAACGAAATAATGGCCTTATCGTATGGTAATGTTAATTTTTTAACTTGATAAATATTATCAGCATCAGGTAAATAATTTGAATTTGCCCCAACCGATAAATTGGCCAGGCGCACACCAGAGATAACCAAAGGAGGAAAGTCATGAAACTGTCTGACACTATCCGGATTAAAAATCGTAAAGCCTTTTATACCGCCAAATATCAGCTCACCTGTATGTAGCCGAACAGAAGCATTATAATAAAACTGGTTGGATTGCAGGCCATCTGCAGCGTAATAATTCTCTATTTTACCACTGCGCTTGTTGAATTTGGACAGGCCATAATTGGTACTTGCCCATATGTTTCCTGCAATATCCTCTTCAATATTAAGTACTTTGTTATTGCATAATCCATTAGCCTCGGTGTAATTAGATAGTTTACCCGTGCGAATGTTGTAAGCAAATAAACCTCTTCCATACGTTCCTATCCATAATAATCCAGAAGCGCTTTGATGCAAGGTCCGAACTGCTGCACCGAAATTCAAAACTTCTTTTATACCATGCTTTAAATCTGCCTTCAAAAGACTGGTAAAGCTACCAAGCCAAAGGTGCTGATCATCAGCACTGGTTATGGTAAGAATATCCTGATTAACAGGGAAAGGAACTGGTTTTAACTCCTTGGCTAAAACATCATACATAAACAAACGGTTGTTACCACCATTTTTGCTATTTCCTCTCAATATCGACGCAAATATTCGTCCTTTTAAATCTGTATAAAGTTTCCACACCGGGTTACGAAAACTCCGGTTGCTGAAGGGAACAGGGTCGAACCGGTTTGTGTTCCGATTGAATTTTTTAACGCCTTCGCCGCCAAAAATTCCAATCCATATTTGAGACTCATGATCCCTTGTAATACTCGAGATACGATTTCCGGACACTTGATCCCGACTGGTGAGCGATCCGGTAGGTATTTCGGTAAAACGTCCTGTAGCCCGCTTCCATAAACTTACACCGCCACCGTCCGTTCCAACCCAAACATTATCTCCATCCTCACAAAATGAAAAAGTAAAATTGTTATTTAAACTTGTGCTATTGCCGGGTTGATGGCTATAAGTAGTAAACTGATGTTTTTTATCATTTAAGATATCAATCCCTCCCCGCAACGTCCCAACCCACTTGCGACCTAATTCGTCTTCGTAAAGGGCATTGATTGCATCACTCGACAAATTACTTACTTTATAATACTGAAGACTAGCTATTGCCGGATTTGTAGTGGATGGAAGGTAAATGATACCCTTGCCATCTGTTGCGGCCCACAATTGTCCGCTTTTTGTCACTAATAAGTCGAAGATTTTGCAATTGTTGAGCTCAGAATCCCGGGAAGTAATAGAATACATCTTTTTAGATGGGATTTCATAACACAAAAGACCAGTCGTGGTGCCAATCCAAATAAATTTTGAGTTAACAATTTTTAAGGACGATGCCAGGGATTGAATTTTACAGCAAACTTTAAGTGAAGAAGTCTTGTGGTCATAGAAACACAAGCCGACATTGTTGACCATAACCCATACATTGTCGCTTTGATCTACAGTGATGGCACTTGCTGTATAATTATCCAACTTTTTGCCATCCTTTTGAAGCGGAATGACATAAGCGTTAGCTTTTCCGGTTTCCTTGCACAATAACCCTAATTCGTTGCAGGCGAAAAACACATCACCTTTCTTATTAAACTCTATACCATTGGTCCAATGTGTTGCCTTTATGAGTTGGTGATTGTTAATTTCGATTGGTAAGATGCTGAATTGGAGAGTTTTATTATTTAGCAGCCCTATCCCTTTTTCTGTTCCAACCCAAAGGTTACCATGGACATCAGAATTTATACAATTAACAAGATCATCTGGCAGGGAGGTGGAATCTTTGTATCGGTGTCGAAAGACTTTAAAATTATAACCATCAAACCGGTTAAGTCCGTCTTTCGTACCAAACCACATTAACCCAATTTTATCTTTATGAATGGTGGTTACCGTATTGTTAGATAGCCCTTGTTCTATACCAAGGTAGTATAGGGGCTGACCTTTAACGTAAGTAGAACATAGAAAGGCCGTTAAAAAAAATAGCGCCCTAAAAAGTATCCGGCAGTTTAACCTCTGGCAATCCATCCTCAAAAATTTACAATTAACCCCTGCACAACCATTTAAGGCAATATGAATGAGGAGAAATGGTTATTAAAATTGGCTACTGCTAAATTAATATAATTGATGAGAACTAAAAAGAAAAGAGCTGTTCTTTACTTAATTCCTCAAAATGGTGAAAGTTTGATTCGGGCTTCAGATTTTTGGGGGAATTGTAAAAGTTTCGGTAAGCCTGTATAGTGCAAACTGCTTATCTGCCCTTCTTCACTAAGGCGCCTGAGGACGGTTGATAATCTAACACTTTAACGACATCAAGTTTCGTTAGCTGCCAGTTGCCGAACGCTGCATGGCGGCAAACGATTCTGAGTTACCTAACATCTCAGAAGACGCTGCAATCTGTGCAGCGTGTTTAATACGTTTGTTACCATGAGTAAAGATGCTCATATTACAACCTCAGAGGAATTTATCAACCTTGGGATACAAGCAGGTTGACAAATTACCTCAAGGTTTATGGCACCGCATGCCAACAATTTTATATAGCCAGTATAGAGTTAATTGACCTGGTATGATCAAGGTGCTAGTTTATATTGGCCGGTCTTTAAATTGATAGACCATGGCTTAGGCTCGGGCAGCTTTAATTTACCATCTCCAATTTCCAAAGGCATCCATAAATATCTCGAATCCCATTGCTCTTTGGGTTTCCAGATATCGCCCATAAAAATAGCCGTTGTGCCTTTTGTCCCTGTGACTTTAAGGATCATTGTAGATTGAGAACTGTAAGTATTAGTTTCGGGCGGTGCGATATCCTTAAATTCAGACCAGGGGCCTGCAAGTGATTTTGCAGTGGCAAATTTATTAGGGTTTGGCCGCCATCCCGTAAGCGCTGAACCAATGGCATAATAAAGCCCTTTATAATGCACAACAGCACCGCCTTCTAAAGGCGCATGGATAAAACAGACTTCCTTATCCACATTCATATAATCATCGGTTAAGCGGGCTATGTAAAACCCTTTAGAAGGTCTGCTTTCAAATATAAGATAAGCAGAGCCGTCATCATCCACAAATTGCCCAATGTCCCGGCTCTCGTACCCTAAAGGTCGGAAGCTTTTTACGTACTGGTAATCGCCGTCGACCCGATCGCATACAGCAACGCCTACCCGTGCAACTTTGTACCGGGCATCATCAATATGCATATACATTACATATTTACGTGTTTTGGCATTATAAAACACCTTTGGCCGTTCCAGTACCCAACGATACCCAAGATTTTCTGGATCCTGAATATTGATAACCTTATTCCTGAAAGTCCAGTGTGTCAAATCTTTTGACGAGTAACAACCCACATAGCGGTAGCTGGTATCGTTATCCTGAGCGCGGTATTCACCGAACCAATAATAGGTATCTTTAATTTTAATAATGCCACCACCGTGTGCCTGAACATGGTTACCTTTATTATCGGGCCAAATAGCGCCTGGCTGAATAAGCCCTTTGCTGGCATCTTGTGCGAATGCGTTCAGGCCAGAAAATATGATGTATAAAGTAACAAGACTTAAGAATCTGAACATAATATGTAGAGCAAAAAATTGTATAAACAGCCTGCATCGGAATGCTCGATACAGGCTGATTTGTTATCTGTTATTTACCAACCCGGATTTTGAACAAGTTTTGGGTTAAGGGCCAATTGGCTAGATGGTATTGGATATAAGTAATTTTTTTCAGTAAACTGCCTTCCGGTGTTATCCAGTATCAGATTACCATTCGCATCCAGGCCATTGGTTGGTTTTGGGCTAAGCGCATTGGGCCCTAGTTCAGCCTGTGTGCCTTTGTATTTAATACCAATTGGCCAGGGGCTAACAAATGCAGCTGCATTACCATAAGCGGTTCCACCAACATTAGTTACCAAATCTGTTGCTGCACTGTGCCAGCGTTTGATGTCATCAAATCTGAAATTTTCATAATACAGTTCGATGAATCGTTCGCGTCTTATTTCGGTTCTAAAATCTAATCCGTTTGCAGAGACAAAGCCGTTACTCAACTTTGGCATATTCTTATTAACGCGAAGCCGAACAACGTTAAGGGACTTGTCTAAATCCGCATCGCTTATGGCCTCATTGCTTTCATATACTGCTTCAGCATAGTTCAATAACACCTCGGCATACCGAATTACTGGATAATCATAAGATTCCTTGGTGTCAGGAACACTTCGCTCCGCTATCCACTTTTGGTTGGTGTAACCAGCTATTTGGGTAACTTTGCCACTAAAAGAGTTGTTAATGTCGGGGGCATCATTTAACCAAGTTATTCTCCCATTTGAATTGCCATACCAATAGTAAGAATTCATTACCCTGATGGTATATTTTAGACGGTTATCGCGGTTTGTAAATTCCGACCCATATTGTTGAAATCCTTGAAACAACGGCGACTTTTCTATGGGTAAGCCATCCTGACAAAGAAACGCGTTGACAAACTTATGCTGAGGGCCAATTTGCCAGCCCTGACGGCTGACATTAATGTTGATTACTTTTGATACATCATCGTAGCGATAGGCTAAGACATATTCATGATTGGCCACTTTATTTACACCTGCAGGGTTTGATTTAGGATTCTCTAATATAAACAGGTATTTCTGAGCTGAATCGCCTAAGATGGTACTGTTTCCCCCTAACGCGTTGGAGGCGGCTGTTCCAAAAAGTGCAAATTGATTGCTGGCGATAACAGCATTAGAAGCAGCGGCTGATTTGTCCAGTAACGCCTTGTAACGTGTAGGAGGTAAATTCCTGAATTTGAGCCAAGTTCCTTCATACAGGGCTACCCGGCCTAAAAAAGCCTGAGCAGCCGTACGGCTTACTCTTCCATAATCCGGAGAATTAGCCAGTATAGAGGCCGGCAAGTTAGGGATAGCTGCTTCTAAATCGGAAATAATCTGGTCGGCTATTGCATCGCGATCTGCCTTTGGACCGTAAAGTTCCGGTGAATTTAGATCGAGCGTTTTGGTTACTAATGGCACGCCACCAAACAATTGTAGCAGCTCAAAGTAACAGTAGGCCCTAAAAAATTTAGCCTCTGCAACAAACTGTGCAATGCCAGCCTGGTCACTATAACCTGCCGCTTTTTCAAGCAAGTAGTTACAGTTGCGAATGTTTGCGTAATTGTTAGTCCAGTTATTGTCTGTTGCCGGTACAGTGTTTATACCGGCGCCGTAGGTGCCTCCACCGTTAAAGACGTCAGCCCGGCCGTCATAGTGAGCGTTATCTGCAAATGAATTACCAAAGTTATGCAGATAGCTGTAATATTGATTTGCCCAAGTTTTGAAATCATTTGGGGTCTTGAAATAGGCCGCATCAGCAAGTGTGTCCAAAGGTTCAAGATTGGTAACTTTATTACATCCCCACTGGAATGCGATTAAAATAAGCGCTGTACAATACAGCATATTTCTATTAAGTTTTTTCATATCTACGTTTAAAAAGTAAGGTTTGCACCTAAGGTTACATAGCGGTAAAAAGGATACCTTTCATTTCCTTGTGTAGTCCGGGTTACTTCAGGATCCCATCCGTCACGAATACCACTGAATTCAAACAAATCACTTCCAGACAAATAAAATCTAACTGTTTTGAAAGCTTTTGTTCGCTGCATTAGCGATTTAGGTAAAGTATAACCCACCACGATGTTTTTACATCTTACGTATGCACCGTTCTCTACCGACCAGGTTGAAGCTTGATAATTATATGCGTTAATAGCATTACTATGCAAATTAGGATAATATGCGTCTGTGTTAGTTGGTGACCATGTTTTTCCTATCCAGGAAGTCACCTGGGCTTGTCCCAATGCGGTATATGGTATGCGCCAGTTATTCTGACTACCCTGGGCACGGAAAATTGTCCTGTTTCCTACTCCTTGAAAAATACTGTAGAAGTCGAACCCTTTCCACTGGAAACCAAAATTGAGTCCAAAGGTTAACCGAGGAATGTCACTTCCTAAATAGACTAAGTCTCCCATATCGGCTGTTGAACTGCCTATTGACAATTTACCATCACCATTCACGTCAGCAAATGAGTTGTCTCCGGGACGTAAACCAGAAAATTGCCCCGGAAGATTAGGCAGTGCTGTAGCTGCCGGTAAATTGATATTATTATTCACACCACCTACATTGTAGTATTTATTGTAAGCGTCCACTTCTGCCTGAGTTTGCAGGCGGCCGGCATACTGCAATCCAAAGTAAGAGTTGAGTGAGTAACCTTCAACTGTCGAATTAAATCCGGAAGCCACTAAAGGATTTCCATTGAAATAGATGAGTTTGTTCCGACTATCGGTTAGGTTACCTGATACCGTATAGTTAAACTGGCCAATATGATCTTTCCAGGTAATCACACCCTCCCAACCCCAAGTTTTTAAATTACCATTATTGCTTCTTGGTGCACCAATACCCAGTACACCCGGATAAGTGACGCTGATTAGCATATTATCGTTTTTGCGCTGAAATACATCCACAGTGCCACTTAGCTTGCCCTTTAGCACACCAAAATCAAAACCTAAGTTCATATCACGGACAGTTTCCCAAGTTCGGTTTAGTGATACCAAGTTTCCGGTAGAGTTGGTTTGGGTTGCAATGCTGCTGCCCAATAAGTTGTTACTTGTTCTGGCCTGTAGTTGAAGGATGTAGTCATACAATCCAATGTCGGCTTGGCTTCCTCGGGTGCTGTAAGAACCACGGAACTTTAAATCGTTGAAAATATTTAGCCGTTTAATAAACCCTTCTTCGGACATACGCCAGGCTGCTGATAATCCGTAAAATGCTTTCCACCTTTTTTCGGCAGCAAATTTTGAACTGCCGTCGTACCTTACAGAACCTTCAAACAGATACTTACTTTTAAAGGCGTAGGTTCCGCGTGCAAAGTAAGAGCCTAGCGCATAGTGGTTACGTGATTCTCCGTTGTCCACAAAACCGCCTACACCGCTGGTTAGGCCTCCTCCTAAATAAGGGATATCTTCATTAGCTAAATTATAAGTCCTTGAATAAGTAGAATTGTACTCATCTCTTTCGTAAGAACTACCCAGCATCACACTCATATCGTGGTTCTTATCAAAAGTATTCGCATAAGTAACCCGCCCAACCAGGTTGTAGTAAGCATCATTTACGTAACCCCTGTAATAATTAGCGTTCGCGCCAGTATTGCCCGCTGTCCCAGTTGAAGGATTAGTAGTAATTAAGTAACGATCGTCATAAGAGTAAAATCGCACGGACTTGGTTTGTATCTGAGCGTCCTGATACCAGGAGTTGTAGCCAACCGTACTGCTGAAAGTTAGGTGCTTAGCAAAGTTGTAAGTTAGTGTAGAGTTCAGATAACCACGGGTGTTGAACTCCAGGTTGTCTCCACCATCGCGTAGTGCCCCTGGAGGGCTTGGTACGGTACCCCACTGATAAGGCTGGCCCGACTGTGTATATGCCGGTATGCCTGGTTGAAAACCGTTACTGAGCGCACTATAACCACCGTAGCCGTACTGCGTTGGCTGCTGAATATTATTGCGTTCGAGTGCAATACTTAAATCCAAATTTACTTTAGGGCTAAAGCGGAATCCGTTATTTAAACGTACGTTGTAGCGTTGGTTACCATTATTGCCAACACGTAACTGACTTCCATCATTCAAATAGCCTAAAGATGCCCGGTAGGTAACTTTGTCGCTACCGCCTGATACTGCCAGATTGTGTTGGGTTGAGGTAGCGGTTCCCCACAAGAAGTCAGACATTCTTGTATCAGTAAAATTCAGCTCCTTAACATCTCCAAATTTGGGAACAGGTAAGCCATTGTAAGTTAACTGCGGCGTTACATTGAATGAACCATTATAGCCAGGAACTTGTGAGCCAAGAACTACTGTACCATTGTTGGCTAAAGCAAAATTAGCCATCTGGTACCATAGATCGTTGGGATCAACAACGCCGTAATAATCGTTAATCTTGGCTTCTTTCAATCCATTTGCCCACTGCTCAACATTGGTCATCTCTGGCTGCAATCCTATGTACTTCTTAGAAACGGTCGGATCGTACTGTATTTGTGTTGTACCAGACTTGCCTTTTTTTGTAGTTATCAGCACCACGCCATAAGCGGCACGGGCACCATAAATGGCCGCGGAAGCGTCTTTTAATACTGATATGTTATCAATATCACTTGGATTTAAGGAATTGAGTGCATTATTGTTGTTCAACGCTACTCCATCAAGTATAATCAATGGATCCTGATTGTTGGTAGATGTAGCACCGCGGATTTGGAAGTTCCAATTTTCACGGCCTGGTTGAGCCGAGCTTCGGGTAACAACAACACCCGGTACCTGCCCTTGCAAATTGGCGATTGGGTTATTTGTAGGGCCGCGGTCTTGAAAAGTCTTAGAAGATACTGTGGCAATGGCTCCTGTTAAGGTTGCTTTTTTTTGCGCGCCATAAGCCACAACCACTACCTCATCCAAATTACTGGCATTCGCTTCAATCGAGATAGACATTACTCCCGAACGGCTTGCCGGCACCTCCTTGGTGGTATAACCAACATAGCTGATTTGAAGAACTGTACCGTCAGGAGCATTTATTGTAAACCGCCCATTAACGTCGGTTTGTGTTGATAATTGCTGTCCTTTTACCTTAACGGTAGCACCAACAATGGGCTCGTTAGATTGATTATCCAGAATTCGCCCCGTTACGGGGCCGGTCTGTGCAGTGGCGTGCAAGTATAACAGCAACATAGAAAAGCAGGTAATTACAAGCTGCCTTGTCCACTGTTTAAAAGTAGAGTTCTCCATACATGAAGGTTTAATAAATAATTAATTGGTTTTTTGATCAGCGGCTTTTAAGTGAAGACCGCTTAATTGATGGAGGCTAAAATCGAGGAAAATAGAACTACGAAGAGGGGGAAAAGGGGTCAAACAAGGGGGGTATTATGAAGGATTGTAAAGAAAAGCCGGTTAGAAAGCTTTGAAAAGTTAAAACAAGCTAAATGGATAAGTTTATTAAATTGAATAAGTTAATGCTCCAATAACTTTTTACTGAACTGAATCAGCGTCATTAATTAAAGAACAAGAATTAACAGTTAACTTATACGAAACAGTTTACGGGAGATATACTTAGATAATTACCACCCTTGAATGCATCGATACCTAGTCGGTTGATGTAGCTAAATTTTGCACCCTTTATTTGACTGAATTGCCACCGTTCCGCCCGGGTTCAACTTCCTAGTTTTGGCTTAACCATAACCACTGAACCAATATCAAACTTAAATTTTTGTAGAATGAAAAAACAAACACTTATTGCTTTGGCGGCAGCATTTACCTTTACCGCTATCTCCTGTCAGAAAGAAAATAAAAGTAACAAATCTGAGCAGGTAGCAACGCAAAGCGAGCAGGCTGGTAAAGTTACTTTAGCAACCACCTTCGCCCATCCCGGACTGCTGCACAATGCTGCAGATTTTACCCGAATGATTAGTAAAGTTAATGCCAATGCCCAGCCACAGAAATCAGGCTGGGATAAACTTTTGGCTAACTCTCACTCATTAGCCACTTATGCCATGCAAGGCCCTGCTGCCATTGTATATAGAGGATCGGGCAGTCCGGAGAACTATTCAAAACTTTATAACGATATAGCAGCAGCCTACCAAAACGCTCTTCGTTGGAAGATTGCAGGAACAACCGCTAATGCAGATAAAGCAGTTGCGATTATGAACGCCTGGTCAAACACGCTTACTTCTATTCAGGGATCAGCTGATCGATTTCTGGCGGCTGGTATCTATGGGTATGAATTTGCCAATGCCGCTGAGATTATGCGCAGTTACAGCGGCTGGGCTGCCGCTGACTTTACGCGTTTTAAAAATATGATGCTGAACGTATTTTACCCGCTTAATCATGACTTTTTGGTTAATCACAATACAGCCTGCATCACTAACTATTGGGCTAACTGGGACGCCTGTAATATGGCAAGCATTTTAGCAATAGGCGTTTTGTGTGACGACACTGCCAAATTTAACGAGGCCATTACGTATTTTAAAAGCGGTGCAGGTAATGGGGCTTACGGTAAAGTTGCTCCTTTTGCTTACACAACTGATGGCGGTTTAGCTCAATGTCAGGAAAGTGGTCGGGATCAGGGCCATTGTGGACTGGATATTTCATTATATGGTGCACTTTGTCAAATGGCTTTTAATCAGGGACAAGATCTATTTCAGTACAATCCATGGAGCGACACCCGTCCCAGAATTCAAGGCATGTGCGAATATGTGGCTTCTTACAACCTTGGAAACACCGTGCCGTTTACCACTTACAATTGGGGAAGCGGACAAACTTGTACTGCCAATTCTCAAACGGTTATTTCTTCTTCGGGCAGAGGAGACACCCGTCCAAGCTGGGAACTGCTTTATGGCTATTATGTACAGTTAAGAGGGTTAAGCTCCCCTAACATCACTGCATATGCGCAAAAAGTAAGACCTGAAGGAGGTGGTGGCGATTATGGAACAACCAGCGGTGGCTATGATCAATTAGGTTTTGGAACGCTAACCTACACCCGATAAAAACACTTCACAAGTGGTTATGGTAAGCAGATGAATAGCCAATAATTCATCTGCTTATTACTTACATCATTTTTGGGCAAAATGCAACAGATGAATGTATTAAGTATAGCGTAACCTTTGACTAACCTATCTACTTTCTATCATTTTGTATCGCTGTAACGTCATTAACATTAAGGCGATTGATCTATTTGAGTATGTATTTTGATGAATCAGAACTAAAAGAAGTGGCGTATTGGAGTTATGAAGATGAATTGCTGAACCATTCCGCCCCATCGCTTTATCCAATTTATACAGACCTCGCTTCAAATTTGTCTCACCATTACGGTTTTGCATCACTTCATCAGGAGCATTTGCTACTTCATAGTGATGATCGCGCCGTTATAAAATATAGTTCTGTAAGTAAAATCTCTAGGGGTTTCCAGGATAATGGCACTCAACCCGCACTTTCGACGATAATTGGCCACTGGAGTTTCTTAACCATCCAGTTCAAATGTTCAAAAGCTAATCGGAATTTATACATCAGGTTTCACAATGACTCAGGCGGCGTAAAAATAACCCGCTATTATACATTCCTAGTCCGTGTTATTCGTTTAAGCGAATAAGTTGATGGCGCACGCTTATTTAAAACTTACGGCGTAGCCGTCTTTTAACCGAGAACTTTTGTTGTACCACTTGGGATCCATTTTGAAATTCCTGTTGGTATTATTCAGTTGGCAGAAGGTTCACTGCTAACATCTTCGCTATTATTAGCCTATGGTTTGTCCATTGTTATCTTAAAAATCCAAGCGCCCTTATTTTTAACGAACATCTTGCATTTAGTTGAATACATTGTGAGTTATCTGATTAGTAACCGGATGATTTTACGATCGCATGCATAAAGCTGATCAATTTCATAACTTCGTTATAGACAGATTATTCTATCATCGGGTTTCTCTGATTTTTGGCCTGATGATAAGGGCCTGACCACCTTTAGCTTTAAGATTGATATTAAGTTGTGACTGGCTGGTAACTGTAACCTCTCTTTTTAAGATTCCTTTCCTTTCGTCATCTTCATAAATAGTAGCTATATATTCTTTATGGGGCGTTAAAAAGCTCAGTGGTATACTCGACCTCCATGCAGTCAAACCGGCTGCATTGCCCATGTACCAGGTTTCGCCTTTACGTCGGGCAACGCTGATGTACTCGCCAATCTTACCATCCAGGTATTTGCTATCATCCCAAACGGTTGGAACATATTTAAAAAACTCTATCTCCTTTTCATCCTGATAATCACCTGCCTTTCCATACCAAAAAATAGCTTGCAAAGGGTCAAAGTAAACCACAGTAAGTGCCAGTTGCTGCCCTTTGCTAACCTTTAAATTTTTAGCAAAGTCGCTTTTGGCGTTAGGGAAACAAAAAGTAAAATCAGCCGGGCCAGCCAGGAACCGGGTAAATGGCAAGACCATGTTATGGAATGCGTCCGGACTGTTCTCATCTCCGCGGATACCCTCCTGGCTTAAATGGTAAGGGTAACGCCTGCTTGTTCCGGTTGGTTTATAATGATCATGAACATTCAGCACAAACCCATAGTCATTCACTTTTTTAACAGCCTGATCTAGCCACGCTAAACCCTGTTGCGTTCCTCCATCAATAAAACCAAATTTCATCCCACTTACTCCCCACTTTTTGAACAGCGGTAAGATGGTATCTAACTTAGCTTTGAGTCCAACGTAATTAACATAAAGAATCACACCAATATCTTTTGAACGGGCGTAGCTTGTAATTTTAGGTATGTTTACTGCTGGTATGGGTTGTGTAGGATCGGAAGTGGTTCTGAATTCTGCGCCGTACCATCCCGCATCTAACATAATATACTGAAAATTCATTTTCGCAGCGAAATCCACGCCTTCCAAGGCGCCTTCTGTACTGATAGGTACTCTAAAGACTTTGCCCGGCCTGATGTTTTCAAGATTGGTATTAGACGGCTCGACCAACTTTAAATTTAATTGACTAAAATTGTGCAGGCCTACAGCATTTGTTGACATACTAATAGTACGCCAAGGGGATAATAAACTTTTATCAAACGTAACCGCTGTGTCTATAGTGACTTGCTTATCACGCCCAACGGTGTCCGTATAAAATTGGAGTTTCAAACTGTTCTTATCCTTACCATGAACGAAAACACATTTGGTATAATTCCGGTTATCTGCTTCACCTATAGAAAGATATAAACCACTTTTTTGAACAAGGGTAGCCGGCTGATCACAGATGCCTGTTAAAGAGTCTAACTTGAGCGGTCTGAAGAGTGATTCTTCATGATATTGATAAACTGTTGAGGCGCTGGCCAGATTGTACTCTGTTAATTCTTCCTCTAAGCGGGTTGAGCCACTTTTTAAGTCAAGCCTGTATCGTATTGCAATGCTGCCATTATATACACGTACCAATAGCTGATACGGCGTTCCGGTTGTTTTGCACTGCAATGTTAAAGCATTATAACTGTTGTCAATATCACTGGTTTCTCCCAATGGCCAGCGGAAGCTTGACCGTACCGAAGTTGTTTTTCCGGGTTGAGCATTAACTACTTTATCTGTTTTGTAGTTATGAAGACGCAAGCCAAGTAAAGACCAGAGAACCGCTGGTTTATGGTTAAAAGAAATACGATAAACCAAGTCCTGCTGATTACGAATTCCCAATTCGATGAGCGTTGTGCCATTTGGCGACCTTAAGCTGCTCACTTTACGCACCTGTGCTTGCGCGGTAAAGCATATAAATAACAGTAAGCCCGCCAATAATAAGAATCGATTCTTCATCTTTGAAAAGGTTTAAATATTCCAGTTAAACATTATAGGTAAAAAGTGATGAACCGCCATCTACACACCCAAGGAAAGCAGCTTTCGGAATCATCACTTCAATTATCAAAATTTTTATAGAGCATTTCGCTCAATCCGGAACCAGTCAATGTCCGCGTAGCCTCCCACGCGTACATTTGGTTGACTCACACTAAACAAACCTACCTTGGCCCCAATCCATTTATCGGGTTGAGCAGTGAACAATTTGCCAATGTTGTTAAATGTAACGCCATCTTCGCTATAACTAAACTTACAAGTACCCTTATCGTCAACCAATTCGACTCTAAGAAAAGCTGCTGCTCCACTTATACGTTGCTCTTCAAGAACACTTTCTGGGGTTCCTTCAAGTGCCCGGTCGCATTTTACCTGACTGATTTTATATCCTTTTTGATCTTTTGAGATTGCCAGATAAGCGTAGTCATTCCCCATAATTAAAATTCCTGCTTTCTTACTTTGCCAAACGTCCCATTCCACTTGAAACTGAAGTTTGACAGTGGCCGTGAACCGCGGCGCAGGAAACTTTTGGAGAAGCAAGTTAGGCGTATTCCATAAGTTTTGGGCATTAGCTGTTTGGGGATAACAAAAAAGGCGCAAATAGCCACTGCCAGGAAGTAGTGCACTCCATTGTATCTTAGGATTACTGTGCCATTGCCATTGCAAGCCTATATGGCTGACATTAAATTTATCATTTTCAACTGGTGTTTGAACACGGTAACTTCTTCCTACGTTAGGCTTTCTGTAAGTTAGTACCGGCTCACCAGTACCGTCGCCATCTGCATCAAGGCCCATCACTGGCCAATTGTTCACCCATTTCACCGGCTGCAGATGCACCACCCTGCCGTAAGCGCCTTTATCCTGAAAATGCAGAAACCAGGACTCTCCGGTTTGTGTGTCCACAAGAGCACCTTGATGAGGACCATTGATCTCAGATTTGCCTTGTGCTAAAACTACTTTTTGTTCATATGGGCCGTAAACGGATTTAGCACGTAGTGCCAATTGCCAGCCGGTTGCCACTCCACCGGCCGGAGCAAATATGTAATAATAACCGTTTCTTTTATATAATTTAGGACCTTCAACCGTATGGTTAAATCCATGGCCATCAAACACATGTCTGCCTTCTGTAACAACCTTGGTGCCCGTTGTATTCATTTCGTAAAGCGTTAACAAGCTATTAACCCCTGCCCTACTTCCTGCCCAGCCTACAGCCAGATAAACTTTTCCATCTTCATCCCATAATGGACAAGGATCGATAACTCCCTTCTCAGCTAACACCAAAACTGGCTTACTCCACTTAGATAGAGGATTGACTGTTTTAATCATAAATATACCGTAATCAGGATCAGGGTAGTAGATGAAATATTCGCCCTTGTGGTAACGGATAGCTGGCGCCCAAACACCTTTGCCATGTTGTGGCAATTCATATACAGCATCAGGCTCTTGTTTGTTTAAGGCGTAATTAACGATAGTCCAGTTAACTAAATCACGAGAATGCAAAATGGGCAATCCAGGCATACAGTTGAAACTAGAAGACACCATATAATAATCATCACCTACACGGATCGCGTCCGGATCCGAGTAGTCAGCGTGTATAATAGGGTTTTTATAAGTTCCATCACCGTTATCTGCTTTCCATACCTCCGATACTTGCGAATACACGTTAACGCCCGGTAAAAAGCAAAAACAGATCAAAAAAGCTTTTTTATAAAATTTCATTGCAGCACTTTATTAATAGTTTTAGTGATCTGATTATAAGTTTCTCCTATATATACTTTCTGTTCATCAATGATTTTCAAGCCGGTCTTCAAATGGTGCACTGGTAATAATTATTTATGCTTGACTTGATAGAACTTTGCGCCAAACATAAAGATTACTGCGTAACAAACAATTGGCAAGTAATAAGCTGTTGCCACATCATGATTAGCAATCAGCCCCATCAGCATCGGGAAAAACGCCCCACCTACTACACCCATAGAGATAAATGAGGAGGCTTGCTGGGTTTGTTTGCCCAGGTTCTTGATTCCAAGGCTGAATATGGTAGGGAACATGATACTGAAAAAGAAATTAATCATGAAAAGCGCCACATAAGAAACCCATCCCAATTTCTGAGCAACAATCAGGCACATGAGAATACTTCCCACAGCAAACGCGGCCAACAACTTGTTAGGAGCAATAAACCGCATTAAAAATGTGCCTACAGCCCGGCCAATAGCCATCATCGCCATAAAAATGCTCATATAGCCTACGGCTGTGGCATCACTTAAGCCCATTACTTCATGGCCATAGTTAATAAAAAAAGCCCAAGTGCCGCCCTGAGCCGCAACGTTAAAGAACTGCGCAATAACGGCCCACACAAAATGGCGGTGTTCATACAGCTTCTTCCTGGGTTCAGTATCAACATTAACAGATTCAGGATCAACATGGGTGCCTTCTGCCGTGTGCGGATCGGTCAATACTGGAATGCGGAGAAAGAAAAAAACGAATGCAATTAAAACGATGACACAGCCGATACCGACATACAATGTTTTTACGGAAGATAAATGGTCTTCTTGGCCACCAGAAGCATGAAACAAAAAGTATTCGCCTATTTGCGGACCAACAATTGCACCTACTGCATTAAAAAATTGGGAAAGATTTACGCGTTGATCACTGGTACGTTGATCGCCCAAGGCAGCTGCGAAGGGGTGAGCTACTGTCTCGAGTGTTGCCATACCACAACCCAATACGAACAAGGCAATCCGGAAATAGCCGAAAGAACCAGCATTGGCTGCCGGCACAAACAGAAAGGTACCAATAGCAAATAGACTTAACCCCAGGATGACTCCAGGTTTATAACCAAATCTCTTTAAAAAATAGCCCGCAGGAATGCTCATAACGAAATAGGCACCAAATACAGAGAATTGAATTAAGCCAGATTGAGATTTTGACAGCTGAAGTACATTTTGAAAATGTTTATTTAAAACATCACTCATTGAATGTAGCAATCCCCACATCAAGAATAACGATGTTACAAATATGAAAGTGATAAGATATCTTCTTTCAGTAAAAGTCGCTTTTTGTTCCATGCAATGTTAGGTGGTTAAGATTTAGATTGGTTGTGAAGATTATGCTCAAAGGTGAATGCAGCACCAATTAAGGCAGCATCCTCGCCCAAAAGGTCTGTTACAACAAAGTTGGGGTCTATATATGGCGCTAATTGTATTTGTAACTCATTCAAAAACAAATGTTTTGATTTTGCAATGTTACCTCCAATCAGCACTTTTTGGGGCTGATGGCTAACTACCTTATCCGTTATAAATGCGGCAAAACTTCTGGCAAAAGAAAGAAAGACACTGCTCGCATTACTATCAACGTCGGCAAGTTCGGCTAAGTCCTTTACATTGTTGCAACTCACGCCTGCCAAAAGTGAATATGCTTTAAGGAACCAGCGCGTTGAAAAGTAATCATCGGCAATACTGCTACCAAAACACTCGCTTCCCCAATTGGCATCAGTTGTGACGCCCGCCATACTCACTGCCGATCCCATTCCCGTCCCCAGCGTAAATCCGATTAAACGGGAGCAATCCTGTCCGGATCCAGCCATTACCTCGCCATGCACTAACGCTTCCGCGTCATTACGAAACCTGATATTTTCAGGTTCCAGTTTGAGAAGGCTTGCCAGGCCTTCTTTCACATTAATCCCGTAAAGAAGTTCATACTTATGCAAGCCTTTGATGAAAGAAACACCGGTTTCATAATTGAAAGGGCCTGGCATGGCTAATGCTAAACGCGTGATTTTTTCCGGAAATACCGTCAATACCGCTTTAATAGCATCAGACCATACCGAAAGAATTCTATCTGCCGAATCTTGTGCGTTGACGGGGCGTCTCGTACGGGTATCTTTTACTATAGATTTATTAAGCAAATCAATTACAGCAACAGTAATGTGCGATCCGCCTATGTCGGCACTAATAATGAACTTCTCTTCGCTTGGTATCTTCATTAACAAAAAAGTAAAAAAAGCATCGGTTATTTTGAGGGTGTCAGGTAAATTGCTTCTCCTCCTGAGGCAAATAAATTAGCTTGTAGAACAGATTTATAATTTACCCTAACTGTCTGCACCTTGACATGTGTGGTGGTATTTAGCCCCGGATCATCACTGTAAATGGTAGCCGTGTACTGGCTGTCTTTCTTTAAAAAGTCTAATTGAAGGCTGAGTTTCCTCGCATCGTTATTGGTGATGATGCCAACGTACCAATCATCTCTACTTCTGCGAGCGGTGGCAATATAGTGACCGGGTAAGCCTGCAATAACTTTAGTTTCGTCCCAACTGGTAGGAATCTTTTTCCAATAATCAAGTTCAGGTTCACCGTGGTATTGAGACGGCCTGTCGTACCAGAATAATGTTTGAATAGGACTGTAATACACGGCTGCAAGCGCCAGTTGATGGGCATGAGTTGTTTTAATACGTTTATCAAAGTAACAGATCGTATAATCAGCCGCTCCGGCTATATATCGCGTAAACGGCAGTACCGTGTTATGTGTAGCGTCGGGCATTTCCTCATTTCCACGAATCCCTTCTGCTGTCATTAGATTGGGCCAGGTACGTTGCTCTCCGGTAGGGCGCCAATCGTCATGAATATTCACCATGATCTGCTGGTCGGCGGCTTGGTGAATTGCTTTTTCAAGCCAGGTCGTCCAGCGGTGAGAACCCACCTGTACAAAACCAAATTTCACGCCTTTTACACCCCATTTTTTGTAATAAGTAAATAAGCTATCGCTTTGAGCAAGCAAGGCTTGTTGATTAACATACAGCCAGACACCTATTCCCTTGTTAGATCCATACTGAATAATACCTGGCAGGTCGAAATCAGGAATAGCTACTTTGGTGGCATCCGAGCTGAAACTGAATGCCGGGCCATACCATTTCCAATCAAATAATATGTACTGTAAACCTTGTTGCGCAGCAAAATCGATGTTCGCTTTAGCCTCAGCTGTAGTCAAATTCATTACGCGCATAATTTTTCCGGGTTTAATCCACCCCGGGTTTTGAATCTGATTAGGAGGGTTTAAATTCAGCAGCAAACTATTGTTCTCAATTAACGCCCCTGGTGAGTTCGCAACCATAATGACTCTCCATGGTGTAGCTACCGGGGAAATCAAAGCTGCCTCGCCTGCCATTGAGGTAACGAGTGTATTAGGCTTATCATTACTTAAACGGAACTTGGCCCGTGCATAGTCAACCATCTGCGCTTCTGCGAGACAAGCATAAATGCCGCCCGGCAACTCCAGTGTTAGCGGTCGTTCACTTTCACCAGGCCAATTTTTAAGTGGTAGTTTTTGATAAGGCGCTTGCGCCCAATTGGCAAGCCAGGCCATTGTTCCATCTGGTAACGAAAATTCAGTGTTTTCACTGGTTATGTTATAGTATGTACCTTTCGGATTTTCTGGAAAGCGATAGCGAATAGCGGCTCCTTCATCGTAAGCACGAATTTCAAGATACATTACATAGATCGGATTATCATCTTTAACAAACGCTATGGTAGCTGCATTGTAGCAATCTCTGATTTGGGCTTGTTCGCCATAGACCGGCTTCCACAAAGAATCTTTGCTTGATGTTACAACCCCGGTCACTTTCAGATTTTCAAACCATCTTTGATGAGTATCTACCTGCAGTGCCATTGCCTTTTCAGATAAATTGTTATCCAGCCGCAAATCCAGTTCGGATTCCTTTATCACCGTCTTTCCATAAAAATCGACTGAATAGTACATCCTTCGGTGCCCTTCATCCCCCGTCTGATGAAAGTCGATCTGCAGGTTTCCGTTGGGAGATTTTAATACAGTATGCTGAATGGCCGTAGTTTGTCCTTCGGCCGATGTGCAAATCACACACATCAGTTGTATTATACAGGTAACCACTGCTTTGTTTATAGCAATCTTGTTGAATCCCCGACGCGACACTTGTATTAGCCAACATGACAGCAAAGAACGACTTGTCTTCATGACTATAGATTTTGGTATAAACGCTTACCAACCTGAAGTTTCTTTAACCGGACAAGGGCTTCCAGGTAATAATAATCAGCATAGATTATTGATGCATCAATTTCGGAGCCATTAGGATGATGCCCGGTAGAATGCAATAGCGCTGCCGAATTTACATCCCTACTTTGATATTGAGCTGATGATAACGCTTTTAGCATTTGCTCAGCTTTTTGACGGTATAAGCGGGCCTGGCTTTTATCCTTCACAAAGGTTGACAGCTCGAGTAAAGCAGACGCAGTAATTGCTGCGGCTGACGCATCACGAGACTCGTTTGGTATATTGGGTGCATTAAAATCCCAATATGGCACCATGTCTTCGGGAAGCTTTGCAAGGTATATACCAGCTACTTTTTGTGCAAAATGCAAAAATTGCGGATCTTTAGTTTCCCTGTAACACATCGTGTAACCATATATGGCCCATGCCTGCCCCCTTGCCCACATACTGCTGTCTGAATAACCCTGGTGTGTAATGCCTTTAATTTTCTTTCCGGTTACTGTATCGTACACTACCACATGATAGGCGCTATAATCTGGACGGAAATGGTTCTTCATAGTTGTCTTTGCATGGGTAGATGCAATTTCATATAATCTTTTAGGGCCCCCATTTTTAGATGCCCAAAACAGCAGTTCTAAGTTGATCATATTATCGATGATTGTATTATGCGGCCACCCCATACGTTTAACATTTTGAGGCCAAGATAATATTGTTCCGATTTTAGGATTAAATAGTGTAGCTAACGAATCTGCTGCCTTAAGTATAACCGCTTTGTATTCCAGATTTTTGGTTAAACGGTAGCCGTTACCAAAGCTGTTGAACAACTGAAAACCCAAATCATGATCAAATCCGGGCTCACTGGCAATCGGCGTTAATTGGCGTGTAAATTTATCGGCTTCAGACAGCCATTTTTTATTGTGCGTGCTTTCATATAAATACCAAAGTTCACCGGGCCAAAAGCCACTACACCAATCCCGGTAGGTTGTAAATTTCCATTTATTCTGACCATTTTGAATATTTCGGGGCATATTCAACTCAGAATTGTTCGGTATAAGCTTAAGTACTTTATTAGCCTGGCTGGCGCAGTAATTTATATTGTAGATTGCTGAGAATGGTTGTTGTGCATAGGTATTTGAAACCAAACATAGACAACTTAAAAATAAGACAGCAATGTGTTTAATAGCCAATTTCATGGTAATATTCCTTAATCTTCTATTTATAATTTCTAAATGTTTGGCCATGTTAACTACATCATCACGCCTGCCTGCAAACATTTTATTATTGAGCAGCAAGCTCCAGTTATCATTACCGAACCGTTGTCTTTATAGATGCGTACTTTAATCTATCTCTGACGGCCCTTTAACGATAAGATAGCTTACTAACAAGCCATCTTTAAAGCATGGTCCTTAAATCGCGTTGCCAAAAAAACTATAAAGTTCAGTTATCATGAGCCGCAGAATAGAAAGAAGCTCGCGTTCAAAAATAATTACTAAATCGATTAAGTTAATGTCGCAGGTGTGATTTGCTTAAAATTCATTAGCTTCTAAAATCTATTAGGAATCCAGAGCGCGGATTTAATTTAATCTGCACTTTTCTTAAAATAAAGTCACTTTAATTGAATTTTTAACAATAGCTATACCCCTTTATCTGTATGTCTTGTTTAAACGTCTACCAGTATAAGCGGTCAGTAAATTACTAAATCAGTTAAGTGGAGAGCAGGTGATTTTACATTACTTGGCGTGAGTGGAGGAATCAGCGCATTTGTAAACAATGCAGGTGCACGCTGTAAAAAGCTGGAGAAACAAGATTATGAGTTGGCATACTTCATCATTCAAGCTTCAAAACTATTTCATTGCAAACACACGTTTTTAAGCATTAAAAAGAATAGCGTTAAACGGGTACAAGTGAATTAAAAGAGCTTAAAACCAGGTAAACGCTGAATACTTAAACACGTTGATTCCATAGTATTTAAACAAACAGCACTTATGATGATCTTTACAGATACTAATGAAAGCTCGCTAATTTCCCGATTATTTAAAGCATTACAACTTGCTTGCGAGTTGTAGAATTTCGAACTATAAGGGAAGTGGCTAATTGGACAACTCTTGGGGCACTCTCACCATCATTGTCCAGTTGTTCCAGAATTAGTTGAACGGTTTGGTCGCAAATAGCTTGAATAGGTTGGGATATTGCCGTGATTGAAGGTTTGAAAAGGCGGAACAGATTAGCGTCGTCGAAAACGATAATACCTATTTGTTGTGGGATTTTAAGGTCAAGGTTCAGTATTGCTTCAAGACCATTCTCGGCCAGATAGTTGGTTGCAAAAAATACGGCATCGATATTTGGGTTATTTTTCAAATAATCTTCAATATCAGCTACTGTCTTTTCTTTTTGTTCATGGTATTTCAATTTCATTACATAGGATTGCCGACCTGCCTCTTTTATACACTCCAGGTATCCCCTTTCGCGTTCTTTCATCTGCGCTTGGTCAGAAGCCAATGTAATCATTGCAATATGTTGATAATCATTATCCAGAAAATGCTGAATAGCCCGGGTGGTACCTTTAAAATTATCAACTAAAACACAACTGCTGTCTACCTCTGCAAGCGGCCTGTCAAAGAATACAACTGGTATCTTGTCATCAATTAGCTCTTGCACTGCCTGTTCAATTCCTGGCGCCGGAGCAATGATAAATCCGTCCACTTGATGGTTACGGAACACTTGGATAAGATCTTTTGTGACCTCCGTGTTATTCTCCGTGCTACCATAAACGATACGATAACCTTTATTCCCTAATATCTCTTCGAAACGCCTGGCAATTGTAGAAAAGAAAGCATCTGAAATATCCTCAATCAATATTCCAATAGTTTTACTGCGGCCGGTACGAAGGCCTTGAGCCATTCTGTTAGGTCTATAACCAACTTTCTCAATATGCTTTAAGACCTTTTTTTGCATGGCCTTGCTGATACCGTTTTCATCTGCCTTACCATTCAAGACAAAAGACACTGTTGTTTTGGATACATTGAGCTGTTCAGCAATATCCTTTATAGATAATTTTTTTTTCATCATCAACGTTCAGCAGTCTTGTATTCGAGAGATTTTTAAAACGCAAATTACGAAAAGTGAAAAACTAAATCGATTTTAATTTACTATTAGAAATACAATCCGTTATTAGCTTAAATACTAGCATTATCTCTTTTCACCTCGAAAGTGCTACGAGCCAAAAACAGACCGACATTGTGAATAAGGTAAAGAGATAGAACTGCAAGGCAGTTGAAGTAGTTACGGCTAAACTGTCAAATCAAACTTCTTTATATGAATTACCTCGTAATCTTCACCTCGCCAAACCTCACCGTAGTAGGTACATCTTTTATTCCGGAATAAACCAACATCCCAAAATCGCCACTCTTTTTGCAATTCAATTGTGCTGAACCAGCTGTCATCCACGTCTTACCGTCTGTGGAGTAAGCAGCTGTGAACAAATTGTTTTCACGCTCCAATTTCAACCATACCGGGCCAGTTAACCGATTGTAAGTGACTGCAGGTTCGCTGATAACGGGCGACGTGTAAATAATGTCGGAACTATCTGATGATGCAGTTCGAGCCCGTAATTGCACTACCCATCCAGGTGCTTCGATTTGGGATGTCGATCGGGGCGACACAACTATTTCAACGCTTTTTGACCCAACATCTGACGCCTCACGGAATGTTAAACCAAAGCCTGTAAACTGTGAACTTAATTGTGGAATATATTTCCCTCCGATAGTAGCATCACCATTAACTGCTTTGGTCACAAACATAGCCTTATCATAGGGAACATCCATGCCCATTCCACTACTTTGAATGATAAACGTGTTGTCAATGTAATTTACTACACTTTGACGCTTAGCGGAAAGATCAGTTTGCTTCCATCCTGAAGGCAATCCAGCACTAATTGCTAAAGGATAGGCGTTTGAACTTTGCACTTCTCCGTTTACAGAACATACCGTATAACGATATTGATTGCCTTTAGCGGCAGACAGGTCATAGAAAGCAGCATGTTTAATGCCTTTAGCAATTATTTTAAAGGTACCTTCACCATCTTGCGCCCGCTTTACTATGTAAGATGTTGCTCCAATAACCGGGACCCAAGTTAAGTGAATAGATTTGCTTTCATATTCTGCATGAAGTCCTGCAGGCGCAACCAAAATGTTGTTATGCGATCTATTTTTGTTGGCACCATTGTCTGCTCTCGAATAAAGGAAAGTTCCGAAGCCAATATGATCTGCGCCTGGCAAACCCTGCAGTTCGGGCCTGACTTTCTCTGCCGCCTGCTGGGTATACGGCGCTTGCGCACTAATACGATGAACATAGTGGTTGTAAACTTCTTCATAAACAGCTCTTAACTTCCCCCTGTCCTGTTCCGAAATACGAGGATGTAAGTATTTACCAGTTCTGTCCATTGCAGGCACATAAGGCACTTCCATACCTAAATTGTACTTAGCAGTGTATTCAAATCCCTTCAGGAGGCGGTTATCGTAAATGCTGTATAAATTAAGGCCTTGGTTCCATGCCATCTCCGAGCAGTCAGCCAGGTGCGCTATCCCCAGTTGTGTGTGGCCCTGATCACGCCCGCTTTCCTGGCATTGACCTTGTTCATTAATGATATAATTGGGTAAACTTCCGTCGCCCCAGCCATATTGGTAGTAAACAATAGCCCGTTCAAACATCATGCGATCATTACAGAATATAGCAATAGCCATCATTGTCTTAAGGGCGGCAGAATCCCAATTTCCGTTAGCAAATGGCGCAAAATCTTTGATTACCGGGTAAATCACCGTTTTGAAATGCACCTCGGCCTTTTTAATGTCATCTGATCTCCAACCAGCATTTGTGTACCGTAGAATTTCTGCTGCATTAACCATTTTAAATGGCCCGAGTCCGGCCATCAGCACAGCATCCCTACCTGTAATTTCTTGGAGTGTGCTAGCCCATTTGTTAATAATTTCTTTAGACTTTTCTGCATAGCGCTGCTCACCTGTTACAGTCCACATAATGGCATTTTGGTAAGCAGCGTTTGCATCTGCATCATAAATTGCTTGCCCAACTGTTGGGTTTCTCCCTACGGTAGGCATAGCCCCCTGCACTTTATAGTCGGGTTGTGATTGAGCATGCGCCTTAAAAACTAAATAACCGGCATAGAGAGGCTGGGAAGAGTTAAGAACTCCTTTCTTCAAACGGACTAAGTCCTCCTGACTTTGTAATATTCCCGGATGAATAAATGGTTGCGCCTGCAGCGAAATAACTTTGAGCAAAAAAACAGATAGAAAAATACCTTTTGAAATTATTTTCATTTTAGATTTTTGGTTAGTGTACTTTCATGTGATTTTAATTTTACAATCATCATGTATTCTCACTCTTGGTTAGCTATAATAGATAACATCTTGGTTCATGTAATGTATCTTAAACTGCTTCCGCGTATTCAAATCAATCTCAAACGCGGCAGTGCTTATAGTAAATAACCTACAACTAAGTTGAATTTCTCAAGCAATTAAAAGGACCGTAACGAAACCATAAAATGCAATTCGATATCGGAATAGCCGGTTTTCTGTCTCACGAGATACTAAACTGCTTGATTAATGATCACATTCAATCTGAAAAGCATAAAATTAAAATACGGTTCGCTAATAATCTTGATAGTCTTCTATCTTCGATGCGTAATACGGTTTTACTTCTGTTTAAGATCTAAATTCGTGTAACAGGATTAGACCCGCATTCACCCATCAATAACCAATTTATCTATTTAATCATTGTTGAGCTCCTAAAGTCACCTTACTTTAAAATTGATTTGCTACAGCAAACTTAGTTAACTTAAACGATTTAGTAAAGATTCATGGATGACAAATTTTACGACGAGCTATTGGCTTAATGTTTAAGTCGCAAACTTGATGTCCACTCTTTAAATATCATTCCTGCATAAGATAGTGGTATCTGTTCGCTAGTTAGAAAAGTGATTTAGCATAAGCAGATCACTTAAACATATTGCCATCTTACATTCTTAACGGCTAACTCCTACTTAGGGGCCTTGTTATTAATAATTGTAGAGGAAGTAGTTAAAGGCAATAACTTATTCATAGAGTCCAACTGAAAGCCAAATACAATTTAAGTAGTAATCAAGCGAACTAGGTGTAATTTAAAAATCATTTACAACGGTTTAACGAACTACAACACCTATGCAATCAGCCCCACATAAACATATATTGATTAGAAAACTGGTGCTGCTGACACTTAAGTTTAATATGGGTGGTTGAGGTAACCACCCATATTAAACTTAATTTCATCACAAATAACTAAGCTATACTTTTACTACAACCTCATGCTCCGAATTAATAAAGGAGCGCGGGCAAAAGTATTCTTTTGGCTTTCTAAACGCATACCCAAAACCGCTGGCTTTAAAAGCGATGCTTATCTGGCTTAATGCGTAACAGTAAAGTCGAATGCCCTGGTTTACTAAATAAGATACAGCTAGTTACAAATAGATTTATTGAAATGACGACAAATAAATGTACTTGGTTATCATACCTGTTGGTGTGTAATATTCTGCTTTAAGAAGCGCATACTGCCCGGCTCTCAGTTGCAAAGTACCGTATTGGCCATAATTAAAGTAGCTTTCCGGGTTACCGGCATAAAGACTTATGGAGCCAAATCCGCTTAATTCTCCTGATGTAAATTTTCGTGGCTCAAGATAAATTTCAGTATCCGGTGCTACATGATATTCCGGACAATAATACGGGTCATCACCCATTTCAAACGTCCCGTAAGAATCAAAGCCATAATAATCTCCATAGGTATACTGGAAATAACATTTGTATTCAGTTTGCGCTGAAACCTTAGACGAAAAAGCTAGTAGAAATATACAAGTAAAAATGCCTGGAAGATAGATTTTTAAAGTTTTCATTTTTGGTTTGATTAAATTATTGCCGCTATTCTGGGTCATGGCTTCCCCATCCTGTTTTGGAGAAGACAGGACACTCCATTGTTGGCCGAACAATATTTTAGCCCTCTGCGGGAGAACAATTTCCTTATAATAAAAGATACGGTTTGAATATTTTAAGTGTAATTACTCCTCTATCGCGTAATTGAATTAACGCATGTTGAAATACTTTTAAAAGTTGATTGCAGACTTATATTCAACGCTTTTCCTAAGTCAGTCAAGCAAATCTCCACATTCTTAAAGTAGTTTGAGGGGGGCAAAGCGGTTAGTTACAGGGGACAAATGTTGAAAATTGCATTCTGATGCAATAGCTTGTGGTGATCATGAACAGTAGCTAGATAAACACTAATATTTCCCTTTATACAGATGGTTTTCTTAATGCTTTGACCAAGCAGTATAAAGAACCCCTAAATTGATATTTAGAGGGTTTTTAATATTTTGACAGGCTTATAGTGGTGACGGAGGGATTGAGCCCAAGCCTTAAATATAGATCTACAGTGATTTATATTATTCAATCTTACCTACTCCCTAATTTACCTTTTTTAGAAGTACCAAAATTGTCTATAACTAAAGATAGTTAACCCGTTAAAAGCGGACGTAGCAGGATATTATACCTGAGTGTTAAATACCTTTTAAAGGCTTATTAACAAACTCTCCTTTTTGCAAGGCGATCTGATTTCCCCAGCCAAGAACTGCATCAAGTACAGGTATAAAGGAACGGCCAAAATCAGTTAAGCTGTAAATAACTTTGATAGGTGGCTTTTCTCCGAAGACCTCTCTCGAGATCAGGCCATCCTCTTCCAATTGCTTTAACTGCAGGCTTAATGTTCTTTCAGTAATCCCCGGCATGTCCTTTCCAAGCTCACTATAACGCTTACCCGTATCTTTTAGGTGGTATAGCATTACCACTTTCCATTTTCCGCCCACCAAATCCATCGCCAGGCTTACCGTACATGGATAAACCTTATTATTCACCTTTATCAGATCGCTTTTACATTCTATACTCATTTACTTCGATTTGTTGCAGCTATCCTTATGGATAGTTATTGCAAAGCTATAAAGCTATACATAGTTTCGCAACTATAATTTTTATAGTTCACCATTTAATCATGAAAAGAACACCATGGCAACATAAGCCGCTCATCACCATCACCGGTGTTTTAGGCAAACAAGGACGTAGCGCAGCTCAAACGCTTTTAGCAAGCGGCAAGTATAGAGTGCGGGGCATTACCCGCCGCATTAACTCTCCTGAGGCACTACATTTAGTAGCACAGGGAGCTGAACTGGTGAACATACCGCTTGATCAGGGATACCAAAAAGAATTTGTTGAAGCTTTTCGTGGCTCAGACGGTGTTTTCTTAATGACGCCCAATATCGCCCCGCCGGCAACGCATGAATTTGAATTAGGTAAGGAGTTGGCCGATGCCGCAGTTGAAGCGGGTGTACCTCGTATTATCTTCAGCAGCCTGGAGAATGTTGACCGTATTACAGCAGGTAAAATGTTTGCTCCTCATTTTACGGACAAAGCCAGAATCGAGGAGTATATCCGGACACTGCCAGTTATCAGCTCGTTCATTTACATGGCTTTCTTCTACACCAACCTGGTTGAATTTTACACGCCTAAAATGCAGGGTGATACGCTGGTATTCCCGATTTATTTACCTGAAGATTTCCGCGCACCATTCGTCGACCCGCTTACAGCTACCGGACCGGCAGTTTTGGAATTATTATCCGACTCAGCCAAATATGCCGGTAAATCGCTGCCAGTGATAGGCGATATAATCTCACCCCGGGAAATGATCGAAACGTTTAACCAGGTCACCGGCAAGAGCGCTGTTTACAGTTCTGCATATACGCGCGATGAATTACTTCATCATTTCCCTGAATTTGGTTTGAACGAATTTTTAGTACGTGAGATTTTAGGCATGACAGCATATGCGGTTGACTGTGGTTATTTCAGTAAAGACCGTGACTGGTCATGGAGCCGGCAGATAAACCCGGAAAGTTTGAGTTGGGAACAATTTTTGAGAACCACCGGTTGGCAGGGGCAAAAGCTTTCCTTTTAGGCCTGGTCGATAAAGAAGCGTTTTACTATGTATTAGTAAAACGCTTCTTGTTATTAATCCTGAAAGATATTTCTTGCCATCATCTCTTTGTTGCTGATTCCTTACATTAAATATCTTCGTATTTCTGTTATATCCATAATGAACCAACGCAGTAGAATGGTATCACATCCACCTAAACGCCTATTCCGTTACCAAGAAAGTATTGCCGGTCCTCAAAGTAAACCATTACAAAATCCGAATAGCTAATGCTTCGTATTGGTTAAAAACCGTGCTTTGAAGGCATCTTCAGACATTAAATATGTTAGGTAGGTAAGTACATTGTGTTCGCATTCCGGCTTTGTTGGTTCCAAGCTGCGCATTACTAAGTTATTATTATTATCAGTTGATTCTACAGCTATCTTTTCATTCGTTCCGGTAAAATTAAACACAGGTACAGGATTCTTTTGTGTTCCATAGTCCGAATCTGTAAGATCTTCTTTGTTAACATATACCAAGATTTCTTTTCCTTCCAATTTATCGGCCAGTGAAAAGGTACGCTGCCGATTTATATCACATAGATAGATCTTAAAAAATTTCCTGCTTTTTTTATCATAGATAGAGATCAGCATAAGTTGGCCAGTAATCCCTTTAAAACCTATTGGGTTAGCTCCCGCTCTGTAGCTGTCATATTCAACTTTTAATTGGTTAGTATAAGCAGTACTCATTTGTGGAACCACAATTTTGTATGGAATTATTTGCTGCAGATAAACTTGCAAGTACTTAGCGCCATCGTTTTCACTAACCATAACCCTGTTGTAGATGAATACAAAAATTGGAAAAAGGACAAAAATGCCGACCAACCATCCGATGGATTTTGAGCTCATTATTTTAAAGAAGTGATAAAATTAACGTCATTGATCTATAAGTTCTGTTCATATGGTCGGTGGTATATTAAGTTAGCAAAATCCAAGTGCATACGCCTGGTAGCCACAACAGATCAAAGTCAGACCAGTTCATTCAATATTTAGCCTTTAGCTATTGGTTAAGACAATTAAGTCTGATATATCGGCAGACCATTTTGCCTTAAGTATATGTTTAGGAGTCTCAAAAATGAGATGAACTTGAAATTTTGAACTGCAGGCATAACTAAACAATTACTGGAACCGCTTTAATAAGACTTTAAGAACCCCTATTTAAAACAACTGAAAAAAGGCCGATTCGGATGGACCATTCTTTCCTTATTACGGGTAAAAAAAACGTTATTACGATGCCCGCCAGACAACACGTTCTCCTTGAACGATCGCAAAGCCCAGCTCAACAGCCTGATTGATCCCCGCATTCATCACATTTTCTACATTGCTGCCTATACGCGCGTAACCGAATAGTTTTGCCGTTTCTCTCACAAGGTCTTCCCTATTTAAACTGATCTGGTTTTGTAAAATCAGTTTGACACCGTTGGCTACTTCTTGGGGCGGCAGGTCACCGGCATCTCTCTTTTGCGCTTCATTTACCGCCACGCGGTACTGTTTGTAATCAGCAGGATTCTGATCTTTTTTCCAAAAGAAGGCATTATAGGTGCAAGGAATCGGCGTCATGCCCAATTGTTCAAATAAAAGATCGAGATGAGCAGCAATCCTAGTTCCCATGCGGGTGATGCCCCAGGCCGCAAGCACCCTTTTGCTCAACAACGATTTGCTGATCGGCGCCTCAATTTCCAGAACATTAAAGATCTGCGTTTTCAACTTTCCTCTATTTTGAGGTAGCAGGATATCCTCATTCGAGCTGGTCAGCACAATTTCAATTGGGCAAATTTCGTACGCAACACCTGCAGTAACCGGGGGCTCCGATGCCCATTCCCTTTGAACCGGCGGTTGATAGGTCCGGTTCAATACGATTGGGGCTTCTTGTACAACGGCTTTAGGAACTTCTGCGGTGGGTAGGGACACTTTATTTTCTTCAGCATGCTGAATGGCTGTAACAATGCCGTCTATTACCAGATCCGGCTTTTCCCACCAGGCTGTTGCATATATCTTATGCATATTCCAGCCCAGCATTTTCAATACATCGACCTGAACGATCTCCCGGTCACGCGATGTTTTGGCATTATAGTAATTAACGCCATCGGTCATGATCCCTAAAATATAGCCTGAAGGATTGTCCTTATCCACTACGCCGATATCGATTTTATAAGCAGAGCAACCGATATGTGTGTGCACGTTGTACCCTTTTTCGCGCAGTACTTTAGCAATAAGGCTTTCGAAAGAATCACCGGGATCATTTTCGGGGCTTGTCCTGATGGGCAATGCCGTCTTCCCTTTTTCGGCATAAGCCAGGAATGCTTTTAGTCCGGCCACCCCTTCTGATCCTGTGCGGTTCAAGTTGATCTGGTCTGCTTGTAAAGTAGAAAAGACCTTCATTTCGTAACGAGCCCGCGACACGGCAACATTTAACCTGCGCCAGCCACCTTCCCGGTTGATCGGTCCGAAATTAAGGCTCACTTTGCTCTGCTCATCCGGCCCGTAACCAATGGAGAACAGGATGATGTCTCTTTCATCTCCCTGTACATTCTCCAAGTTTTTTATAAATAGCGGTTCATCACGTTCCAAAGCAATTTTTTCCAGATCCGGCCGCAACTTGAAAACATCATTTAACAGGTCATCCACCAGCACTTGCTGTACGGAACTGAAGGTAATTATACCAATACTTCGTTTCGCCAATTCAGGGTCAGACAGCCGGTGTACCACTTCATCTACAATCGCTTTAGCTTCAAACCTATTTTGCCTTGACTTACCCTTATCATAAAAGCCGGGCACGTGCACGAACTGCACTTTACTTACAATATCATCTGTGGATGGAAAGGTAAGTAATTTGTTCTCATAATATTTGGCATTACTGAACGCGATAAGGCTTTCATGCTTACTGCGATAATGCCATAATAAATGATGTGATGGCATGGATAGCGCCAAACAATCATCCAGTATGCTTTCCAGGTCTTCCTTGTCAATATTTTCTTCGTCCACATTATTGGTTGCGAAAAAACTGGTGGGCGGCATTTGCTTAGGATCTCCAACAACGATCACACTAGTGCCCCTGGCTATGGCGCCAACGGCTTCGCAAGTCGGCATTTGGGAGGCTTCGTCAAACACTACCAGATCAAACTTGGCGCTGTTAGCATCAAAGTATTGCGCCACAGAGATCGGACTCATGAGCATGCAAGGTGTTAAACGCTGCAAAAGATTGGGAATGGCATCAAATATCTTGCGGATAGACATGGCACGTCCGTTATTCCTGATATTGCGTTGCAGCATCCCGATCTCTGAACTTTGAGATGCCTCTTGTGTGAATGATGGAATTCTTGAAGCAAGTCGGGCGTATAGCTCCTGCTTGGTCAGCTCTTCAAAATCCTTGCTGATCTCGCGAAAACGACGGACCTTCTCGTCGAACAGGCTGCCGTTGAAGGTTGCCAGTTGTGCATTTCTTTCAATGATATATTCAGCGGCAGAACGGTAGAACCCTTTCTCGAACTGTCGTGTAAGGTCTCCGGTCTGCACTTTTCCGCTTTCATAAGCGGCCACCAACGACTCCAATCCGTTTGTCAAGGCTTTCTGCCGGGCTGTCAGCCAATTGAACCAATCTTTCAAGGAGTCGATATGTGCTAACCATTCGGATGCCGCAGCAAAAAGCATTTTTTTCCAATCCGTACCCTGCTCTTCCGGAGTGCTCAAGTTGATCCCCAATAGCGAGGCAAGCCTGTCCTGTAGCTGTAAGAGGGTTCGGTTGGAACTTACATAAGCTTGCAGCAGCTTGTAATGGCCGGAAATAAAGGCCTGGCTCCCTTCTGCAAACTCATCTGCTAATTGCAGCCGCCAGCCTCTTAAACCGGCTGAGCCGATGATCGTGCCTGCTGCCCTGTTCAATTGAATAACCTGTTCACAGGCTTTGATCACCCTGTCCCAATCAGCATCTCCACTACGCCAGAGGTGTCCTATTACCGGAGGCAACCATTCTGCTTTGGCCAATATTTCCTGCTCGTCTTGATACTGGATAATCTGCTGCAGGGCTCCCGGTACACCATCTTTTTCGATTCCGCCGGATAACGACAGGCGGTTCACATCCTTCAACAAAGCCCTTTGCTTAAACCAGCGTGGTAAAAACCACTGCCCCGAGGCGATGTTCCAGTCCGCAAGCGTACCGGACGCCGGGTAAGTCAAGCTTTCTTTTTGAAAACGGCTTAATAAATCTGCACGGATATTATCTCGCTTACGCCCATGTGCAGCTATCTCCACCACCCTGGCCATTGTCTGCTCCAAAGAATCTGTGCGCAGCATCGAAGCCGGCAGATCTTCCATTTGCTGGAAAACTTCCGCTAAAACCGCCAGCGCCGTTTCCTGCTCTCTTGTTCTGACCAACTGCCCAACCTTCAGTACCTCGCTCACCTTCTGCGTTTGCTCAGCAGAATTGTTTAATTGCGCTAACAAATCTTCAAGAACCACCTTTATATCCTGTTTGAGCTGAAGATTATATTGTGCGATCCGGGTCGCCTGCCAGGGGTGGCCGTAAGGATGCCCGATCAATTGACCGGCAGCTTGTAATTCTTGTACGGCATCTCTCCAAACCGTTAGCTGTTGCGCAGTTAATGCCTGCAACGAATCTGCCGAGAAATTGACCAGGTCGGGGCTTTGCGGCAAGCGGCTGTACCTGGTAAATAACTCAAACAGCGAAAATCCGAAAGGATATTTTTCATGCAATGCGGTCACGTAAACGTTGAGCTCGTTACGTAAATTGAGTAAGCGCTCAGCCTCAGCCTGGTAGATTTCAGGCGGTTCTCTCCGGATCACTTCTGTAGCGGCTTTCAGCTGTTCCAGTACGGCAGATTTTTTCGATTTATTGGAATGCAGTTCCAGGCAAAAAGGACCGATACCGATAGATTCCAGCCTGCTCTCCACCACATCCAGGGCCGCTTTTTTAGCGGCCACGAATAACACTCGTTTACCTGAATACAAGGCGTTGGCGATGATATTGGTAATGGTTTGTGATTTGCCTGTTCCCGGAGGGCCATGCAGTACAAAGCTTCTTCCCTCTCCCGAACTGACTATAGCCTGTAATTGGGATGAGTCTGAACTGATAGGCAGGGAAACAGCCCCCGGATGCAATTGGTCGTCGGCTATAGATGCAGCATCTGCTTCAGCATCCGGCTGCCATTCCAATTTACCCGAGATAAGGCTTGCTACTACCTTATTTCGAGCCAGCTTATCTGCGTTATTATGAATATCGTTCCATAAAATAAATTTGCTAAAAGAAAAAGTGCCCAATAGGGCCTGCTCTTCCACGTCCCATCTTGATCTGGTCATGATAGCCTGGCGAATGATATTGAAAACGCGCTTGACATCTATCCCGCTTTCGTCTTTAGGCAATGTTTCTAAACCACCGATCGTGATTCCAAAATCCTGCCTGATCATTTCCAGCAGGGTAATGTTCATAATTGTTTCCTCTTCCCGACTCCTGATCACATAGCCCTTTTGCGCCGATTTACGTACGATCTCTACAGGCAGCAATAAGATGGGTGCATACCTGGGGCGTTCGCTAAGGTCGGTTTCAAACCATTTTAGCAAACCCAAACCAACATAGAGTGTATTAGCGCCATTCTCTTCCAGAGATAGACGGGAAGACCGGTACAGACTGGTGAGGCTGTAATCAAGTTCAAGATCAGACAAATAAGTTCTCAGCCGCCGTTGTGACAGTTCATTTTTAACCAGGTCGGCAATGGGGTCTGATTGATGTAAGGCTTCATATACCCCGGTATCCCGTGGATTGTTACTCCAGTCAGTGGGCTTGGCCAGCACCTGGAACTCGGTACCATCTGCAAGCGCATCTTCCAGCTTACCCGCATTAATGGTGATGAACTGGATCACACTCTTAGTAATTCTTACATTCAACAAGCTATTGCGAAGGGTGAGGTCAAGCAACTTCCTCTCCCAAAGCCTTTGCTTGGAAACAGCTATCTTATCAGCATGGATCAGCTTTTCGCCGATAAAGATATCCTCCGGCAAGGCTGTTTCTTTGGTCAGCCTCGCTTCTTCAACGATCTCCCAACCAGCGGGCGTGGGAATTCGAAGCGGCAGCGGGCGGATGGAACTGAACCGGGCCCGTTTTACATCCAGGAAAAGAATGAAGTCTTCGGTCCTCATCATTTTTTGATCGGCCGATCGTACAGCATCATCAAACGAAGCATGGTTACCTGCATTCATACTGGTTGCTTCCAGAATTACAATATCGTTGATGCCATCTGCCGTGCGCTTGGTGATCAAGGATGGGTCATCATTAACGGTATCTGCAAACGACTCGTCGATGAGCCAGCCACCTACAAAGGCATGCCCCTTGATGATGATGATCAGGGGATGAATGCCTACCGCTTCCAAACAGGCTGCGTAAAGCAAAGACAGATCCAGGCAGTTCGCCAATCTGTTATGGAAAATATTATCGGCCAGCCTGATGCGCTGGCCACTTTCTTCAAAACTTGCCGGCACGGTACAATACACGAGGTCCATTGCGACTATGGCTTCAAATATAGCAGCCATCTGTTTCCTGACACGGTTTGGATTACGGCTTTGATACTCATCGAACGATGGGCTGCCCGTCCACGTTTTCAATAATTCCGAAGCATTTTTAATGATCTTGACGATCTCAGGATGATTAGGCGTAATAAAGGCCGCCAACATTTCCGGCAGGACAGCAACACCGTTCCATTGATCATAGGCCAGAAGCTCTATGCGGTAATGTTCCCGAAAGATCACATCGTTACCTGCAGTTACGGTCAGTATAAACTTGCCTGAAACGCGTTCGGTTAGTTCGGCAAGGTATTTCGACGAAATGTGGATGGGAATATTCTTGAAGACCTGCTCTTCCCCATTGTGCAAAATACTGATATCACCATTCCAAATGGCCGCGAAATCAGGTTCCGATTCAATATTTAACTTTACATTTTCCCAATGTAGTCCAGAATTATTTTTGATAGTTAAACTGCGGATAACCGGGACATGGTTTTGCTGGAAAGCAAAATTGATGGCGGGAGAATGATCGAGAACTATTTCGGGTTTAGGATGGCTGGTTGTATTCATACAGGCTGTTAATATAAAAAAAACCTGTTAGTATCAACCCGTTAATTCTTACTTTAACGTCGTAAACCCAAACCAATGTTCACCGCTTCAAACAAAAACAACCAGCTTGGTCCACTGAATTTGATCGTATTTGTCCTGTCCGTTTACGTTTTGCTGGCTATTCTGACGGATACCATCTTTAAACTCCCTGAAGAAACCTCCATTCTACTGACCTACATTGATAATGTGATATGTGTGTTTTTCTTCGCTGAATTTTGTATTCGCTTTTATCGTGCTGAAAACAAAGTTGTTTTTATGAAATGGGGTTGGATTGATCTTATATCCAGTATTCCTGCAGTGAGTTACCTAAGGGCAGGCAGGGTACTGAGACTGATACGGCTCCTGCGCCTGATCAGGGCGTTTCGCTCCACCCAGATGTTCGTTAAACACGTATTCAGAAACAAGGCCAAGGGTGCATTCACATCCGTAGCTATTCTTGCAGTATTACTCATTATATTTTCGTCGATAGCGATCTTGCAAGTCGAAAAGGACCCCGCAAGCATTATCAAATCCGCTGAAGATGCGATATGGTGGTCTTATGTGACAATAACTACGGTGGGATATGGTGATAAGTTCCCGGTAACCACGGAAGGTCGGATCATTGCGGCGGTATTAATGACAGCAGGGGTAGGTCTCTTCGGTACATTCACCGTTTATATAGCAAGTTGGTTCGTTGAAAAGTAGCACCTTCCGCCGGATTTCGGCAGGTAGATAGATACACTTAATACTTGCGTCCTATACCTTCTTTATATTTATTTTAAACTTCCTGAAGAGTGTACCTAGATAGACTTATAAAAAGGTGCAATTGTGTTTCTAAATTTAACCTCTGATTTATATTATTCTGCTTGTAATAAAAAATGCTGCCGACCTTGGTAAACCGTAATTTACCACTCACCCGTAGCGCCTGAAGCGTGTTTGGTGAAACATTGAGCATCCTTCCAGCCTGACAGCTTCTTAGCTATTCATTCTTACTCTATTCTTTATTGCTTAAGATAACTGTGATTTCCCTGATCAGATCTTCCTTAAAAATCTAAAGGTCTCCCTTCATTATAATACGAGCAACCCTGGAAACGAAAAAATCCTGTAATTTATTGAATTACAGGATTTAGATGTGTTTTGATGATCAACTTGGCGGTGAGGGAGGGAAATGAACCCGAAATTTAATTAACTGAACCTCAACGAATTATGTACTTTTATCTCCTGTGGTGCATGATTCACGCCAGAATCTCTTACTTGCTTTTCGTTAGGTAAAATAACTAAATCATTCTGAAAATATAAAATTTACGGTATAATCATTTACCTAAAATCTTAGCTAATTTTTCAATAATAATTTATTCTGATTGGTTTAACTCTAATTTCCCAAGGGAGGTGAGCTATTCAATTTGCCAGGCCTTTTCCTATTAAGTGGCTGGCATTAATCGGAAATAAAAAGATTGCATTATGAGTATGTGCTGTTTTGAAATTTTCAATGAACTTGATTCAAGCGAATTAATGTTTTTTTAAGTTGCAATTAACATTTGTCATTTGTTTTGCTCGCAAATGATAAATAGTTTACTGATGGGGCTGATATAATTATTTTCGTTTTGGCAAGACAGCTGATACTGTAGCGAATAGCTTAGATCAAAACTCTTTATTAGATTATGAAAAAGAAATTTTTGAAATCGGTATTCCTAGGTTGGTTATCAGTGTCCCTATTAAGTTCAGCCTGTATAACGCAAGGAACAAAAATTTCTGCGACTCACTAGGGCGATTTGTATAAAATCATTAACGATCAAGAGGATAAACAATCCTATAAGAATTGCAACACACAAAGCCATCATAACAATAGACCTGGATTAAATTTTTTATAGGGTACATTACTAAGATGACGCGCACCTAGGCTGTTGATGAGGCGGCTAGAAATGAAATAAAATGAATAAAGAAAAGCGCAATTAACTGTCCGAGTACCGTAAGTAAAAATAGCAAAAACAACACTCTGGAAAAATAATCATCATGAAAGCAGGTAAAGTATTCTGTATAACATTATTCCATTTATTCCTAACACATACCCTGAAAGCCCAACAAACGGTGGTTTTTAACGGTGAGAGAAGCACCTGGCATGAGGGTTTCGTTCGTTATGATTTCATTATGGATGATCAAACGTTGGAAATAACTCCTTTTAAAGCTCCTGAAGGCGAGAGGTTTGGCATAACGGATCCGCCTAAAGGCAAACACCGTTGTGTAATAATAGTGCCTGATAAACCTGCCCGGGGAAATCCGTGGTCGTGGCAGGGCTGCTATTGGGATCACCAGCCCCAGGGCGAAGTTGAACTGCTGCATCGTGGCTTTTATATAGCTTATATTTCTGCGAATGCGGCACTCCGCCCTGGCAAAGAATGGGATGCATGGTATAGATTTTTAACTAATCTTGGCTTATCCTCTAAACCCGCCTTCGTTGGTATGAGCCGTGGTGGTGAATTTGAATATACATGGGCCACCAATCACCCGGATAAGGTTTCCTGTATCTATGCCGATAACCCAGCTGCCAATAACGACATATTGATGAAATTGGGCAATTTGGCAAAATATGATGTGCCCTTACTGCATATTTGTGGAAGTTTTGATCCTTTATATCAGATAGCCTCCCTACCAATCGAAAATATTTATTTGCAGTTCGGTGGCCGCATATCGGTAATGGTAAAAGAAGGTTTTGGTCATCATCCGCACAGCTTGCACGACCCGAAAATCATTGCAGACTTTATTGAGCATAGCGTAAACGAGGTTAAGGCGCCTATTCCAGCTTTTGCAGCGGGTGCTTATGGTCGCAGCTGGTTTTATAATACGACATCTGTGACAAAGAACGTTCCTGCTGAAGGAGCTGATATTACTTTTCGCGGGCCATTATTCACAGGTTGTTACGCCAAATACCACGTTCAATTACGTGGCATACAATCATTCGTTACAGTACTTGAGCCCAATAAACCTGCACCTGGTCATCCTTGGGTTTTTAGATCTGACTATGTTAAGCGAGATGCAGCAGTTGATAATGTGCTGTTAGCTAAAGGGTTCTTTATTGTTACCGGTGCTGTGCCTTATGATTATGATGGCCCGGTACTTGAACAATGGAACATCATTTACAAACACTTTATCGGCAATGGATTTTCCACCAAGCCGGTCATTGAAGGATATGGTGGAGCAGCAGGCGAATCAATAGCCTGGGCTACCGAAAACCCTGATAAGGTTGCCTGTATATATGCTGAAAATCCGGTTCTAAAAACCCGATTGATGTCAAAAATACAACCTATTGATAATCTTGGACCATTGGCGAAAGCCAAAGTCCCCTTATTACTTATTTCCGGCAGCTTGGATAACTCCGCAAATAATCAAACGCTACTAGCCCAAAAGCGATACAAACGATTAGGGGGTAATATCACCGTAATCATCAGAAAAGGCCAAGGGCATTACCTGATTCAAGACAATCCAAAACACGCAATTGATTTTATAACAGCTTATGTAAAATAAGCAAGAAAGCGGGTTAAAACCTTTAAACTCTTCGAAGATTAGCAGCCGGTCCGGGTCAGCGTATTTAATAGGAAACGAAGAAATTAGCGAAATGCGAATCAAAGTTGCTAAAATTAAATTTTTGAGAAAGTACGCTAGCGTGTCTTATCTTCTTTCAAAACTTAAAGGTGCACACTGAAAATCAAATCTTTGAATTATTAGGTTATTTCAATATATGATGCGGTCGATGTACCTTTTGCTGTGTTTTGTAATTTTCATGGCCTGCTCCGTGCGGTTCAATGATACCACACTTGCAAGTATTGGATTTCCGTTTACCTTCTTTGAAACGCGACACTTTAAAGCAGAGATGGGTGTGGGAAGCGTCGACTCCTTTTCGGCGGTGAATTTTATCTTAGACTCAGTCATCGTAGTAGGATGCAGTATTTTAGTGCTACAAATCTTTGATGTGATTAAAAGGGTCAACAGATAGTTATCTTATTATGCTATGAAAGGTTAGGCCTGAACTCGGTTAATAGGACATCTGATGATCGTAAATTACTGAAAAGTGCTGCGCTTTACAACAGTGTTTATGATTTACGGATTGAAAGTCAATGTTGCTGAATTCTATCCTATCCATTTGCATTGACAATCGGAAGCGCTATCTCCCCGTTAAGGTTTTTTTAAGATTTTGTTATTAACCGGTCCTATCTTGGCAAAGGTCCAGGAAATTAACTATCCCTTATAAAAATCAATTGCTAAATGAATAGCGAATTTAAATCCGGCATAACCCTAACGCTTTTAATATTCTTAGTGAGTACTTTCGTGATCTCCGCCTATACCCTGAACAGGCAATCCCAGGCAGACGGACAGCTTTATGACTTCGTCATCCCCAAGCAGGGGAACTTGATTGACGATGCGACCTGCTACGCCTGGATTCCGAATGATGTTGGACCTATACGAACGATCATCGTGCACTTACATGGCTGCACGCGGGAGGGTGATGCCGAACAGATGATGCATGATGTCCAATGGCGGCAGCTGGCAAAAAAGTGGCATTCCGCTCTCGTAGCCCCCAAATTCATTTCAGGTGGCAATGCTAAGAATTGTATCAATTGGTATAATCCGGATAACGGCTCTGAGCCGGTTTTCCTGGAAATGCTCAACAGGTTAGCTGACAAGACGGATCACCCAGAAGTCAAATCAGTACCTTGGACGCTATGGGGCCATTCGGGAGGCTCACTCTGGATCACAGCGATGGCGGGAAAATACCCAGGGCGGGTTGCTGTAGCCGTTGCGGAAGCCTGCGGCGTGGATATTTCTCCTATAGCCGCAGCGCGTAAAGTGCCGATGCTTCATCATAACGGTATCAAAGATATCTGTTATAACAATGCGGAGATTGTAGCAAACGGCAGAAAAAGCGGCGCGCTCTGGGCGCATGCTGTCAACCCAGTTGTGGAGTCTGCCATGGATGGACACCAAGTTCATGATTTAAGGTTTTTGGCAATTCCCTGGATAGACGCCTGCTTAAAAATGAGGCTGCCGATTCGTGCGGGAGACAGCACTTTACGGGATATTCCTGCAAAAAATGGTTGGCTGGGCGATACGGCTACAAAAGCGATTGCCCCAGTCAAACATTATATCGGAAACCAGTTTGCCTCGAATTGGTTTCCGACCAGGACACTTGCAGAGAAATGGGCGGAGTATATGGTAAGCGGTACTGTAACCGATCATACACCGCCACCCGCCCCCTTTAATCTTCGGACGACCTCCCTTAAGAACCAGATCGTGCTGTACTGGAATGCTTTTCCCGATCTTGAAAGCGGCATCAAGACATTTATCATCTATAGGAACGGAAAGTATCTTCAAAAGCTCCAATACCGTACCAAGACCAAATATAGCAAGCAAACCGGTTATCAGCGTTGGAACGATGGAGACCAGCCGGCACCGATACCAGCACCGGAAATGACCTTCCGCGACACGAGTATCAAAGCTGGAGGTACTTACCGGTATCAGGTCAGTAATGTGAACTGGTCAGACGTAGAAAGCATGAAAAGCAAGGCAGTTCGAGCAATTGCCGATCGTTAGCCCCTCACGAAACCAGTGCGTCAACCTTTGTTTTACAGATTTGATACATGCAAATCTGAGGACTCAATGCTTTGTAACCGGGAGATTGGACAGTCTGCGCATTAAAGGCAAGTGCTAACCCCTTAATCTGAAATTTTGATGAGCCGTCATTCTACTACAAGTAATCATCAACGACTTAAAATGACTTACCAATGCCGGGCACTCAAGGTCTTCTACTTTTTTGCAGGCCTTATTATTTTGAGATTATTGTGCTAGGCGAATTCCGGTAAACTGCCACCTTTGATGTGTTTGAAAGAAATTACGATATGTACGACGGCTATGGTTTAATGGTGTAGCTTCGGAGGCTCCTCTCAGAACCTGCTGATTGATCATAAATTTACCGTTGTATTCCCCCAAAGTTCCCTCAGCTTTAGTAAAATCCGGGTATGGTAAATAAGCACTAGCGGTCCATTCCCAGCGCTCGCCCCAGGAAAAACGGTTAGCGGCTGTTTCCCATTCGAATTCGGTCGGCAACCTCATCCCTCGCCAGGCAGCATACGCATAGGCTTCATAATAGCTTACATGACAAACAGGCTCACTTTCACGAACCGGCTCTAAACCACGAAATGAGTAATTCATCCATTGTCCTTCAATCAAATGCCAGTACAAAGGCGAATATATCTGATTCGAGTTGACCCACTCCCACCCTTCCGCATGCCAGAATTCGAAGTTTTTATAACCGCCATCGTTAATAAACTGCATAAATTCACCGTTGGTTACGAGCCGATCGCTGATCTCAAACTGCTTCAAGTATACCTTGTGCAAGCCTTTCTCGTTGTCCCAATAAAAGCCCTCCCCTTTATAACCAATCTCATAAATACCTTCGTTGATAGTAATCATACTGGGCGACTCGGTCGTCAAAGCCGGCAAAGGAGCTTCGTCTTTATGGTAAACTGGAAACAGTGGGTTATGTCCGAGGATGTATTTGATATCTGACAGAAGTAATTCCTGGTGCTGTTGTTCGTGATTAAGTCCAGTAATTACCAACTGCAGAAGTTCCGGATGGTTATTGATGTGTTTCAATAAATGATCCATGGCATTGTCCACGTACCTGCGGTACTTATAGACGTCCATCACGGTCGGGCGGCTTAGGTTCCCCCGATCCGTCCGGATAACGCGCTTTCCAATAGCTTCATAATAGCTGTTAAAAACAAAATTGAATTCTGCGTTGAATTCCTGATAAGCCTGAACGTAGGGCTTTAATATGAACGTCTCGAAAAACCATGATGTATGACCGAGGTGCCATTTAGGTGGACTTACATCCGCAATGGGCTGAACGACATAATCTTCTAATTCCAGGTGCTTGCAAATTTCCTCTGTTCTTTGTCGATTGACACGGTAATTCATGCGTATATCGCTAAAGATTTGCGTCGGCTGTGGTTTGATTTCCATCTTGAGTGAGTTTAAGTTCAAAATTGCGATCTCTTTAACATTTAAAGGTAGTACAAGCTATAAAAAAAACAGACTGCTTTGTTTTATTATGGAAAGTTGATGTTGGTACGAATCCATAAGCTGGACCGTTTTAAGTTCTTTTAGCTGCTCAAATAGTTAATCCTCCTTGTTCCAGTTGGCATACCGCATTTAAGAAAGCAATTTTTCGGCTATCTTTTTGGCGCTTTCAACTGGCCATACTTTATGGTGAACTTTGTTGGCTATAAGCGCTCCTTCAAAAAGAATATAAATTTCATCCGCAAGGGACTCCTTTTCGACCGATTCCAGTATACCTGAAAACAATGCCCTGACGCCATTCTTTTGCTTTTGAATTTGTTTCACAACACGTTCGGCGTCCATGGGAACTTCAGAAATCAAGTTTAAAAAGTTACAACCGTTAAAGTCCTTTTCCTGAACAAGCTTAATGAGATAATCAAAAACTGATAAAATTTTCGCTTTGGGATCTTTACCCTTGTCTGCTGCGGTCTTTAAGGCTTCGTCCGTTGCAGCTCCGGATTGAATCAAATATTCCATGAGAATATCTTCCTTAGTACGAAAAGCGGTGTAGAGGGTAGACTTCACGACACCGGATTCTTCTATGATCTGATTGATTCCGGTATTTAAGTATCCTTGTTTATAAAACAGCCGGGAAGCTGTATCAATGATAGTTTGTCGTACAGCATTTTTTCTCTCGTTGCGCATAAGACAAATCTATAAGTTTTGCACACACCGACAAGTCTGTTTTACGTCAAAATTATGAGTATATAACCGGTCCATGATTAAAAATAGATGTGAATTAAGCTCTTCTATTAACCCGGCTTCAACGCAATCGATGCTGCTCTTTTTAGCCAGAAAGATAAACGAATAAGTTGTGAAAAAATAAAAACAAGTCAGTCTGTTTTATTATATTTGTTCAGTATCTCATCCTTTCCAACAGCACTACTTATAACCCATCGAGAATTGATAACAATTTGTTCACGCGCTGATAAAAGGTTTATAAGTGATTGCGTTGAAAAGACACTAAAAAGATACAGATAGATGAACTAATACTTAAAGTTGTAATGATACACCAGTACTTTCATGGACAAACTAATGCCCTATTCCGAATGGTTTCCGGAGAATCAACTTTTGACCGCGATTTTTATGGCAAAGATCAAAAGGAGAAATTATTGACCATTGCCTGGAACCGTGGAGAAGACCAGGCCATCGTTATTGATAACTACTCCTATAACTTCCCCGCTAATACGATCCATTGCTTAATGACCAGCGAAAATTTTTATCTACCAAAAGCTACAGATATCGTTGCGTGGCAATTCAGTCGGGATTTCTATTGCATAGTGGACCATGACAAGGAGGTTAGCTGTGTTGGCTTTATTTTTTACGGTCAGCCAGAAAAGATGTTCATCCGGCTGAGTGAGGATGATTTAGATAGAATGGAAAAGATGCTGGAAATGATTAAGGATGAATTCGAGACAACGCATCAGATTCAGGGTGAAATGATGCAGGTACTCTTAAAACGGTTAATCATTATTGTGACCCGTTTAGCAAAGGATCAATATATAAATAATGACCTGCCCGTTGATAAACTCGACATAATCCGTAAGTATAATTTCCTTGTCGAGACACATTATAAAAAAGAGCACCAGGTCAGTTTCTATGCAGGTCAGCTTTATAAATCACCTAAAACCTTGTCAAACTTATTTGCGCTGTACAATCACAAAACTCCTATACAAATTATTCAGGAAAGACTCGCACAGGAAGCGAAACGCTTGTTTTTTTACACCGATAAAACGGCAAAGGAAATCGCGTACGAATTAGGCTTCGAAGATGCTGGGCATTTCGGTAAATTTTTCAAAAGGCTGACGGGCCAATCGGTGATGGACGTAAAAAAAAAGGCCAACTTATTAGTGCGTTAAAAGATATTTGAGAGGGTATGTGTGATAATCGGGAAATCCAGACCACTTGTCGGGCAGTCCTGTCGTTTTTGCGATGATAGTTTTGATCGACCTTTGAATCATCAAATAATCAAAAACAAAAAACTTAAACAATGAAAACCTCAGAATTACACAACCTTGATTTAAACGATTTAAAAAAAGAAAATATCGCACTTAAGGCCGCCTCATGGGTAAGCCGTCATAACGTTCCTTTCCTCGTCATTACGGCCGGGATGGTCGTTATGCTTTTATGGGCGGGTTCCTACAAAATGACGGTACCGGGAGCCGACGGTATTGTACCACTGGTAGATAACAGTCCCCTGATAAGCTGGCATTTTAAAGTGTTCGGCGTATATCCGGGCTCGGACCTGATCGGTTTAACAGAAGTGGTGGCAGCAATATTGATCATCATCGGTTTGTTTAAACCGCAGGCAGGTATCATTGGAGGGGCTATTGCAGTTGTCATGTTTTTCATAACCAGTACCATGGTTATCACGACGCCCGGAGCTTTGGTCGCTGTAAACGGCATCAACTACATGAGCTTTTTAGGCCTCTTCCTTTTTAAGGACATCATCAATCTTGGAGCATCCTTCTACCTGATTACCAAATTTGGACATAAAGCCGTATTAGCGCAACGCAAGACCAATTAGATTAATGCCTCCCCATCTGGCAGCTTTGTCAAAATAATTAATTTATCAATAACATTAAAAAATAATATCATGAAATCAATTGCAGTTCCAACAAGAGAACAAGTATCAACAGCAAATCAAGCACTATTTGACACCTTGACGAAAAATATAGGGACCGTACCAAATCTGTTCGCAGTCTACGCGCACTCCGAAAATGCCTTAGGTACCTATTTAGTCTTATCCGGCGCTAAGACGTCTCTTAGGCCGAAAGAAAAAGAAGTTGTAAACCTGATTGTCAGCCAGGTAAACGGCTGTGAATATTGTCTGGCGGCACATACAGCCATTTCAAAAATGCAAGGTTTTACAGATGACCAAATTATAGAAATCCGTCGCGGCGAAATCACCTTCGACCCTAAATTAGATGCACTGGTAAAAGTCACCAAAAGTATTGCAGAAAATAAAGGTCATGCTGACCCGCAACTGGTAGAAAACTTCTTTACTGCGGGTTACAATGAAGGATCGCTTATCGATGTAGTTATAGTAGTTGGTGACAAAACCATCACCAATTATATTTTTGCCTTGACTGCAGTGCCCATAGATTTTCCGGCAGCACCCGCGATTTAATGAATATAACATGTAAAGGCCTGTGCGAAATTGTACAGGCCTTATTACTTAAAAAAACTTGTAATAATCCGGACAATGACTCAAGATAACAAGATGATGGACTGGGGACAATACATTAAAGAATCATTTTTTGATGCTTGGGGGAAGAGTACTCCGGTAGACCTGTCGGACTACGCATTTCTTTTCCAGCACCACTTTGATGTGTCAGCAATCGAATCACAAGTAATTAAAATGATTAGCGAAGCAGAAATTCCGGGGACGGCAGAGAGATACCATAGAATTCGTCTCCGCAAATCGATTCAAATTTTTATAGATGTCATTTTAAATATATCCGATGATGGCAAACACATTAACAACAAAAATATTACGCATGCAAAACTGATCTTACAAAAAAGAGAAGATTGCATTTACGCCTGATAAGGAACAAGCAAGTGCAATAAAAATCCACCTCACATCATGGAAAGCCAAAAACTAGAAATTATGAATGATAAGGGTTACAGACTGAACGCTTATCTTGATTTGCCGCCAAATGGACAGCCCGCGCATTATGCAATATTTGCCCATTGCTTCACTTGCAACATAAATCTTAATGCTGTCAGGCACATCAGCACTGCGCTTACAACTCACGGTTTTGGAGTCGTTCGTTTTGACTTCACAGGCCTTGGTAAGAGTGAAGGTACATTTTCAGAAAGTCATTTCTCTGCAAATATCAACGACCTGGTCGCCGTCTCTCAACATCTGAAAAAACATTATGCTGCGCCATCCCTTTTAGTGGGACATTCTTTAGGCGGCGCTGCCGTAATTGCAGCAGCAGCAATGTTACCCGAGGTCAAAGCTGTAGCGACAATTGGCGCACCGGCAGGAGTCGATCATGTAAAAAAACATATCAGTGTCACGAACACCGACGAAACTGGTGGACCGGAGTGGGAGGTCAATATTGGCGGTCGCCCATTTAAGATCACAAAAACATTTCTTGAAGAAATGGAAAATGTTGATCTGAATGATATTCTTTCGCAACTGCATAAGGCAGTGCTTTTCTTACACGCGCCTGGTGATTCCATTGTGGGTATTGAAAATGCTCAAAGTTTATATCACAGCGCAAGGCATCCTAAAAGTTTCGTGTCACTGGATGATGCGGATCATCTGCTGACAAAAAAAGCAGATAGCTTATATGCTGCTGAAATCATTGCTGCCTGGGCTTCCCGTTATATTCCGTTTGAGCCCAATAGAATGCTGGATACAGCAGGAGAACAGTTAGTAGGTCACCTTAATTTGCAGGAACACCGGTTCATGACTGCGCTGCAAACCGTAAGTCATTCATTAATTGCGGATGAACCCATAGAAATTGGAGGCGAAGACCTCGGTCCGTCACCGTACGATTACCTAAGTGCAGCCCTGGCGGCATGTACAACGATGACGATCCGCTTATACGCGGCAAAGAAGGGATGGGATCTCAAAGACATCTATGTTTACACCACCTATGCCCGTAAACACGAGGATGATATGACAAACGGAACGGGTGTGCCTAGCCATTTAGAAACTTTTTCAAAAAAGCTGCGGTTCGTTGGCAATCTGAATGAAGCGCAAAAAGAGCGGCTACGGGAAATTGCAGCCAAATGTCCGGTTCACCAAACCCTAAGTTTGCCGGTTCAAATTGCAACATCATTACTCAGCTAAATAATTTTAACCATCAGTTCCCTGGCCGGAGGGCCAGGGAACTGATGGTGTTGATGCGCAAAACACTTCATCGGGAACTTTAGAGCAATGGTCGGAAATCTCAACGTTTTTTGACCACCTTTTTCGTCGCGTTTTTAATTATTTGTAAGTTCAAACGGAAACCAAACATGTAAAATGTTTCATTAGAGGTTCAGGCTTGCAGGCTACATTGCACCTATCTATGGGGCCCAAGAGATCTTAAACCGGCTTCATAAACAGGCATGATAAAAGGAGGACAGTTAATCACGACTACTGAACCCGAAAATTACCCTCCGGCTATCTGGACGGTATATAAGGAAAGACATGATGCAGAATTTCCGAAACCAAGCCATTCGGCTTGATGCAGCTATGCGTAGACGGTACATCAATGCAGTCGGTTTTTGGAAGAATGCCGCACGCGGTTGTTGTAGATCAACAAAGGGTTATAACTGCTGATACAGATGTAATCATACTCTTTATCAGTGTGTCAATCGCTACCCACAAAATATGTGATTTGAAATTGACCTTTTGTCCGGAGTTAGCAATACCAATGACGTCTTTTACATCTATAATGCAGTGGGAAAAACGGAACTGTATGAAAGCTTCTTTCCATTGTAAATGTTCCATTCCTAATATATGCAGCTGGATTACCTATCAAATATCGTCCTTGAATTTGCCTGATAGTAGTATTCTGCACTTCTTTTTAAAATAATTCAACTGTATATCAACAAGTTATGCCAACAAATCGAAATCGATCTAATTATTATTAAAACAGACTTGTCTGTTTTAATAATAATTGTTTACCTTTGATTTATGAAAAAGAGGTCAGGCAGAGAGGTAATCGTCATTACAGCGGCACGTTTGTTTTACAAACAAGGCTACAGTAACACCGGCATTAATCAGATCATTAAAGAGTCCGGAGTTGTTAAGTCAACCTTTTATCAGATTTTCCGCTCAAAAGAAGACCTGCTGATCGCTTATTTAGAATCTACAGGGGAACAGACTGTAGAGTCGCTCGCCGAAGTAATAAGAAAGCAGGAAACTCCGAAGGCAAAATTGTTAGCGGTTTTCGAATATTTGGAAGATCTGGTCCAAACGGAGGACTTCTATGGCTGCCATTTTCTAAATATGGTTTACGAATTGCCGGAAAATTCTGACAAGATCAGGGAGCAGGTGAAAAAACAAAAGGATAATGTACGCAGGCTGTTTGCCGAAGCATTGGCACCTTTAGAAAATGAAGATCTGGCTGACGAAATTTATACGCTTTTTGAAGGGGCACTAATCGGCCACAAGGTTCATCTGGATACCTGGCCGATAATTTCGGCCAGTAAAATAATTAAAAAGCTTCTTTAATTTGCTACTTTTAAAACAGAGTTGTCTGTTTTATATATAATTTTTATTTACCAAGATCATATGAAAAATAACACAGTAAATTATAGGAATGTAAACATCGACGGAATCAACATTTTCTACCGGGTAGCGGGAGACGTATCAAAAAAACACATCCTGCTATTGAATGGGGTGCCTAATGCGTCCAGCGCCTTCCAGGAACTGATGAATGACCTGAAAGATGATTACTACCTGGTGGCTCCTGATTGCCCGGGTTTTGGTAACAGCGATAGCCCAAGTCCGTCTGTTTATGATTATACCTTTGATAATCTATCAAAAACGATAGAGAAGTTCATAGTTGGAATCGGCCTGGAACACCCCGCGGTGTACGCGTTAGGTTATGGAGGTCCGTTAACCTTCCGGATCGCTACCCGCACACCCGGTTTATTCAGCGATTACATATTGCAAAATTCAAATGCCTATGAAGAAGGACTCGGCCCTGCAATGCGAGATGCAGCGCCGTACCTGGAAGATCGGAATGAAGAAACCACCAGCCTGGTAAAACCTTTATTGACACTGGAGGGCATAAAATTATTTTACCTGCATGGTGCAAAGGATCTCACCCAGATCAACCCAGATCACTATTACAACGCGCTGTATTACCTGAACCGCCCAGGACAGGAGGAAATACAATTAGATCTGCTATATAATTACCGTACGAACATAGCGGAATATCCAAACTGGCAAAAATGGTTAAAAGATACGCAACCCCGTTTATTACTCGTATGGGGTAAAAATGATGCGTTTTTTCCGCTTTCAGCAGCTGAAGCGATCAAGAAAGATGTGCCATCAGCAGCGTTGCATGTGTATGATACCAGCCACCTTGCATTAGAAGAACATCATTCGGAAATAGCAGAAACTATAAAAATCTTTTTAGGAGTTCAAAATCAGAAATCAGTCGAGCAAAGCTGTCTGCTTTCAAAAATTCAATAAAACTAATCCATAACATCATGAAAACACAACCAGTAAAGTATCAGAAAACAAAAGTTGAAGACCTAGAAATTTTTTACCGGGAATCAGGTCCGGCAGAGGCACCCACCGTATTGTTATTACATGGGTTTCCAACATCCTCACATATGTACAGGAACCTCATACCCTTGTTAAGTGAAGAGTACCATGTGATCGCGCCAGATCTTCCTGGCTTTGGTTTTACAGACGCACCAAAAAATACCGACTTTACCTATACTTTTGATAACCTGACTAAATATATACAAGGCTTGATCGACCAATTGGGGTTAAAAAGATTCGCGCTTCAAGTATTTGATTATGGCGCTCCGGTGGGTTATCGCTTAGCAGTCGCCAACCCGGAAAAGATCACCGGCATTATCAGCCAGAACGGGAATGCCTACGTGGAAGGGTTAAGTGAAGGCTGGAACCCTATTCAAAAATACTGGGCGGAACCGACCGAAGAAAACCGGAATAACCTGCGCGGCTTTTGTGATTTTGGAACCACCCAATGGCAGTATTTAAGCGGCGTAAGTGATCCTACCCTTGTTGCACCAGAATCTTACACCTTAGACCAATATTTCCTTGACCGGGAAGGTAATGTGGATATCCAGCTGGACCTTTTTAAAGATTACGCGAGTAACGTAGCATTATATCCAACATTTCATGATTACTTCCGGAAAAATCAACCAGCCTTTTTAGCGGCCTGGGGCGATAAGGATCCGTTTTTCTTACCTCCCGGTGCGGAAGCCTTTAAGCGTGATCTGCCAAATGCAAAAGTAAAGTTCTTTGATACAGGCCATTTCGCGCTGGAAACGCATGTAAATGAGATCGGATCTGAAATATTAGAATTCTTGGCTACACTACCGGCTTAATATATTGACCGACAAAATGTAAAGCAGCCGAAAGGTTGTTTTACATTTTAAGCTTAATAGAAAGAGGAACTGGAGAACAAAAAAGAGTAAGAAAATGGCTTGATCTGCTAGCGATTATTTTCCGGGCGGGGCTTTGTTTGCAAAACCTGAGAAATGTATCGTGTGGACAATCATCATTAAACGGCATTGTAAGGAAAGGGCTCCGGTTAATAAAGTGTAAAAATGAAAGAGCATAAAAGTTTTATCAATAACAATACACGCGCAATAATTGGGATAATCCTCGTGGCGCTGGCATTGAGACCCTCTTTGGTGTCGATAGGGCCTAGTCTTGCCAGTATAAAAGGGTATTTTGGTTTATCCCACGCTTCAGCCGCGCTGTTAATATCAATACCCGACCTGCTCATGGGTGTCCTTGCATTAACGATCCCCTGGCTTGTCAATAAAATGGGAAGGAACCCACTCATTATAGGCTCTTTGGTCGTGATTGCCGTTTCTACTCTTGCAAGGGCTTACAGTAATAATTTAACGACTTTATTACTTACAACGGTAGGTATTGGTACTGGCATTGCTATAGCAGGCGCCTTGTTGAGTGGGTTTGTAAAAGCAAACTTCCCGGCAAAAGCCGCACTCGTGATGGGCATTTATTCAACTTCATTATCCCTTGGCAGTACCCTATCGGCGGTGGCAACCGCGCCTATTCTCAAGTTGACCAATAGCTGGCGTGAAGCGACAGGGATCTGGGCACTTCCTGCATTGTTCGGACTGATTGCATGGCTATTTGTTTACGCTAAAGAAAGTAAACTTCCTGAAATCCCGCGGGATCCGGGATGCTCAAAAATACCATGGAAAAACGGTATGGCATGGCGTATCGCCTTGTTCTTTGCCTGTGTGAATTTCCTATTTTACTCTTTGCTGGCCTGGACGGCAACGCTGTATATCGAACACGGTATGTCCATCAATTCGGCAGGTTACATATTAGGATGTTTTACCTTCTTTTTTATGCTGTCCAGCCCCATATTCGGCGCGCTCAGCAAATCCGTCGACCGGCGCGGCTGGTTAGTGGCTAGTTCTGCAATAGCGCTTTCAGGGTTGTTAATGATCGCATTTAACCCGGGATTTGCGCCCTTTGTGATGATAGCGATTATGGCCTTTGGGCTGGGTGGAACTTTTACGCTAGGCATGACACTTCCTTTGGATAATACCAATCATCCTGACGAAACGAACGCCTGGACCGCATTTGTGCTGACGATCGGATACTTACTAGCAAGCTGCGGCCCGTTGTTACTTGGAAAATTGCGTGACCTGACAGGTGGCTTCCAGGTGCCTATGTTAACTCTCGTTGTTATTGCGACCGCTATGTTACTCCTTGGGTTGACCTTAAAACCTAAGCCGATCAACAATGAAGATGAAGAAAAACTTCTCCAGGAGATTCGGGAGCTCTTGGACTAATACAGCATTATATTGAATTGTCTTTAATAATACAATGGAACCGAATACACTTAATGACATACAGTTAAAACAAGATCAGTTAGTTAAGATAGGAATACCTGAATTTTGCGGGGATATATTAGAGGGTCTAACCTCAACTCAAAAGCGGTTACCATCAAAATACTTTTATGATGACGAAGGTGACGAGCTTTTTCAGAAGATCATGAACTGCGAGGAATATTATCCGTTCAAATGTGAGCTGGAGATATTCACGCAAAAAACCGCTGAGTTAGCCGAGGTAATTATGGCACCAGGTAAAGCATTTGACCTGATCGAACTCGGAGCCGGCGATTGTACCAAATCTGTGCATTTACTACGGTATCTGGCCGATATGGGCGCAAATTTCAAATATGTGCCTATCGATATCTCAAAAAACATCATACAATTTCTAGGTCGTTATTTGCCGGAAGCGGTCCCAGGTTTGGAGGTGAAAGGTATGAACGGGGACTATTTTGATATGTTAGAAAAAGCCGGAGAGCTTTCATCAAACAGGAAAGTGGTCTTATTCTTGGGCTCCAACCTTGGGAATATGCCACCGGGAGAAGCAACGAATTTCTGCCGGGAATTGCGGGGACATTTGAAACCAGGTGATCTTGCAATAATTGGCTTGGACCTTAAAAAGAGCCCTAAAACCGTTTTGGCTGCCTATAACGATAAAGGCGGAATCACCCGTGCCTTTAATCTTAATCTTCTAAAACGGATCAACAGGGAACTCAATGCCGATTTTGACCTTTCATGTTTCGAGCACTATCCTTTTTATGATCCTGAAACCGGTAGTTGCAAAAGTTATCTGATCAGCCTGACCGACCAGCAAGTAACGATGAAAATTGCGACCGGCCCGGTCACCGTCACATTTGCTAAGGATGAACAAATATTTACAGAAATATCTCAAAAATACAGCATTGACGAGGTTAGACAACTGGGAAACCAAGCCTCCTTTAAAACAGTAGCAAGCTTCACAGATCAAAAAAACTGGTTTGTAAATGCGATATGGAAAGCAATTTAAATAACGATCATGAAGGAAGTTAAAGGGATGAACATGAAAGTGGATTCGACGCCCGAGCGGATTTATGCTTTTTCAGATGGTGTATTTGCGATCATTATTACGATAATGATTCTGGAATTAAAAAAACCGGAAGAACCTACGTTTGAAGCATTGAGTCATTTGTGGCCGACGTGGATCAGCTATGGTGCAAGCTATATTTTTATAGCGATTGTATGGATTAACCACCATTATCTTCTGAGGCATGCCAAAGCGGCTACCCTTAAATTAATGTGGGCCAACTTTGCGCACCTTTTTACAGTTTCCTTAATTCCGTTTCTGACGGAGTGGGTAGCGGATACCAAATTACAACCAGTCCCCGTGATCATGTATGCATTTGACTTTTCCCTGGTCAACTGCACCTATTTGTGGCTGGTATGGGAAACGCTTTGTAACACAATGGACAGGTCAGGGCCCAACGCCACACATCGCCTTTTACATATGCGTTCATTCACAACTTTGGGAATATTCTGTTTTGCGACGATCATTTCGTACTGGTTTCCACGGTTTGGTTTTGGACTCGTAGTTTGCTGTTTATTATTATATCTCACTCCTGAACTTTCAAAGGTGACAAACCTGAAACCTTTGATAAAAAAAGCCTCATAAATAAAATTTTAACGATTACCTACTATGGAAAAAAAAATTGGGATTGTCACCGGAGCGAGCTCGGGTATAGGAAGAGCAACAGCGATCAGGTTAGCAAAAGATTTTACCGGCCTTGTATTGGTGGCACGAGAAGGCGAAGAACTAAATAAGACCGCTAAGATTATCCGGGAAACGGGCGCGGAAGCTCTGGTAATCCCAGTTGATTTACGCCTGATTGAATCAGCAGACCGTGTAATCAATGAAACTCAAGACAAATTCGGAAGAATCGATGCACTGGTGAACGTCGCCGGTGCCGTTCCTCAGATCCATCTTTTCGAGATGACGGATGAGCAATGGAATGATGGCGCAGAAATGAAACTGCACGGTTCGCGTCGCTTGACGATCAAAGCATGGCCTGCATTGAAAGCCTCAAAGGGATCGGTCATATTTATGTCCGGGAACTCAGCTGAAAGCCCAAAGCCGGGTTTCGCGGCAGTTGCAACCATTAATGCTGCAATTAGTGCGCTTGCCAAAGCCTTTGCTGAACAGGGCATCTTGGACGGTATACAGGTAAACAGTGTGTCGCCAGGCCCGGTAATGAGTAACAGAAGGATAAACTTTTTGAATAAATGGTCGGCCGCAAACAATCTGACGATGGAGGAAGCTAAAGATAAATTCCTGGAGAACGCGCATATCAAGCGTTTTGGTGAGCCTGGTGAAATTGGAGAACTGATCGCATTCTTAGTATCAACTGGCGCCAAATGGCTGCTGGGTACTGATATCAGAATGGATGGCGGGGAAGTGAAAGGAATTTAAAAAATAGTCGAAGCCATTTAGATAAGCGGTTACCGCCTAACAGATCAATTAAAAGGCACCCGTTTCGGGTGCCTTTTTTATCCGGCATCAACTTTTAAGTTACCTGGGCAATGTAGCTAAGTAGAGTAATATTTCGTTGCCTAATTCATCGACATGTGTCTCCAGGGCAAAATGACTGGCATCATAAAACTTCACAATGGCATTCGGCAGGTCACTTTCGAATGCCAGCGCCCCCGGTGTTAAAAAGTAGGGATCTTTGTCACCCCATTGTGCTAAAAGCAGAGGTTGCCTGTTCCGGAAATACTCATGAAATGTCGGATATAGCGCTACTTTACTCGCGTAATCCTTAAAAAGGTCCAGCTGAATTTCGGCGTTATCGGGACGATCCATGAAAATCTGATCAAGCGTATACGATTCCGCGACTTTCTCTTCCATATTACTTGCTTTGCACAACAGTTTGCATAGTACCATCAGCATTGAAAGAAAGTTTATCCACACAGATGGATCGGAGGTTTCCCTGACCGGAAATCGAGCTGTTATGATAAAAGGCATACCACTGGCCTTTAAACTCAACAACCGAGCCGTGGCTGGTATCACAACCCGTCGGCTCCAAATAAACACCTTTATAGGTCCAGGGTCCCATCGGACTGCTACTTGTCGCGTAATTCAGCCGGTTGGCTCCTTTTCCGTCTACCCGGTTATTATCAGCATACGTCAGGTAATATAAGCCGTTTCGTTTGAAGACAAATGTCGCCTCATGAAAGTCTTTCAGGCCCTCCATAAATTGCAGGGGTCCGGCCAATTCAACCATATTTTTTTTCAGTTTCGCTCCTGCGCATCTTCCTCCGCCTCCATAATAGAAATACGCCTGGCCATCGGTATCCACAAAGACGCAGGGGTCAATCATCGCGTAATTATCATTGCCCAATTCCAGATATCCCTGAACCTTAAAATCCCGGTCAGGCTTTTTACTGGTGGCGATTCCTACCTTCCAGGTTTTGTTCCACTCTGTTCCGCTAGGATGCGGAAAATAAAAATAATAGGTGCCGTTTTTGTAAGCACAATCCGGGGCCCACATGAAACCTCCTTCTTTCCTCCCCCAAGGCACCTGGCTCGCATTGAGGATTTCCCCATGGTCTTTCCAGTTAATCATATCATCAGTTGAAAAAACATGGTATCGATCCATCAGATCACAACCGCGTGGAGGGTCTACATCATGGGAGGGATAAACGTACAGCCGGCCATCCTTCCAGACATGTGCGGAAGGATCGGCAGTATACATATGAGTAACAAAAGGGTTTTTTTGGGCGAAGCCGCTTGTTATTGCCAACAATAAAGTAATAAACAAAAAGGTTAACCTCCGGAATACTTCCATAACTTCATTTTTGCTAACTGTAGAAATTACTAAACTAGCCCTGCAACTTAATAAAAGCTTAATTAAACATTAATGGAAGCAACCCTTCAACCTTAATCTTTGTCATCGACAGCAGCTTTCCTCCCACCCCAAAGCTCTGGTTGATCAACTCGGACGACCGGTTGAAATACGAGGCTCTCGGCTCCGTTGCCAGGAAACAGAATAACCGTCTCCCCTTTTGCCAAGTGTAGCCCCACACGGCCATGATCCAGTATTTTCACCCTTTCCTTGTTTACCCCAACAGCCCTGATCGGGCTGGCGTACCCGGTTTGAACGACACAGGGCTCACCAGCGAGACTTTTGATGACAATTACCGTTGTCACACCCTTAGCGCGCTTGGCGCTGACCAGAAATGCACCTTCCGCTCTAAAATTGGCGAAGCTAACCTCCCGCCATTTAGCCGGTAAGCCTGGAAAGATGCGGATGGTGTCATCGAATGAAGTCATCATCATTTCCTGCAAGGTCCGGTCGAACGCTAAGGGCGTTTCAATCACAGGAGAACCTTCCCGGTATAAGGTATTGGGCAGCGGCGACTTCCGGATGAATAAATGTAAAAAATCCAAGGCTTTATCCCCGTTGTTACCGGCTGCCAGCATGGAAGCGGCTCCTAACCACGAATATCCGGCAAAGGCTTGTGGCATACTGACCCAGTTTTCCAGCGACTTTCTGATCAACGGCCGTTGCTGTGCATTTTCCCACTTCATTTCATGAAAAGGATATATCGCAAAAAGATGTGACCAGTGCCGATGTGATTTGGCAAACGGCAAATTTTTGCCCACCATCAAGCCTGTCTGGACATCCGTTTCATAGGGAACCAGCGTATTCAGCACCTGCCGGCATCTTAGCGCAATCGAATCGTCCAAATGCAGCCTCTTATCCGCTGTAATAATGGTTGCGGCCAGCCAGCGCAGGCAGGCCAGTGTATAGGAACTGTTCTCCACTCCATCTGTATACTCGGGCGAAGCTGTTTTAGGCAACATTAACCGGCCATCGGAAGTTCGCACGGTGATGTGATCCAGGTAATTGAACGTGCCTTTCATCAAAGGAAACAATTGGTGGCGAAGGTATCCGTCATCCATTGTACTTCTGTAATACATCCAAAGGTTATGCATTACCCAAGGCAAATTGCCGACTTCAGTACCGACCGGACTCCACCCTCCCGGCCCGCTTGCCCTCCCGATAGCATACGAATCCTGCTGAAACGGCGCAGCGTTCTTTGCAAGCATTTCCCGGTCCTCCCAGACGGTGCGTGCTAATGGCTCGGCCTCATCCAGATGATTAGCCATGTAGTAAGGCCAATAGGCCAGCTGTATATTCAGATTCCACCAAATGGCCGGCCACACAGTCTGCCTGAACCATGGCCCCATCAAATCGAGGATGGGGCCACCGCTGCGCGAGGCTGCGCCCATTTTATAAATCTGCACCCAGTAAAAGCTCTCCATGGGCGCATCGGGAATGCTGAGGAAACTTTTGGGATAATACTGATGCCACCAGGCTTGGTGCTCCTGCCGCAGGCGTTCAACTCCCAACAGCTGCGCAGCCCGGACTTCACCGACGGCGCTCCTTTCGGCGTCCTGACCCGGTAAGGTTCGTTTCAAACTGATGTACCAGATAGTCGCTTTACCCGTGGTTTGTTTACGCCATGCCGTCGCATACTGGCCAGATCCCTTACCTGCAGTTCCGTAGCGCTCGTCTTCCGGCATATCCTGAACGCTGACCGTAACGCCGCCGTTGCGTCTGCATTGCTGCACCGGGTAAGCCTGGTACCCTTTAGGCAGCCCGCCTCTGGTAGATTTCGCCGTATCCGGGAACCATTGCAATTCGGCGGAGTTCTCACCGGAAACTTGGATGATAATGACATCCCGGTTCGCCGCTGTAAAAGCCCTTACTTGACGGATCCCCTCCTTCGTTCTTATATCCGCTACTGACTCCGCATTCCAAAGGTCGAGCCGCATGCTTCCCTTTAAGGTGTCGTCACCAAACTTGAGTGTAAAATGGCCGTTGGGCAGCCTGTTTGCCGAATATAACACCCGTTTACCGTCTTTGTCCTCCCGGTGGTCGTACAGATCGCTACGGGAGATCTCAAAGTCCATTCCACCTGGTTTCCTCTGCCAAAATATCGTTCCGAGCGAGCCGTTGCCCAGGAAGCCACCGGTGTCCCAGCTGTCGGGTAACCTGTCTTTCCAAATCAGATCATTACGCTGAAGGAAAGCTCTCCAATTCATTCGCTGCAGGTCAACTGTGTTCGAAAGGCGGGTCTGGGCTTGCGCTAATCCAGGGAAGAATAGCCCGACAAAACAAAAAATACGGAAAGCTGAAATGTGGATCAGACAATTCATGAATCCGCGGACCGGTTGTTGATATTTCTTCATACAAATTATTATTCAAGTGAGGGGATGCCTGTTCATACTTTTCGTCAGATTAACTGTCTACGTTTGTTGATTGAAGACTGCGGTTTCTTGTTATCAAAAGCAGGCGATCTCACGGTATCATCATCTGGTGAAACTTTTCGCCATATTTTATCTGTTCGTAAGCGGCCTTTCTAACGTAAAATCCATGCTGTACCGGCTTCTATGACCCTGCCAATAAAGCCATCTTTGTACAGGCTTATCCGGACCAGCTCCGCATGTAAAGTGCTAGCTTGGCCAGATTTGCCGGGCGGACTGTTTAGTCCTACTCACTGACCGCCGCGCGATATGGCAACGGAACTTTAGTAACGGCGTCCATGAACCTTCTGTCAGCTCCCGCTCGATCCGCCGATGGAAGCTAGCAGTGATCAGATGACAGCTTTATTGCATTACAAATAAGACTTCAGCTTTTCGGCCAGTAAACGTGCAGCCTTTTGCTGGCCCGAAACACTGGGGTGGGCAGAATCGTTATAATCGCTTGTTTTGGGCGTTATCCATCCCGATGTATCCAGATAAAAAACCCTTTTATCACCTTCTCTGACCATTTGATTAACGGCATTGATTGTCGGCTGCTGCTTCACACCTAGAAAAGTTCGCATGGCAAAAATCTTTGTTTTGGGGAAATGGTGACGTATCGTTTTCATTAGAGATACATACGCCTGCATGAAAGTGGAATCCGGAACTTTGTTGTTATTATCGTTTGTACCTAAATTGATAAGCACTATTGCAGGGGCATAACGCTTAAAATCCCAATCAGCGGCATCGGAATACTTCAGAGACCTCGCTTTGGTATACTGCCAGTCCATGCCATTGCCTTTTACCCGACCGTAGCCGCTGGCAAGATTGATGCCGGGATAAGCGATCTGGGTGTGTTCGGTGCCGAGTAATTCGGATGCTATCCAAGCGTAATCAGAAACATTCGCCTGCTCATCCGTATAACCCGCAGTAATAGAATCACCTATATATTCGATCAATACAGGCGATAAAGACGGTGAATTCGTCTGCGCGCCTTTATCAAAAACGAATCCCCTAAAATCAAAGACATAATCATAATCTTTTCCCTGCGCAACGGTCAGCGTATGCCAGTTACTCGTTAACGGATTTGGCGTCAGGTTGACCGTATCACCCACACCAAGAAGACTAGTCCACGGACCGTTGTCTATTTTCACGAAGAAATTAGAACGATGCCCGGTTACCATTTGCGCAGTAGTTCCTGAGAACGCCGTCTTCACATAGGCACCTCCCCAGTAGCTAACTGCACTGTTTGTGCCTGAAAAATCCCACCGGCCTACGAAGCGCAGATTTTGGTCTTGCAATGACCCTGGGACGTCCGGCCGGTCTGTTGGGGCAGACACCGAACGCCATACCCCGCCTGAGGAAAGTTTATGCGTTTTGCAGCCGGCCACGGCTGTAAGTACGAGCATGTAGAATAGAATGGTTCTCATAAAACGGTATTTTAAATTAGTTAAGGTTTGTTTTCCGGTATACACTTTCTTAGTCAGCCGAATTGATCCTGCCGGATCGGTCTCAAAGGTCAGGCCGTGAGATCTGCCGGAAATTTGGCAGGTAAAGTACTTCCTGTTACTATCAACATTAAACACACCAAGCAATAAGGTCTTCAAAAATTCAGATCAGTTTATTTCCGGTTCAGTCTAAAACGAAATCATCCCCTTTGATCATAGACCGTTGAACGACCAGGTTGACACCAGACGGGTGGGTTGCAACCAAGGGCAGCTGGCCTGCAATGAAAATATTTACCGCTCCGGCCCGTTCTACGAGACGGTCACCGGTGCTTACCAGCGCTAAGTCATCAGGCTTGAGCATAAACGGTACGACCTTTGTTTCTCCGGCTTTTAGATGGATTCTTTTGAAGCCTTTCAGCGCGATCAAGGGTTTCCTTACTCCATCAGCGAGGTGTCTAACATAGAGTTGCACAACCTCGTCACCAGCCACTTTGCCTGTATTCGTTACCCGGGCCGAAACACGGACTGACTTTCCGGTCAGAATGCTCCCGGGGACAGTGGGTTGGCTATACCGGAAACGGGTATAGCTTAACCCATAACCAAACGGATAAAGAACTTCGCCGGTAAAGTACCGGTAGGTACGGCCTTTCATGCTGTAATCATGAAAATGCGGCAAGTCGTTCTCACTTTTGTAGAAGGTGACAGGCAAACGGCCCGCAGGATTGTAATCGCCAAAGAGCACATCGGCAATCGCGGTACCCGCGGCCTGACCTCCATACCAGGATTCGATGATGGCGGACAGGTTTTCTTTTTCCCAGTTGATAGCGACAGCACTGCCGTTTAACAATACCAGGATAACCGGCTTACCGGTCTGATAAATGGCCTTGATCAGTCTTTGCTGAATAGGCGGCAAGGCAATGGTTTCGCGGTCCCCCCCGGCGAATCCCTTTATTTTAATCGGCAGCTCCTCTCCTTCCAGGCGCGGTGAAAGCCCCATAAAAAGAATGACCGTCTCCGCTTTTTCCGCGGCAGCAAGGGCCTCCCGGAAGTTTTTTTGGGCGGCAACGGTATCACTACCTGACTGTTCTACTAATTCACATCCCCTGGCGTAGATTACATTAGCGCCGGGAAGCTTCTTGCGGATACCTTCAAGCGGCGTCACGGTGAACCCGGGCGTACCATTGTAATTGCCCCATAACGCTTCCTTGTCATCCGCATTTGCACCGATTACAGCAACCGTAGTCAAATTCTTTTTCAGCGGCAGTAATCCGTTTTGGTTTTTAAGCAACACGATTGATTCCCGTGCTGCTTCCAGTGCCAATCGCTGATGAGACGCAGAATTAACGGTACTGTAAGGGATCGCCGCGTACTTGACAAACTTCTCGTCATCAAACATACCCAGCTTGAACCTGGCCAGTAGCAATCGCCGCAACGACAGGTTGACCTTTTCTTCACTGATCAGGCCGGCTTTGACGGCGCCGACCAAAGTAAGGTAGGTGTCGCCGCAATTGAGATCATTTCCCGCATTCACCGCCATCGCCGCGGCTTCCTCCTTGCTCCGGGCTTCCTTATGTCCGGTGTAGATATCCTTCACAGCATCACAATCAGAGACCACGTAACCATTGAAGCCCAATTCCTGCCGCAGAACTTTCGAAAGTAAGAACACATTAGCCGGTGCAGCAACGCCATTGTAACTGTTGTAAGCACTCATGATCGAATAAGATCCGCCCGTTTTCACGGCACTTTTGAAAGCCGGGAGGTAGGTATCTAGGAAGTCATAAGTATCGGTAGTAGAATTAAACTGATGCCGGCCGATCTCCGGGCCACTATGCACCATGTAATGTTTGGCGGTGGCAACCAGCTTTAGATATTTAGGATCATTTCCCTGTAAGCCTCGGATAAATTGATCGCCCATCACGGACGTGAGGTAAGGATCTTCACCGTAGGTTTCCATTCCCCTGCCCCACCTCGGGTCACGGAAAATGTTAATATTGGGCGACCAGTAAGTTAATCCCTGATACCGGCCGTGCTGGTTATCTCTAAGCGCCTCATGATGCTTTGCGCGGGCTTCGTCGCTGGTTGCAACTGCAATTCTGGAAATCAGATCGGCGTCGAACGAAGCGGCCGAACCTATAGGCTCCGGAAATACGGTTGCCAGTCCAGCCCGGCCAACGCCATGTAAACACTCATTCCACCAATTATATTCCGGAATTTGCAACCTGGGGATGGCCTTGGATTGATCCACCATCTGACTTACCTTTTCTTCCAATGTCATGCGCGACATCAGATCGTCAACTCGCTTTTCGAAGGGCAGGTTCACATTTTGAAAGGGCATTTGCTGGGCGGTCGATACCTTTGCAAAAGCGGCCAGGAAAAGAATCAGGAAATTGAATTGCTTATTATACATCGCTAAATTTTTCTGGTTAATACATGAGCGAATAGCCTGTGATCCAACGGCATCGCTCACTTTCGAGACAAGGCCCGTCGAAACGAAACCGTGACCCGATAGCTTTGCTAACCGGTTATCCGGAACGTGGACCTTTGTTTTGGGTTTCAAAATTATTTCCGCGCCATCTTTGTCCGCATGCTTAATGCCCAGTGTGCCGTCCTTACATAGCGTAGAAAAATAAGTGCGGACAAGGGAAACCTGCTTTTTCATTCTATTCTAAACGTTCGTAAACAGTTACTTAGCCCTCAACGTATAGACCTTACCCGCTTCTGTAGAAAAGTCGTATAGCAGGCCTGCGTTGACAACCATAAGCGCCAACCGGGCTTTCTCCGAGACCAGCGGCATCGGAATCGTATCCGGCTGATAAAATGGATTGGTGTTGACTCCCTCGGCAACCCGGATTTTCAAGCGGGATTCCGCTTTCAGGGCACTGTGCACACGCAAACGGCAATTACCGCCAAGGTTTGATTTAATCGTTATTTTCAGGAGCTTTCCATTATTCCACTGCATATCGACGATTTCAAAACCGCCAACAGCTCTCAATCCCATAATCTGTCCTCGCTGCCAGCCCTTAGGCAAAGCAGGCAAAAGATGAATGGAACCATCGTGACTTTGCATCAGCATCTCGGCCACGCCTGCCGTGCAACCAAAATTTCCATCAATCTGAAAGGGCGGATGGGCGTCGAACAGGTTCGGATAAGTTCCCCCACCATTATTTGCGCCGCCCTTGTTGACGCCCGTAGGTGTTAGTTGATTCCTGATCAGTTGGAAGGCATGATCACCATCGAGCAGCCTGGCCCAGAGATTCACTTTCCACCCCATAGACCAACCGGTCGATACATCACCGCGGTAAATCAGCGATGTACGGGCCGCGCTGGTTAACTCAGGTGTATGGTAGGGAGAAATCTGATTTCCAGGATACAAACCGAATAAATGAGATACGTGCCGGTTCTTGTCATTAGGGCTATCCAGGTCATGTATCCACTCCTGCAATTGGCTAAAACGTCCGACTTGCATGGGCGGTAATCGCCTGCGGGCGGCCAGTAGTTTGTCAGCAAAATCCTGGTCGACACCCAGGATATGACTTGCTTTAATCACGTTGGAAAACAGTTCGAACGCCAACTGGTTGTCCATCGTTACACCTGCATCGATGGAAGCACCCTTGTAAGCGCCAGGGCCGTTCTCAGGCGAGAGCGAAGGTGAAATAACAAGCCATTTATGTTCCGGTTCTTCTGTGAGGAATTCCAAATAGAACTGAGCGGCTCCTCTTAAAGCCGGATATACAGATTTAAGGTAGTGCTCATCCCCGCAATACTGATACTTTTCCCACAAGTGACGGCTTAACCACGCTCCGCCTGAGGGCCACATTCCAGAGAAAACGCCGTCAACAGGACCCGTTATACGCCAGAGGTCGGTATTGTGATGGGCGACCCATCCTCCCACGCCATACATTTCCCTTGCCGTTCGTTGACCGGTTATTGCTAAGTCGTTGACCATATCAATAAGCGGGAGGTGCATTTCTGACAAGTTGGTTACCTCGGCCGGCCAGTAATTCATTTCCGTATTGATATTGATTGTATACTTACTACCCCATGGCGGTGATTGTTTATCATTCCAGATACCTTGCAGATTAGCGGGTTGTCCTCCGGGTTGCGAGGAAGAGATCAGGAGGTATCTCCCAAACTGGAAGTATAGGGTTACCAGCTGAGGGTCGTACCCATTCGCAAAATCACGGATACGGATATCAGTTGAGTTATTGACAGCGTCACTAGTGCCCAGATCAAGCTTTACCCGATTAAAGTACCGTTGATAGGCAGCAACGTGTGCGGTAAGTATTTGAGCATAGCTTCTGAAAAAAGCCTGTTTTATAGAGCTTGACACGCGCTTCGTCTCATCTGCACTCACATCATGGTAGTTTACAAAATTGGTGCCGATGGCGACATAGATTGTAACTTCATCGGCATTCGTGACGGTCAGGGTAGAATCGTTCGACGAAATCCTTCCACCTGTAGCCTTGAATTTGATCTGCGACTGAAACCGAAGCTGACTTCTCACGCCATCTTTATCGCTGGTAACCCCTTTCATCACCAGCATGTTATCTTGCACCGATGTCTTAACTTGCTGAGTGCTGGTCAGTCCTGCGGAAAAACTGATGCTGGCACGCTTGTTGGCTGTGAGATGAATGACAATAACCTGGTCAGGCTGTGAGGCTAAATACTCCCGCCTGAACCGCACGCCACCAACTTCATAAGTCGTGCTACTGACCGCCCTCGCAATGTCCAGTTCCCGGTAGTAGTTTTGATACTTCTGATGTTCGGGGAAAAAAAGATTGAGGTTGCCTACAGGCTGATACAGCATCCCGTTAATACGATTGGATTTGATTTTAAGTGCCGCAAGATCAGCAGCCTCTTTATTTTTTCCTTCAAAAATCAGCTTTCTCACCTCCGGTAAAGCAGCCAACGACGTTTCGCTGTCGTTCCGGTTCGGTCCTCCGCTCCAAACCGTTGCTTCATTCAACTTAACAAGGTCTCTTTCAGGATTGCCATATACCATCGCTGCAAGCCGGCCATTACCAATCGGAAGCGCCCGCTCCCAAACCTGGCCGGCGGGTTCGTTGTACCATAGCCTCAGTCCGGCATTTTGAGCCAAAGAAAATAGGGACAGACAACACCCCAGAGTCGTTAAAATATATTTCATGTAATCTAGTCGTGAACAAGGTTTCAGCACCAGTCCAGTTCAATCTGGAATCAGAATACCCAATGCTCCTTCATTTATAAGGCGCAATTAAAGATATCCGCCTAAAAAAACATTAATAAAATATTAACGCTGACCCTGGTAAATTACTTAAAGAGAATTTCGGCAGAAAACATGAGTTTTCATTGCTTCGAATGACTAGCATAGGCAGTCCAGGCTATTTGCATTTGCACCATAGACCTCCGGAAAACCGCACTTTCCGGCAGGTATTTGGTGTGTACAACCTGCAAGAATATAAAAGTTAGCGTAAGTAAAAATGGTTAATACTTTTTTAATCTTTTATTAACGTGTAAGAAGATATTTACTAAACCAGCAGTTAAATGCCAACCAATTTCTACGTATTTAAATACGCTACCTACCCATTAATTTCATTTAAAACCAAAATCAAAACCATGAGAAAATTTACATTTTTAATGATTCTTGCACTTTTTTCGTTTAGTTGTTCGAAGAGAACCGCAGTTGATCCACCCTCTCCCGAAAGCCCGCCAGCAACAGTCAAGGCAACGCTTGCGAATAACGGTGCGCTGGATGACACGAATATCAAATATTTCGGCCGTTGGGATTTTTCCAACCCCGCGCAGTACGTCAGTTACTGGGGCGGCGCCTACTTTCGCGTAAGATTTACCGGTACTTCTGTAAAAGTAAAATTAGGGAATACAAGTAACTATTATGCCAAGATAGACAACGGCCCTTGGGTGAGCTTTCTGAATGTAGGGGGAACGGTTAACCTGACTCCATCCCTGCTTGCTAACGGCACCCATACGTTAAGCCTGGCACAGGGAAAAGATTACAATTATGTCTTTAATTTCCAGGGTCTGGTACTTGACGCGGGCGCTAGTACAAGCGCACCGCCAGTTTCCACTAATCTGATTGAATACATCGGCGATTCCATTACTGCGGGTTATACCGATCCGCAGGCGAACGTGTCCGATTATGCGTGGGTATGCTCCGAAGCATTAAATTGCGAACACACGCAGATTGCTTATCCAGGGATCAATCTAAGTAACGGATTTACCGGTACGGGTATGCAAACGCAATATCTGAAGTCACAATCTTTAGCTTACCCCTCCTCCCCTAACTGGAACTTCGCCGTTTATACACCCAAAGTTGTGGTGATCAACCTGGGTACTAATGACACCAACAACGGCGTACCGGATGCTACGTTCCAAACTAACTATATAGACTTTTTGGCGACTGTCCGGAGCAAATTCGCGAATGCCGAAATTTTCGTCCTCAGAACTTTTTCCGGCACCAAAGCGTCAGCCACCGCTAACGCTGTACTGGTCCGCAACCAGGCCGGGGACAAAAAAGTTCATTACATCAATACAGGGGGCTGGCTTACCGCCGGATCAGCAGATTATACCGATGGTACCCATCCGAGCGTCAGCGGCCATATCAAGGTGGCCAATTTGCTTAAGCCAATCCTAGCGCCGTATGTAGGTGGCGTACAAGCTATTGCTAATGGCACTTATAAAATCGTCAGCCGCAGCAGCGGACTTGCAGTGGATGCTAAAGATAAGCTAACAGCCAATGGCACCTCTATTCAGCAATGGACTTATATCAACGGCACTAATCAGCAGTGGACAGTCAGCAGCTTAGGCAATGGCCAGTATAAGATTGTCGGTGTTCAGAGCTCACGCTCTTTGAGTGTGACAGGCCAAGCGATAGCAGACGGCACTAACCTGTCTTTATACGATTACCAAGGCACGGATAATCAAAAATGGATAGTCATGCCAACGTCCGGTGGGTATTATACGATTAAGAGTGTACAAAGCGGTAAACTAATGGAAGTAAAGGGAAACAGTCCCACAGCCGGTGCTCTGATCGACATCTACCCAAACAATGGCGGCAACAATCAGCAATGGGCATTCCAAACACCTTAACGCAGATTGAATATTTTCAGCTTCCAATTATTACCTCAAAAGGTACTTACCATATAAATTAAAACCTATTATTATGAAGCACAATCTAGTTCATCAATTTAAAACGCTGCTATTTTGCACACTCCTGGCAGCAGGCGTAGTTTCCTGTAACAAGAAAGAAGAGGTCACTCAGGACCAGGCGTCCCTTGAGAATCCACAAAAAAAAGAAGCGGCCTCGCCTGTAGGTGATGTCGTAGGCAAACTGGTTGTTGGCTACCAAGGCTGGTTTGGTGCCAGCGGAGACGGCTCACCGTTTAACTCCTGGAGACATTGGGCGGCTACCGGCACGCCGGGTCCCGGCAACCAGAGCTTTGAACTTTATCCGGACGTACGGGAGTATTTGACAACCTATCAAACTTCCTATGCCAACCTGGGAAATGGTCAGCCGGCAAAGCTATTTTCTTCCTGGACTGCCCAGACCGTAGCCAAACATTTCCAATGGATGCAGCAATACGGTATCGACTGCGCTGCTGTACAAAGATTTGGCGGGTACTTGTATTCGGATAACCGTGACCGGGATTTCAGGAACAGCATTATGGCCAAGGCGCGTAATCAGGCTGAGAACTACGGCCGTAAATTTTATGTCATGTATGATATATCGGGCTGGACAAACTTCCAAACGGAAATCAAAAGCGATTGGACATCGTCCATGCAGACCCATACTGCCTCAACGGCTTATGCCAAGCAAAATGGGAAACCCGTGGTCTGTATCTGGGGAATTGGCGTGTCAGGCCGGCCAGGCAATGTAACCAGCTGGACAGAGGTCATCAATTGGTTCAAAGCCCAGGGATGTTATGTGATCGTCGGAACGCCACGTAACTGGAGATCACAAACAGCTAATTTACCGGCTTACAATGCAGCCAACATGATTTCGCCCTGGAGTGTCGGCACATTCAATAATCTTGCGGGGGCTGATACCTATTCTACGCTTATGCAAGGTGATTTGGCGTACTGTAATTCAAATAATCTAGACTTTCAGCCCGTCACCTTCCCTGGCTTTGCCTGGTCTAATTGGAAACCCAACACCCCAAGAAATGAAGTTCCCCGCTTACATGGAGATTTCATGTGGCGGCAATTTTACAACATCAGAAACCGCGGGATCAACAGCGCCTACGTAGCCATGTTTGACGAATATGATGAAGCGACCGCCATTGCTAAAGCAGCGGAAAACAGCACGATGATTCCAACGAACCAGTACTTCCTGACGCTGGACGCTGACGGTGTTGCGTGTTCTTCGGATTTCTACCTTCGTTTGACTGGCGACGGTGCAAAAATGATCAAGGGTCAGATCGCACTCACTGCTACACACCCCACGTCTCACCAATAAAATAAAGTCAAGGTAATAATTGGATTCACAGAACGTCCCGGTGGTCACCGGGACGTTTTTTTTGTGTTTTAACTGCGGGTGAAAACGGCATAAGGCTGACACCGCACAATTCCTAGGAGATTCTTGCCTATCCGCTTCTGTCCCATCGCAACTTCCTAAACCCGCATGTTTGCCGGAGCTGCCGTGTATCGTCCACCCTTTTTTTACCTGTGCTAAAATACAAGTGTAATGGGGATTCACCTGCTACTGATGAATTTGATACATACGCCAGCAATCCGCAGAACCTAAAAGGTCACTATTTACGCTGGACGCGGGGTTACTCGCGTAGACGGCAAATCAAAGAACTTTGCTTTACAAGCCATTTAACGTTTCGTATGGCAGTTATGAAAGTGCTTAGGGAAAATGAAAAAATGGCGGGCTGCTGCAGGATTCATAGTTCCAGCTGATTTTAGCTGTTTTTGATGCCATTATGTAAAATATTAGCGGCTGACACTTACCCCTAATTTGCAAGATCCGCAAATAATAAACGGGGATAGAATCTATCCCCGTTCAAGTAAAAATACTCAGTAAAATCTATCGCTTGTCGAAGCGAACGGTTGCCGTGGTACAGTCAACCCAGCTTAAGCGGTTTAGCGAATGGTAAATTTAACCACCGGGCTGTAATTATACTTTCCGTTCGAACCAGAACCTAAAACGGCAACTCTCAAATAGTACTCTCCTTTAGGCAAATGCGTCTTAGAAAAGTTAAAGGAAAAAGTTTTGCCGGTACTTGCATCAGTACCAGCTGCCGGTGTATATGGGTTACCTAAAATCGCATTCGTCACGGTGAACTGGAACTGGTTCTGGTAATAAGAACCAACCCGGTTAGAACTTACGCTTTCGTTGACAATAACGGAATTGTTGATCAGTAGAAGCAGGTTGTTAGCCGTGGTTAAACCATTACTTGCCGGTGTTGCTGTTGCCTTGGTGACTGTGAAAGTAACGGTGCTGTCAGCAACGCTTGGTGCGGTGATCCGGAAAAAAGGATAAACCTTAAAGTCTACACGAACATCTTGGCCGGATGCCAGGGTAACCCGTGTAGAATCGCCGCCTAGGTACTGCCACGGTCCTGACTGGGCTAGCGGCACGACCTTATAGCTTTCAGGAAAGACCGTGGAATTCGAAAATGTACCGTCACCTTTGACAGCAAGATCAAAATTTCCAGGCGTCGGATATTTTGCTGGATTATTGACGATCATTCTTACATTGCTGTTACTGCCGGCTTGAGAAAGCTCAAGCGGTCCCCCCGTATCTCCGTCGGTGAGGGCACCATGGATCGAGGCATCGGGTGCGTCGTAGTTATCCTTCTTGCAACTTGCAAAGACAAACATCATGCAAGATAGAATGAATAGATATTTCAAATTTTTCATGTTTGTATAATTTAGTAACCTGGATTATGTCCTCTGTTTGGCTGTTTGGCGAACTCTGGATTCGTTGCTAGAGCCTGTGCAGGTATATCAGCGTAATAATTTCTGGGCAGATAGTTTCTGGTATTTCCCGGAACTTTGCGAAGCACCCAATCCTGGGTGTCGATGTTGTAGTAAATTTGCAATCCGAATTGCTGCCGGTTAACAAAGTCAGTTGTTAAGGTTCTCCAGCGGATATAATCCCAGAATACGCGGTTTTCATAAGCAAGTTCTACATAACGCTCATGACGTATAGTTGCTCTATCAACAGTGGTTAATAATTTGAGACCAGCGCGCACATGCAGTAAGTTGAGCGCATCGGTTGCTTCAGCAGTTCCTTTCCCCAGTTCGAAGGACGCTTCAGCAAAGTTCAATAAAACCTCACCATAACGCAGATCCAGCCAGGAGGTACGCGATGTAAAAGGATTAATCAGCGCATAATCAGTTACCGGGTCAGTCCACTTTTTAAGCCAAAACGGGATGTTATCGATTGAAGAGTTACCAGAGCCTGGATAAGGCGTGGTCGTTGTGGTAAAACTTCGGGTGGCTGTGTTGAAGTATTGATTGTAGGTACTCGCTACATACGTGGTATTATTGAAAATCACTCCACGCTGACCTGTGATGACGGCTGGGGTCGATGTTCCTCTCACTACCCTAAATGTCGTTCCCGGAGCGACTATCGTTCCGCCGAACCGGGCTTCTTTATTTTGAAAAGCCGCACTCATAGACGGAAAATGATAATCCTGGTTAACCGCAAACACAGTGGTCGTACCATCCGTATTTTGAAACTTTTCTACCAGATCCATGCTGGTCCGCAAGCGGTTGCCATAACCACTGGTCGACTGTATCGACATCGGCAGCACCATCAGGTCCTGTGAATGCGTGCGGTCACCCGTAGTGGAGTTGTAATCGTACCCTTTGGCAAATATAGCTTCAGGATTAGTGTCTCCAGGCTTACATTCATAAAAAAGGTACTGAAAGTTTTTTTGCAGGTCGGGCAGATATTTGTTGAACAAGGCAAACTTGTTGCTTTTTATCACTGCGTTAGCAGCATCATAAGCAGTTTGCATGTACGTCTGGGCATGAGCCGCATCCACCCCGTTTATTCCGCCGGTGGTTGTCAAATTATTAGTGTTATCAAACAGACCGATTGATCCGGCATGTAACATTGCCCTGGACTCAAGTGCCAGCGCTGCCCATTTGGTAGCACGGCCATAAGTATTATAAGATTCCGGAATATTTGCTGCCGCAAAGTCTAAATCAGACTTTACCAGGTCCCATATTTCGACTTCTTTGGCACGGGGCAAGGAAACAGGCTGTGCTTGAGGGGCGGTAAGCAGCGGCACGCCGCCGTAGTACTTAACCAAACCAAAGTAGATGTAAGCTCTAATAAATCGAGCCTCACCTTGCCAGGTAGCTAATTGCGTTGAGCTGAAGTTGGTTGCATAATTTGGAAGTTGCTGAATGACGACATTCACGTTACGCAGACTTTGAAATAACCGGTCAAACACCGCGGCATCCATCGTATAGGTATTTGAGTCATAAGCCTCATCACTCCAATTGGCAGTATATTGGTTACCAGCGCCCGGAAAAGCGCCAAAACTTCCGTTGCTAAATGAATAATCTTCGACAGGGATATCTGCATAGAGTTGAGCAAATACCGCGTCAACGCCAGCAACTGAACTGAACACGGCATCTTGTGTTAAAAGATTGGTAGGTTCTACATCCAGTACGTTCTTTCTACAAGCACCTAAACCTGTAAGAAGAATAATAATCATGAAAATTTTTATGCTTTTCATACACGTTGATTTTAAAAAGTTACTTGGGCACCTATGTTGTAGTTGCGCACTAAGGGATAATTATAGCCATACAAACGTGAGTTTGTAAATTCGGGATCAACGAAGTCCAATGCTTTTGAGTTAACGGTAAACAGATTATAACCTGTTGCGAAAACGCGGAATCTAGCTATATGAAGCTTTGACAAAGCTTTTGCGGGTAAGGTGTAACCGATCTGCAATTGCTTCAACCGGGCATAAGTTCCGTCAAATATGCTTCGTGAATTACCGTATTGCAAGAAGTTGGACTCCGCGGCATTGCCATTCCCGCCATTGCCTATGTTAACGAAGCCAGCATCCTTGTAATTTTGACGGACACCGGTCGAAGGAAAACGGCCGGGTATCCAGGCGCTGTTAACGTCGAACAGATCAGCGCGGTGCCAACGGTCATAGTATAACGCAACCGGATTGGCATCAGGTTGAAAGAACGGACGGCTCAGTTGATCCTGATAGGTTATGGAATAATTAGTCGCTCCCTGTATCAAGGCCGTCAAATCGAAGTTTTTATACTGAAAATCGAAGGTGACCCCGAAATAGGTAAGCGGACGGTTACCGCCGGTTGCCAGAACAGTTTGGTCGCGTTGGTCGATAATCCCGTCCCCATTGGTATCTTCATAGTTGTAATCTCCAGGCAAGAGTGTCCGGTTACCGGCTCCGTCCTGAATAGGAGCTGCATATATTTCCTGGTAATTTTGGAACTGACCAATGACCTTGTATCCAAAAATCTGATCGAAGTAACGGTTGGAAAACTTCGTACGATAATTGTTATACGGGTCGCTCGCAGCCGTCTCTTCAAAGTGCAGCCATTGCGAACGGCTATATCCCATGTTGGCGGATATGTTATACACTAACTGGCCGATCTTATTATGGTGTCCCAATATGATTTCAAAACCCTGTGTCCGGTCTGAGTTCAGGTTAACTTTTGGAAGTGCAGCTCCGAAAACGCTTGGGATTGAGGCGATCTGACCGGCTAATAACCCGGTTCGATCCCTCCGGAAAACATCGGCTTCAAATGTCAGCAAACCTTTCCAAAATGAGGCTTCCAATCCAATATCGGTCGTTTTCGACTCGTACCAAGTTAGACTAGGCACGACACTGCGGAAGTCTACGCCCTTGGTGATTCCAGAGGTCCCAAACACACTGCCTACCTTCGAGCCCCCGCTACCGGGAGATAATGTACTTCCGGTGGCAGGATAAACGTAGCCCGTCAGAAAGGAAGGGAAACCTTGCGCGGCAGCCACATCATCCCCTAATTTACCGTACGATCCCCTGATTTTCAGGTTATCAATCCATTTAAAATTATTTTTGATGAATGGCTCTTCCGATAGCCGGTAGCCCACCGATCCATAGGGAAAAAATCCATACCTGCTCCCGGGTGCAAAGTAAGATGAACCTTGTTCCCTGAAACCGAATTCTGCCAAATACTTCCCGGCGTAATCATAATTGATGCGCCCCACATAGCTAATGTTAGCATTCGCACTCTTCGAACCTGTCGCCTGTGATGTAGACAAGATCCCCGCATTAGTAGTTTGAATGGCATCAATAGCGTATTGGATATAGGTCTGCGTGAAGTTAGCAGCATTATCGATATTCTCATAAAGAGCCAGGGCACTCAGGTTGTGTTTGCCAAAGCTACGCTGGTAGTTCAATCCAAGTTGTAAGTCATTTTTAGTGCTTTGATCGAATCGTTCGGTCAAATTCGACGGTGCATTATTGAGCGTCGGCGACTGCACGCCATTGGTGTAAGTGTATAAGTTGAATGCCTTGTTGAAAGTCTGGGCAAGGCCGTAATTATTGTCATAGGCAAATGCCGCCCTTGCACTCAAGCCTTTTACTGTTGGAATCACATAATTTAAATTGAACACCGAGGTAAACCGCCGTGTGTTTTCGTCACTATACCCTCCCAGGTCCCGGCTGAGTGCAGCCAAAATATTTTGTTGCTGGGAAATATTGGAATCAAACCGGGCTAAATAATTGGGGTCGTTGTTAGAATAAGGACTCAACACAGGTGCGATGCGCCAGGTCGTCCGTCCGGCCAGCGCAGCAATATTACCTGAAGCTGAATTCGGTGCCGTAGACACCACATTGTTGAAACCGATGTTGGCGTCTAATGTTAGACCATCCAAGATCTTCGCCGTTACGGTTTGACGGAAATTATACTTTCTGCTTTGCTCAATATCCGAATTTAGGAATCCGCCTTCCCTGAAGTATCCGAGCGACGTAAAATATTGAACCTTGTCGCTTCCTCCATTGATCGTTAAGTTATGCTGTTCCTGCGTATTTTGCTTTTTGAATACGGTCGCCGTCCAGTCCGTGCTCGGCAAAGTGCCGTTAGCGTAATCAGCGATTTGCTGCCGGGAATATAATGGCGTGAATGGATCTGTGCGTCCCGAAACGAAGTCATTAAAGGCTTTTTCATTGTAGAGTTCGGTATATTGCGCTGCATTGGACAGTTGCGGGATCTTTCCCCGCCTTGCAATACCTACCTGGAAATTGTAGTCAACTTTCAATTTACCGGCAAGCCCTTTACGTGTCGTTACCAGGATAACGCCGTTCGCAGCCTGTAAGCCGTAGATTGCCGCGGTTGCATCTTTCAACACACTAAAGCTTTCGATTTCGTTCGGATCAAGCCGGGCGAAATCAGCCTGCGATCTGGGAATGCCATCAATTACGAACAGCGGACCGCCAACGGGACCGTTCGGCTGTGGCGTGATGCCATCATTCCGATAGGTTGCAAAGCCCCGTATATCAATGGAGGTTTCGAACTTTCCCGGCTGTGCCGACAATTGCGTCACACGGACGCCCGGTGTCCGTCCGGTAATGGTATTGGTGAGGTCACTAACAGAATTTTTCCTGATCTCACTTGCTGATACTGTACCCACAGACCCGGTAAGAGAGGTCCGCTTTTGCGTACCATAAGCGACGACGACGACGTCGGTCAGCTTGTTTTCGACCTGCGACAGTTTTACATTGATACTTTGTCCGGAAGTTACGGCAATCTGTTGGGTCACATAACCAATATAACTAATGCTTAATTCGGCCTTCGAACTTGGCACATTGACCGTAAAAACGCCATTAACATTGGTAGTAGCACCAGCGGTGCCCCCTACTACCTTTACATTCACGCCTACAAGGGGTTCACCCTTTTCATCGGTTACCTTTCCGGATACGTTTGCGTTTTGTGCATACGACTGTATGGTAAGAAATGATGTAAGCAAGATTAATAGAAATCTTCTCATGCTTTAGCAAATTTGATGTAAAAATTGTTTAAAACTTTTCAGATGTTATCCTGCCGTCAGGCACTTGGGAACATCCATACTGATTTCAAGCTCATGAGCCTGTTGATTTTTCTAATGGACCGGGAGAGTGTCCGCGTGTACTTGCCGCGAAAAAACCGGAAACGCTTTCTGCATAATTATTGAATTAAATGGTTTAAAATTGATTAGATCTATTGCGCTAAGTAATTAGCGGCCGCTTAAAAAAAGTATAATAAAGTCTTAAAATTCAGCACGCAGCCTCTTTTCTTATGGTAAAAGCATGTTTATAACTACTTTTTTCCGTTTTCACGATTTACATTATTGATTTTTTCGGTCCGTTTCGAAGAATCTTGAATTCCGTAATTGCTATTATACTGCAGCAGGTTTCCGTAAATCTTTATCGCTTTATTCGCGCTAGCAAGTGCCTCGAATTCGAAACCGCTTCTGTCGTTTCCTTCAGCTAAGTTGTTGCGTACGTCCAGGTGCGTTACCTCCATGCAATGCAGGCCGGATAATTTGTTTCTGGCCATCTCACATCTTTCAATCAGGCCGTCGTGAATGTAGGACAGGGAAATTCCGTTCCCCCAAGGTGACGTATCAAAGCGGCTATTGGTTACTATCAGTTGACTGGCGTGGGATACTTGCAAATTGTGCAGTAGCCCGGGACCGGGCACCACGCTGGAACCATTGTCGCTAAAGTCGCAACTGTCAATGAGAATATGATTTGCTCCTCTAATAGCCACTCCATTTTTTGTAAAGTTCTGAACAGTGAGATGGGCGAAGCGCAGCCTGTTGAATTGACCTGCACGATCAGCCGAAAAAAAAATGCCTTCCCGGCTAGTCGCATTCATATAAGACCGGGAACGCCTGTCATGATTCGGGTCCGGGTTGGTGGTTACACTATTTGCCCCTTCAATGATCATATTCATAATGGTTACATCATGCAGGTCGACCTCCCCGTTCACCATAGTTTTTTCAGCTATACCCGGCGCCAGAGTCAATACAGTAGATCTGCCCTGACCTGAAAGCTTCGTCAGACTGTATATTTTCAATGGCGCTTTAAGCACATAGATTCCGCTGTTTAAAATAATCCAGCTCTTTTTCCCCTTACAGCGGTCAAGCACCGATTGAAGTGAATCTGCTTTCCCAACGAAGATAGCCTCTTTGGGAACTCCACCTGAGGGCTTTTCACCAGCCCCTATGACTGACTGATTTGCAGGAACTTTGTGGGAAATGTTCAGTCTGTTGGACATCGCCGGCAGCGCGCCGGGTTCCTTCCGTATGCCTGTTAACACGCCGGTCGATGAATGAGGGCGGGTTCTGCGGATGATTTCCAGGGTATTGGGCATGCTAATGCCCTTTACCTGCGTGTAGTGATTATAGACAGCTTCATAGATATCCCTGAGTTCGTCACGGTCGCGGATGGATAGCACCCCGTATACCGGTATATCCTTACCGGTCAGGAAAGCGGTGGTGTACTCATAGCCCAAGGACAGCCTGTTGTCGCCGTCGGCATAAAGATCGGTACCCTGGGTCCAGGCGACCTGCGCAGCTTTAGCAAATTCTCCTAATCCCAATTGTACATGCCCCCAATCACGTGTAGTTTCCTGAACTTGCCCGTTCGAATATATGTACTTGGTGATGCCGGAATTACCGGGGCCCCGCTTATAACGTTCTATCGCACTATTAAAAATATCCTGCTTATCGGTAAAAACGCCGATACATAATAAGGTGTTGATGATCGATGCATCCCAGTTTCCATTAGCCTCCGTAAAGAAGTCTCTCACCGTTGGATAGTAAACCGTTAGCATGAGCTTTTGGAATTGTATGATGTCTTTCTGTTGCCACCCGGACGCCGTATATTTTAAAATCTCCGCCGCATTTAAAAAATTGAAGGCAGTCAGGCCAACGTTCAGCTTGGCGTTATTGTCGTCAAAATCCCATAAAGTGTAAGACCATGCATTGAGAATTTCGATCGCTTTCTGTGCGTATTCCCGTTTGCCGGTGATATACCACATCAAGGCATGCCTGTAAGCCATGTCCGAACTTTCGGAGAGCTCCCGTCCACCCTTACTATTCGCGCCGTACGGTCCAACGGAAACATGGGTAACAGGTTGCGGTTTAAATGACAGGCTGGCTGTTCTTCGCAGATTGTCGAATGCTGTCTTCCACGGTTCTGCCCCGGCAATCACCTGTCTTCTCATGAATTGAAGATCAGTAGCGCTTTGCGCAAGGCCGGGATGGCGAAACGTCATCCCGCTTTGTGCAAACAAACTATTCGTCAGCATTGCAACTGCAATAATCAATATAACTTGCTTAACCATCGGATATTCGTTTTTAAAGCTATCTCGGACGATTTGCGACTGCCTTACCGAAATTACGGTTCGGCTTATCACTCATATAAACCTTCATGTTTCCGCCTGAGATGATATCCTGGTGCCGGATGTATGACCTGCTATATGGCTTGTTGTTCAATTCAATGCGATCGACATAAATGCTTTGTGAAGATGGCTTCACGGTTTCGACCGTAAAGGTCTTTTGCTTACTTAGCTGAATGGTTGCCTTTTTGAAGAGGGGACTGCCGATCACATAGTTGCCGGACGCCGGAAACACCGGATAAAAACCCAGCGAAGAAAAAACATACCATGCTGACATCTGCCCGCAATCCTCGTTGCCGATGATGCCATCCGGACGGTCATGATAAAATTCTTTCATGATGAAACTCACCTTCTCAGCCGTCTTCCATTGTTCTCCGGCATAGGCATATAAATAGGGAATGTGATGTCCCGGCTCATTACCATGTGCATACTGTCCAATGTTACCGGTTAAGTCTACCAGATCGCCGGCGGGTGGTATGGTAAAGAATTGATCAAGCTTTTTAATAAATGCTTCCTGTCCGCCAAGCAAGTTAATTAATCCAATAACATCTTGTGGAACAAGCCATCTGTATTGCCAGGCATTACCCTCAGCATAGTCAAGACCGTAAGGTTTCTCCGATTTTAAAGGGTTGAAATTGGGGTTCCAGGTGCCGTCGGCCATTTTACCGCGGAAAAACCCGACGCTTTTATCATAATAAAGCTTATAGTTCTGCGCGCGCTTTTTGAAGTATGCATAATCTTCGGTTTTGCCCAAAGCTTTCGCAAATGCTGCAATGCTGCCATCGGCTACGGATAATTCCAGCGCATTCGCGACCGGACGGCCTATACCCACATCAGACGGCACGGGCTGAAACTTTTTAAGATAGTTCAATCCTCTCATGTCAGACATCGCAGTGTTTCTGACCGCCTGATACGCCTTTTCCGCGTCGAAGCCGCGGTAACCTTTCAGATAGGCTTCGGCAATGATCTGCATACTGCTGATCCCTACCATCGTACCGGTATCATAGCCGTTTAAGTGCCACACAGGAAGGTAGCCTTGCTGATCATAGATCATAAGCATCGTTTTCACGATGTCATTCATCCTATCCGCATTGAGCAAAGTATACAGCGGGTGAGCAGCACGGTAAGTGTCCCAGGTAGAAAAAATGGTGTAATTGTCAAATCCGGCACTGGTGTGCGGTTTCTGATCGGCTCCCCAGTAATCTCCGTTATGATCGTTAAATAGTGAAGGGTGCATCATCGCGTGGTATAAAGCGGTGTAGAACACCCGTTTTTCGGCTTCATTTTCAGTTTTTATACCAACTTTTGACAATTCCGCATTCCACTTGTCGTCCGCTTGTTTCACAATTTTTGGAAAGTCCCATTCCGGAATCTCTGCGGTTATATTGGCGAGGGCATTATCGGCGCTGACTGGTGAGATACCCACCTTAAATTCCACCAGATCAGGCGAGGTATCAAAGCTGATCAAGCCTTTGGTTGCGGTACCCTTAAATTGTTTACCGGTCTGTAGACTAGCGCCCTCATACACTTGAAACCTTTGTATGGGCTGCGAAAACTTAACAGCAAAATATGCCTGCTGCCTTTTCGCCCAACCTGAGGAATACCGATAGCCTTTCAGCGTATATGCATCTGTCTGTTCGATATAAGTTTCGGTCGATTTATCGTTTAATCCCTCCTGCAAATCAATGATGATATGAGCATCCTTGGCATTATGGAATTTGTAACGATGGTAACCCACACGTTCCGTCGCGGTGAGCTCGGCATCAATGTTATAATCAGCAAGTGTAACGCTGTAGTAGCCGGCTTTAACCTTTTCAGTTCTATGAGAGAAGAGCGAACTGTAGCCCGACCGGTGGTCCTGCTGTGTTCCTTTATTCGTTTTCACTGCACCAGTATAAGGCATAACCGAGATATCACCCAGATCACCAATGCCGGTACCGCTCAGGTGCAGGTGCGAAAAGCCAATAATGAGACTATCGCTATAGTTATAGCCGGAACACCAGTCCCAGCCTTTAAAGATATTATTGGGCCCAACCTGGACCGCACCGAAGGGTACATTTGCACCTACAAACACATGTCCATGTCCGCCCGATCCAATGAGCGGGTCCACATAATTAGTCAGCTTTTGAGCTCGAGCGAGTTGCGTAGTACTAAATATTAAAGTAGCAGCGGTGATGTATCTAAAAAAAATAGTTTTGTAGCTATTCATAGAAATGTTTTGTATAATCGCTTGGTTTAAAATAGTCATATCAATAATGAGGTCTTTTTTATTTTGCAGGAGGCGGTGGTGGTATATCGAGCGGCAAGGGCGTTTGCTTTTTTAAATCCTGCCTGCGTAACCTGCCAAATAGAGATAATAGTCATTAGGAATGCCTTCTTCAAATTTCACAAAGTTACTTTTGCCTACCGGTGGGTTCTTGCTGATTTTGAAAATGGCCGTACCCTCGTCAATTTCGTCAAACATGGCAATATATAGCATTTTGGCCCCGACACTTATGTCACCTGATATTTGCTTCCAGAAAAACTGGCCCTTGTTACGCGGCATTTGGTCTTGCGGACTGTTGGGATACATATTATGCCAGCTAAAGCCCGGATATACCGTTGGGACATAGTCAATATGATTATCCGAACACCATTTAATATCCCCGGCTATATGATCTTTAAAGGCAGGATATTTTGCTTCATCGTACCGGCCCACAAACCAGGGGTGAATGATGTCTGCCGCACGAAACACATCCAAAAGGTGCGGGTCGGGCTCCGTATCACTTTTAAGATCACGCCAATAACCTGGTACGCCAAGCATGATAGAACAGCCGCCATAGACAGGGTCATTCTTTAAAAAATCTATAATCTTTTCTATATTACTAATCAGGTATTGCCGTTTGGCAAAACCAACTCCCCACAGCGCTATCAGCGGCTTCCCATTATGGTACAGGTAGGATTGTTTGTTACCACGTCCAGCTAACTTAAGGCTATCCAACAAATGTTTCCAGTCGTCCATAATAAGCTGAACATCCTCGTTACCCATCCCGGACAGGTCATACATCAGGCTGATTGCGCGGTGATGCTTTTCGGCTGCGTTTAATGCATTGCCAAGCACACGGTCGTTATGCTGCAAACTGGTCTTCTTCTTTAGGTTACTGATAAACCGTTGTACAAAAACACCGTCGATGCCATACTGCTGCATCCATCTGAAATGCAGATCGACGGTTGATTTATCGTAAGAACTAAATAAGTACGCTGAACTGCTGTCGGAAGACCGGAACGGTGTTTTGTACTTTACTTTATACTCACTCATATCAGGCCACATATCAACCTTTATACTTCCGGGCGCAAACTCGCCCCGTGATCTATAATGATTCCAGCCTCTTTTAGCACCATCACCTGGCGCATTGAACCAGCCCTGATAGCCTGCCATTACCAAACCCTGATAACTTTTGAAGGCCGAAGTCGCGCTATGTTTGGACTGGGCCAGGCCCGAACTGCAAACCAATAGGCTTAACCAACACAGCATATATTTTTTCATCATCGTGTATTATTCAACGCCCCAGCTTTTATTAGGCTTAGGTCCCATTTCCAATTCCAGTATGCCACCATTAATCAGTTGATTGTGGGTGAACCACGGCGTATCCAAAGCTTTGCCATTAAACCTTGCGCTTTGTATATATTTATTCACTACCGAGCAGTTATTGGCGAGGAGTTTAAACTGTTTCCCGCCCGGCAAATTGATGGTTACTTTCTCAAACAGCGGGCTTCCTATGGTATACACAGGTATACCCGGTGTCACCGGATAAAAGCCCATTGAAGAAAATACGACGAATGCGGACATCCCTCCACCATCTTCATCGCCTGGAATTCCCCAGATATTATCTTTATACCAAACATCTAACAAAAACCTGATCTGCTTCTGTGTTTTCCACGGAGCGCCTGTATAGTTGTATAAATATGGAATGTGAAAGCTGGGCTCATTACCCATGGAGTATTGACCAATAAGACCGGTCGCATCGGGAAACTTGCTCCAAAATTCATACTTACTGCGACCAAGCCCTTCACGAAATAATTGGTCAAGCCTTTTTTCAAAATCATCTTTCCCGCCCATCAGTTTAATCAGACCGGGTACGTCCTGTTGAACTTGCCACATGTATGTCCAACCGTTATTTTCGTCATAATAATCCCGTCCGCCCATACCACCGTCGAACTTAGGGTCTATCAGTATCCAATTGCCGTTGTTGTCTTTCGGCATAAACATCTTTAAAGCGCTATGCCATAAGTTCCTGTAATTTCCTCCCCGCGCGTTAAATCTGGTATAATCAGCAGTTTTACCCAGCTCTTTAGCCATTTGGCCGAGTGCCCAGTCATCATAGCTGTTGCCAAGGGTTATGGCCACCGCCTGTCTCTTTTCAAAGGGATGAACTTCGGGAACATATTCCACCTGGCCCTTTTTCAACGCCGGGAAAAAACCGTTTTTATAATAAAAGTCGTCCAGGAGGGTTTTAGGGCCGTTACGCCAAGGCAGCATGGTGGCCTGTGTCGCGTTTTTCAACATACCATCATACGCTTTATTCAGATCAAAACCTCTGATTCCTTTACGGTAATCATCCAGGAACATAATTGATGAATGGAACCCATTCATACAAGCGTGGTCACCAAATAACACGGGAAACGTGGGCATCCAGCCACTTTGCTCGTACATACTCACATAGGATCTGAGCATGTCCTGCTCCATAACCGGGTTGAGAATGGCCCGAAGCGGGTGTGCTGCTAGATAGGTATCCCAAGTCCAATCGTCTACGTAAAAAGATGAATTACTGGTATGGATTTTTTTGTCATAACCACTATAATACTGGTTACCCTCGGTTATGTCAACCATACGCTCATTACAGCGGTAAAGAGCGGAGTAGAAGGACCTTTTCTGCGCATCAGTACCACCCTCAATCTGGATTTGATTGACGACTTGTCTCCAAGCATCTTCCGCATCATCTTTGACCTTGTCAAATGACTTAGAGGCAACCTCGTCCTGAAAATTTTTCCTGGCCTGTTCGGCGCTGATGTAGGATATCGCATACTTAAAATCCACAGTCTCAGCTGCTGCACCGAAATCAATCCAGGCTTTTACATTTTTACCGGTTACGGGGCTATTGCCTTGTCCATCGGTATCTGTCCCGGTAGTTCCTTTCGTGTTGAACTTACCGTACATATATACCTTAATATCGTCATGGTAGGTTTCAAGGCCTTGAATTTCATCAGGTGAAATAAATTTCCAGGAACCAGGTCCTGCATTATAAAGGCTGAACAATAAGACCTTGGACTTTGCAGCAGCAGGGAAAGTAAACTTATAATAGCCGGTCTTTTTACCCGGAGTAAACTCGACGGTAATATCCTCATTTACTAAGAACGTTGAATAATACCAGGGACGCGTAATTTCCAGGTCATGGTCATAGGTGAGCTTTTGTCTCCACGAAGCGGCAGAAACTGGTGTAACTGACGGCATTAAGGCGAATACCTCACCTAAACGATGCGACACGATGGTTAACGGAAAGCTGGAGATCTGATCATCAAGATAAGAAGATCGCTGGGGATACATACGGATGACCTGGTTTGGAACCTGGACGGTGGGACGAGTGGGTTGTAATAACTGACCTACATTACCAACCCTGGTATCTATATACTTTAAATTATCATTACCCTGCTCTGCAGACTGAGCGTAGGTCAAAGTATAGAAGCAGCAAAAAACAGCAGAGCTCAGAAGAAATTTGAACATAAAATATTAAACAATTTAGGAGACATGTAATGGTTTATTTAAGTGGTAAATAAAGCCTCACTTGCTTAATAATTGTTTAATATTTGATTAATTAATGAACTTCTAAAATAAATTCTGCCTTGACACTACATTATATACAAATCGATGATAAAGGTGAATTTCACAACAGGTAATTATTTAGATATCGGAAGTTACGGCGTGGAAATCCTTTTTAAATACTTCACCGTAAATATTCTTATACTCTTTAGTAAAATTCTCGAAGGTGTTTAAGGCAAGCGAGTGTTTTCCCAGGGCTGACAGTGCACGGCATTTAATAATCATCGCCTCTTCATTAACCGGATCAAAATAAAATATATAATTGGCAATCTCGATCATCAATTCAGGCTCATAATTCCGGTTAGGAGCATGCAGGAATTGAAGATAGCAGTCGATAACTTCATTAGATATTTCAGACTTAAACGGGTCCAGCCACTCATACTCAATATTAGATAAAAAGTTTCCGCGTCGTGTTATATCCGAGAGCAATTTAATTTTTTCGACGGTTAGCTCCTTCTTGTCCTTGATGATCTGTAAATAGTTACCATAATCGACATAAGTTTGATTCATATCGTAATCAATTATCCATCCGCCGGTTTCCTTTGACAACTGACAATGGCCTATCTTATCGAGTAGTACTTTCAACTTTGCCATGTTAACGGACCGATTGTTCCGGGCACTTTTTACAGATTTATCATACCATAAAATCTCATTGAGCTTATCAGAACTCAGCCCCCTCCCCCAGCGAAGAGAATAGAGCAGAATGACCAAGAATAGTTCTTTTATCAGCGGTGTAAACGATTTACTGATATTGTTGCCATCTTTATCAAATACCTGCAGGTCACCGAAAAGGAACACGACACTTTTATGATGCATTCCCTGACTGCTCAGGCGGGTTTCGGGTGATATAACCGTTACATCAGGAGTCTCAGGAACTGGTATTACCTCTCTATCAACCACTGGTGGCGATGATACCTTGCTGATGGAAGGCAAGTCAGATGTTTCCTTGCGTTTATTCATGAAAAAGTATGAACAGCCGCCAATTACAGAGATCAACAAAATTCCGCCAACCAACCAGTAGTTCCGCTTCGTGTTTTTCACATTTGCATTGTTGTTTATGGCATACGGCGGACCTAACAAGGTAAATACATTTACACGGGTCTGATTCGCGTTAAGACGGAGCAAGGTCACTGCTACAAACTTCTTGGTCGATGGGCAGTAATACAGGTCAGCGTATGAATGTGTATCATGAAAAGTATAAGGTATGGGGTCACCAACCAACTTATAATTGGGGCTGGTCAACGAGCCTTTAATCAACTGTAATTTAGATTGATATTTATGCGCCGGAAATGTGAGCGCATAATAAGACTTTTGATTATTATTGATGACCAGTGAGTTGGCGAACGCAAAATCTTCCGCATTTGCCTTCAAGTCGTACAGTTTTTTGAAGGTATGATCTTTAACTGTAAAGCGCATCAGATCATACATATTCTTGGGATTCAAAATTTGTTTGCCGCTGCTGTTGCCAAACCCGCCTAAAATATAAATGGTATCGCCAGACCGATTTGCACCCAAGGCCGATAGGTAACGTGGGGTAAAGAAGTCACCCCGGGTTTTGACATCTTCCCATTTTTGTGAACCAAAACGATACTTCTGAACTTCATTTTTGTATAGCAGATGTCCATAACCGGCAAACAGGTATAAGGACGAATCAGAAGCCGACAGCGATTTGTTCACATGCCAGCTATTTGTTGATGGAGCTTTGGGAGATTCCTTAGTCCACTTACGCGAAGTAAAATCATAACTGGATATAAATCGCTGGTCTTTATAAAAATTATACAGACTATTGCTGGACGGATTGCAAATAGAGTAATTACCCATATTCAGCGTAATTGGACCAGTGGAATAATTCGTATTTATCCATTTTTCGTCACTTACACTTAAGGAATACAAGGAGTCGGATCCGACTATGTACAGCGTTTCTTTCTGGGGGTTGAATGCTGTACTTGCCATACCCTGTACGGTAAAGCTTTGTACTGCCCTCCAGTTACGGTGTAAAGCTGCTGCCCATAATGGATTTTCTACGCGACCATTATTTTGAGACATGTCTTCATGTACGATGGAACCCTTTTCCTCATTCAATCTCCAATTATATTTCAATGCGCCTGCTTCAAATATCTTTACATTTCTTATTTTCATCGGAGGCACATCCGTAGTTTGAAACTGTTTGAAAAGGCTTCCTCCTAACAGTACTTTATATGTTGAGGCCTTTTTAAATGGCAGTCTTTTTTCGACGTACCATTTTGAGCCGTCGTGAAGTAAAATTTGCCGCTTCTCAAAATCAAATCTGATCCGGATTTTATTCCAACTATTGAATAATTTCCGTTTTTCAATGTCGAATATTATTGAAGAAAGTTTTTCCCCTGTGATCACATTGAAGTGATTGTTTGGCATCTCCGCGTTATAAACAAGATCTACATTTTGCGTATCGCCTTCAATAACCCTTAGAATATATCCGAAGTATGTTTCTCTGTTTGGCAAAAATGATATCTCGAATTCTAATTCAAAACTTTTCGAAAAATTTAACCCTTTCTCTGAACCCAGGTCAACGAATGTCCTCTTTTCTTGTACTACCTCATGACTTGCAAAGGTCAGCCCGTCGGACTGCCCAAAAGCATTTGTTGCCGAGGAGATAAAAAATAAAGCTCCAAAAATTCTATAAAAAATAGCTCTGTACATTATAATTAGGAAACACCATTTGCAAAATTATACCATAAGTCGATATAGAGGTTTATCCGGCGAAATGGACTGCTGAATAATTGGTTTAATCTTCAAATTTAACATGTAATTTGAAAACTTCCATGCCAGAAAAAATTATTTTATTTTTTGTAAACATTAGGCTTATTAGAAGACAGTTGAGGAAGTATCGTATATTTTCAGATATTATAATGTGAATTTATCATTTTGAATTTCAAAATAATAAATTCACATCTAAGTGCCGGAATCAAACACCGTGTCCTCAGGCAGTGTAGCGCGTCAACCTTCGGGCTACATCCTGAACTGCACTTATGAGACGGTATTTAAGTACTTAACATTAATAACCGCAAAAAAAAAGAGGCCGCAACAAATGCGACCTCTTCAGTTTCATGGCTTTGGCTATCGCTTAAACTGTTGTTTGGTGATATTCAAATAAGAATCAGTATAGCTTTGTGCAGGCTCCAGTTGCGTGCCGTTCGCCCAGTCGTTAAATGAATCGATCAATACTAAGCGACCCTTGTTGTTCACGTTCATCTTCGCCACGTTACACAACTTCCGATACATTGCACCACCATCCTTTCGTTCTACATTTGGAAATACGGAAGTTGGTGCCGTAATCTTAAAGTCATTGCCGGGGTAAATATTCGGAATGTACTCCAATGAGTAATGTTGGGCCAGGTACTCGCGGTTGTATTTTAGATTCTGGTCCATGGCCTGTGGAAGTACATAGAAGAAGTCCCATGCATAGGCATTGTTCAATAGTAAGGACTGGTGATAAACGGCATCTACGCAGCCAGCAAAACGTGCAGGCGCATATCGGGCCGGCGGTGACCACCTTTCCTGATTACCCACAATGTAAAGTTCAACTCCTAAAGCCCTCAACCTGCTCCTTAATTCTGTATAAATCGCTTTGTTGTCATTGGAATAAAGGTTTCTGGAATCATTGATAAAGATCAGCGCTTTACCGTCAACCTTCATATAATTGGGGTTCTTGAAATATTTTTCCATCTTGGCGAAGTCATCATAAAACTGCGAAAGTTTTTGCGCGTTGCTTTCCAGTGGTGCAGCATCGGTCAAGGCATAGCTTGAAAAGTTATAATTAATGGCAAACTTCACTTTATTCTCGGGACCCGCATTCAAATAACTTCTGATCACCGTGGTGTCGATTTTGTAATTGTTAACATCCCGGTTTAAGGATCTGAAGTTAAAGACGAAATAATCGATGCCGCCCTGGACCGCATAACCCAGGTGCGCCTGCATGATGTTGAGCGGCACGCCAGACACATTGGACATCGTATATTTGCCCAGCACCGGCGTTTCTTTTACATTGGCATTGAATGTTGTAAAAAAAGTATAGAAAGCACCGACGTTATAGTTTTCGGTAACGGGTATCTCCTCGATCTCATAATTTAAAAATGAGTCCTCGACTGATGGGTCCTCGTTGTCTTTTTTACAGGAGGCAAGTGACCCTACCAGTAACACCAACAGCAGCATCCTGAATATTGAAAATATATGGTTCATTCTTCTTTATTTAAATTTTGATAAAACGGTAAATGTGGTTCCTGAAGCTTTAAGCTCTTCAACTGTCGTTCCGTACCATTTCTGGAGGTAAGCCAGATTGTAGAAAGTTTGAGTAGGCGTCCAGTCGCTGACGGTATACGGCGCCTCAAATTTCAAATAGGTTGTCGGTTGCGTATCATCAATGCCGTTAATGCCTAATTTTCTCAACGCATCGGCATATCCAACAGGATTCAAGCCCACAAGATCGGTGGGATAACTCCCGCGATGTGGTATATCAGCAGCCGTATTAACTAAAAGGTTATTGGCAGGGTTCGTGTGTGGCGGGAACCGCATAGCACGTGTGCGACGCTGCAGGTTCCAAGTTTCAAAAGCCCCGTCGGGATAATAATTCAACCAACGTTGTACCCAAATTTTATTAATGTTCGTTATTGGAATATCTGCGTTGGTATTGCCCAGGTAGTTACTAAACCCTTTTCCCTGGGTGTTCCATTTGATACCGTCCCGCGCTTTATAAGCATTCAGTTCGGCCGTACTGATCCCCAACCTGTTAAAGCAGGCATCGATACCTGAATAATAATAAGCTTCCGCCAGCTGGCTTCCGCCTAATCCAATTTCTTTGGCTTCAGCCTTTAAGAATTGTGCCTCCGCATAAGATAATATGACAAAAGGACGATTTGCAGCGTAAACATCAGCTACCGGTTCAGAAAAAGAGTTGATATTGGATGCCTGCAAAGGATCTACGGAATTGGAAAAGCTCGTCCACGAGGGCAGCTTTCCGGCTTTGATATAACCATTATAGGGTATCGGGTAAGAAACGACATACATGGAGTCAGTAGCCACATTTTTCAAGGTGTCCTGAACCAAATATCGGCTAGCCAGCGGCACCGGAGCATAATATTTCTCCATCCGAGGATCCTTGTAAGAGCGGAAGTAAAGCATTATAAAATCGCTCATCTTCGGCTGAGGTAGTGTAAATGTATTCCGTTTGAACCTGATATAATACGGGTTCTCATTATTGATCACATTTTCGTAGTTCATCTTGGCAGTTTCATTCTCCGTGTTGATGAGATTCGCCTCATCAGCCATTGTCTCGCTGATATGTTTTTTTGCCTCCTCCCCCAAATTCCGGGTGCACTGGAGCGCAACCCTTAATCTTAGGGTGTTGCCGAATTTCTTCCAGCTGAGCATATTCCCCCCATAGAGCACATCATAAGTAAACCGGTCGCCTGAGGGATTGATCTTCGATGCAGCATCCTTTAACTCGCTCAGGATAATCGCATAAGCTTCATCCTCTGTATTAAAGGTGATGTTTTGCAGGTAGTCCACATTATTGGCCTGTGTGATGGGAATTACGCCGAACTGTGAAACCAATATAGAATACACGTAGGCACGCCATATTCTGGCAGCCTGCACCCGGTTGTTGAAGGCAGGGTTAGACTCATAGGTTCTGATGACCTGTTGAATATTATTCAAGACATCAACATACATCGTTTTCCATATCCCGTTACCACGGGCATCCGTTACGTCATATCGATTACCCTGCTGTATGATGAAGTGTGCGATATCCCACCAGCGCTGTGTATTGTTATTGGCCATAGCATCATTGGTGCGCTTGATCGCCCCGGCCATAATCGCCTCGGGTGTTGCATTTTCAAATCTTGAGGGATCGGTGTTAATATCATCGAAGTTTTTTGTACAAGCGGGCAGGATCATACCTACCAGACAAATTATATATATATACTTTTTCATTGAAAGCGTTGTTAAAAGGATACTCTAAAATCAAATCCGTACTGGCGGTAAGGAAACGAGCCGCCATTATCAATTCCTTGTTGGTTGCCAGTTGAATAAGAAGCTTCCGGATCGATTCCGCGTGGCGTTTTGTTATAAATGATAAAGGGGTTACGGGCAATTAGCGCTAACCTGGCACTTTTGATGAAACTGTTCCCGACGCGTGCAAGATATTTTGGCGGTACCGTGTAGCCTACTGTCAACTCACTGATACGGATGGAGGTAGCATCAAATGTAATAGCCGGAACGTTGTTAAGTACCATATCGTTGGCCAAAAGCTGAGGGTCTACATACGAATTGTTTTTTGCACCCGGCAGAATGCGGCCGTCCGGACCATAAACTATCGCTCCGTTTTGCGTTTGCACAAAATAGGAATTAGGATATTGGCCTCCCTTACGGCGTTCCGCGTCCTCATAAGCCGTGGCTTTTCCGCCAACAGTTAAACCAATACCGCTTGACTCGTTACCATTTTCCCCGAGAATACCTCTGGAGAACAGCCATTCTTCACGGCCAAACATGGGATCCAGCGTTTGAATAGTTGTTCCATTCCCATTTGCGCGGCCATAAGTAGCAGAATAGATGAGGCCTCCCCATTTGACCGTAGTCAGGGCGGAAAGATCAAAACCTCTATACTTGAATCCGGTCTGGAAAGAACCCAGCCAATCCGGCCTGAAGCTGCCAAAAGCCAGATTAAGTTCTGGTTGTACCCTTCCGTTGGCGCTCACCAGCACTTTGTCGCCAACCATGTACGGTCCGCTACCCCGGATCACGCCATATGGCTGACCAACTTCGGCGTAAGTCGTTACACCCAGGACCTGGCCACCCAAGGCCCGGGAAGGCACACCTTCCGACAAGGATAATACCTTATTGATATTCCTGGAGAAGTTAACATTTACGCTCCAGGCAAAATCCTTTGTTCTAACCGGGACACCGCCCATGGATACCTCGATTCCCCGGTTTCTGATCTCTCCCGAATTCAGCACACGTGTTGTGTAACCCGTTTCGTATGGCGTGTTAGCCGTAAGAATCTGATTGGTTGTGTTATCCTGATAAAGGGTTACATTGAGGCTTATTTTATCTTTAAAAAAGCCCATATCAACGCCGATCTCCTTTGAAGATTTACGCTCAGGCTTCAGGTTGAAATTCTTCAGTGACTGCTCATAGCTCAATACGGGATTATTCAGGAAAAGACCTGTACTATTGTAACCATTGAGCAGCTGGTAAGGCTGACCGGAATTGCCCACAATGGCCAGAGACGCCCTTAATTTACCAAAGCTGATGATCGCGTTGTCCTTGAGAAAATTCGAGAAAAGAAAACTACCGCCTATAGAGGGATAAAAGAAAGAGCGCGCATTGCTCGGCAACATGGACGACCAGTCATTACGCCCGGTGACATTCAGAAACAAGAAATCCTTGTATCCAAGGGTCGCGAAACCTAATAATGAATTGATCTGGCTGCTTCTGGGTGCCTCTGTAGACGTAGGAAAAGCATTGGCGTTGGAGATCGTGGGTTTATCCTGCACCTGGAGCGCCTCGACTGTATTCGTGGATCGGGTATAGGAGTAAGATTGAATATTGCCGCCGAAATTCGCCGTGAACTTAAAATTCTTACCAAAATCTTTGTTGTAGGTCATCAAGCCTTCATATATCCAGTTCTGCGAGGCATAGTTCGCGTTTTGGTAATAGCCGTTAGTGTCGAGCCTGGCGCCAATTTCCCGGTAGATAAAGGAACGGCCGTAATCCAAATCTCCCGCCACGTTGGCTCGCACTTTTAGGTTCTTGGTCAACTGGCCGGTAACGGTCACGCCTCCGATCAGCCTGGTATGCTTGTCGTTGTTCTGATTTTCATTGATCACCCAAAGCGGGTTTTCTGCGCTGGCAAGATTAGCCCGCTGCACGGATCTGCCATTAGCATCTTTCCAGGGGTCAAACGCCGCAACGTCAGCACTGCGGGTCATAAATACATAGGCTGACATCGGACTGTTGGGATCAAGATTCCGTGCCGTCCTGTTCTTTGTATCATCATTTGTATACGCCACACGCGACTCAACGGTCAGTTTATCGCCGAGCTTGCGGCTGGCATTGAAATTGAGGTTGTGCTTCTTCTTAAGGTTCTGATTGGCTATCACATCGTTTCCACTCGTAAACGTGTAGGAAAGCCTGAAGGCAGAGGATTGGTCGGCTTTGTTAACGGAAATATTCGTCACGCTGGCTACCGACTTCTGATATAAATCACGGATATTGTTGGGCTGAGGATTGTAACCATGAGGTTGCCCGCTGAAGGTGTTAAACGGCTGACCCAACATGGGCGCTCCCCAGGAAACGTTACTCGTGCCCATATTGACAGCGCCCGTGGTGCCGAAAATGGCGGCGTTGTTCGTGACTAACCGGGTGTTAGTACCCTCACCGTATACATTCTGGTAGGCGGGAAACTCAGAGATCGCATATACCTGGCTATTTTGGTTAAATGTCACGCCGAAGCTTTTGTCTCCTATTTTCGCTTTTTTGGTCGTGACCAAGATGGCGCCGTTTGCAGCCCGCTGACCATACAAAGCAGCAGCATTAGCGCCTTTGAGCACCTCAATCGACTCGATATCATTTGGGTTCAGGTCGGCAGCCCCATTGCCATAATCCAGGTTATTGCCAAAAGAATCGCCCATCTGATTTTCGATAGGAACACCATCAACGACCCAAAGCGGCTGGTTGTTGCCGGATACAGAACTCTCTCCACGCAGTATAACACGACTGGAACTGCCTGGCTGCCCCGTTGAAGTCACCTGTATACCGGCCACTTTCCCGGCAAGGCTATTGACGATATTGATATCGCGATTCTCGTTCATGGAGTTCATGTTTACCGATTGCGAAGCATAGGTTACGGCTTTAGCCTGTGTCTGAATGCCTAATGCACCAGTGACCACGACCTCCTTCAATGTTGCTACGTCAGGAACCAACTTGACGTCAACTACCTTGTTGGCCCCAACTTTGATTGCCTGGGTCTTATAGCCAATCGATGTAATAACCAATACGGCATTCGTATTTGCCACGGTAATCGAATAACTACCGTTTACGGTAGTGGTAGTTGACCGTTGCCCGTTTTGGAGGGAGATAGTAGCTCCTACTACCGCCTCGTTGTTTTCGTCAGTAATTTTTCCCGTGATAACGATATTGCTTTGGGCTACAATAACAGTTACGGAAAAAAATACTAACCCAATGACTAGTAAAATTTTTTTCATAATTTCAATTAGGGTAATGAATTTGTTGGTTTATAATCGGGGCTGAAATAAGCGGCGCCTTCATAAAAAATGATTAATAATTTCTTAATGTCGGCGGGAAAAGCATTTATTTTTGCGAATGGTCGTGTTAAGGGCATATCGCGCTCCTTATCATTATTAATAACACAGTAAGATTAGTTGCTATTTCCAGACAATATCACAACAAACGCAACCTCAGATAGCCATGTTGATAATTCTGTTTGTTTTCAAATCTTAGATCAAAATTATTCATCGTGAATGATCTGCCTCTTCGCTTAATTTCCTAAATGAAGTAGAAGAATGTTTCCACCTTGGTATCCGTAATGAACTTTGATCACTGTTAAGGAACATTCAGTTCCTGCCAGCACTAGTTGACCATTTAAATTAGCTTTTAGGTTGAGCGGGAAAACCGCCCACTCAACCTCAGGTTCATACCATGATCGTGCTCCAAAAAGGTCGGCGCTTACATCCATTAACCGATAGACGTTTAATAGTGCACAACTGTGAGGGAAAAATCACTGAATAGATACCAGAAGGCAGGTTCTGCTATCCGCCAGCCAATCTTCATAAAGAATAATTCCTTAATTGCGCGCTTTGGAAAATTTAGCGGCAAACAGGAAAATAACCAGATAGCAGATTATGGGTAGATAGTAGGCTTTTGCTACATCATGATCAGCGATCTGGCCCATTAACAGCGGAAAAAAGGCACCGCCAACAACCCCCATTGAGATAAACGACGAAGCTTGCTGCGTTTGGCTTCCCAGATTTTTGATACCTAAACTAAAAATGGTCGGAAACATAATACTGAAGAAGAAATTAATCATGAGCAAGGCAATAAAGGAAGGCCAGCCCCAACTCTGCGCAACTACTATACACATTAAAATGTTGCTGAGGGCGAATGCGGCCAATAATTTGTTAGGTGCAATGAAACGCATGAGTGCAGTGCCAGTAAAACGACCAACCAACATTAAGCCCATGAAAAATATCCCCATATAGGTTCCTGCTGCTTTATCAGTAAATCCCATTTTTTCATGGCTGTAATTTATAAAGAAAGCCCAGGTACCAGACTGTGCAGCTACGTTAAAAAGCTGTGCAATGGCAGCCCAAACAAAATGACGATGTTGAAACAGCTTCTTTGACGGCACAGGAACTTCCTCCACATCGAATCCTTGAGTAATCGGTGCATGAGGATCTATCAGCGCCGGAACTTTAACAAAGGAGAATGAGATAGCAACCAGAGCAACTGCCGTACCTAAAATGATGTACAGGGTTTTAACCGATGCCAAGCCATCGACGTCGCTGTCTCCTGCGTTACCAAAAACAAAAAACGAGCCGATAAGCGGCCCGAGCATGGTACCCATTGCGTTAAAGGATTGGGCGAAATTGATTCGCTGGTCGCTCGTTTCCTGGTGGCCCAAGGAAGCGACAAATGGGTGGGCAACGGTTTCAAGAGTTGACAAGCCGCATCCGACAATAAATAAGGCAAGCCTGAAGAAATTAAAAGATTGGCTATTGGCAGCAGGTACAAATAGAAAGGCACCTAAAGCGAATAAGGTCAGGCCTAAAAGCACCCCACTTTTATAGCCATATCTTTTCATAAACAGCCCGGCCGGAATCCCCATGATAAAATACGCACCAAATATGGAAAATTGTACGAGTCCGGATTGTGCCTTAGATACGTGAAGCACTGCCTGAAAGTGCCGGTTCAGCACATCAGCAAGGGAAATTGCAAGTCCCCAGAAAAGGAACAGGGAGGTGACAAAAACTAGCGTAATCAAAAATTTCTTTTCGGTAAAATTGGGTTTAATGGTCATGAATGTAATTTAAATTTATGTATTGGTTTATGCAGCATTCCCCTAAATCAAACGTCAGGAAATGGTTACAAGAAGTTTATCTGATAAAGTAAAGAGGCGGGATTAATCAAAGTCTAATAAATAATTAACTGGTTTCGCTTCAAACAAAAGTTGACATCGCGATACCGGATTCACAATCTCTATTAATTGAAAGAATAACAAGGATGTTACTGATCTGACTAGAAAAAGCACCTCTGCTTTGTGCAATTATGTATTTATTAATACTTAATTAAGTACCACATACTTTATTAGTCTTTTGTATAACCAACCAGTTGAATCCATAATTTATGTTAAAATTCCTCACCAAAAGTGGTACACGCCTTATACTCGGAGCGGTATTTTCGGCAACAGCAGGGTATTCCAGCGCTCAGACAACGACTTTCAATCGTGACTTTGCGCCTACTGCGGACTACTTAGCTCCGGCGGAAAAACCTTTCCGGGATGCAGTCTCGTTGAACGGTACATGGAAGTTCCTTCCTGTCGGTCAGGCGGACAAATTAAAAAAAGAACAGCTCACCAATCCGGAACTACCGGTAAATCCGCAATGGGACCCCACTCCTATCAAAATTCCTTCAGGCTGGAACGTGAACAGCTTCGCGAGAGGCGACGGCAGCGGAGGTGATTTTCTCACTTATCCGAGCTATCCCAAAAAGTGGGAGAGTGTCAGGGCGGGCTGGCTGATGAAAAAAATTTCTTACAAGAAAGAATGGAAAGGTAAGCGCGTATTTATTCATTTCGATGCAATTGACGGCTACAGCAAAATTTTTCTCAACGGTCATAGTGTCGGCGAAAACATGGACGTATTTCTCCCTTTTGAAATTGATATCACGCAATGGCTGAAGGATGGTCAGGATAATGAACTGATGGTTTGGGTCGCCGATGCCGAACTTTTTAACCAGCCGGGGAAATTTGGTCGCAGAATTTATGTAGCAGGCTCATTTTGGGGGCAACATATCAAAGGGATATGGCAGGACGTAAATCTGGTTATCAAACCAGCGGTAAACATTCAGAATTCTTTTGTTAAACCACAGGTAGATCAAGACGAGCTCCTTGTCGATGTTACCGTTTCAAACACATCTGAAAAACAACAAGAAGTAGCTATTGAGGGTGATATCTACCCGTGGATTAACCAGGCAGGGCAAAGCGTTGCCGATGCACCCGAACCCAAATGGAAGCTTGGGGATAAAGTACTTAGCATTAAACCGGTTAAAGTTGTTTTAGCAGCTAAATCGCAACAGATTGTAAGCCTTAAGGTAAAGATAAACGGCGCCCTGAAAAAATGGGTGCCCGAACAACCCAATTTATACGGCTTGGTGCTGACCACGAAACATGGAAAAAACACCGGTGATAAGCAGTATACCCGGTTTGGTTGGCGACAATTTACCGTTAAAGGAAGCCAGTATCTATTAAATGGGAAGCCTATTGTATTTAACGGTGATTCTTGGCACTTTATGGGTATCCCACAAATGACGCGCCGGTATGCCTGGGCCTGGTATAAACTATTACAAGACAGCCATGCCAATGCAGTAAGGCTCCATGCCCAGCCTTATCCTCAGTTTTATTTAGACATGGCCGACGAGATGGGCATCTGCGTGCTGGATGAAACCGGTATGTGGGCAAGCGATGGCGGTCCAAAAATCAATTCGGAAGAGTATTGGAAAAACAGTGAAGAACATCTCCGGAGATTTGTGTTGAGGGACCGTAATCACCCATCCGTATTAGGCTGGAGTGTATGTAATGAAAATGTACCTGTTGCGATGGGTGTGTTCCGCTCTCCTGATTCTCTCGTAAAAAGGCAGGTGGCCGAGATCAACAAATGGATGAAAATTACCCGTGAATTGGATCCCTCAAGGCCATGGATATCAGGAGACGGAGAATCACAGGCTGAACTTAATTCACCCATAATTATAGGTCATTATGGTGGCAGCGAAGCTAATTATCGTAATCTGTCCTCGAAAGGCAAAATATGGGGCATTGGTGAAGCTGGAATGGCTTACTATGCCACACCGCTACAGTCTGCAACATATAACGGGAATCGTTCATATGTCTCGCAGCAAGGGCGCATGGAAGGGGTAGCCATGGAAGCTACCAAACTGATTAATATGCTCAAAAAATTTCATTCCTCTTATAATTCCGTTTTCAATATTGTATGGTATGGTATAAAACCCTTAGAATTAGGGCTTAAAGACACTACCCGCGCGCCACAACCGTCGGACGGCATCTTCTTCGGACCCTATCAGGAAGGTAAGCCCGGCGTACAGCCGGAAAGGTTAGGCCCTTACACCACTACACTTAATCCAGGCTATGACACTTCCCTACCCTTGTATAAACCCTGGCCGCTTTTTGACGCTATAAAAGCATCTTTTGCAGACACAGGATTCGTTGCCCAAAAACCATCGCCTGTGAGAACCGAAGCGGCCGGAAACAAACTCCAGTTTTCTGCTGTAACCTTGCTCTCCACAGACAAGGATTCAGTTATCAGCCATCTTCTACACGATATGGGTATAAGCAATTTCAACAACTTTAAACTTAAACCTACTGCCAAAACGCTTTTAATCATTGATGGAGTTCATCCGCTGCAAGGTGCGCAGTTCCTAGCGCTGGAAAGAAGTGTCATTAGTGCTGGTGGCAAGGTAATGATATGGGGAACATCCACGGAGTCGCTTCCGGCTATAAATGCTTACCTCCCCTCCCCGGTGGCCCTCACTACCCGAAATGCAACATCATTTACAACCGGGGTGATAGACCCGATCTTAGGAAATATGGATAACGCTGATTTCTATTTTTCAGAAATTACAAATGACCCGGTCATGACCCATGGCCTGACCGGTGCATTTGTTGAAGGCGGTAAGGTAATTCTCAGCGCCGCGAATCCAAACTGGCTGCGCTGGAACAAACGAGCGGAATATTTAAAGACTGCTGCCATTCTGCGAAGTGAGCGCGAAGCCAAGCAAGCCGGTGGAGCACTGGTCTTGAACGGAAATATCTATTACTGCGCATTAGACCCCCAGGCCCTATCTAGAACGTCATTCTCTTTAGTTCGCCAATTATTTCTGAACCTGGGCTTCAGCTTTAGCCGTGCCAACAACCGCTTAAACGCTATCAATAGCAATGGAAGTCTTGAAAATGCACTTATGCTTGGTTCTTTCAGCCTGGAAGGCAGACAAGCTGATTCCACGCGGCTGGAGATCTTAAAGCATGCAAAAGATGGCACTATCTACCCGGGCGGTAAGGCAAGTGCGCATTTCTGGGAAATCGCAAGGGCGACAAACGGAGTATTTGATCTCGGCAGCATGAACTTGCAAGGCCCCAAAGAAAATGCGGTCACTTACGCAAGTTTCTGGATCTACAGTCCAAGATCACTCAGTGATTTATTAGCTGAACCGGACATGCCGAAACTTGATATGCTGATAGGTGCCGATCATGCTTACCAGGCTTTCTTAAACGGTAAGATAATTAGCGAATCGAACAAAGATGAGGGTGTCGATAAACTGAATCGTATACCGGCGTTGTCATTGGAAAAAGGCTGGAATCACTTCCTGATCAAAGTGGCGCAGAAAAAAGGCGATTGGAAATTGGCTTTAAAATTTGAAAGCAATCAAAAGTCATTTTTCAGTGAAATAAAATCACAAATCGCCTACTAAATTAGTATCAGCTACAAATTTTCAACCCGTGTAATGAATCATTACACGGGTTATTTTCTTATTAGCCCGGCAGGGCCGGAACTAAAGAGCCGCATGGAGATATACAAAGAAGTCACTATATATGATATTGCTAAGCAGTTAAATCTATCTGCTGCTACGGTTAGCCGCGCACTAGCAAACCATTCCAGCGTTGGTCAGATCAGCAAGAGCAGAGTACAGAAAATGGCACGGCAAATGGGGTATCGAACAAATTTTTTGGCAAGCAACCTTCGCAAACAACGAAGTAATACGATTGGTGTAATTGTTCCTCGTTTAAATAGTTGCTTTATTTCGGATGTAATTGCGGGTATAGAACAAACAATTTACCAGGCAAATTATAACCTCATTATCAGCCAATCGTTAGAAACGCTTGATAAAGAGATCAAGAATGCAGAAAGCATGTATAAAAATCGGGTAGACGGGCTACTGGCTTCACTTTCTAATGAAACCCGGGATATTGATCATTTCAATATGTATTCAAAACGAAATATTCCGGTCGTTTTTTTCGACAAAACACCTGCTAACTCTAATTTTACAACGGTAAGTACGAATAACATCAAGGCTGCATACCATATAACCCAACATTTGATAGAACAGGGTTGCCGTCGGATTGTGCATGTCACTTCCAACAAAATACATAGCGTGTATATCGACCGCTTCAAAGGTTACAGGCAAGCTTTATCGGACAACCACATTCCTTATGAGCCCCAAATGGTTGTTACTACCAGCTTAAACGCTCCTGATCCGATAGCTATCATTGACCGAACACTTGCTTTGTCAAAACAAGCCGACGCCATTTTTGCGACCAATGACCTGTGCGCTGTCGCCTGTATCAAAGAATTGAAGGCACGTGGATTAAGTGTGCCTAATGACATTGCCATAGCTGGATTTAACAACGATCCGCTCTCCCGTATTATTGAACCCAACCTGACCACCGTCAATTATAAGGGCAATGAAATGGGACAAACAGCAGCAAGAGAATTATTAAAATACCTGGATGAGAGTGCCCAACAGTCAATGGAACCCAACCGGTTGTGTATAGATTCAGAGGTCGTTGTCCGGGCTTCATCATTGATTAGATAGTCCCGTAGCTGATAAGCCGCCTGCATCATCTAAGGTCGGTGCACCATACTTGTACTTAGCTGCTTATTTAATTTTGTTAAACAGGTACCGAGGTATTTTATCGGTGTTGCCGTTCCCCTCCCGCAAGATGTTGCTTGTTGCGCCTGCCAGCTGCAAGTACCAGTCAGACGGCAGGTGTTCATTGTCCTGATCGGCCGAAATAAACTTCGCCCTCGCCGGTTTATCAGCTTTAGACTTTGCCAGTTTATACATGGCTGTTCCTTCGTCTACCTCATCATACATCGCGATATAAATCATTTTCACGCCGGCATCAATGACGTTATAAGATTGACGCCAATAAAAATTGCCGCCATTCCGCGGAATTTGGTTAAACGCGGATCGGCCGTGGCGTAGATTATACCAGGAAAAACCCGGGAAAATAACCGGCAGGTAGTCAACCTTTTGTTTTTTACAATAATCTATATCGGGCACAATAACACGTTCTTTAAAATTATCGGCGGCGGCCATGCTGCCGTAGCGCCCTACGGCCCAGGGGCTCAGCACATCCAGCTTATTATAAACGGCCATCCAGTCGCTTGTATGGCTGCGCCAGTTATCGTTTACGCCGCCCATAATGGTAGCGCGATACTTTTTGTCGGGCCCGTTATGAAACCAGTTTAGTAATGAATCGACCTGCGAAACGGTGGCAAAACCGGTATGGTTAAACCCTAAGCCCCAAATGGCCAGCAAAGGGCGGCCTTTATGGTTGAGGTAACTCTTGCTTTTAGTAATCTGTAACGAATCGACCAGGTATTTCCAATCGGCCAGCAGGTTTTGTTTCCAGTTTTTGCCTGCCCCCGATATATCGTACATGATGCAGTATATGCGCTTATACTTTTCGCTGGCTTTTTTAACGTTGCGCACCACCTGGTTAAAATGCCTGCGGCCACCGGGGCTGCCTACATCGCTCAAAAAACGCTGTTCAAAAACACCGTCCAGCTCATTATCCTTTAACCATTTAAAGTGTACATCTACAGCTTCGTATTTATAGGCCGAATACAAGCTGGCCTTGCGCCCGTCGGGATAACTCATGTTGGTTGGCTCCTGTACCGACGCCGGATACTCCCGCATATCGGGCCAAACATCAAAATTGGCATTGGCCGAATCGGGCGAGCGGCCGCCGAACCAGTGCCGCCATACCCGGTTTCCCGAACCATCATTTGGTGTGGCATGCCAGCCCTGGTAGCCAAACATTACCTTTTTATCCAGCGTTGATGGGTCTGGCGTGTATGATTTCTCAACTACAGGCGCAACGGCTACGTTATGGTTGCCCGTAAATCTTCCTGATAAGGGCGACAAACCAGCCAGTAACAGTAAAGCGCCTAAAGCGGATATAATTGTTTTCATATATAAATGGATCAAAGTTTTTAGAGTTGCGGAAGCATTCGATGCATCAGCGTAGCATCACATTTTAATGGTTGAACCTCCGTAATCGCCCGATGGCATTTGTACCTGGCGAGTGCGTTTGCCTATTTCGAGGCTAATAGTTGCTGCTGTACGTGTAGGATCGGACACCCAAACATTACCATTGCCTGTATTCAGGATAACCAGGCAAGGCTTATCGGCCTTGATTACCTGTTTATTGTCCATAGTAACCGAACCGGGTGCATAAAATACAGCCATTACCCTGCTGCCCGATTGTATGGCTTGTACAGTGGCTGTATTTACCAAAACTTTTACAGAGGTGTTTTCCGAAATACTTTTGGCTTGCTCCAAGTTAACGGCGGGTTTAATTATATAGGCATAATCGTTCTTTTTAGCGTGAGATAGATATGTGGTGAACACCTCGCCCTTAACCGTTTTATCGGCTGAAGCTTTATCGATGTTGATCCAGTTGCCCTGTCTTTTGGCGTTATCGGTGATCGGCTCCTGTTTATTATCCGGGAAAATGTAAACCATATTGTCGTGCCATAGCCATGCCTCACCCTGCTTATTTTTGCCTAAATAAACTTTGGAATTACCTGCAAATCGTTGGTTAACTGTGGTAAATGTTTGTGTCGGATGCAATGAGGTGATGCCCGCTCCTAAAGCGATCAGCATATCATCCACAAAAAAGTAACTCTTGTTGGCCTTCACGTCCATGCGGTTATAAATCATGGCGCTTATACCCGCCACCGAGTCGCTCACCTGCCCTACAAATGGCGAATTGTTGGCCGTAGCAAAGGCTTTGGTTAAGGTGATGCTGGTATCGGTGGTTATGCCCGGAAGCATTTGCCAGTTCCACAATGGCTCTATATTGCGGTATTCGTTACCGGTTTGCTGTATAAGGGTAACGCCATCATTCAGGTAAGGGCCTCTGAGGTTTTCGCCGTTTATCGATTCTATGCGTTTAACGAATGAACCATGCATCTTAACACTCATCATATACTTATCTTTTTGCATGTGCACCATGTAATCGCTCGTCCAAAAACTCCTATTTGCTTTGAGCGTGCAATTAGCCGAGCCGGGATAGTTAAACCCATCCATGGCATATTTACAAGCATCTCCGGTGTCAAATGAACGAAGCAGGCCAAAATTGTTTAACAATACTTCCCCGCGTTTTAACCCGCAGTCGGTTCTTAATTGCCGCCCGATTGCAGTCAAATCCATACGCTGTTTAAAAACCGTCCAGCGTAATCCGTTCGAGCAGTAATCGAAAAGCATTTTCTGTTTACCGGGTTCGAAAGCAAAATTGGTTTTGGCAGTAACCGTCATCCAAAAAAGCAAGCTGTTTACAAAGTGGAGTCCATAATTACCGAACTGCAGCATTACGCCATGTTGCTGAAAGGAGAAGTCAGGTTGGATACCCTCCTTTAGCGACACCGTTATAATGGACTGCATCTCCTTTATCAATCTTGCAAAACCTGCTTCATCATGATTGATCATAGCAGCACGTGCCTGGTTGTCTAATTGCCATATCAGATTTTGCCCTGTTGCACGATAAACGGGCATTCTTTTGACCAGTACCTGGTTCAAGTAAGCTAATTCTTCGGGAATTGCGTCTTTGTCAAGCATAATCATTAAGCTAGAAAAGGCAAAGGGGGTATTGATATTATTTTGCCACCAGTTGGAGCATTGAAAATCATTTTTTACCCAAAATTTCAGGGCCAGATGCACGGCTTTCAGGTACACGGCATCATGAGTTTTATAATATACACGGCACATCAGCATCGTACGGTACAAATGCCACGAAGGCAGCCATGCACTTCGCATGGGCGATTGATAGTCCAGGTCCGCCCAGCTACCGTCTTCTTTGAGTGATTTGAAATACCCGGGGCCATCGGTGGTGTATTTGACGTCGTCGGTAACCCGATAGCTCTGTTCGGTGGCATAAGCGGTGTCGGATAACAGCAACCTGCGTGTTGTACTGCGCACATAGTCCAGATCAGATCCGGTTACTCCCTGACCGAATGCCGCAAATGGAACCAGGCATATGGTGAATAAAATAGCGTAAGATGTTTTCATTCGGAATTTCTATGTAATTGGTATGGTCAACTTACAACAATATTATCGATAAAGGCTTCGCAATACGGCTTCGAAACCCAGAAAGATAGTTGAACCATTCCTGTTGATTATGAATTAAACCTGCCCTGTCCCATGCTGCACCAGCATAATATGTCAGGGGCTTACCCGGAACCACATTACCGAAGGCAAGTAAATGTCCGTTCATGGCTTTAGCGCCGCCGAATCCTGAATCAAACACACAGCCGACGCCAGTAGTCCCATGCTCTTTGTTATCGGGCTCCCAGTAGGCTATCACACCTTTATCGGCCGATAGCATTCTGGCGTCGTCTCCCTTACGTGTTACGATGCCAATAACCACAGGCAAACTGCTTTTACCTACAATATTAAAATCAGCCTGGATACGGTTTAGTTGCGAACCGGCGTCAATGGTAATGGTTTTTGTCAACGTATAACGATAGCCGTCAATACCTTTTGCAGGATAAGACAGCTGAAATGTAGTACGGAGTGGACCGTTGTCAAGAATTTTCCAGGTTTTGTAATTATTAGTATAGCAAATTGAGTCTTTGATATATGGTGCAATATCGCCTGCCCCTAGCGATTTACCCACACCATAGTAATCCAGGCCTTCTCCATGGTCTTCATGATAATTATCGCCTTTATACCACTTATCCACCACTAAGGCCGACGTACGTTTACTCCATACATCAATACCAAAAGCGTTATCCTTCTTCGATTCCAGCGCTGGACCGTACATTCTGAAAGCCACGCGATCATTCTCCCAGGCAAAATCATCATAACGTTCAGGCACGAAGCGTGCAAATGTTCGGGCAGCAACAACAGCAGGCTTACCTTTTTTAAGGGTGATAATGGTTGAAGATTTTGCACGGCAAGTGACCTGTACCAACACATTGGCCGGTTCAGCATTACCTTTATATTCCAACTGGTACGGCAATTCGCTGCCAGCCGCATTCCTGACCACAAAAGGGGAGTCAAAAGATGTCACCCATGGTTTGATTAAAGAGTACGGTATTTCAACCAGTTCTTCAACCCGGTTTAAGTCCGAACTATTGGTGATCTTAATATAAAGGTCTTTAGCATGAGCATCCTGTTGAAAAAGAAGGCATGACATGAGAAGTGTTACTGCAGATATGAGTTTATTAAGCATGTACGTCGGATTTAACGGGCGTTCGCACCCTGATTATTTAATTAACAGTTTCCAATTGCTTCCGTAATAGGCTTTTTTAAGCTGCACCAGCTTTCCGAGATCGTTCTTCTGCATATAATAATTCTTAATGTCCTGGTACAGGTAAAATTGCAGCCAGTACCCGTTGGTGTACCGGTCTTTTTCAGAACGCACCTGCATCAGCTTGGCATACCAGCTCAGGTTGAGACCTAAACTTTGAGCAGCTTTGACAGCCAGTTGCGCATTGGCCCATAGCTGGTCGGCCATTCTTTTATGCAGCGCGGTGTAGTCCTGGTATTTAAACTTTGATATATCGATTAATTCGCAATCATCCTTAATGTCCAGTTTCTTCAACTCAACCGAATCCTCAAATACTTTGTCTCCATCCAAATCATAAAGTATTTTGTCGAGAAAACCATTCTGATCGTCGTCTACATATTTAACAGTAGCAAACTTGGAAGGATCCTTCGCCAGCCATTTCCGATCCCATCCCTGGTAAAATGTTGCGTTCTGATCAATACGCCAGCAACCCCATTCTGCACCATACAGGTGAATGCGACCATCGAATTTGCTTAGATAGAGTTTACCGCTACCTGAAAAATCCTTATCCCACTCCCCCCGGTCGCCCGCAGGATCTGCTTGTCCATTATTGTCGAGCCCGCCTTTGCCGGTACCAACTTTGAATGGGTCGGAAGGGTCATAAAATTCTACTCGCTCCCAACGGTTACAATCGTCGTCCTCATCGTAAACCAAAACAGCCTGTTTCCACTTGCCGCGGTTAAATACCAGGTCGAGCGCATGGTCGCGATCAGGATAGACAAGTTCGGTTAACTGCCGCCAGCGGGGATCCATAAAAAACTGGTCGGCCTCGGGCAATCCCCTCATATTTTTAAACGAATGTATCTGATCACGATAATCGAGCAACCCGCCCCTAAAACTTATAGACAGGTCATAATCAAAATCGTTACCAGGAGCATTGTCATTATCCATATCTATACCAATAGACATCCAGTCGATATTACCGCTAAGTTTAGTCTGGTATGTATCCTGTCCGGGCTTGGAGTTTTTAGGCGAGTCAACTAAGCGAACCGCCATTTCAGAAAGACCATCATTGTCCGGGTCATAAAAAATGAAGGGGTTTTCCCAATTCATCTTCAAATTATTTAGCGTGTAAGTGGCCACGTGTATTTTCATGAACTCGGTATTGCCACTGTAGTCAAGCATGAAATCCGAAATACCGTTCTTATCCCAGGCCTTTATTTCAAAATTGTTCCAGTCGATATAGTTGAAAATATTGTCTTTATCAATATCCATAACCCACATATAATGCCCGTAAGGCCAGGGGTTATCATTTTTCACCAATGGGTAATCGGCTATGACCTGCATATCGGCCTTTTTATCATTATCGTTATCGACCCAATCAATAATTAAGTCGCCCATCGCCCCGTATCTTCCGTCTCTATTACGGTCAATCAACAAGCAGTCGCTGTACGTGTCGCCCTCCAGATCTCCCCACTTCATGTCATCGTTGTCATCAACCCACATTACACCAATACTGTCGCGGGTAACTGACCGGATGACATCAGGGTCACCGTCGTGATCTAAGTCCACTAAAGCTGGCTTATAATTAGCCGGAGGTGGTGGCAGACGCAATGCATTTATATTTAGCCTTACGTTCCAATAGGTCGAGGATTTAGAATCTTGAGCAAACGAATTACCTATCATCCCCGTTAATAGCAATCCGACAATCAGAACGAGGACTTTGTAGCTGAACTTAGCGTTTAGAAATTTACTCATAAGAAGTATGGAGCTTAGGCATTAATTTGGAAAAAGGCTTGCACACCCAGTAATTGCAGCAATATTTTTGAGCGTGCTCAGAAAAACCGGTGTTTTAATTTGATCTTTTAGCAAGGCGCTACGGATCTGGAATAAGAATTTAGGAACTGCTTTGGTGATATCGCCATCAATAACGATAATCTGAGGATCATACTCATTTACGAAATGGCTTAAAATTATGCACAGGTTTTCTATATATTCTTTAATTACATCCTTAATCGTACCTGAATAGGAAGACCGATAAGATTCAAATTCCATATTTATACCGGTCAGTTCATAATATTTTCTAGAAAGCCACTGCGTTGATAAACACTCTTGTGCTGTTCTATCTTTAAAAACTAAGCTTTCCAGCGGCTCGCAGCAGGATAAGTCATTTTCGAAGATTGAGATACCCGGCGTACGGTCCAGTTTTACGCCTAACGCGCAGTTGTGACTTCCTACATTTCCGTGTAAAATTTCACCTTGTAAAAAAGCTGCCGTGTCATTTACAAAGTGAATGTTAGCCGGATCTACCTTGAGATGCCGCACCAGCCAGGTTTTTATATCAATGCCATAAATAGCCCCATGTTTGCGCGGACTTTTAAATAAACTTATGCCATTCTCATAATCGAACGGCCCGGGGACTGCGATGGCAATTTTTTGCTGATGCACCGGGGTATGCTCAAACGCCTGCTTTATATGAGCTAACAGCGTATTTAGTATTTCGTCAGAAATACCGGAGTAATCAATTGCTGACTGACATAAGGTATTTTGGTACAACGTTTTGCTATTGACATCAACGAGACCGGTTGATACATTGGAACGGCTGACTAACATTCCTAAAACAGCATTCATTAATTGTTGCTAAATAATTGACCAAAAGGTTTATAAACGAGCGCTCAACTTGAATATTTGAGAGTCACATTGCTGTTTATCGAAGTCAAAGAAAGCGGCATCCGATTAAAAATTGCTTAATAATGCATTAATAGGGGATTTGCATTGTAACTTACTTGTGATACATCCTTATTTCTGTCTTTGACCAAATAACCAATCCCATACTTCTTCTTTAGGATAGGTAGGCGTCCAGGCATCATGACCTACATTTGGATATTCGGTATACCTGGGTTTGCCTCTAACAGCTTTTATGGCACTGACCATGTCTCTCGACCTGGCCACAGGAACGGTTGAATCTGCATCGCCATGAAATATCCAAAGCGGGACTTTAGCAATTTTACTTGCATAGGCCAAATCGCCACCGCCGCAAACCGGCATTGCCGCAGCAAATACCGACGGCTTTCGTTGCAGTAACTCCCATGTAGCAAAGCCTCCCATCGATAGTCCGGTTACATACACCCTTCTTTTGTCTATATTCTTCTCTCTTAATAAGGAATCGATAACAGTAATAGCTAGTTTCATCGGCCATGTAGGTATTTCCTTCATTTCGTGTTTCGACGCACCAAAAGGGGTGTTCACCCATACGCCGTTGCCATTGGCACCTTCGTCTTCCTGTTTAGGGCATTCGGGCGCTAAAACGTAACAAGGATATTTAAGCCAGAACTTAAAGGGGGCAAATCTGAAGAACTGCCGGCGATTATCTATACCGCGCTCACCGGCACCATGCATAAAAATTAATAGTGGATAGGATTTTCCTGCAACCATGCCCGGCGGGGTGTACAGACGGTAAGGCAGCACATGCCCACTATATTTTAAAACTCTGTATTGAAACTCGGTAAATGGCTTTTCCCATTCCTGTAACGGAACCTTTATAAAATCCGGCTTTAGCGGGTCTGGTTTGTCTTTTTGAAGGCTGTCCTGCGGTCTGCGGATCAAATTTGATCTGTTCTCTACACTTGAGCCCGTACTTATCAAAAATAGAGCACCAACTACGATACCAATTTGAGCAATCTTTAACATTTTTCGCTATTTTATGAGGGATCTATTTCACAAGTGTATTGATCATATTAAGCAACAACCTCGCAGCAATCGGGTCAGTCTTGGCTTTATCGATACGTATTTCCGAAAGGATAAGGTTTTTTGATTGCTCTTTAATCTGCACAATAGGGAAACCGCGCAGATTATCCAGTTTCGTCATCCGGGCATCCATGCTTCCTGGCAGGTAGCCATGTATTCGGGTGTGAGACGCCAATGCAGTAAGCCCATCCCTCCTGTTGATTTGATAAGCTCCCGAAACCACCGATGGCAGCTCTCTTAACTCATTATTAAAGAAACGGGTATCTAACGGCTCGATACCATCAAACACCGGCGATTCGGGGATATCCATGGTAGTTACTTCCCCATTGCTCTTGTTGATTCCTCTGATGTATTCTGGTAAAAGCACATGGCTGAAATTCCCGGCATTGCTTAACAAGACAGGTGCCCCTGAATTGATAAAATCTTTGAGCTGTGCAGTTTGAGCAGCAGTCGTATTGCTTGAATCGATTCCGGCTAACACATATACATCCGCTTTTAATTTAATCAAATCGGTTATTGAGCTGGCTGTCTGATGGCTGATACCCAATTCATTTAACGCCGGCGATAACGTTCCTTTAGTATCAAGTAAGGCAATTTTTGTACTGGTTGCAAGTGTTCTTATAATGTCCGCTTTCTGCAGAAAAGTAAGATCGTAACTATTTTCAGACACCACACTGGCTCGATCAATGATTTTCAAAACCAGTTTACCATTAACCCTTGCGCTCGGCAGGTTTTCAGGAATAAGGATTGCGGGCTGGACCCACTGCCGACCATAATGGGGAACGGCCGGAATATCGGTCCTTCCTTTAGCAAAGCTATTTCCCCGTTCATCTAAAAGCTCCCATTGCAAGGTACTTGCCGGCAGTATGGTGCCATCTTCTTTATCATTTACAATACAGATGCGCGTCGGCAGCTTTTTACCATTGTAAAAATGCCTCCCCCAAAGTTCCGCAGTTACCAATACAGGTTGCAAAGCTTGTTTTACCTGGTAGTAAACCGGGAATGGCTTTATTTTATCGGCTTGGTAAACATTTGTGAACCAAGTCAAGGCAGCAAAGTGCAGTATACCGGCTGCTCTATCGTTGCTGCGGCGTAAGGCTTCGGCCAGTTCTTTGGTAATAAATCCCTGTGGAATTAAGAAATATTTCGGATCGTTATATTCATACGTGAATTTACCGGCAAGTGCTTCGGGATTCTGGTGGACGTAGTTGTAGAAACGAGTTGCATGGCCCGTCTCGTCAGTATAGCCGGTAGACATCTCCTGGCTGATGAGCGGACGACCATCATTTTTATTCTTCTTTTGCCACTCGCCGTTGAAATAGTCGAATAACGAGTCGTCATACCAGTTGATGTAAGCATGGGGGTCGTCAATATCGCCGTCATCGATGTCCTTCAAAAAATCCTTTCCGAACTTTTTGACATTGCGTTTATAGTTTGAATCGAATACCACCGGGCGGGTCGGGTCTACGACCCGCATCAATTTGACCACATCTGAAATAATTTTCATCTTCACTTTTGTACGCTCAAAATCCGGGTCATTATCGTAAAACTTCATTTCGTTATTAACAGTCCAAAACAACAACGAAGGATGGTTGCGGTACTTTTTTAGCAGGTCTAAAAATTCCTTCTTCCATAGGTCTATTAAATTTTGCGTGGGCATGCTGCTTTCCAGGAACAACCAGGGCCAGGTTCCCTCATAGCTTACGCCTATGCCGTTCTGGTCCGATGCGTTCATCCAGGTTTCTGTATAAGGTACAGTATGCGTACGCGTAACCATAATGTTTCCGGCTTTCATCAATTTGGTAAATTTATCAGCCAGTAACGTATCGTTAGGCGCCAACGGCATCGGCGTATGATTTCCGCCACGTAGCCAATAACGTTTGCCATTCAGGTAAAGGTAATCTCCGACAGCCTTGAAGGTCCTGAAACCGGATGTAATATTTTTTTGGTCGGATGCCGCCTTATCCGTTGTTAGCGCAAAGCCAAAGTCATATAAATTCGGGTTTTCGGGCGTCCATAACCGGGGTTTCAAGCCCGATACCTGGTAACTAAATGTCTTTTCTTCGCCGGCTTTGATTTCCCTGGCTGTGAGTGAAGCACCATGGTAGAGCAAATCTTTTATCCTGTTATCCTTTATAACCGTTGCAAGCGAAATCGTTTTGGTTACACCACTGTAGTTTTTTATGGTTACATCAATATTGGCTCCTGTTAAATCAGGCTTGATGAATACATCTTCAATTCTTACAGGGTTGGTAATCGTCAAGGATACAGGTTGCCAGATACCTGCGGGGTCTTCGTTTAAAAAACCATGAGCAAGATCTTTCACCATCTTTTGGGTTACCTCCACGGTAACAGCTACTCCGGCAATTTTATCCGCATCCCGAATATCTTTTACATAATCCCTGACCACCTTAACGGCCACCAGATTTCTACCTGGTTTGAGCAAACTGCTGGCATCAACCGTAAAATTGCCAAACATACCCACATGGCTACCTGCTTTCTTACCGTTAACCCAAACCTCCCCGACTTTTGACACCGCATCAAAATTGAGCTGTAAAACTTTACCGGTAACGGTTTGCGGCAGCTCGATCCATTGCCTATACCAACCCACACTTGTTTTCTTATAATCGAACGTATAGTTTTCGCACCGTTCTGTTTCTTTTTGAAAATAGTTATCGGCGACGCCCTTACTACCACCATTGTATCTTTCCCCGTGCAGCCAAACCCTTATCGGGTTCCAGAAGTTAGGTACCGTCAGCACATGCCAGCTGTCATCTTTTACTAAGGGAGATACTGCCTTGGCCTCATCGGTAGTCTCGTAACCGGGCGAGAACAACCATCTGCCATTTAAGGAGACTTCGGTGCGTGCAGGTTTGATTGTCTTGACAACAATGCTCTTGTAGGCAGCGCGTTCCTTAAGACGCTGGGAAGCTTTATCAATTGCAGGCAGGGCAAACTCCTTTACCGGCAGTCCCGCAATGGCTGCTGTATCGACAGGCGTTACAACCAGATCATCAAACTCATTTGTGATCCAACTGCCACCCAGGGTTATCTTGCCTGAAAATGCAAGTCTGGAATTCTTATCGACTATATCAATTCTCGGTAAGTTTTCGTTCTCTAAAAATACTCGTATGCGGTCGCCCGTCAACTGGATGCGGAACTGGTACCATTTACCTGATCGGGGCTGAAAATTAAGCACACGCAAAGCCAGGTAGTCGTCGGTACCCATATAACCTAACCTTGCCAGGTATAAAAATTTTTGCGAGCCGCCTTTAAGCATTAAAATATAACGGTCATCGCGGTTACCCGCCCTGAAGCCGGCGCAAATCTGTACTTGCCTGGCCGTATCGGGAACTCTTGCCTTAAACTTAAACTCGTAGTTCCTCCATTCCTTTTCCCCAAAGCTAAGGTAGGCATCCTTTGTAACCAGCACCGAACTTTTGATGCCCGCTAATCCCCGGCCTATCTTTTCATACTTTATAAGAGAATCATCAAAACGTTCGTCGATTTTGATTGCCTTTTGGGCATACACCTTTGAACACATTAAACAGAAAAGCAATGTTGCTTTGAATAAGGATGAAGTAATTTTCATTTAGATTATACGGTATTAGAAAGTTACGCACAGGGCGGATTGGTGACGACCACAGCAGCGTTTAATAGTAATGCAATACTATGGGCAACTTCTAATAAAAGATTAACAAAGCATTAATAACGATAATAAATTTTGCTTCTAAACAAGGCTGACAACTAATTTCGGACCTTTTCAGCTCAGAGCAAGTAAAAGCGAACCGGCGATTAATAAACTATTAAGCTTTTTTTAATCCGGCATGCTATTTTGGTCACAATTAGTCTGTCTGGCTTCAGCTCTTAAAACAGCGCAAATAGCTAACACAACAAGCAAAACATTTTCCACTATTGAATGAATAAATTTCTATACTCCTTAGCTGCAGCCGCAAGTACGGCGGTCATTATTTCATTTACCGTTTTACCGGATTCGATATACCGCCGGGATTGGATAGATTTTAACAAGAATGGCCATAAAGACGTTTATGAGGATCCAAGGAATAAAACAGTTGCACGTGTTGAGGATTTACTGAGTCGAATGACGATAGAGGAAAAAACTTGCCAGTTAGTAACGCTATATGGTTACGGTGCTTTCCTGAAAGACAGACTACCCACTCCTGGCTGGAAGGACAGCTTATGGAAAGATGGTATTGCCAATATTGACGAACAGCTAACCGGTTATCGTAAAGATACGGTTTGGGCATATCCATACGCAAATCATACACAAGCGATTAACACTATACAAAAATGGTTCGTTGAACAAACCCGGCTGGGCATACCCGTAGACTTCACTACTGAAGGTATACGTGGACTCAACCACATGAAGGCAACCTATTTTCCTTCACAACTGGCTCAGGCAAGTTCTTTTGATAAAGAGCTTGTCCATCAGATCGGTGATGTAACGGGCCGCGAAGCCAGGGCTTTGGGCTATACCAATGTCTACTCGCCTATACTGGATGTAGCGTCGGACCCGCGCTGGGGGCGCACAGAAGAAACTTATGGATCAGACCCTTACCTGGTAAGTCAGTTAGGGAAACAGAACATTACCGGCATTCAGCAAAACGGGATTATTTCTACCGTAAAACACTTTGCGGTTTACAGCATACCGGTAGGCGGTCGCGATGGCTCCGTGCGTACCGACCCGCATGTGGCACCACGCGAGATGTGGAATCTGTACTTGGAGCCGTTTCGCGTCGCATTTCAGGAAGCAAAGGCTAAAGGAGTTATGGCATCTTATAATGACTATGATGGTGTTCCGATCATTGCAAGCAAATATTTTCTGAACGATATTTTAAGGAAGCAGTTTGGTTTCGATGGTTATGTAACCAGCGACAGCCACGCGCTCGAAGATTTGTTTGCAAAACACCACGTCGCACAAGACACAGCAGATGCGGCAAGGTTGGCGCTTACAGCAGGACTTAACGTGCGAACGGAATTTAAGAATCCTGCCGACTACATACGCGGGTTAAGACGCGGTATACGCAACGGCAGCATACCGGTTAGTGTGGTAAACCAACGGGTACGTGAAGTACTTAAAGTAAAATTCGTATTAGGATTATTTGACAATCCATACCGTGAAAATATTCAGCAGGCAAACGACATCGTTCACAATACCGGGGCTAGGTTATTGGCTCGTAAAGCGGCACAGGAAGGCATAGTGTTGCTAAAAAATGATACAAAACTGCTTCCGCTTAGTGCTGACAAACTTAAATCCGTTGCCATAATCGGCCCCAACGCGAAAGAAGAAAGAAGCTTGCTGTCGCGATACGGCCCATCACATGCACGGGTAGTGACCGTATACGACGGGCTGAAAAACAGCTTGGCTCCATCTACTGAAATACGCTATGCCAAAGGCTGTGAGCATACTGACAAAAACTTTCCGCAAAGTGATATTGAGGACTTTGTTATAGATCAAGATGAAGAAGCAGCGTTAAAGGAAGCGGAATCTGCAGCATCAAAATCGGATGTAATATTCCTGGTCTTAGGCGACAACGAAAACACCATCGGCGAAACCAAATCGAGGCTTGATCTTAAACTACCCGGCAGGCAGGAGCAGTTGCTTGAGCGTGTAGCCGCGCTAAATAAGCCTACCGTGCTGATACTGGTCGGCGGAAGGCCAGTAACTATTAATTATGCATCGCAAAAATTGCCGGCCATATTAGAAACCTGGTACTTGGGAGAGTGCACGGGTACAGCTATTGCTGATGTTCTGTTTGGGAGATATAATCCGTCGGGCAAGCTACCGATACCTTTTCCAAAGCACGTGGGACAAATCCCCTTGTCATTCCCTATGAAGCCGTCGGCCGATGCGCATGGAAAAGAAGACGCCAATGTGAGCGGATTCTTATATCCTTTTGGCCACGGGTTAAGTTATACTTCATTCGAATACAGCGGTTTAACAATCAGCAAGACCGATTTTGCCAAAACAAATAAACTAAGCGTATCGCTGAATATCAAAAACACAGGCAGTGTTTACGGCGAGGAAGTCGCCCAGCTATACTTCCAGGATGAAGTAAGTTCTGTTATCACCTACATCAAGAATTTACGGGGATTTGAGCGAGTAAGTCTAAAGCCCGGCGAGCAAAAAACGTTGCGTTTTACGCTTACCAGTCACGACTTGTCCTTACTCAACATAGACATGAAGCGTGTAGTCGAACCCGGCTGGTTCAAAATTATGGCAGGTTCTTCATCCGAAGATATCCGATTAGTACAGCGTATCCGATTATAGAGCTAACCATAGCTCGCATAAAATCAATTCGTATTTAATAACATCAATTAACCAACTCTTTTTATGAGATTTAAACCCTGGAGATACTGTTTAAGCATCGGTTTGGGCCTATTAGCTGCCTTGCCTGCATTCAGTCAGAAAAAACACAACAAAAACACACTTTTCCCGAACTATAAAGGGCTGATTATGGCTGGCTATCAAGGCTGGTTCAGGGCCGAAGGCGACGGTACACAAGCTACACGCTTTTCATACGGCAACGAGCAACGATCAGGTATTGACATGTGGCCCGATATATCTGAATATAAGCAAACCTATCCTACCCCGTTTAAACAAGCCGACGGCAAAACCGCCCGCTTTTTCAGCTCGGTTGATAAAAGTACGGCCGATCTACATTTCCAGTGGATGCAGCAATATGGCGTAGATGGCGTTTTTATGCAGCGCTTTTTCAGCACTGCCCGTGAAAAGGGTCACCGCAAAGATGCGGTGCAGGTCTTGAAGAATGCTATTGACGCAGCTTCTAAATATAAAAGGGCAATGGCTATCATGTACGACCTTTCGGGCTTAAAGGCATCAGGAGAAGACTGCTCGGCTTTGATCGAAGACTGGAAGTACCTGGTAGATGAACTCAAAATAACCAATATGCCCGGCACAAACACTTACCTTCAACAAAATGGCAAACCCGTGGTGGCTATTTGGGGAGTAGGTTTTCCAGACAGGCCTTATAACGTCAGAAATATTGGATTGGATAGGTTTATAGACTTCTTAAAAAACGACCCGGTATATGGTGGTTGTGCTGTACTGCTTGGCGTGCCGAACTCATGGCGTACCCTGCGGGGCGATTGCATCAATGATCCATATCTGCACGAGCTGATTAAGCAGTGTGATATAGTTTTGCCCTGGAGCGTACAGCGTTATACACCATTATTACATAATGATATGGACCGTTACCGTGATGATATTATTGACGATCTGCAATGGTGCAGAGCAAATAACATCGACTACGTTCCCTGTGTTTATCCCGGTTTTAGCTGGCACAACTTAAGTCGCTATGAATTCCCCGACGATGTGAAACCCGTTGGGTCCATACCACGCCAGGGAGGTCGCTATTACTGGCAGATGCTTTCAACAGCTATTGGCGCAGGTGCTCCAATGATTTATGTAGCTATGTTTGATGAAGTCAACGAAGGTACGGCAATTTTTAAAGTAAGTAATACGCCCCCGGTTACCTCCAACCCGCAGGGAGTTGCATTTGCCGACCTTGATGGCAAACCGTCAGACCACTACTTATGGCTAACCGGCGAAGCCGGTAAAATGCTTAGAAAAGAAAAGCCCCTGGTATTTAAAATGCCCGATCGTCAAGTAGTAAAATAATTTCGAAAAGATTGAGGAACAGACGCCGATTAATGGGAAATTAAGCTTCTATTAAGAGATGTTCCGTTATTTGTATCATCTCATCTTTTCATACCCTCCTTGTTTTAATTGGTTATGGCTGCCTTGGTCGGCAGCCATTTTTTTATCCTAGCAACTTGGCAGATGCACAAAAATCAATTGCCGGGACGAGTGTTCGGTACCACTAAGGCTGGAGCCCAGTCGTCTGTCCTGAAAGGTGAAGCCGGTAATCCTTCCTTATTGTAAAGATTTCCTGGTGGGTTGTCGGCCCAGTTATACCTTACGGCTACCGGGTTTGCAATTTGTTCCGATGATACCAGCACTGTATTACCATCCAGCGTTGCCTTTGCCCAGACAAACCGCCCGTCGGCACCGGCAATACCAAACCCTTCCAGTTCTACGCCTCCGGGATGCCGTACGGTATCAATGACAAGACCTCTTCCTGTTTGCTTAAATCTGATCCTGATCTTACGACCTTCTACAACATAAGATCTATAATCAGGGCCGGAAAAAACAATATTTTCGCCATAAACCACATGTCTTGCTGCGAGAGCCAGACGCAAGCCTACATCAACTTTGTTCGTAGGATGGATATTATCGGCATTGCCGACGTCAGTTATTACGGCCATGCCGGTTTTAGGAAGTGACAAAGCTTGTCGTTGGGCCTCACGTACCCAAGGCCAGTTTCCTTCAGATGGCGTTTTAGCCGATACCCTGAAGTTTGCTAGCTGTACAAATAGAAACGGCAGATCAGGTTGTTTCCACTGTATACGCCAGTCGTTGATCAGCCTTGGAAATAGGTCTTTGTATTCGACCGCATCTGCAAGCCTGTCACCGTTACTCTCGCCCTGGTACCATATAACCCCTTTTATACCATACTGCACAACAGGTGCGATCATTGCATTATATAAGTTCGCAGGTGCACTAAATCCTCCGGCGGGTTGCGGAGGGCTTTGAGGAGCTGGCCGAACAGGCTTCGGTGCGGGAGGTACAGCCTGTCCGTTCGCTTTAGCCTGCGCTGTTATTGCCTCCCACTGCTTATTCTCTTTATCGAAGCTGTTACCAACTTCAGTTCGCCAGATTTCCAAGGCTTTACGATAATCAGCCAGTTGTTGTGGGTAAGCTGCGTTTGCCTGACCAAATTCAGCTATCAGCGTTTGGCGTGCACTTATATATTTCTCAAAGGCCGGCTCCTTTTTTAAACCGGCCTCGCTTATCCAGGCTTGAGCAGGGGTGCCGCCTTTATAACTGGCAATCATTCCTACCGGGCATTTCTGCGTAAGCCGGACTTGTTGTGCAAAGTAATAACCTACTGCTGAAAAGCCGTGCCAGGCCCATTTGGGGTCAGCCATTAGCCGTGGTGAGCACATTACCCATTTACCGTTTGGCGAATCGGGATCGGTTGGTGCGGTGCCATCCTGCGGCTGGAGTGCGAATGTCATTGGAACAAAAAAGAAATGAATAAATTTATCGGTAGCATTAGAAATAGCTGCTGCGCCGTTAGCCTCATTTTGGATGCCAAACTCCATATTTGACTGACCGGAAGCCAGCCAAACATCTCCTATCAAAATGTTTTGTATTATAATTTCTTCACTGCCTGCCTTGATGAGCATCTGATAGGGTCCGCCTGATGGGTAAGTTGCTAACCTTACAGACCACTTGCCATCAGGGCCGGTCATACAGGTAAAGGTCCTATTCAGAAAAACAATCTGGATTTTCTGGCCGGCAGTGGCCTTGCCCCATATGGGCACTTTGGCATTACGCTGTACCACCATGTTATCACCGATAATGGCAGGTAATTGGATGGTTGCCGATGCCCGGGTAACGAATAATATTAGAAAAAGTAATATTGCATATTTCCTATTCATAGCTTCTACATTGTTTCTGATTAGAGGTGCATAAAATTTGCTAATTGGTCATTATCAGCGTACTGACTTCATGTTTTGAAGCAAAAGTTTTGCATTTGTTCATGCAATTAACCGTTAAACACTAATTAAAGGTTAATAAAACATTAACCTTACCTAGCTTAATTAAGATACCATCCATCATTTTGCCCTTATTAATATTTTATTAATTATTAATTATCAACGGCTTGATATACTTGATATACAATAGCGTGGGCACTATCCCCTTACCATGCTATTGAATAACCAATTAAATCATATGATACACTATCGGTATCCTCCCTGACGGATTCAATAACCTCCTATGCCATGATTTCGCTCTGGAGACAGCAAATCCTTTATAAAATGACTTCCAATACCAATTAAATTATTATGAAGAAGAATTATTTAATAGCCCTTGCGGCTGTAGCTTTCTGTGTCAGCTGTAAAAAGAAGGAAACAGCTGATGCCCCGCTGAACGATGTAAAGCTGGAAAACAACAACAAAATAACGGCTATACCTACGCAGTTTATAGGGTCGGTAGTAGGTTTTAATAACACGGTTAGGGCCGGCGGCGGGCCAAGCCCAAGTCCTGCAGGTAATACCATCTACAACCTGCCTTTATACAAATCATCAGCCCTGGAGGCTGACTGGTGGGACAACCTGGTTGAAGAATTTGCCTATAGCGGCATGGACTTTTTTGCAGCCAATTGCCGGGGGTATAGCCCAAATTCTCCAAATGTTGACCATGGTGACCCACGCAAACTTACTAATCTGGTGGCGGCGATGGATCGCAGAGGTCTGGCCGGCAAGTTTAAAGTAGCCGTTTTCGATGACTGCCCATCATCATGGGGTGCCAACCGTAACGTCGATAATGGCTTGGGGTATCAGGCCACTAATCCCAAGTTTGATTGTTCACTGACAGCTAATTACCAATATATCTGGGACTATAATATAAAAACTGCATTTCAAAACATCCCAGACGCTAAGCGTTTTAAATATAACGGCAGGCCGGTGGTTATATTTTGGTCGGTGACAACCAACTGGGCGGTGAACTATGGCAACAGTAATCTCAAAAAGATCCTGCAGTACATCAGAACCCAGTTTAATGCTACCTTTGGTCAAAACCCCTATCTTATTGTAGATAAGTCATGGCTCGACCGGGACCCAACGGTAAACGACCCGGCAGTTATTGATGCCGTTCATAATTGGTTCAACATGGCTAACCCTTACACCAATTATACTTTTAACAATGTAAAAGTTGGTGCCGGAGTTCCGGGATTTAGCGTGGTGCAGGGTTCGACCAATATGTTTATTGATGCGAATCATGGGCAAACACTCCTGAATTTACTTAATAATACCAAAGGCGCAGGCGCTGCATTAACCATTATTGAGGGATTCACCGATTGTGCCGAAAATGCGGCCGTCTTCCGCAGTAAAGATGCAACTTATTATGATTACCCAAACCAGCGTATAAATATCATCCGCAGGTATTCGAACGACCCATATCCGGCAATATTGAAAGTTGAGGCAGAGGGTTGCGATAGCTTTAATGATGTGACTACGGGAAACAGCGGAAATACCTACCGGGAGGGCAACATTGATATAGTAAAAACCAACGATAGCAATGGTGGATGGCACGTAACTGCCGCTCAGGCAAACGAATGGATGGAATGGAAAGAACTTCCGCTTGTGGTAAATAACAAATTCCAGATTAGGTATTCGTCCAACCAGGCGGCAACGGTTAAGTTTAGTGTTGATGGCGTTGACTTGGGAACAATCAACGTCCCTATCACCGGAAATGGTGTTTGGTCTACCCTGGATGCCGGTACCAAATCGTTCGCGTCCAATAGCCTGCATACAGTACGGCTTACTGTAGTTTCCGGCTCGTTAAGTATCAATTACTTTAACAGGCTGGCTATGTAGCACGATTTAACAAATTACAAGCCGGTTAATCAGGGCTTTGCCGGCCTGTAATTTGTTATATGACCAGATTTGCTTGTCGACACCTTGCAGCGGCGGCCTCGTTAGCCGCTAGCCAAGCTTGGGTTTCTGCGCCTGTTTGCACATTTTCCGGTGCGTCTCGTCCGCCCATCTTGACGGCTACCCTGCCTGGTTTGATTGCATTGGAAAAGACATTTAGCCGATGCGGGCAACAGCAGTGCCAGGATCAGGTCATGCAATCTATAATAGGAATAAGCCGCGTAATCACACATCTACGCTTGTTTCAGATAGGGTTCTTCAGGTCGGGATCACTTTAGGTATGCAAGCCAGAGGTCATATAGATGAGTCTCTTTGGCGGATCGATCAGGCCGTTCCGGACATAAGGTACCAGGCTGTTCACGGCAAAGACCGATGGCAGGCCATCCGGTGTGTTACCGTCAGCTTTTCATTCTGCAATGACCGGCGGATCTGCGTTTAATATCGCTTCCGCGTTCGAAGTCGCCGTCATTGCCTCCCGGTCGCGCTTTCCATTGCAAGCATGCAGCACCACTTGGTGCACCTGCTCTATCAGTATTCTGGCTGCCATTTATCCTAATCCATCGGCCAAGCCGGTATTGAATATTATGCGATAAAAAATTAACAAATTGCAAAGCTGGCAGTTCGCGTTTTCACATCTAAAATTCATGGCGAATTCATAAACGTTTACCATCTTGCACCCTGATTAGCTTATGAAAAAATATTCGTTTTTATCAGGCGGCATTGTTTTGGCCGCATTGGGTTTAGTTTCCTGGGGATTTAAAGGTCATCGTGCAGTCGCCACCATCGCGCAGCACCACATTACTTCTAACACCGCTTATACTGTTTCAGCTTACCTAAAAGGGGAACAAATGGATGAAGTTAGTACATGGGCCGATGAGAACCGTGATCCTAAGACCGCACCCTGGCATTATATTAATCTTCCGCTTGGTCTTTCCCGCAATGCCTTTGTCAAAGCGGTACAAGAAAGCGACAACAATGTGTATACCGCCATACTCAAAACTGAAGCGACGCTTAGAGATTTGAACGCATCTACGGAAGCCAAGAACGAGGCCTTAAAGTACCTGATCCACTTGGTTGGTGATGCCCATCAGCCCATGCACGTGAGCCGTAAAGAAGACAAAGGCGGCAATACGATCCAGCTGCGCTTTGACAATAAAGGCACCAACCTCCACAGCTTATGGGACAGTAAACTGATCGACCATGAGGGATTGAGCCAGGAAGATATTGTAAAGAACTATGATACCGCCACCCCAGCCGAGATTAAGAAGTGGGAAGCCGACAGCCCGATCGAATGGTTATGGGAAAGCTATCAGATTACCACCGAACTGTATGCGAATGCCAAACCGGGCCAAAACATTGATGAGGTTTATTACCAGAAATATATAAGGGTGATCCGCAAGCGGATCGATCAGGCAGGTATCCGCCTGGCGGGAGAACTGAACCGGGTTCTGGCAGGTCAAAAAGTAACGGGTATTAAAGTCCCTACCCCCGCTCCCATCCCGGCGAGTGGTACAACTGTGGTCAAACTGGAAGAAATTAAAAATTATACAGGGAAGATCGTGACAGTTAGCGGAAAAGCATTCAGCAGCCGGGACATCGGCAGTATGGTGCTGGTCAACCTCGGTGCAGCCTATCCCAACCAGTTACTGACGCTGGCCATGAAAGGCGAAGCCAAGTCGTTAGGCAGTAGTATTGAAGGCAAAGAAGTAACGATCACCGGGCAGGTCATCGACTATAAAGGCAAACCTGAAATTATCGTTACCGACCCGACATTACTGACTGTTAAATAACTAACTTAAACCAGCAAAACAGGCCTAATCCATTGAATTTAATTAATAAGCTCCGGGCCAATCAACGCCCGGTAGCTTCCTTACTCGCCATGCGCGAACCTATTTAATCAACCACTAATTCAGACCTAAGCAAAACCATGCCTGTGTGCCTCAAATCCAAAGGTGTTGCTTTCGTAACTTTGATCAATTGAAATAGTTAGTTGGTCGACAAGGTATGATGTTCCTAATTACCCGGTCCAAGATAAGGTGCCAGTTGATCGATTTTAGTGAAAGAACGGATACGCTCTAAACGGTTAGCATCCGCATCATAGTAAACTTCCACATAGAAGCTTTCCAGGCTGTAACACTGTATCCAAAGGCCGGCTTCCCTCCGGTCACCCAGAAAGGTCCCTTTCCAGACTGCTTCATACTGCTCAGCCTCGTTCATGGCCAGGAAATCATAATGGGTGATCATCATTGCAAAATAGGGATTATTTGACTACACGAAAAGTTAAGTTCACCCTTGGCCGCATTGGCCTCGTGGATTTAGCGATCCGGTGCTCCCAATTTTCCTGTAGTCCCGCTTTCATCAACAAAAAGGAACCGTGTTCCAGTTTAACCGAATAGTGTTCTTTATGATCTTGTTTATTACGGATATCAAAATTACGTACCTGACCGAAGGAAACCGATGCGATGACCGGGTTCCTGCCCAGTATCTCTTCTTTATCACTGTGCCAGGCGACAGAATCATTACCATCCCGGTAATAATTCAGCAGCACACTGTTGAACTGAACACCAGCAAGCGGTTCAACCAGATCCTTAATCATCAGTAACTCCGGTGTCCAGGTCAAAGGTGTATTCTTTTTAAGGGACTGGTAATCATAAGCCTGCGGATCACCGTACCAAGCGGTAAGACGCGGGGTGACTACTTCTTTCGTGTACATGATCCGCGTCTGTTGCTGCCACGGCGTTTCTTTAATGAACCTTTCTAAAAGCTGCTGTCCGGTGAACTGCTCAATCAGCTTTGGAAAGTATTCCAGGTATTCTTTGGGCAGCCCTTTACTTTGACCGGCTTCTGCAAATAATGCCAGTTGTTCCATCGTTTATCCTTTCAAATGTGCTTTGGCCTTCGGATATTTCTCCGTTTCATACCAGGCGGTTACCGGCCGGTCTGGCAGAAAGCCGAACTCTGCGCGGTAAGCTTTACGCTCCTTCGTGAAATCCCACCAGTGTTTGGTATCATCCCGATGCTCAATATAGTGGACCAGCAGCCGGTAAGAATCTTCCACGCAAGGATCTGCCCAGCAACCGCAGTGTTTTTCATAGGCGTCAAATAATTCAACAGCACTCTTGCCTTTCATTTGATCCAGTGAGAAATATCCCTGGTCGATCAGCTCCTTCGCAAAACCGATCCCAAGTGACGGGATACTTTGAAATTCAGCCAGTGCAACCAATTCCCTGGCCCGATCCGCTGAAGCGTTCAACAGGGACGCGATCTCATCGGGAGCATAGTCGCGTAATGCTTTCAGGCTTATTTTCCGTTCCCTCAGTTGTTGCTTTTCAACAGCGGTCAGCCCAAGTTCAATATTCTTTTTCATAAGATACTTCTGATCAGATCGTTCATTTCCTTGTGGCTGCCGCTGATAAACCCGGCTACTTCTTCCTGTTCCTTAATGTTCAGTGCTGTGCCAGCATAGATCCAGTTACCGTTGGCATCAAATAAAATGCGTCCTGCATTCCGCTCTTGTAAAGCGTCATAGAGCTGGTAACCCTCTCCGCAATCCGGAAAAATGTGGATCCATCTCTCTGCACTGGTTTTGAACGTTTCTGGCTTTTCCTGGAACAACTTGCTTTTCATTAAAACAAATGTGGAGAAAAAAATGTAAAAAAGAGCATAATATTGCTAAAAATATTAGCATAGATTTGTAGTTCCAAAAATCTGACAGCCATGGTACCATTTAATTTAGAATTCGAGTTTGAGGAGGGTCATGTGGCCGGCACTGCCGAACAACTGGATCAACTCACTGATACAGTAGGCTTTATGCGTTATCAAGTAACTGCCGGTGAACGGCGGTCGGTCATTTGTATAAACATGGAAGAGGAGTCGCCGACGCCTGTGGCTTCACGGGATGCAGAAAATCATTATGAAGCTGTCCATTATCCGGAACAGTTGTCCAGTTTCAGTGAAGACGAGGTTTTCACTCCCGAAGAAGTCAGCATGATCGCTGCGGAGATTAAAGTATACAACCAGACCCGCAGCCCGAAATTCGACCAGATGCACCTCGACTTTTAAGAATGGCAACAATGAAAGCAACCAAAGAAGAGATTGTCAGCAAACTCCGGCAGGATATGCTCCGCTGGGAAGGTTTCCGCCCTCCTAAACCCGGCGCTAACAACGATCTGGGGCTGGGACCGGTAGCTGCCTCTTTTCCCGATGGCGTATTCCCGACAGGTGCCATTCATGAGTTTATCAGCTGTAGACCGGAAGATACCGCAGCTACGGGCGGCTTTATCGCGGGGCTGGTTCAAAAGCTATTGCTAAGCGGAGGAGCCTGTTTATGGATCAGTTATACGCGGCGGATTTATCCGCCTGCGCTCAAACTGTTTGGTGTTGATCCGGACCGGGTGATCTTTATCGATGTGCCTTTGCAGAAAGATGTGCTTTGGGTGACCGAGGAGGCCTTGAAATGCGAGGGTGTTGCCACCGTGATCTGTGAGAGCAAAGACCTAAGCTTTACGGAATCACAGCGTTTGCAACTGGCGGTAGAGAAAAGTCATGTGACCGGGTTTGTGCTACGAAAGGATGTTAAAAAAGTGAACACGACCGCCTGCGTAACACGCTGGCAGATCAGCCCGGTGCGCAGCCAGCTCAGATCCGGCATGCCCGGTGTCGGCCATCCGCGCTGGCAGGTTGAATTGCTTAAAGTCAGGAACGGCAAACCCGGGAACTGGATCATTGAGTGGAAAAAGCTTAGTTTCCGAACTGTCATTATACCTGAACTAACCGAAGCATCCCGCCGTTATGCCTAAGCGTTTTGCATCCATATGGTTCCGCCGTTTGCTCACAGACCAGAAGGCAATCCGCCAGCCTGAACTGAAAGGGAAAGCGTACGTCTTTGCCGAACCGGATCACGGAAGGATGCTCATCACCGCATTAACAGATGAAGCCCGCAAATACGGGGTTACCGAAGGCATGACCGTTGCGGACGCAAGGGTGATTGCGCCAGACCTGCTGGTCTTCGAAGGAAAACCGGGACGGAATCTAAAGTTGCTGACCGGCCTTGCGGAATGGTGCCTGCGCTATACACCGCTCGTCCAGCTTGATCCTCCTGACGGCTTACTGCTAGATGTGACAGGCTGTACCCATTTGAAAGGAGGCGAAAAAGCCTATTTACAGGAGATCGTATCGCGGTTAAAAACGGCAGGTTACGACATTCGGCCGGCTATTGCGGATACTATAGGTGCGGCCTGGGGCGTCGCCCGCTGTGCGACCTCCGGTCTCATCGTTGGGGAAGGTGCACATCGGAATGCGCTAATGCCTTTGCCGCCTTATGCGCTCCGGTTGCCCGCTGACCTGCTGATCAAGTTACGCAACTTGGGGCTGCACCAGATCAGCAGTTTCATCTATATGCCTGATTCCATACTGCGGCGGCGCTTCGGAAAGAATATGATATTACGTTTACATCAGGCACTCGGTCAGGAAACGGAACATTTGTTCCCGCTCAAAGAACCTGTTCCCTATACAGAACAGCTTCCTTGCCTCGAACCCATCAAAACAAGACCGGCGATCGAGATTGCCCTGAATGATTTGCTCGAAAGATTATGTAAGCGCCTTTACGGTGAGGGCCTGGGGCTTCGGTCCGCTATGTTGACCTGGTACCGGATTGACGGAAAGAACGGGAATATTAAAATCGGGACCAATCATGCCAGTAACCGCGTCCAGCACCTGTTCAAATTATTTTCTATCAAGCTGGATACGATCGCCCCGGGGATGGGTATTGAAATGTTTATTTTGGATGCGCTTAAAACCGAGTCCGTCAGCGACAGGCAAAGTGAGATCTGGTCTTCGAAGGGCGGAGCGGACAGTGAAGAAGTGGCTGAACTACTCGACCGGGTTGCCGGACGGATTGGCAGTGCATCTATCCAGCGGTATCTGCCCGGTGAACATTACTGGCCGGAACGCACACCGAAACCTGATCCGGATATTGAAAAAGCGCCGGAAAGCGAATGGCGCACGGATAAACCGCGCCCTATTCAAATACTCGATCATCCCGAACCGATCACCGCCATGGCGCTGACTCCTGATTATCCGCCCAAACTCTTTATCTGGAAAGGTGAGCAGCATGTTATCGTCGGTGCGGATGGACCTGAGCGTATCGAACGAGAATGGTGGATAGAGCCGGGTGAACATCGCGATTACTACATTGCTGAAGATGAAGCCGGACGCCGTTACTGGCTTTTCCGTTCCGGCCATTACGATGCGGAAAATAACCAGCACTGGTATTTACATGGCTTTTTCGCATGAGTTACGTCGAGTTACAGCTGACCAGCAATTTCAGCTTCCGGCGGGGCGGCAGCCATCCGGAGGAACTCGTCGACCAAGCGGCCGACCTGGGCTATACGGCCATTGGCATTACCGACCGCAATACTTTTGCCGGTGTGGTCCGTGCATATCAGGTGGCTAAAGACCGTAACATCAGGTTAATCCCCGGGGTACGCCTGGACCTGCTCGACGGTCCCAGCTTATTAGCCTATCCGACTGACAAGGAAGCCTACGGCCGGCTTTCTGCCTTATTGACGCTCGGTAATCTTCGTGCTGAAAAGGAAAAATGCTTTATCTCCAAAAAAGATGTCTACCAGCATGCGGAAGGCAGTTATTTTATCATCATACCACCGGATAAACTTACCCAGGATTTCGAATTTGAGTTCGTTTTTCAAAATCATGTACGCGATTACCAGCAGTACCTGCCTAACCTATATCTGGCCGCTACCAAATACTATACCGGTGATGATGCCAAGCGCCTGTTCTTGTTAGCAGAGTTAGGCGTGCCGCTGGTGGCCACTAATGATGTTCACTATCATAACGTATCCCGACGTGAACTGCAGGATATCCTGACCTGCATCCGAGAGAAGTGCACGATCTTTCATGCAGGCTATAAGCTGCATCAGAATGCGGAACGGCACCTCAAGGAAAAATCAGAGATGGAGCGCTTGTTCCGCAACTATCCCGAAGCGATCGCAAATTCACAGGTTATTGCGGATGCCTGTCAGTTCGACCTGCGCTCACTGAAATATAAATATCCCAGTGAACTCACGACAGACGGCCGTACCCCTCAGCAGCAACTGGAATACCTGACGTGGAAACGTGCGAAAAGCTTTTACCATAATAGCATACCGCCGAAAGTCGAAAAAGCAATTGAAGACGAACTGGAGATCATTGCGGAACTGGATGTGCCCGATTATTTTCTGACCGTAGAGGACTATGTGACCTGGGCACGCGGGCAAGGCATCCTTTGCCAGGGCCGCGGTTCAGCCGCTAATTCCGCTGTCTGCTTCGTATTGGGTATCACTTCTGTCGCCCCCGACAAATCCAATCTGTTGTTTGCCCGCTTCCTTTCTAAGGAACGCAATGAGCCGCCAGACATCGATGTGGACTTTGAGCATGAGCGGCGGGAAGAGGTGATCCAGTACGTTTACAACCGCTTTGGCCGCGACCGTGCGGCGATCCTGCCGACGGTTTTTATGCTGCATTATAAAGGGGCTGTAAACGACGTTTCCCGCGCCATGGGACTATCGGTGGATACTACTAAAACGCTGTCCGACGCTTTTGGCGTGCTTAGCGATGAGGAGATCACAGCCGATCAGATCAGTAAGCTAGGGCTTAATCCCAAGGACCCGCACCTGCTGAAAGTGATCGAACTGACCTCCCAACTGATCGGCTTTCCCCGCCAGTTGGGGCAGCATACCGGGGGCTTTGTCATCACCGATGGTAAGCTCAGCGATCTGTGCCCAATCTTTCACGCCCGGATGGAAAACCGTACGAATATCGAATGGAACAAGGATGATATTGATGCGCTTGGTTTCATGAAGGTCGATGTTTTGGGTTTAGGGATGCTCACTTGTATCCGCAAGGCTTTCGACCTGGTACAAAGCCATTATGGAAAAACGCTCACCTTAGCTAATATCCCACAGGATGACCCAAAGGTTTATGAAATGATCACGGAAGCCGACACGCTCGGTGTTTTCCAGATTGAGAGTCGGGCGCAGATGTCCATGTTGCCCAGAATGAAACCCAGTTGCTTTTATGACCTGGTAATCGAGGTAGCCATAGTCCGGCCGGGACCGATCCAAGGCGATATGGTACATCCCTATATCCGGCGAAGGAATGGGGAGGAAGCCGTGGAATATCCTTCCGAAGAGATTCGCTCAATTTTGGAGCGCACCCTGGGTGTTCCATTGTTCCAGGAACAGGCCATGGAGCTGGCTATCGTTGCCGCCGGTTTTACCCCGGGCGAGGCCGATCTGCTGCGCCGTACCATGGCGACCTTTAAGTTTAACGGGATGGTCAGCAAGTTTGAGCACAAACTAATCAACGGGATGACGTCCCGGGGTTATACTGAAGAATATGCACGCCGCATTTTCAAACAGCTGGAAGGATTTGGCAGTTATGGCTTTCCCGAAAGTCATGCCGCCAGTTTTGCCTTACTGGTCTATGTATCCTGCTGGCTGAAATTTTATTATCCGGATGTATTTGCTACTGCACTGCTTAATAGTCAGCCCATGGGATTCTACCGTCCGGCACAGATCGTGCGGAATGCCGAGGAACGCGGCGTTAAGATGCTGCCTATCGATGTGAATTGTTCACAATGGGATAATACGCTGGAAACAAAACAGGGCAGGTATTTTGCGATACGCCGGGGCTTCCGGGAAATCACCGGTATTCGCCAGGAAGAAATGAAAAAACTGATCGCGTGCCGGATTAAGCCTTATACCGAACCGCACCAGATCTGTGATGCCGGTGTGAGCGTAGCCACCATGGAAATGCTGGCAAATGCCGATACTTTCCGCTCTATGGATCTTGACCGCAGGCGTGCACTCTGGGAAGTTTCCGCCCTCCATGACCGGCCTGTTCAATTAATGAAGGGTCAGCCATCTGAAAGCCTGCATGAACCTGAAGTCAATTTACCGGAGTTGAGGCTTTCCGAACATGTGGTACAGGACTATGCAACGACCGGACTTTCCATCAAAGGTCACCCGCTAAACTTTATCCGGCATACCCTTGACCTGCTCCGCATAGTTCCTGCAAAAGAAGCTAACCAGACCGAGAATAAAACGTTGATCAAAACCGCCGGCCTGATTCTGATCCGCCAGCGGCCTGGCACCGCAAAAGGTGTTTGCTTCATTACCCTGGAAGATGAGACTGGCACGACCAACCTGGTCGTTTTTCCAAAGGTGTATGATCAATACCGCAAAGAGATCCTTCGTGCGCGTCTGCTGATGGTCGAAGGTGTTGTGGAACGGACGGAGGTTACGCACATTATTGTGCGCAGAATATTTGATGTTACCAAATTACTGGGTGATCTGACGGCTATCCGAAACGAGCAGCAACCGGTCCTGACACTTTCACGGGCTGACGAAAAAGCCTCACCTTTCATTCCCATGGAGAAGCCGCTGAAAACGCAGCAGCCTGAGGAAAGCTTTCACAAGGGAAGGAATTTCAAATAAACTTTTAACTGAAAAGATCACCCTGTTTAATACTGGGCGGATAATAAGTTCTGACAGTTTCGTCAACAACGACCATTTCTTCTTGTTCTTGCCCTACTGGCTCCAGGTCTGCCGGCCAATAATTGAATTGTAATTCTTCGGTATCAACATATCGCGTATCTATTGCTGACAACTCAGGGTACTCGAGTGGCGTAGCTTCCAGCGCGGTTCGGTAATTACGGTCAACCGTACAAAAATCCAGTAACCTGGAAGGTATCTGTGTCCGGGTTATCTGTAAAAGTCGTTCCTCACTTGGTTTTTCCATCAGCCACTCCCAGGCCAGGTCCTCCGTTAAAATGGAAGGCATGCGTTTTTTGGAATTATGGATCTGCGACATCACATAGTTAGAATCAGTAATACCGAAAGCAACCGTCATCACAAATTGGCTGGTTTCCGGATCTAACCATTCGTTATACAACCCGGGCAAGAAAAAATACTCATGATCTTTCAAAGTGATCTGGTAAGGATATTTGATCATTTCTTTTAGCTCCTGCCCTTTCTTACCGATCTTGGGAATGTGTCTTGATTCGACGATACCGGTTGATAAGACCAGGCAACGACGGTTCTTGGCGGCATCAGCCCACATAGAGCGATTGCCATCCTCTTTCACGAAAAGGTTTTCCGACTTAAAATTGAGCGTGGTGTATTTCGCGCGGAAGATATTGGCTTCGGTCCTGGTCTTTACAAAGCCGGGTACATAACCCCATTCGGCCTGTACGATATCGAAATCTTTACCATCGGCTGAGGGGATCAGGATCGCGCAAGGTGCGTAATTGAAACCATTATGTACGCCGACGTTCAGAAAATTATATTTTTTGATCGCTTTCTCGATGCCTTTTAACCGAATAGATTCGGCGCGGGTAACTTTTTGTCCGTTGTAGTAGCACATAACTGGTTCCTCCTGTATTCACGAATATAAGCAGCAATTACCTTGCCTGCAAATTCCGCTTCCTCCTGGCGGCCCTCTGGAACTGATGTCCAGAACTTTTCGCCATCCTTGTTCTCAGCAACCGTAATATTTAACGGCGGATGATTTCCGGGTTGAATAACATGAAAGACCTTAGCGGATTTAATTATGTGAACGCTTACACTAACCATCTGTCCGTTCAACTCAACATTAAATAAATTGGGATCATTCATTAAAGCAAAATTACTAAATTAATTAGTAAATAATACATATTATTACAATCGGCATCATGGTGAGATAAAGCTGTCCGATGACCATTTTTAAGATTCAGGGGCTGCATCCTAATGTATTGATTAACGGGGTCAAGCTATGTTCTATGGAAAAAAATTAGGGATAAGTACAATATGTAACTACTTTTATCCCTTATGAGCTCAGCCGGCAACACCTCTCCCATCACCTTATCAGAACTTGCCGGGCTGTTCAGGGAGGTCGTTGACCAGGCACTGGGCAAGCAGTCTTTCTGGGTGATTGGGGATGTGGCTAATCATAACCAGAAAAATGGACGTCATTATTTTGACATGATCGAGAAGGATCGGCCGGTATAGCCATCATTGCCAAACTGCCTACGCGTGCCTGGGCGGAGGGCGCTCAAAAGATCAGCGGTTTTGGAATGGCGACCGGGCAAGCTTTTACAAATGGGCTGAAGGTGTTAAGCCTGGTAAACATCTCTTACAATCCGGTTTACGGCTTACAACTCACGTTGCTGGATGTGGATCCGAATTTCACTTTGGGCGTGTTGGAGAAGCAGCGAATAGACACGCTCCTTCGATTGGTCGCAGAAAACCCACAGCATGTACGGTTACAGGACGGCTTTTATGTGACTTTTAATCAGGGACTCCCTTTACCGAAGGTCATTCAGCGCATTGCGGTCATTTCCTCTAATATCTCTGCAGGCCTGGAAGATTTTCAGCATACTTTGGACCATAATGGCTTCGGGTACCGGTTTAAGGCAGATATTTATTATTCTTATGTCCAGGGGGAAACCAATGCACAATCCATCGTAGACCAGTTCATTGCCATCTATAAATCGGAAATCACCTACGATGCGGTCGTGCTCATCCGCGGCGGCGGTTCACAAACAGACCTGCTGATCTTCGAGCAATATGGTATTGCCCGGGCAATCGCCCGGTTCCCGATACCAGTCCTGACCGGTATCGGTCATCAGAAAAATGAGACGATCGCGGATTTGATGGGCCATACTGCACTCAAAACACCGACCAAGGTTGCTGAATATCTGGTGGCCCACAACAGGGCTTTTGCAGACGGGTTGCTTTCGCTGGAAAAGAGCATCCTGATTAAAACGCAGCAGTTACTGGCGCGGCACCACCACTTATTATCAGCCAGGAAGTTTGAGATCAGCATGATCTGTGAAACGTATTTAAACCACCACAAGCGGCGGCTTCAGGAAAAGAGCCAGGGCATCAAGCGGCTGGGTCAATCGCTGCTGATGGCTCAACAACACCGGCTTCGCCTGTTAAGCAGCGGGATAACCGGCCGCGCACAGCTGGTTTTGTATGGGCACCAACGGGATCTGAAGCAGCAACGCACAGAGATTACACAGCAGGCCAGAGGTTACCTGGAAGATCAGGTAACACGCCTGGCGCGTTACCAGTCGGAACTGGAACTGATATCCCCGGAACGCCTGCTCAGCAGAGGGTTTGCCTTGATCAAAAAAGGAGGAAAGATCATTGGCCGGGGTGATCAGTTAGCGCAGGGTAATGAAATAGCTATTATATTAGCCGATCGCGAAATTAAGGCGACAGTAGACGAAATCAGAAATTATGACGGAGAAGAGTTTAACCTATGATGAGGCATTCCAGGAACTGGACGAAATTCATAGCTCGCTGGTGAACGGGGAAATTCCGGTAGATGTGCTGGCTGAAAAGCTGAAGCGTACGGCATTTCTGGTGAATTACTGCAAAGACAAGCTGCAAAGTGCCGACCGTGATGTCAGTGCGATCATTGGTGAAATGGAACAGGATAACGGAAAAACCAACACAAACTTATAACGGCAACCTGATTACCGTAACGCTGTCCACTAAAGAAGTTGCCCCACACGGAGTATCATCCCGTTAACTGCGGTCGTCTACAGGCGATCCTATTATGCCGACTGACGAGTTTTTGACCTGAGAGGGCATCTCCCCTACCGGAGATTTGCGAACAGTGATCAGGTAAAATACTAGTCAAAAACAGCCCGCCCCGGTTATATTGCACAGGAATACCCGTGCTATCCAAAAGTGGTTTTTACCGATCCGGTACCGGTTTGGTCCTAATCTGGAAGTAACCTTCCATTAAAAAGCCTTCCCGCACTCGCTGCAGGAAGGCTTCAACCTAAACCTTATCACAATTAGCAGGCTAAGTGGCCTGCCTTTACAAATTACGTAAAAATCAGGAATACAGATGGTCTTCAGCGCGTCATCTCATCGGGCAACGCATATTTAAACGTTTTACGGAACGAACCGCTGTTAATTTAAGCCTCCCTTTAAGCGTAGACAAGGTCCCACCGATCTTCTTGATCATTTCAGGCAGCGTTGATCCGGGTTCATAACGAACAAGAACAGCGGCGATGTCCACCTTATAACCGGAACGGATTTCTTTTAATGCGAAAAGTATTTTTTCCTCTATGCTAGCTGCAGGATCATAGCCGGGATAGGACTGCACCTCCACGGAGCTTACGGTGAGGCCATTGGATATTTTTTCTTCAGGAATCGGGTACCCGCAAGGATGACACAGGCCGTTAAAGGACGTGATGATGTTTTCCAGTTTCGTAATTTCTACCTGATGGGTATGAATTCTTTCTTTCAGGTATCGGATCAGATAATGCTCGGTGGTTTCAGACATTATTAATGCGTCAAAGTTGTAAAGAGTTCGCCGAATTTCAGGCGAACGGGAATAAGAACCATCATTCCGGAATCAGTTAACAATTGAGGCCGGTGTCATGGTGTTGAGCCCGGTTGGCTGTAACGATGTTAGGCGGAATTGTCTTTTTTTGTGGCTGGACGATAGCTGCCAGCCATGATAGAATAGGATAATCTTCGAGAATACGAGGCAGGCCTTAAGATCAGGTCTGAATGAGCGGCAGGCGCATTGCCTTAACGGTAGCGACTGCGTGGCTGCGCGCGCATATAGTCGCGGAACATCGCCTGTTCCAGGTGTTTTTTAGAAGCCTCCCGTTTGATCCGGCAATGGTAGCGCCAAAAGAACAATGCCCATACGGCAAGGACTACGCCGTAACATGGCCATGGGTTTCCCTTACCCAGGGTACCCCATAGGGCAAGTGTGGAAATAATGAACGTAGCGACCAAGTGCAGGAATGTTTTCATAACGTTTAGTACTTAAATTTACTAATTTTTTTAGTTTCATGCAAGTAATTTTCAGACAGTTTCAGCTTTTAGATCATTTGTTTTTCCTGAAATACGTGCGGAACTAGCAGACGCTAAAGCGCTTGCGCAGCTTTCAACTGGTCTAAAAATGTGGAAGCGGCAGGCGGCTTTTGGGTCCGTATACCGATCCGCAGCCCAAAAGCTTTTTCAAACGCATACAAGCTGACCTGTTGGACAGCTAAAATTCGCACCTGCGTTTTCATCTGAATATGTACGGCATCCCCGCTCAAAAGCAGGCTGGTGCCATGCCCCTTTAAACCGGCGGCCACTTTGATATCGGTCAGTGCCCCCAGCAGGTCATTTCCAAAAACGAGTGTAAATTTTCGCTTTTTGAAATTTTGCCGGATCCATTGTAACTGGGCCATGCCGGGCAGGTTGCCCGTTGCGATAAACGACAAGGTGTCCCGCCGGGGATAATGGTCAGCATGTAAGGTAAGAAAAGCTATCGCTTCCATGGCAGAATGGGTAATCACCACTTCCGAGGCAGACCGGTTTCCGCCAAGCCACAGGTTAGCTGTAGTGGGCACTTTATGAAAACCAGTGGTAAAGATCTCCCTGGCGCCACCATAATCAAACACCATTTCGTGCCGGCAATTGAACCAGGCCTGGAGCGCTTCAGGCACGCCAAGCCTGGTTAGGTGGTCATTCATTAACGGGACATGGTATTACCGGGATGTGTATCCCGGGAAAGCGGCAAATTACGCGCTTCCATATCCCCCAGGGCGTTGTCATAACCGGCACTTAACTTCTCCGCTTGGTCATCATGCTTCTGGTTGAAGAGCGCATTTAATCCTTTGTATAAGACATAACTCAGGCCGCCGTCGATCAGGATCGAAGCGACCAACGCGAGCTTATTGGCCCTGATCCCCTGCGGATCAATAGCGGTGTAATCAAATATAGTATGGTCTGGGATCTGCACTTCCCTGCCTTTACGAAACGCCTCCTTTTGAGCGGGTGTCAGGAATTCCCCGTTGACCATATCAGGGGCCAGTATCTTTTCCGTATCTGAGATGATAAATTCCCGGGTTTCCGCGTCGTATTCTACCAACAGTTCTTTTTGACGGGCGATTCCGTCGGGTACCGTAACCAGGAGGTTAGCGACCTCTTTCTGTTGCAGCTGTTTGGCCTCGTTCACACTTAAGAATTCAGGGGCAACCGCTTTGCGGTATACCGGATGGATCAGCAGATTGATCTTTCCCCCAGCATCCGGCTGCAGGGATAATTTGGCATCGAGCGATTTGATCCTGATATTTTCAGCCTCCAGGTTACGGAGCTGTAACAGGCTGGTGCGCCCGCCTGAAAGCAGTGCTTTCAGATCATCCACATTTAACAGGAGCTGGCCTGCTGCGGCCAGCCCAATGGTTTCCAGATCCTTCATCGGGAGCTCCCGTTCTTCAAAATTCATGAAATTCATAACTTATCTTTCTAGTCCTGAATAGGTTTGTTCCTGCCCTTGATCCTGCTCCTGCTCTTCGGTAACCCGCAGTTCTACCGGGTTATTTTTAGCTTCTACCAGTTTGCCAAAGAGCGCGTCGGTGGGCTTCAATTTAAATTTTTCGCCGGTATCGGCTTTTTCCATGTCCAGCATTTTACCTTTTTTACCCAAGACGGTATAGGTCGTATTGTTGTGGACAATGGCATCCCCTTTGGCCAGGGCAGTGTTCACCGTAACATCCTTAGCGGCTGCCACTTCCCGCTTCCGACCGGCACCTAAAATAGCATTGGCTATACGCTGCGCATCTTTAGCGACCCTGGCAATCTCGTACGGTTCTTCCCTGAGCATTCTGACCCAGTTGCTGGTATATGCTTTATGCGGACCAAAGTCATGACCCAGTTTCAGTTCCCCACCAATGAGCATGGCTGCCGTCGCGGCCCTGAATTCTTCTCTGGCATATTCAGCAGAACCGAATTTACCTTCCATGGGGCGGTTCTGGCGGCTTTCATGCCCGGTCCAGTGTGCCAGTTGATGGATAGCGACCTGGTAATAAGCCGTCTCGCTGGGGAACTGGTCTTTTTCCGGCATAAAAATGACATCCCGTTTATGATCATAGTAAGCCTCCTGTCCGCCATCAATAATCACAGCCCCGGACTCACGGATCAATTTGTCCGCTTTTTCTATGGGTGACAGCGTTTGCCCTTCGGCTTGCTTTTCCAGAAACTCCGCTAATGGCGGGATCTTATCGATCTGCGTGCCATTGAACAAAAAGGCAACGCCTTTTTCAGGCTTTTCATACGCTACCAATTTGGTTTGGGTCACTCCTGCTTCATCCGTGATCTTGGAACCGTCCGGCTTGCGGATGGCCTGAATATCGCTGGTTTTAGGAAAGGTGATCATCGTGCCTTTGGAATCCTTTTTGACCAGGTAACCGGCGAAGCGTGCCGCTTCTGCGGTCATCCAGCGCGGATCTTCATGGCCTTTCATCGCCAGTGCCAGGGCATTGAGTGCGCTATAGCCTTTCCCGGTGGTAGGATTGATGGGTTTTACAAAAGCAGGCTGGCCGTTTTCTTTCACCGGTTGTTGAAATGGGGAGGTCCCTGCGCTCAGGGAGGAGATGAGATGGTCTGCCACCTGGGCATAGAACGGTTTAAAATTTCTGGTTTTTTCCATAACGAATAAGGATTTGATAAAGTAATTTGATGGGATCGATGTAACGGTCCCGGTAACGGATGGATAAATGAAGGTGTTCGCCGGTCACGTGCCCCGTCGCCCCGGTAATTCCAATGGGTTCTCCTGCCCTGACGGAATCCTGCGGCATCACCAGGATTCGGCTGAGGTGCCCGTATACAGCGCTGACGGAGCCATGCTGTAACCGGACATTTAAACCAAGGCCATGGTCATAACCGGTACGGGCCAACCCATCCACCATCGCGTAGACCGTATCCCTGCGGGCATACAGATCGACACCTTCGTGCAAGCGGCGTACGCCGCTGAGCGGATGGGTACGGTAGCCAAACGGTGAGTTCAGCCGGAGGTGTTTTAAGGGAAGGCAGACCAGGCATAACCCGATCAGTAATTTCATCGGGTAAAGGCCTTATTGAGTTCAACACTATGGTTTTGTTTCGGCGCTTCGAGCGCACGCTCCCAGATCCGGGGGTTATCACGTGCGATTTCCAGCGCATCCCAGTTGGCCTTTGGGCTCCCGCGATCCTGGAGCAACATGATCTTATACAGCGCCCCAAAGTCTTGCGGCTCCATGACCGTGCCGTTGGTCATCAGGTCATCGAATACCTCCTGTTTGTCCTTGAGACGGAGCAGTTCGGCCGGATGGTAAACAGCCTCCTGGCCATTTTCAAAGGCCACATAGACTTCATGGTTGTGATCACGGTCATAATTGACGACTGCGATCTTTCCCTGATTTTGCAGGGGATCGTTTTTGAGGTCAGGGTGCACCATCACCAGTGTGGCCTGAAGATTCTCATTGTTCATATCAGATGAATGATCGTTTAAAGGCAGGTACAGACAGGCACCCGCCAGAAATTTATCGCCCGGTCTCCGGGCCTCGGTTTAACTGAAGCGCGGCTTCAATGCTAAGTAATACGGCATCCATAAGGGGCGGATGCTGAAGGGCTATGCGAAAGGCCTCCTTTTGATAACCGGAATTTTCTGCATACAATTCCAGTAAGCCGATGCTGAGCAGCGCATTTTGTTCGTATTCGGTCAGGAAATCCCTGTTGGTGTCGGCATACCGGAAGATAGCGTCGGCATCTTTCAGGATCAGCAGGGCCGAGGCATTATAGACGCCTACTTCTTCATCTTCAAATCCTACGTAAAAGTCATCCCGGTTGATGACGGCATAAGTGAGCAAACCGATCTGGCCCTGCCTGCACACCGGGTCTTCTGCCAGATCAGGGTGAACCAAAACAAAGTCTGGCAGCTTAAATAGTGCTTTTTGATTTTCCATTATCTGTTCATCACGGCTTTAATAGGTGTCGTGGGCGCAGGCGGTTGAAAGGCCAGCACCATTTCTTCGATCTCCCGGGTGATCCGGTTGTAATTCTGGCTCAGCTTTTCATGAGTTTTCCCGCCAAAATCATAATAGGTGGGGAGTGACCTGAACTGTTTTTCTTCAGCAGCGATTTCCCTCATATTCAGATTGATGCGGCAATTGACTGCGGAGGTGTCGAACTGCCCTGTATAAACTTCCTGCGCATCGGCAGCAATGACCCCGACCATCTCGCCTGCGTTAAGGGAGGCGATCTTACCTGCCGGAATGAGCGCTTCGAGCTTCTCGTTAAGCGAGGTGGAAGTTTTATTACGGTCTATAGACAATCCCTCCCCTAACTGCTTGGATTTGCCGAACAGCCTTTCCAGCCACTCGAGCGTCTCCTTGTTACGGACAGAACCGGAGAGCACATTACCGATGACTGCGGTGATCGTTGCCGCCGTATCTTTGCCGTATTGCTGGTTGAACTGCGGCAATTCCTGCAGACCCATGAGCACGGCCACTTTATTACTCCTGGCGGTCGCGATCAGGTTCTCTACCTTGTGCACAAACAGCGTCGGCACCTCATCCACGATCAAAGCCGAAGGCAGATTACCCTTGGTATTGATGAGCTTGGTCAGCCGATTGATGATGATGGAATAGCAGGCCGAATTGATATTCTGTGTATTAGGGTCATTGGCCAATACCAGGATGCCCGGGTTCTTCTTATCTGAGATCTTCAGATCGAAATCATCACCGGAGAACACCCAATACGTTTCTTTCGTCGCCAAACGGCTGATAAAGATCTTCAGCGTACCGATCTGACCTTCCAGCTGATTGAACGCCTTGGCATTAAAAGCGGTCATAAAGGGCGAGAGCAAGGCCTTTAATTCCGGTTCTGAGGTAAGTGCATTAAAGATCTCCTCGTAGGAACGGTTCAGCAACGCCAAAACATGAGGCAGGCTGGAGTATTTACCACCGCAGTACTTGCTCATAAAGTAAATGCAGGAAGCCAGGAAGTTGATCGCCGACTGGGTGAAGAACTGATCACTTCCCCCCGATTTATCGCCCTTTTTCAGCGCCTCGACCAACGCTTCGGCCGTTTCTGAAGCATCAGCCAGCGAGCGGATATAATCCGCCCGCCAGGGGTTGATGCGGCGGCTTTTTTCCACCTCGTTGAGGTTCAGCACATGAAAGGTGTAACCTTTCATCTTTCCCTGCTGCCGGGCGAGCTGGTAATGATAATAAGCGATCTGCCCAAGGTCCGGAAATTTGAAATCGTATAAACAGATCGCAAACTCTTTGGCGACCAATTGCCGGATAAAGGGGTTGACAATGGAAAAACTCTTACCTGAGCCGGGCGTACCAATAACCATCGTGCCCCGGAATACATTACAGATATTGATCCAGCCGTGCCGCACTTTTTTGTCATAGTAGAAGAGCATGGGAATATTGACCGAATAAGGCGTTTCCTTTTTCTTCAGGGGCTGCATAAAGCTTTCCGCTTCCGTATTCCATTTATCCTTACCTAATCCAGACTGAATGATTTTGGAGATATTGTCCATGGCAACGCTGCACAACAGCGCCCCCAGGAATGAACAGACCATATAAAACAAGTCACACCAGCTGGTGTACGGCAGCACCCATGGCGAATCCCTGCCCCGGTAAACCATACTTCCGAAAAACAAAACCAGGCCAATCCCTAAAGGATACCCGATATGTTTTTTGGGGTCGAGATCAGTTTTCTTTTTTGCCAGTGTCCCTATACTCACGAGACAGATGAGCGAAAAGGTGGAGAGCTTACTGTAAACCAGTTGGTTGTAGATAGGCAGGCAGCTAATCTTAAAAAGTGCGGAATGAAAAATGCCCCAGAAAGGGGCATCACGGTAAATAAATACAGCAGCTTCCAGCATGAGACTGATATAGATGCCGCATTGCAGAAAGCCATGCAACTTTTGTTGCTCCCTGGTTTCTTCCATAAAACAGGCTTTGAAATGGAAAGCCGCCTGATCGCTTCGGGCGGCTGGTAATTATCGGATGTCCTGCGTTACCGCGAAAGATGTCCGTTTGACTGCTGACCTTCCAAACTGCCGGTATAAAGAAAGGTATGCTCATCGGAAAGCAGCCTGGCCATTTCACGTCCATTGGGAACCGCTGCGAAAATGATTTGCTCGGGCAGTACTGCAGGCGGATTGAAGGGATCGTAAATATGCGGAAAAGGTACCTGCATGACTCGTTTGTCAAGGAAAACACCGGTAACCCCGTTCTCCATCAGCACCTCGCTGAACGGAATAGTTTTCCAGGGATTTTGGGTATCCCGGAATTCCTTACCCTGCGGATCGGCAAAGAAATCCTGACCGGCGATCTGAACGACCGGCAGGTCAACCGGATAGTCCTCATCCCATCCCGGGACAACCCGATCCAGCCGCGCTTTGGTGGCATCGGGATCAACGGCGTCCAATGGATATAGCCAAAAGAGCTTCACCTGTTCAGGCGGATCAAAAAGGTTACCCCAGAATACATTTTTGGTTTGCCGGTCAAACCATAATTCCACATGGTCTTTCAAATAATGCATGTCATTATACCAGTCCATACGGTTTTGCTCGTTGTCCACTTCGATCAGTTCGTGCAAAAAGGCATTGATATAAAACTGTGTACCTTCCAATTCCAGCACCGGGAACGGGCCGTAATACTCACTCCCTAAATCCATAGATGTTATACTTCTTAATTATCGTCTCAATTGGACGGAAACAGTTTCGTCCTGCTCCTCCGTTTTCCGGCCCGCAACCTCTGCGGTAAATAAATGCTCACCTTCCGCCTGTTTCTCCCGCTCCTGTATGTTTCGGTTGATTTGCGCCTCCAACTTTTGCAGTTCCGCTTTTAAGGCAGCCAGCTCCACCTCCTTGGAAAAGGTCTTTCCGGTAAGTTCCCTGACCTGCGGGATCTGTTCTGCAATAGCAGCCAGTTCCTTTTCGTACTTGCCGGCCATGCCGACAACACGGTCAATGGCATTTAAGAAATAGCGGGCCGCCAGTTTCGGGTTGTCGATGTTGGGTGCGCCCGAGTTTTGCATATACTTGATACGGGTGCCCGGACTTTCGGCATACAGGTGGGTCACCATCGCTGCACGTCCGTCTTCGAAGGAGGAGAACTGCCGGCGGACATAAAGTTGAAACCCGTAAAGTTCGCCGATCAACCGGTCAGGCTGTTCGTAGTTCTCCGGTTCATAATTCATATACAGGTCAATAAGCTTCCGGCCAACGGCTTCCGCATCAGCTCCCGGCAAACCCTGCAGCCGTATCGGATTATGTTTAGCGCCATCAGGCGCATAGCTTAATGAAGCGCTATATCTTGCTGCATCGATCTTGACCATCTCCAAAGTGGAAGCCGTACTTTTCTCCCGCTTCTCAAGGTCCTCCAACAAATACCGGCTCCGGGCAACTTCCTTATAATGTGCCGACCGGTCACTTTCCAATACGGCGATTTTCTTTTCCACGCGGGTCTTTTCCAGCAGCGAAGTGTCACCTGACAGGATAGCAATGTACTCGGAAAAGTTCATCCCGCTTTGTTCATCCATCGCCCCTTCGTCAAGCGTCCGCACGGTCAGTTCATTGCTTTTCATCTGGCTGATGAATAACTGCTTGTTCTTCAGCAGGCCAAACTTGTAATTGTCCAGTGACTGTTCGACCGCATAAATGAAGGTTCGTACCTTATTGCCAAAAAACTGCTTGGCCAACCAGTTTCCCTGCCGTGCACCCCTGCCGTCCCGTTGTTCCAGTTCGGATGGCTTCCAGGGAATATCCAGATGGTGCATGGCTACGATGCGTTGCTGCACATTCAATCCGGTCCCGGCTTTTTCCGTACTGCCGATGAGCACCCGGACGTCACCGGCATTCATCAGGCTGAAAAGCTCCTTACGCTTCTTACCTTCCCAGTCGTGTATAAAAGCAATTTTAGCGGATGGTATCGCAAAGTCACTGACCAGTTTCTCCCGCAGCGCATCATACACATTAAATCCATCCGGTTTGGGCGTACCAATATCGCTGAAGATGATCTGTGTGCCTTTATGCCCGGCACTTTCGGCGAAAATGGCGGCAACGTTACGGGCACAGACATTCACCTTATTGCCGGGGTGATCGTCATATCTTTCGGCATCGATCAGGCGGAGGTCAACCGCCATCTTCTTGGCATAGTTCGTGGCCAGGAGCATCCGTCCTTTGTCTTCATCGCGGGATAGCGGGCTTCGTCCCAGTACCGTACCGTCTCCTGTTTTGGCGAACTGCATCAGGCGTTTGATAAAATCCTGCTGCGCAGGTGTGGGCGGGATGTTAACGAGCAACTCCTCAACGACCGGTTTATCCAGGCTGATATGCTTTGCGGTCTTGTAGTCGGTGATCTGATTATAGAAAACGGCCAGTTCAGGCACTTTGATGAAGTGACGGAAGCGTTCCTTAGATTTGATCTCGTTGGTTACCGTGAATTCAAAATCAACGGTCTTCCGTGCAAATACCGCTGCCCAGGCATCGAAGTTGGAGATCTGCTGCCTTTCCAGTTCGTTAGGCCGGAGGTATTTGAAGATGAGGTACAATTCGGTCAGGCTATTGGAAATAGGCGTTCCTGAAAGAAAGGTCACACAAAGATCCGAATTGAACCGTTCCTGCAGCGTACGGATAGCAAAGAGCATGTTCAAGGCCTTTTGACTGCCCGCCTGGTTACCTAAACCGGCCACCCGGTTATGGCGGGTGGTAAAGGTCAGGTTTTTGAATTTATGTGACTCATCAATAAACAAGTGATCCACGTTCATTTCCTGGAAGTTGATCCCGGTGTCTTTACGCGTTTCTATGCCGTGCAGTACGCTCTCCAGTTTGGCTTCCAGATTAGACTTACGCAATTCCAGGCCTTTGAGCATTTTACGGCTCACTTCACCGCCCAGGTCTTGCAGGGTTTCCAGGTCGCGGGTCAGGTTATCCAGTTCCGATTCCAAGATCTGTTTTTGGATAGCAGGCGATTGCGGAATCTTACTGAACTGGTCATGAGTAATAATCACGCAGTCCCAATGGTTGTTCTTCACCTCATGGAAAATACGCTGCCGCCTCGCCGGCTCAAAGTCAGCTTCCGAAGGAGCAAGTATCTTGGCTTTAGGATAAGCCTGGCGGAAGGTCTCGGTGATCTGCCCGATGTTGGCTTTCAGCGCCAGGATCATCGGCTTCTGCACAATGCCCAGGCGTCGCATTTCCATTGCAGCAACGATCATGGTCAGGTTTTTCCCTAATCCTACTTCATGATCAATCAGGGCTCCCCTGTTCTGGATCACGCGCCAGGCAGCATTTTTCTGGGATTCATACAGATCAGTGATCTGGAGTGCCTTGCGGTCAAGTCCGGGAAACTTTAAATGGCTGCCATCATATTCCCGCAGTACATAACAGTTGAAGGTGTCATTATAAATCTTTTCCAGTGCTAACTTCTCGGCATTGGGCAAGTCACGCAGCCATTCGTTATAGTGTTCCCGGATCGTTTCGATTTTCCGGTGCGCGGTTTGGATGGCTTCGGTGTCCGGTACCCGAATCGTTTTATCCCCCATCTGAACCGGAAAAGTTATATGCGGGCTGGTGTTTTCCAAGGCATGCTCCAGCAAGGTATTCCCCCGGATCTTATCACTGTCTTTCGGCGTAACAGCGAACTCCTCATTGGTGATGGTATTCCCTGCGCCGTAAACCACTTTAAATGTGTCGACCGAACGGAAATAATTAATGCTGGTTTCCAGTTGAAACAGCGAGGTGGCGAAACGCTCGTAATAGGAAATGGGCACCCAGCGCTCACCCAGGTTGAAATCTTCAGGATCAAAAGGGATGCGTTCCGGCTGGACCCGCCGGATGGCTGCCAGGCTGCGTGCCAGGTGCAGGTTTTCCGGCTCCCGCTTTACCGCCTCCTCCGCAACAACCAATTTCTCCACAACGTTACCGGACAGGTAATCATCAGTGGTCAACCAGGTAACCGAGGTAGGGTTCAGTAAGATCTGCTTGTCCAGTCCGGAGATCACTTCGCTTTCCGTAAGGCCGGTAGCAGTGCTGATCACACCAAGGTCAATTCTGCCAATATCGTTGAGGCAAACCGCCAGGGCCTCGGTAGGGTCATCCGTCTGAAACACTTCCCGCTTTGAATAGACCGGTCCAAAGAAAATATCTGAGCGGACAAACTGCTCCGCTTCCCTGACCTCCACGGACGAAAGAATTTTGAAGCCAAAAGCGTCGTCAGCCAGTATCCGGTTCCGGTTAGTCCCTTTATTCAATTCCCCGTACAAAGCCAGAAACACATCATAATGCTGGTTAAGTGCCTTACGCAATTCAGGGAACTGTACCCGATGTTCACCTTCCAAAACCGATAGTTCCAGGTAGGTATCCCGGAGGGAAATGTAATCCCTGTAAAATTGCAGTTCGGGTTGGATCTCTAACGGCTTAAAAGAGGCCTCCCCGCCTGATGGTTCACTGATCAACCCTGCCTTGCCTTCGAAGATGACCAGGGTTTCTTTAGTGTAAAAGGGCCGCAAGTCGGTAAATGCTTTGGGCCGGTCGGGCATGAGTCTGAAAACGGGTTCCAACGTCGTATCCCCTTCATAGCGGTAATCATGTGCAAACTGGCGTAACCGAACAGACATTAAATGGAGTTCCGGTCCCAATGCCTGCCCGCTCAGCCATTTCCCCGGCAAGTTGATTTCGGCAACATTGCTGTATAGCTTGTACAGATACCGATTATTCGATTTTGCCCGCGCGGTTAACAGGACGATGCTGTCATGAGATGGCTTTGCCGTAGTTCTGACGGTACTGATGACCCGGGCGGTTGCCCTGTCCATGAGGCTTTTGTCGAGATCATCCAAATAGGCCTGGGCCGGATTGAGCACCGGGGATACCACATCAAACAAACCCAGTTGCCCGATCATATCCAATGGTTCCACTGCCTGCGGTACCGGCAAAAAAGTGAGCTGCTTAGCGGCCGCCTTTCCTTCTTCAAAACGAATAGCCTCCCATTTGGCCATATTAAAATTGACCAGACCGGTGACCAGCACGCTTCGTAAATGATCTTCGATATCTGGCAGTTTCCCTGACTGCCAGACCATGCGGGTCGCCTCGCCATAAGCATTGGTACCTTCGCGGATCTCATTACCTACTGACAATAACGGCTGCTCAGCCAGGTAGGCATTCAAGGTGTACTTTCCAAAGTTATTTTCCCGCTCAACGGTGTTCAGCAACAGGCTTTCCGCTTCGGTCAGCGTATCCTTCTCATTGTTCTTTTGTACCATGATCAGGTGCGTGCCGACTTCCACATTGGCATTGTCCTTCATCAGGTTGGCCGGTAAAGCGGCGACGCTCAGCAGGTCGGCCGAAGTGAATAGGTATTTCCGCGCAGTTTCATTGGAAGGACTGTTCAGAAAACCGTCTGTAACCAGGAAGGCCATGATGCCACCATCGGCGATCTTATCCAGTCCTTTTGCAAAAAAGTAATTGTGAATTCTGGAAGTAATACCGCTGTTGTGATAAGCAGGGTCATGAACGGAAAAGTTTCCGAATGGAATATTACTGATGACCAGATCAGACTGCCCCTTCTCCGTTACAGGAGTTTCTTCGAGCTTTTTCACCTGCACGGTCACCGGTACCGGTTGGGCAGAACAAATGGCGGTAAGGATCTTACCCGTCATGAGGTCTTTCTCTACTGCCGTAACGCTTTGCAACCCCTCTAATCCCCTGATCCCTTCCTCCACAAACACGCCAACCCCGGCGCTGGGTTCGTAAAGCCGTTTAGGCATGATGCCCTGGTCAGCCAGGGTCGAATAAATGATCCGGGGAATTAGCGCAGGCGTATAAAAAGCCGTACTGACACTGTTTTTGATGGAGTCTACGACTTGCTTATATTCCTGGTCAGACAATTTTTCCTGGAGTAAGTTGTGCAGCTCCATGATCTGGGGATAAAGTGCGAGATCGGCCTGGGAAGCCTTTAATTTGAACCATACCTTTTTGTCGCCGAACGGCAACAATACCGTCTTCAGCCCCCCGAAGCCGGCATATTGCTGCAACACCTGCAGTTCGTCTTCACTTAGAGGCTGGCCTTTGAAATCCAGCGCGATGCGGATGGCGGCTATATTGGCGGCCATCTGCTTTCCCGGGTTGAAAGCCATGTCAGTCCTCCTGTAAATAATCCGCTATTGTACCGGTCACCTCGTACCTGAGAAACCGGTCATCCTCATCCAGTCCTTTGATCAAAGGCGCACAGATTTCGAGGATATTGGTGAGTTCATAATGTAAAATGCCGTTGTTTGAAAAGCGCAGATAGGTATGCAGAAACTCTTCTTCCAATAGCATTTTCACATAATCGTAGGCTAAGGTATCCGTCATAACATCAGTTAGTTCGGCAGGGGGTCTGCGCTTAAAATGTCCTGGTAAGAAAGCCGAAGGGTAATGATGCGGCCGGAAGGCTGCTGCTCGCTGAGTTCAATCTTCAACACCTTATTTCCAGGGAAAGACAATTTCTTCAGTACAAAAACATTGCGGTATGATTTCGCAAAGGATGGAACAGACAACAGGGTAAACACCGGCCGGAGCTCCACCGATTGCACGTTGGAGGCCTTGGTCACCTTTTGATCGTCCACCTTGAACCGGAAGTCCTCTATCGCATATTTCAGGTTCGTTTTATTTTTAAAGGAAACATCCAAAAAAAAATAATCGTCAAAGGCATAGACCTGGTTGACCTGACCTTTCATTTTAAAGGCGTTGGTCTTTTTAACCTTGGCGGCAGCTTTACGTGAGATCAGGTCGAGCGCAATGCGCTTCAGCTGGTTCTGCGACAGGCTGACCCCTGCAATGTCCAGCGGCCTGGTATCGACAGGTTCTATATTGATCTGCGCCGGAGAATTCCGTTCACCGGGAACAACTTGATACTGGGCTATAAATTTTTCACCGGCAATCGTAACTATGCCACCGTTAAAATGACCCACACTGTCCCTTAACCGCAAACGCAATACATTTTTGATGGGCAAATCCCCTTCCAGCTCTTTGGTGGATATATCCGCGTACTGGATCGGTTCGGGTGAGACAAAATGCAGGGTAGCATTTCCAGGCAGGTAAACGAGGCGCAAACCGTTTTGCGCGTATGTAACCGAGCAAAGTAAAATCAGCGCGAACACTACAATGCAGGGCACCATGAATCGTAATTTTTTCATATTAATACTTTTTTTGAGCGTTTTGCAATGCTTCGTTGTCGATCAGAAAGAGATAAGAATTGTACTTCAGCTTCGCCTTGTTCTTTCGGATCAGGTCCGCGATCGCTGAAGTAGCGGACTGAAAGAATTTACCCGCTGCACTCATGATGAACTGGTTATTATCAGCGCCGCCATCCAGGGTAACCCCTTGTACAGAACTACCGCCCAGGTCTTTGGTAAATTCCCGGAATGCGGAAGAGGGCACATAAAGCCCGGCCATACCGTCCAGGTCATAGGCCTGCAGTTTGACCGGCAGGATCTTCCCCTCCAGTAAGACAGAGGTCACGGTAAGCGCAACCCGCTGCTCATTGAACCCGGTGATCTGTGCATACAGGTAAGCCCCTTTAGGTACCAGCGTCCCCCCGGCTTTGATGGCTTCCAGGAGTTTGAGTTTGATCCTTGACCCGGCATAACCGGTCACGTTCTCCTCAATGGCCGCACTGATAAAGCCGGTCTCCCTTTTTGGAAATACGGAATTGAAATTCCGGGAAGGGGCATCCGCTCTGACGACGGGCAGTTTGACTTCCTGCGCTTTTAAGGCATCCGCTTGGGCTACAGCCGCATTTTTCAGACGCTCCGCTTTCCGTTCCGGGTCATTGGCTTTGCCCATGCTATCCATATAGGCCATTTGCTGTTTGAAGACCTCCATGGGATCTTTTTCCTTCGGCTGCGAACCAGCAGCCGGCTCTGCCCGGCTGACTGGTCTCTGCCGGTTCAGTTCCGCAATGGCACCGGCGATTCGCGGATCAGCGTCGCCTCTCCAACGATGGTTTCTGGAGACCGGTTCCCTGCCAGCCGATAACTGAAATTTCGCTTTCATTGCCCTGTCGATGGAATCCAGCGAACGGGCGGACATCACCGGGTTGACTGAGCTTGCCTGAAAAGCCGGATCTGAGGAGGCCTCACCGGGTATGGCGCTCACTGCGCTGTTTCCTTCCGCCTCTTTGTAGGTATTGCGATAAGTATCCAGTTTATCGGCCATCTGTTTCTTTTGTACATCGGCCGACACCTCGCCTACCGAATGATTCAAGCTGGCGTTGGTATTGACCCCGGCCCTTGGTTTATTGAAACCGCTTTGCCAGACATAAAAGAAAAGGCAGAGAAAAGGCAGCAGAATAAGGGGCAGCACATACTTGGGCTGCATAAAATTGATTTTCATGTGATTGGAATTAATGTTTAGAAAGCTGCTGCAACCGGTCAAGAGCGGCGATCAAACGGCTGCTGTCAGCAGCAGATAAGTTTTTCTTCGCGCTCAGGCTGTCCACCTGTTGTTTAAGCACCACAATCTCCCTGATCTTACCGGTCGTTTGCATGATCTGACCAAAGCCGTCTGAAATTGTGGTGACTTGCACGGGTGTCAGTAAAGCCACTTTTTCGCGGTGACGAAACACCGTAAAGGAAAGCACCAGGGAAACCAGCAGCAAGGCGATCATGGCGTAAAAGGCTATTTTGGAATGAGACCTCAACAATCCGATGCCCCAATCTCCGGCCAGTTGATAATAAGCACCAAACTCTTTACGCAACTCCGTTAACAGCGTATCCCTTGGATCGCGGTTAGAATGAATTTTTGGCCACATCCTGCAGGTCTTTATTTTCAAGGGTTTTCCACCCGGTGATCAGTACACCGTGCGGGTTATTATCACTTCGGGGGATATCTTTGAGATAGCCTTCCGTGATCAGGGACCTGACTACCGTAGAGCTGCGCCGGTCGATCCTCAGTTTGCCATAATAGCGGAAATAAGATCTGTCGCCATCCAGCACAATGGAATCGGTTTGCAGTGTAAGCACGGAACTGGAGGAAAGAATGGAATTAAAGAAACCATTTTCCTTCAGGTCATTGTACTGCTTCATACCGGATTCATCAACCAGGTACATGGCTTTTTTCATTTGGTATTCCATGTATTTATCATCGGGTGTCAGCGAGAAAAAGAGACTGTGAAAAAGATTGACGTGCGAGCGGTATTCTGCCGGCCTGTTCATTTGGGCATCGGTTTGTCTGGCCAGGACCGGCACATTACCATCGAGTATATAGATGCTTTTCCGGGCATTGGCCACCATCCGGTAGGCATACAGACTATTGATGCCAACGACAATGATGGCCATGATCAGGCTCCCGATAGCAATGACCGTAGCCAGCTTAACCTTAGCTTCAATGTTTTTAATGATCATAAAAATTCAACATTAAAAAAGCCGCTATGCAAGGCATGCGGCTTTTTGATTCAGAAATTAAACAGTTGAACACTTCAACAGTAGCTGCTTTGAAAGGGTTTCAGGATACTACAACACCTTACCAGCCACTTTTTTGACAGAGCCAAAAACGGTTCCGGCACTTCTGCCAAAAGTGGAGCTGGCAGAACTGATTCCTGAAGTAGAAATGATCCAGGTGGAGATACTGGGTACGGTGAACATACAAATGGCACCTATCAGAAAAACGATGATGACGGTTCCAAAAGAGAGCAGACCGTTCCCGGCAAACACCGCCATCTTTTCAATATTAGCACTAAGCCCAACCTCGCCGACCAGCTCCTTGTATTTGCTGATCTCCGAGGTCATGGCATATTCCTGCATCAATCCGCAAAGGTACATGATCAGATAGGCGATCCCGGAATACAGGTTAACAGAAACAAAACGGGCGACCCAGGTGCTGAAACTGTCCCGAAAAGCTGGCAGGATGCTGACCGCGACAGCGAATGGACCAAGGATGATGAGGATGGTCGAGTAAATGATCTGGATCATAAAAACGACATAGACCGCAAGGCGTAGTATCCAAATCCCCAGGAGTTCCAGTAGCTGGGTAAACAACATTTGCAGGCCCACCGTGAGTCTGGCTTTCAATTCCAACAGCGGTATGACGACGGTGCTGATCCCCTCCTTGACCGTACTGGTCACCGAATCCCAGGCCTGTCCGTACCAGGTATCACTTTCCTTTTCGGCCACTTCCGTCTGCGCCTGAAAGGTATAAAGCGAATTGGCGACTTTAACCATCAGGTCTGCCCTGTTCAACCGAAGATTGTTAACGAGTGTTTGCTCACTCATAAACATCTGCTCGGTCTGATTGGCGACCAGGTCGGTAGGAAAGGCGATCATTTTCACAAAGGGCCCCCACCAGAGAATGATCATGGCGAGGCCAAAAGGCCGTAACAAAGGCATGACCTCCAACTGCTTGTCACCAACCATCATCTCATAGGATTTAATGGCAAAAAAGATGATCATAAAGATGGCGGCAAGCGCCTTGGCATCCGTGATGAACAGGTCAAAGTGCGACCAGACCGACTCCTTCAAGCCTTTCAGAAACACCATGACACCACTTTCATAAACGCCGTCTCCCTGAAGGAATTCATGCGTTTTGGTATCCACAGCTGGCACACCACCACTGCTTTGCGCAAACGCGCCGCTTAAGCCGCCTAAAAGCAGCAACAGCAAGATGATGACTTTTCTCATTGGACGTGGCTTAAAACTTTCCGAGCGATCTGCACATCAGACTGTGGTGTCCAGGCACTGACCGCAACATTACCGGACTTCAACCGCTCCTGTTGCCTGGTCATGTTAAGCGTAGCTTGTGCGGAGGATGTACGAATCGCCCATACCCCGGCCAATGTCCGGTACTCCAGCAGCAAACGATGGTACGCCATGATCCTGGCACCCCGGTCCATATCGGTCGTATGTGCAGCCTCTACCCTTTCCCGCAGCATTTTCAGTTCGTTGGCATACCAGCCGACCAGCCCTTCGGTCACTAATTTAGTGCTTACTGCCGGCGACAATCCATTCAGTATTGCCGTGACTGAATAGTTTAAAACAGGACTTAACTGGTCATTGTAATATAAGCGCCAAAGCGGATCCGCCGCGGTGAGCAGACCGGACTGATTGGCGATCTCCGATAAAGCCGTATTTCTGATGGTGTCGGATTGCAATTTGTATTTATGATCGATGCTATTCATCGTGCCTACCAGCGCCAGGCGCTGGGTTTGAGGGCCTGTAGCACTCAGCGGCCGCCGGTCAGTATGATGATAGTTCGGGTGGAACAATCCCCAGGTTAACCAGTAATAAGGGTTCAAACTCAGAAATCCTGCCTTAGGTGTAAATTTGTTCTGATCCCACTGCGCGAAGACCATGCGCTGCTGCTGATAGGTGATCGCCTCGTCCTTGACGGACTGCTGGGCGTGACAAAGCCGAAATAACGGCACCAAAATGATGGTTAATAAAAGGCGGAACGTCATGGTTTTAAGTATTTAGCGTTTCGGATGATCTGGTCCACATAGGACCGATCCTGATTGATAAAACCGGCGTAGGGGTTCACGGAAGCCATGATACCGCGTTGCTTAGCCCAGTACATGGCCTTCCATGCCCCGTAGGCCAGGCTGTCCAGGAGCTGCAATTGCTGTGTGATCCGGCGCAGGAGCTGGTCGCGTGCGTTGTAATCAGCCAGGACGTTATCCCCTTCCTTCAAAACGAAACCGGATACATCACCAACCAGTGCCAGCGAACGTGTACGCATCTCGGCCGCCATGCTGTTTGCGAATACTAACAGGTACGGTTCATCCCTGGCCAGGGTCATAGCCTGGTTGATATAACCGGTCATGTCGGCAATGATGACGGCCATATTGCGGACCGCAAGCCCGTTCTCTAAGGCTGAATTGACGTTAGAAAGCCCCTGATAGATCATGGTCTGCGCCAGGACAACGGAACCTACATTGGTGTTCAGGTTGTCAATGCTGGTGTTAATCTTATTCAGATAATCAGCATGCGTAGTCTCGGCGCTGCTTCGCACGGCGGCGTTCTGCGTGACTGCCATAAAATGCTTTGCGTCGAAAACGACCTGTTGGGCGCTTACTGTACTTATACGAAAGAACAGCAAAGCAATTAGCAGGTACTTCATTTCAGGTATCTGGCATTTTGAAGGATCTCTTTGCCAATGGATACATCGGCATCGATAAAATTTTGAAATGGATTGGCGGCCTTAAACAGGGCGGCAGCATTGGAATACTGCATCATACGGGCCATGTTACCGGAAAGATCCTGAATACGGCTAAGCTCGGCTATCACAAAATCGAACAAGACTTTACGGTCCGAGGCTTTCATCTGGTTGACCTCTCCAAAGGACAACGATAGCCCCGTTACATAGGCAATGAGACTTTGCGCCAGTCGGGCAAACTGCAATTGTGATTCATAACCAATAACGATCAATGCAGGATTCCTCCGGGTCAATTCCAGCACCATGGCCTGATTGCTGACAATGCGGTTGAGCATCGGCGCTGCATAAATGCCGATGTTGGCAGCGCTGATTAAGGTACCCAGCATATGATATCGCTCCTGTAACTGCCGGTAACTTTTTTTCACTTTTTCCAATAAGGTCAGGTTGGCCTGCTCATTAGCGGTGGTCACCGCCTGCCTGGTTCTGGCACTGACCTGCAGCTCATACTCAGCTTCGGACTGACCAACCAACTGGTGTATTCCAGGGATATTAAGCCTGCTTTTTTGCGCATACCCCAACCCGCACCAACCAAACGAAAAGATGGACAGTGCAATAAACTGCATTAATTTTTTCATGGCTTTAAATATTTAGCGTTATTCAGCACCTCAGTCGCGATCCTGACGTCCTGGTTCTGCCAGGTGGCCCATGGGTTTAAGGAGCGAAAGATCCCATTGACTTTCGCCCAGTACATGGCGCGGTTCATGCCATAGGCAATCCCCCGCAGTATGTGCATTTGGGTAGCGATATGATTAAGCAGCTTACCTCGCTCTCCTGAATCCATCAGGTTATCGTTGCCGCCTTTTAACACAAAGGCCCCAACATCGGCAGCCAGCAGTGTCGCACGGGTCTGAAAGTCACGGGCACCTTGCTCAGCAAATAGTAACAGGGCGGGATTGGAACGGGCCAGCTTTACCGCGGACTCCACATCTTTGACAATATCAATTCCACAGTCCGCTATTTCTTTGACCGTGTTGAGGTTGTTCATAATGGAAGCCACCTGGCTCAATCCCTGATAGATCCGGCTTTGCAGATTGTTGACCACGACCAGTTGACCACTCACGGCCATTTGACCACGCTGGATCAGATCAAGTCTACTATTGGTCGTATTCAGCTGACCATTGATCGTGGAAGAGTTAGCGGCTATGGCCGCTGAAACAGCCGGATCCACTACGAGGGTCTGGGCTGATGCCATACAAAAGCTAGCACTTAGCAGAAGGGTTAAAAAGATTTTCATGCCAGGTAATGCTGATTGATGTAAGTGATAAAAGCGGACAAGGATATACCGCTTTCCTGATAATCGCTGATAAAAGCATCAACTCCCTTTCTATAGTTCCCAAACCTTTTGATGTAGGTCTCCACTGCAGTCTTTTCCGGCTTTTCGGTCGTATAGCTGAGGTATTGTGCCAGCGACACCTCCACACCATAAACCTCCCCAACAGCACCACGACGGATGTAAACTTCCTTGAAGCGGCCACGTCTTTCGGTGTTGTCCAGTTGGTTAATGGTAAAGATTTTTCGCCGCTCGGTTTCATTGATGGATAATAAGGCAGCTATCTCCTGGTAGTTGTCTTTGAACTTGGTCTGATCCAGCAGGCAGATGGTATCCGAGTTGTTGATAATACTATCCTTGACGACCGCGTTCCCGATAATATCGCCCAGTTCCTGGGTCACCACGATCGCTTCTCCCCAAAACTTCCGCACCGTTTTATAGAGATATAATAAGTAGCCGGCCATGAGGGGACTGGCAATGGCCTTCCAGGCTTCTTCAACCACCAGGGTCTTTCTCCGATCGGACCGATACCGCATCTTTTGCAGGAACACATCCATGATGATCAGCGTGACTATAGGAAATAGAATCTTGTGCTCCTTAATCGAATCGATCTCAAAAACAATAAAGCGTTCTGTAAATAGGGACTGATCGGCGTCCTTGTTCAGGATCGGTGCAAACTCGCCACCTTTGTAAAACTTCTTCAGTACATAGCGGAATTCATCAAAGTCAAATGGAATCCTTTCCAGCTCCTTGATCTCCGGGATCTTGACTAAGGCAAACTCATAAAAAGTATCAAATTTCAATTCACCCCGGGCTGCAAAGAACTGGCTGTAATAAGCCGAGATCACCTGCGCTATAACATCCCGTTCAACCGTACTGAAGGTACCATCCGCCCCTTTCCAGGCCACCCCGATCAGCGTACAGAGAAAATCTTTTTTTTCAATGTTGTACTCTTCCTCGGCTATCCGAAATGGATTCATGGTGATAGGTGCCTGATCCGTATAGGTGATGTACTTGCCTTGGTAATAGGAACATAGGCCCGAATAGGAATGGCCGGTATCAACGATCACCATGTCCATATTGTAGAGCATATACTGCTCGATCAGGGCATTCATGAAAAAGCTTTTCCCTGAACCACTGGGCCCCAACACGAACTTGTTCCGGTTATTGATCCGGCCCGTCCGCATCGGCAGGTCAGCCGGGTCCATGCGAACAGGGATACCCTGCCTGTCCGTGAAGCGGATCAAAAATTCGGAGGGTTCGTCTTTAGGCAGCGACTCTTTAAAGAAAAAGCACAAGGCCGCGTCAGCCGTCGTTAAAAACCAGTCATAACCTTTGAGTTCTACCCCATTTCCCGGTAATGCACTACGAAATAGTTCCAGCTGATTGTAGGCGTTCTTACTGGGAATAACACCCAGATGAAAAAGGGAACTTTCCACAAAGTTGGCGGCTTTTGCGAGCGCAGTCGGCTGGGCACAAATCATCACAGTAAAGTGACAGTTAACTAAGCGCTGGCTTTCCCTGGCGACATCATTCAGCAGCTGGTCAATGTCTTCCACGCATAATTGATTGGCAGGGTCCGGTATACCGGCATGCCGCTTTTTCTTTTGTTCCAGTTTACGCAGGGTACCAATCTGATTAGGGATATCAATAAGTTGATTAAATACGATGACTTCGCTACCGGGCACATTAAACAAAAAGGAAAGAAAATCGACCGGAAAGCCGCGGATACTTTCCTTCTCATTTAGTTCATTATAACTGGAAACACTTGGGGGCAGGTCAATACTATCGGGGTTCACCAAACTGATGCAGCGGACCGTCTTGTCGCCCATGCCGATCTCCGTAGCCGAGGGAGACAAATTATTCAAAGTAATCACCGGACTGTCAAATGACATACTGAGCATTTTCAATACCAGCTGATTCAATTGTGGTTCCCGGAGGTCTTTGCCTGTCGGCAAAATTTCCAGCACCTTGGCGACGATTTGCCGGAATTCGCGCAAAAGCCTCGCGTCATAGACATAGAAGGCACCTTTTTTCAGCTGCCTGGTAATGGTCAGATAAGTGCTGATCTGCAAGCAATCTCTTCCTTTAAAATGAGCATTATACTGCTGTTGCAGAAATTCATCTGCATGGCCCGGATCATAGGGGGAACGGCTGATCACATCCAGCTTTTGCAGCAGGTAACCATCACCCAGGATCTTGACCACATTACTCAGCAGGTGATGAAATTCATCGTACCCTGCCGGATGGGCGGAATACCGAACCACCGGGTTGGTCATTTCGATCACCACCGATAATTCACCGGCATTGCCGATCAGCAGGTCGAAATCCACGCCTTTATCCACCCCAGCATAAGGAATGTTAAATAAGTTTTTTACGGCCATAATGGTTGAGGATAAAAATTCGGGTGTCACGACGTTTGCTATGCAATCCGCCTTTTTGCTTGTGTGCCGTAAAAAGCAGGCCACCCAGGATGCAACTAATCAGCATAACTGCGCCTAGCCACATACTGACTAACGACATGAGCAACGCGCCGGAGACCAGGCCGCTTAACAGGGAGGCAAGGCCCCAGTAGATAAATTTTCCCTGGAAGCCTTTAAATACAAGGGGTTTTTGAAGCCCCTTGTAAACAGCAAATCTCCTGGGCATTTTTAAAGGCCGAAGAATGATTTGATAACCAGCGCGGAAACTACAAGGAATACGCAGGAACCACCCCATCCCATCAGTTCCTTGTTGATGTCCTGATCTCCGGAGTTCCATTTGGAGTACACCCGGATGGCGCCGACAATGCCGACGATACCCCCGATCACCAAAGTGATATTCGTGACCGGATCAACATAGGTCTTTAAAGTAGAGGTGGCCGTATTCAGGCCAGCTACACCGCTTTGAGCAAGTACAGGAAAAGAAAGGGCAAGCATTAAAGCCGATGCCCAAAGCTTTTTGGTTTTAGAAAACATTAATATTGGAGAAAAAATCGAGGCGGAGATCTTTTAGCGCAGCCGGGAAAGCGGCGTGGTATGATAAAAAGCGTTCAGATCACGAACAACGCTTCGGTGTTATACCCATGATAATTACTGTAATTTACCAGAAGGCAGGGCAAATCACGCTGACCTATCTGGCCAGCAAATTGAGCAGTAAAGAGACCGGAAACTTTTAGTGGCCGCCGGGAGACGACCATGGCCACAGAGCCAAATGGCGTTTAAATTCCGAACAACGCCCTCAAAAACACGCCGGATAACAGTACAAAAAGGGCGGCATAAAACCACGCTGCAACGGCGACGTCGACGTGATGCTTACCATCCTGCCAGTTTTTATAGACCGATACTGCACCGCATAGTCCCAGCAAGGTAGCGATGACCAGTGCACAGTCAAATGCAGAGAAATAGGTAGAAACCAACTCCTGTCGTGCTTGCTGCATTTCAGCAATACCGGGTTGTGCAATCACATAAAACCCGGATAGCAGCAGCCCAAGAGTAACCATCATTTTCATGGTCAGAAACTGACTGCCCTGATATAGTCGATGGCGTCCTCCCTGGCAAGGTTGAACGTTTGCTTCAGGCTCGTACCCCCGGAAGAAACCACCGGAGACGCCCTTATATTTCCGGACGGCTCATCTGGTACATTCTTCACCGTTTCTCCATCTTTTACAAAGGTTAATTCTCCTGTTTCATCGTCACCCAATGAACGTTTACCGGCTCTAAAATCCCAGGCAAGCAATGCGGAATAATAAGCGGTATAAATACCGAAAAGCCAGATGGCAAAATTGATCCAGTTCATAAATCTGTATTTTGAATATAGTGTTTAATGGTGCTTTTAATTTCCGGATGGGTATCCAGTACATGTTGGACAGCGAAGGCAACGAACTTGGTGATATCCGTCCCCGTCGCCATTTTAAATTTGGTCAGGGTGTCTACTGTCTTCTTATCGAAACGGACGTGCACCATGTTTTTATGGAGGGCGTTGTCATAGGTGGCAATGGCCTGTATGATGTCGGGCAATCTGGGAGTTGCTTCATTCTTTAACTTGCGTACAGCGGGCGCGCGGGCTTTAGGAGGCACTTCTGTCGCTCTTGCAACCGGTTTACCCAATTCCTCGCGGATCTGATCAGCCAGTGATTTCATTTTTTCCATAAGCGTTCTGCAAATATTTCTTCAAACACAGGGTAGATAACCGGGATGAGAGAGACAGGGGTATGAAAGGTGGTGATCCTCTGAAAGTCCACCCGGTCAGGAATGGGAGCGGTTATCTTGCCCAACTTTTGCAGCTGGACATTGACCTCGGTCATGATCTCAAATTTGGCATTGGCCTTGATCCGGTTAGGCACAAAGACGACTTCTACCCTGGGGTTCACTTTTTTGAGTACTACGGTAAAGAGTACCGTGGACTGGTAAGTGAATTCATCATAAGCAAATGGACAGATCACCAGGTCTGCCGATTCGAATACGGGTAATAGGCCGTCGTCATCCAGCTTACCGGGCAAGTCGATCAATAGAACATGATCTGCATTTTGATTTAAAACATGGTATACAATAGGGAAACTTTCCAGCGTCGCAGGAACGACTTCGTAGGGTTCCTCATTTTCCAAAATTTTTGCTTTGTCAAATTTTTGGGAAATGGACTGCTGGTAATCCATATCAATAATGGACGCTTTCGATTTCCGCGCGATCGTAATGTAATTTGCCGCCAGTACGGCCAGCGTACTCTTCCCGACTCCGCCTTTCTGGTTTCCAATGATGGTAATCATAAAATATTTAATTATCCCTTAGCGGGTGTTTGTTCTGGCCTGTTTTTTACGGTGGCGGTTCCGGCCCAGGATAGCCTCATCATCAATATCATCCGCCATCCAAATCGGACCGATATAAGCGGCGGTCTCATGACCAGATGACTCCATATTACTTAGCGGAAGTTCCCACGCACTCGTTTGCTCCGGTATTTGCGCAGAAAGGTACTTTAGCGACAATACCTCACTCCCCTTAAAGACCTGCTTGGTGGCGTGGTCCAGGATGGTATAACCATAAGGGGCTTTCCCTTCCGCCGCATGAAATACCAATTCCACCTGGTAATGACTTTCAAGCAGTTGCCGATAACCTGCGGCATCCTTATGTGCCCATAACAAGGCTTTAAGCTCTCCTATCCTGAATTTGTCAGGCCGATATGCAGCTATATGCTTTTCCAGTTTCTGCTCATCAAAATCACTGCCCATATAACCTTTACTTTCCAGGATCAGGTAAAATTGCGCTCTGGTGCTAAAAGCGTATTGCAGGGCAAAATCGTACCCGAGGACCTTATTCAAGCTGGCCGATGCCCTTAGATATTCATAAGCACTGTTGATCTTTCTGCCGTCCTTTCCAATCCGGGTCGTCACTAAGTGCAGATGGTTGTTACTCGTGTCTTTATGAAATATAGCCAGGTAGGGTTGTTGACCGTAACCCATTTCCTCCATCCAAAGTGTTGCGATCGCTGTGAGCTGACCCTTATCGTACTCCTTTCCTTTAGCCGACAGGACTGCATGAAATTGCGCCTTTTCGATCCGCGTATTGACGGACGATACCATTTGCAGGTAATTAATAAAATCCTGCGGGCGCAGGTTTTGAAAGGCCTGCAAAGGACCAAACCCGGAAATCTTCATAAGTTCTCCTGTATTGCGGTCCACTTTATCCGTGTTATAACGTACGGCCGGAAAACCGGAAACGTTCTTAAGGATTTTAACGATCATAAAATTATTCAGGCATCATCCGTTCAGGCGAACCCTATCAATCCAGGTTGTAAACTTTATGGTGGCGAAGGTATAGTGATTAAAAACCGCGCGGATAGCTATCTATCACGAGAGCCACCTATCTGCTGATCTGTCAACGCGCTACCGGCTCATCTGATTGCCCGCTATTACCTGATTCAGGTAAACTTCTATCAGCCTATCCTTAGCGCTAAAGAGCTGTTGAGCTGTTTAGCGCTGTATCAAGGAATCATTGGTTCTTTAAATCCGTATAAACAGGTATTCTCCTACCCGTATATCCAAATAGCAGCACCATTACATAGCTGTGTGTCGGAGTAGCTTCATAATGAGAAACATGGTGAACGCGTTATCCATCCATCAAAATAGCCGTATAACGCCATCCACCGTGAACAGTGTAACCTGCTCACCCTATATCCTGGAAACGCCATAAATCAATGACCATATAAGAATATATCCGGGTAACAATAGAACCAGCTAACCACCTGCCTGAGTAACTGAATAGCTGATGATCCATCTATTGTCGGTTATCAGAAAGTAACGAAATCATCGGCCCGCGAGCCGGATTACCTTTCGAAAAACAATCTCCAGGCGCTGCTGGAGGTCCAGATACTGCTCAAAAAGCTGGTTAAATTTTTCTGCTACATAATAGGGGACCTGCCCTTGCAATTTCATGATATTGGCATGCCTGGCCAACTGGTTGATATTATTGCCGACCCGGGCCATCTCCGCCCCCAACGCATCCATCTGGCTGATGAGCTCCCTGGTATTAAGGAGCATCCGCTCAGAACCGTTGAGCAACCGCACCCTGACTAATTCGGTTTTGGAAACACCCAGCGTTCGTTCCATAGTCAAAACCAGGTCGTATTCGGTTTGGGTAAATCTGGCATCAATTTTCCTGGTGCGCTTCTCGCGCTCCAGTTTGGGCCTTTCAGCTAACTTTCTTTGATCAGCCATTAGAAAAATGAGTTGCGAATTTTTTATATCCTCCCCGGAGGGGCAAGATTCTTTTGGGCAGGATAAAATTCGGGAAGCGAATTTTTGTCCGACAAAAAGACATCTTGCCTTTCCAAAAACAAGGTGGTTTTAGTATTCAATTTAACTGTTAGACTGCACTGACTTGAAGGTTCGCAGGCTCGAAGGCGATAGGATATCCAAGGAAAACCTAAACCCAAAAAGCCGCAACGCCTACCGGTGAATCTGCACCTGTGATTTTGAATAACAATCTGTGGCCTGCCTTTGTTCAACGACAACCAGGTTGAGTGCGTCCGTTATTTTATCATTATAATCATTAAAACCGCTGTAAGTGCCCGACCGGTCGGTAGCGTAAGGCAATGATTTGATAAATTCCCGGGACGCCAGCAGCCCAGGGTTATCCCGATCAAAATAGATATCCAGCGTTGAAAATGCTTTAGCCTTTCCAATGCCTGCATTCAGTCTGGAAAGCGAATTGAGTACAATGACACTATGGTCCGCCAGGGGATGCTCCAATTTCCAGCTGAGGTAATTGATAAAGCCTTCAAAGACTACTGCTTTTTTTTCGTGACCGGAAATAAAGGTAATAGCCTTGCTGCCCAGGCAACCTTTAAAGTATTTGTTGCGGACCTCCCAGCCGGACATCTCATTTTGCCACCCGGCAGCAAAAAAATGTTTTCGTATGCCTTTCGAGTCTTCTACGTAATAGTAAACTTCGGATAGACACTTTTTACCCACATCCCAGACGCCACGGCTTTTTAAGTAACCGGTTATAGCCGGATGGGTACCGATCGGCTTAATCTGTTCAACCACATAATTAGGGATTTGAACTGCACTTCGGGGACGGCTCCCGGTAAGGGCAGCGGAATGCGGTTCAACAGGCTTGATGGAAAGTACTTGTTGAATTTTGTGTACGACCTCCTTGAACCCTAGGTCTTTCCAATAGGCCAAGCCAAAGTCAATGATGTTACCACCTTTACCGGTACCATGATCAAACCAGACACCGAGGTCGTCATTAACACAGAAGGAAGGTACACGATCACCTTCCCTGAGCATGCTGTTATACATATTTTCCTTACCACGGTGAGGGATGGGTTCGTATCCCAGATGACGAAGCAGGGTTACTAAAGAAGCTTGCTGCTTGAGCTCCTGTGCATTTAATAGATTGGACATATTCGTATATTTAAATTAATACTCGTTGATTGCAGGCTGTATTGCAGTTTTCCAGAGACCCGATTCTGCTGCCAGGACAATAAGAAGCGCGATATCCTGACCAGCACCTGACCCGCTATTGAGGCGTATGGCGTCATATCGCTCATACTCCGTTGCCTTTCCGGAGTGAGATCATGCTTGGTGCTGTTTCGTGTTCAACGCTTTTTTTCCGCCAAGCGGGCTCATTGAAGTCAGGGTCTATTTTCAGCACTGATCCAGCGTAGTTGAGGAATTCCATCTAGAAACTCAGCGCTAAAATTCGTCCGGGTCGAAAATTTGGCATTGTCAGTACCGGCAGCGGGTAACGATCCCGATCAATTCGCTTCTGCCGGTTTATAATTCGGGACTAATCACGTCGGCATCTACATGCCGGGCTCTCGCCTGCCAATGCGTTCTCGGTTCGATCATCGTCTCCCCTTCGCAAAATTTCCTGGTGCTAACAGGATAATGCTTCGTCCCCCTACGTCAAAGAACTCAGGCTATTCAGCCTTACCGATCTGCCAGGGGCAGGTCAGTCTACCGTTACTGGTTGCAGCGACTGCTTGCAACTTCGTCCGGTCATTTTCCTCTGATAAACATTAATGAGCCCGTTGCTAATCCAGCAATCTGCAGCTCCGCCGCCATCAAACCGGTAAGCATTGGTCTTTGAATAGCCGTCCCCAACAAGCCCGGAAACACCTCTAACCGCTTTAGGGCCATGTGATGTTCCAAGACTCAGCAAAGCAGCTATTCCTTGATGCTCATTGAGATCAAAGTTGGGGTAATTGGAAAAAGGTTTGTCGGTAGTTCATAGGTAGTACCGATGAAAAAATATTTCAAAAAAGAGAAACTTGAACTTTAAACCACAGTAATCAGACGAATAGCGCTTGGCCTGTAATCCCAAGGGGGGTTGAGTCGATTAAAAAACCTTATGAGCATTCTCATAGTGGCTTTTACGCCCGGATGTCCCGTTCCCTAGAATGACTAAAAAGCGGGGTTTGAGGTCATAAAAAGATGCTTCTCGGTATTACGTCGGTAGTACCGAAAGGTCAAAATTGCCGCTATGCTTAACGCCATAGCCAGCGGGTAAAAAAAAAGGCGGTAGAACCGCCTGTTATGGATGTGATAAAAAAACTTCTTTGACTACTTGGATAGGACTTCAATGGGTGTCTTGTTCGAGTTTCTTCCTTAAAGCATCGCTCATTTGATCGAGGTATTTTGTTGTGCTTATTCTCTTTCTCCTTTCCATTTCCGTGAACCTCTTTTGAACATTACCTAAATTAACGTCCAGCTGGCTTTCCAGCCAGCGGACGATCTGACTTAAAGTAGCATTTCCATGATTCAATTGCCCGGTAAGCCAGATACCATAGGCAACCTCAATGATATTGATCACGTCACCGGTCCAACGCAGTTTTTCTGTCTCATCACTTAAGATGTGGAGGGTGTTTCCGTGCTCAGGCTTTAACCTCTCAATTTCTCTCAGAATAAATAATTGAATCCGTTCTAAGCCTATGAACTTAGAATATAAGCAGGATACGGGAGTAGAAAAATCACTCTCGACATCGGGTATTTCAGGTATGGGCAAAGCAAGACTCCCTGATCCTCTCACAAAAAAAAGGTGATCCAGTTCATCGAACCCGTTCTTATAGTACTGGTAGTAGAAAGCATTTCGCCTGAACACACTTTGGATAGAAACCAATTCTTCGTCCAGGTATTTCACCTGCGCCTTAGCGGTTCCCGTAGGCTTGTAATTTAAGATACTGAATCGCAAGCCTTCTTCGATCCGGCAGGCTTCAATCTGCGGTTTGACTTCCTTGAAAATAGAGATTTCATCTTGCTCGCCGACCTGATCATGGTCGAGAAAGTTTTTTAAATCAGATAAAGCTTTATCTGTTATTTTGACGGCGCCATTAAACCTGCCCAGCGGGGATTCAATAGAGGCATTTTCGGAAAGGTTCTCTCTTAGCTCATTCAACAACTTTTCAAATGGTGTATTCATGGTATTTATGGATTGATGTTACGGCAATTTTAAAATCAAAATGAAAAGAAATGGGCTGACCGAAGCCATGCCTGAACTGGGCAGCACGGATTCTATTAAGGTATCGGGGAATGTATGATTACTTATTGCTCAACGTTGAGGTTAAAGCGGTTTGGAACTGTACAGCAGCATCTGCTCCTTCCGCAATAACAGCCACTGCGTTGCATATTTTAGGCAGAAGCGTGCTGCATAAATAGCTAAGGATGACCACCAGCATGAATGTGGAATAGTCTATGCTTTCTACTTGCATATGCCATAAGGCGATGGTGAAAACCAGGATCACATTTATCGTTCCCAATATTTCATTCGTCAGTCCCTTGATGCCGGATTTTACAGCCAATAGCCGGGTCTGATTGATATTCAGATCGTGATTGGTCTGATGAAACTTAAGGTTCAGGCCTAAAGGGCTATTCAAACCGTTCTTATGTAATTGATCAATATCCTTTAGTAGCAGATTTTCCGTAGCTGCAGACAGGTGATTCAGATGAGCGAAGGAATAGCTGTTGTGCGCCAGGCCGCGGTAAGTAACAGACCCGATGACAAGTAAAAAAATGAAATTGATCAAAGCGGCCCAGGGAAGAAGATAGGCAACCGCAGATAGGAAGAAAATCAACAAAGCCCCCTCCGACAGAACCGTTGAAATTATTTCACAAGCCGCCTGCTGTATTTTTTGAATATCCCTGAAATTATTTCTTAGGCTATAAGGTGTAATTCTTGGATGATTGCCGGGCCGGCATTGAAACAACAGCCTCATATAAGCTGACATCAGTTTTTGATTGACGGACATATTTAATCTGATCATGAGGTATTGCCGCAAGAAGGCACAAAGGCTTTTAGATACGCTGATCAGGAAAAGCAGGATGACAACAGCTACAATGACATTAGTTTTGAAGAAGTAGCTATTGTTCATCCCTTTTTGCAAAACCCACGACATCGCTAAACCAAAAGATGCAGTAGCCAGGGTGAGCAGAGGCACGATGATCCAAAAGCCGGCGGGAAACGCTCGGAGCATGAAGAGCCAGTGCCAGGGTGAACGGCGAAAGGCGCTCAGGTCCATCTTCAGGTGGTCAAAATATAAAGCGGCTTTGCTAACCCAAATTAGGTCCAATTCATTTTCTGTAAGGTAATAAACCTGTTTTGCCGGGTCGGCCATCAGGTACCGGTAGGAATTGCCGGACATCTTGCTTCCATAACAAACCTGGTAGTGATATAGCCCATGTTCAGTTTGCGTATGCAGAATGCACGGCCTGTCGAGTTTCCGCAGAAAGTCGAGTTCCATTTCGACAGATTGTGCTGAATAACCACTGGCAGATGCGATAGATTGCATTTCGAGTAGGGACAGGCCACCCTCTTCCACTCGAATATCATGGAGATGAGTATACAATTGAGATTGTCCGGAGAAATTGAAAATCATGCCCAGACAGGCAAGTCCGCAGCTTTCCTCGCTTAATTGCCTGATAAAGGACCGCTTGATCAAATGAATATTATACATGTTTAAATATTTGCAGGTTCAACTTAAAAGCTTATCCATGACTAGGGAAATACATGATTGCGCAGAAGCAAACGACGACCATCCAGATCAATAAGGCAGGCAGGTAACTGGCCAAAACGAGCCGCAGTGAGCGCCGATAATCCAAATGGGTAAGTTGGCTGATCCCGAAAGCCAATAAGAACCAGTAGGACACCTCAAATACATTCAAGGTCTGCAACGGATAGTACCAGTCAGCTGGTACCGCGGGAAAAAGCGAGAGCGCGGACAGCAGATACAACCGGTGCCAATCCAAAAGCGTTCCATGGGGATAGTAATGACGAAACCACCAGATTTTAACAACCGCCGCCAGCAAGAATATGGCTTCACAAATCGTCACCATATGGAGGATCACTCCATATGGGATCAGGTGGTCGGCAATGTAGAGTGCGGTGTACAGAATCAATGCAATCAGGCATAATTTGAACAACAGGTAGAAGCCGGTCACTATATATATCCATTTTTGAAGACCCGCAAACAGCAGAATATCCTGGCCCGGCAGTACCGCCAGCGGGTGGCCGTTTTCAGCGAAAAAATTATTTGTAAGGATTGTCCTGTTGGACGCACTAATGATGGCCAGCGTGAGCCCCAAAATTGCGCCCAGGCTAATTAAATTGGACTTTTTAATGAAATTCATTGCCTAAAAATTTTAGGTAAATTTCAGCTGGCAACAGGTCAAACACAATTACTCAGAGTTGTAAAATACAGTTTCAGGTTATTGGATTATATGAATTTTTTGCTATGATATCGACTATTATGAAGACCTTCCTGTCAGCCCCCATATGTTATGGGCTCATGGCCATCATCACGCTGGTAAGTTTATGTGCTTTAAAAGATCAGAAATTGTTCTTCCATTTGGTGTTGCACCCCAACGGAGTTATAGAGTCGAAAGAATACTATCGGTTAATAACAGGCGATCTGGTGCATAATGACCTGATTCATTTCCTGATTAACCAAATCATGATGTTTACTTTCGGTGCCAGGCTGGAAAATCATTTACTGCTGACCACCAACCAAGGCAGCCTAAGTTTTCTGATTATCTATCTGAGCAGCTGCCTGAGCGCAAGCCTGTTTACCACGACCCGCCATTGGCGGGAACCGGATTATTCAAATGCCGGCACGTCAGGAAGCATTATCGGATGCATGCTGGGATATGTCATGGTTCAACCGGACATCATCGCATTTTATCTGCCGGTCGTTGGAGGGATCAAAAACATCTATGGAGGGCTGATCTGTATTATCGCTTATATGATTTACCAGTTCAGATCTGACCGGGCAAATATCAATCATGAAGTTCATTTTTTCGGCGGCTTAGGCGGGATCTTAGCAACCTGGATATTAACTGGTAATTAAAGAAAGAACCGGGAGTCAATCCCGGTTCCTAAGCTTACCAGATAGCCAGACAGGAAGGTCCTGTGGCAGCAGCGACCGCACCGATCACGGCGCCCGCACCACCAAATAACCCGCCCACGGTAGCAGAAAAGACGATGTTATAGCCGCAACTAGCCGCTGTTGTACCGCCTTTAAGTTGTCTCGCTCTTTCATCCGAGAGATTCTTCATATTATCAATTTAAGTTTCTTCCCACCATTGGGAATTGATCTAAAGATCCGCCGCGCATCGCTGGTTAACTATTACTTCAAATAGTAAGTTAGTACTTTTACCTTTAGGATAAATCGAAATAAAGTAGTATGCAAAACATTGGAGACAGAATCAGGGCCGCAAGACTGGAAAAAAACTACACGCAGTTTTACATGGCCTTTATGTTAGATATTTCGCAAGCATCTTATTCCAAGATTGAGCGAAATGAGACCAAGCTGACCTTGCCGCGTATTTATGAAATTGCAGAAATACTGGAAATATCGCCGTTCGTCCTCATGCCCAAACCTAAATATGGGGTAGGAATCGATTACCATTTCGTCTGGCGAACTTGGTTGAAGCTTCGTAAATTCTGGACGCATGGGATAGCCAGAAAAAAGGAGGAAGCTGTCAGAATGAATATTCTTTACAGGGACATATCCAACACTAATGAAGTGTAATTTACAATCGTAAGTTTTAGCCACAGTTCGGTATATACGTCAATTTAATCTAATTAAACCTAGATAAATTGAACAGGTAATGGATTTTTTATCTTACGAAAAGCGGCTGAACTACATCCTGGAATTAATGAGTAAGGGCCGTTTCGGTTCTTTGGAAGCCGCCGCCTTGCGTTTTGGTTGCAGTTCGCGCACGGTCAAGCGCATGCTTAATGTGCTCAGGGAAAAGGGTCACGACATCCGGTACAACCGTCAGCAAAAAAAATATTTCATAAAAAAAGATCAGTGACAATCTCTGTCCTTAAGCGGCTATAGCTTTGTATTGTAGACCAGCATTAAAATGAACAGGACATTTCACTTCCAACCAATGAGCTATCATGCACTGCTGAAAGCTGAGCAAGTTTCTTTCCAGGAGGATGCGCGGTATTTAACGGCCGGCACCATCAAACAGACCTGCGGATTCGTCCTGTTCATCAGTTGTCGTGCACTTGACACACCAGAGATGCTCAAACAATGCCTTCCTGTAACCCGGCAAACCGAATGCCCGTTTATCCTGGTTAAAAATCAAAATCTACAATACCAATTGAACTCCGGCTCATTTGGTAATGAGATCGCAGGCAAAGTGCTATCGTTATACCCGGCTGACCGGTCTACGCTTTCGATACTGATCAAAGAACTGGTCGGTCTTACAACTCAGCTTAAAGGGCCGCAGATTATCAACGCACAGCGTTTAAGCCAGGTGGTCTACATTCAAAAAGCGGAAAAGCATACCGACGGTTTTCGATACAGCATGCCTAAACCGAGAGACATACCCTACAGCATCCCACTAATTTACCTGAAGAAGGAAAAGCCGAACCGTCTTCTAGGTAATTACTACCTGCCTGTTCAATTACTGGGTGCGACACCGAAAGGGAAAATCTTTAAGGCGATCAATCTGAGAAAGCTCAAATTCGAGTGGTGTTTGATTAAACAAGGTAATGCCGTTGCCTTGGACGACCAATTCGACCGGGATATGAAGGATCGTCTGAAATGGCAAAAAGCGGTATTGGAGAGGATAAAAGACAAGGTCTATACACCGGGCTATCTTGACTATTTTGAAAAAGCGGAAAACACTTATCTGGTCATTGACTACGTGGAAGGCAAGTCCTTAGGGCAAGAGGTGCGCAACGCAATGAAGGGTACAACGGTATGGAAAGAATTTCCTATACATAAGAAAGAGCAGTTACTGAACTGGTATCAGCAAGCTGTCGGCTTAGTAGACTCGATCCATCAGGAAGGGTTTGTGCACAGAGACATCACCGACAGTAATTTTATGATCGGGAACGATGGCCGTTTATGCATCATCGATTTCGAGCTTAGCTACAGCCTCCGTGAACAGCAGCCTGACCCTCCCTATTTGCTTGGCACATTCGGTTATGCCTCACCTGAACAGTTGCATTATCAGTATCCGGACATCCGGGACGATGTCTATTCCTTAGGTGCCTTGCTCAGTTTCGTTTTGACGGGTTGTCAACCCTATGAGTTTTTGAACACACCGCTGACAGTCGTCCGATCAAAAATTGTTCGGCTTACCGGAAGTGACCTGCTGGCGACATTGGTATGCCGATGTATTCAACCCACGAGAAAAGCCCGGGCCAGCTTATCAGCTATTAAAGAGGCGATCACAATCTATTTAGAAAATTTAGCACAGCGAAAATATGAAACGTCTACCATGGCTGTATGAGGTATTCACCTATCTGCTTGCGTTACTGTTCTTATTCACAGCGCTCAGTAAGTTAGTGGATTTCCAAAAGTTCGTCAAGCAAATGAATAACCAGGTTTTCCCTAAAGCTGTTTCCGCTGCTTTGGTCATCCTGGTGCCACTTATAGAACTGATCGCCACAGCTTTGCTGGTGCGGATCAAAACCAGGATGACAGGTTTATGGCTTTCCCTGGCACTGATGTCCGCATTCACTGTTTACGTTGGCTTGGTTACTTTAAGGGTTTTTCCGAGGGTACCCTGCTCGTGTGCCGGTGTCTTCGAAAAAATGTCGTGGGGCCAGCATTTACTCCTCAATATGATGTTCACCCTGATAGCTTTCGCGGCTATCCTCCTAGGCAGAATTCAAGACCGGGTCAGCACCCCAGGTGTTACCCAATAAAATATTCATTGCGCAACGAATCAGGAGAAGCCGAAAACCTGGGTTAGAGTAGGCATTATTTCAGGACGTAACTTATGTTTAAAAACAACAAGAGCCTTTTACAAAGGGCTCGCATCGCCATGTTAGCGATCGTAACCATTTTAGGTATCAGTGGTGCATTTGCCATGAAAGCGCCCGAGCACAAACAAGCTTCCACTTATGGAGTAGTGCGTGCAACCGTTGGCGGCTGGATCGTAACCTCAGCAGCCGGTGATTGTGACCTTAACCTTCCGCAAACCTGTAAGGTCGAGAGCGAACAAGCGCCGGATGAAAACGGTTTCATCCCTAACGCTGCAGTAATGGAAACTCAACCGGGCGCATTTATTCAATAATGCGAAAAGAGGCTGTATCATTGATGAAATGATCAGCCTCTTTTATATGTGAAAGACGAATGACACAGCTAACCCACGCTGCTGTTCCTAAATTTCATCGGAGGGTCAGCAGATACTTCTTTCTTGTAAGAAAAGAAGCAAATAAAACGAAAGAACTCACCTTGATAGCTTTTCTATGTCACTTGCCAAATCGCGCCGACGTAAGGCGTCGGGTAGTCTGTTGATATCACAGATATGGCCAGGCATTCCGTTCTAATTTGATCTGGAAGAGATAACGATTTTGTTGCATCTATCGGTTTGTACTCATCCAGATAAGATTGATAAATTTTTATATAATTTAGTTTGCTTGCATTATTAACGACGAACTTCTGCTCTTTTCCAACCTCATATCTAAACCATTCCGTAAAAACGCCCTCCGGATCAGGTAATTTTTTCGAATATCCCGTTGGTCGTGCTTCAGGAATACTTTGAAAGTTTTGTATAAAATCCGCGAGTGGTCCGGCCATTAAAAAATAGCCGTTTCCCCCTAATTCCGAAATCAAATATAACCTAATCAAGTCATGGAAGATGCGGTTTTGTTCTGATTCATATTTAGTACTGTTTTTTGCTCTTTTAAATTCAAAAGCATTTTCAATACCATCCCCTGAAGCATCCGTCGTCACCAAATCAATGCTTCTTTTAAGAAATTCAGGGTGAGGATATTCTAATTTAATCCTGTTTAAAGGGAATTCCAACCCGGTCAAATAATCAGCAATTGGATATTTCAATGAAGATTCGTCAATCATGAAATTACGTCCTACCCTGTCTTGGTAACTCAGATAATATGTAGCCGAATGAAGTAGCTTATTAAAATCTATCTTGATCATAAATGATGTATATCTGAGTCAAACGTCGTTTGGTCCATATCGTTGAGACCAAAGATGATTACTCTTACCCAAGGATTATCCATGTTAGCGTCGATAAATTCATTGTAGCCCTCATTCAAAACATAAAGACTTACTGCTTGCCTAAGGTGTGGTACAGGATCGCCCGGACCAGTATAAATAAAAATTGCCGTCTTGGTTCTTCCCCCGTTTGTTGACGCTTCCCGGAAATTAATATTCGGTATTTTCATGATTCAAATAAAACTGATAATAGGTGATTACTATCGGATAATTATAAATATTCTTTAAAGTTATACAATATATTGAACCAGGTCATATGAAAACCTTTTGCTCCACCTTTGTTTTTAAAACCATTGTAAGTTTCAACTATAAATTTCAATCGTTCTTTACTGCCACATGCTATGTGTCGTTCGGCCAGGTCTAGCAGCGAAACATCTCTCGCACTGGAAAAATCGGTTAAAAACCTGTTAATCTTCATAACATCACCATTCGTCAGAAAACTAATTATTTCATCCCTGTCGATGCGACTAAAATAAACAAGTGTCAGTTCACCAGTTATAGGAAAGATGAAATCTCCGAATTGCCTTCCGTCATCGAAGGTGGTTTCTATAAATGGGCAGTCGCCTATGAAGGAAGTATGAGCCGGGGTCGGGATTATGAAACTGTGGGTCAATATTCTTTTGTAATCTTCTTTAGAACGGAATAGCTGAAAGGCCAGCAGGATTCTTTTTAACTCATGCTGCATATCAAGCCCGAACAGTTCTTCAATTTCAAAATTAAATGGAATACCTTCAAAAGATTTCAGGCCTAATCCTAGTTGCCCGGCTGAATAGTTTTCTTTTACGACGTTAAACGATTGATCGTACTGAGGGACACGCCATTTGGTTAAATAGGCAAAAAAAAGTAACTTCTTGTAGTGAATATCTGACACTTCGCCATTCTCGGTGATTTTCTTTAAGATACTCCCGTATTCCGCATCTAAATTGCTATATATACGTTCGATAACGTCGTCTTTTATCCCGTCGAGATTTTCAAAGGTATTCCTGTCCTTCTTGACGAAAAGATTCACCGGATTGGTGGGGTAAAATATCGCGTCGATCTTGTCGTAAACCTGAATCAGGTTTTCATTTTCTGAAAAATGTTTTGTATAAAATTCTGAAATGTAATGATGCCTGCGGGATTTTTTTGCCATCTTTTTGCGGTTAGAATTTATTATTGCAGGATAACAGCTCAGTGGTATCTTAATCGTTACTAAAATGAATTTTCATTTGATATGCAAAATAAGCTTGAACGTGAATTGCATACCCTCGTAAGTGCAAGTTTTCCTGCAGTATTCAATGTCTCCAGGAAAAACTCGCGCTGTTACGCAATTGACAAATGTAAACCATACCAAACTAAGTGCCTGCATTGATATGCATCAATTGGAAACAACATTGCCGCCTACTAATTTAAAGATTCGTTTTGATGCGTAGAGTGTATTTGAAAAATATCAAATTCTTAAAGAGAACACAGACGATGACTAATCTTGATGGTATAAATAGCTAAGTTTGAAACATTCGTTAAAAGAATTTTTACCGGATGCATTTAATATTTATTCAAAATGCCTGGACTTAAGAACCCTATGCTGAATCAGACCTAAGCCAACTGCTGGAGAAGATTACGAACATGTATTGAAGTAAAAAAATTAGTGGACACTTAACATTGTATATGCCTTGCTTTTTTCTAATCATTAACTGCAATGTGCATTTCAACCGGAATGTTCATTTATAAAAAATTTAGTTAGATAGATTTTATTATTGAGTTTTATATCATATTTTTAGTTACTATGGATCAAATACCTAAGTCAGAACCTGCAAAGCCGATTGAAAAGATCTCGCAGTGGTGTGTTGAGCATCCCATACTGAGTATTTTGGCTGGATTATTATGCATTCTTGCTGGATTGTATATTAATGAATTATACAGCGTTCATACCACGGAAGCCGGCCTTAAATGGTTAACCAATGTGCATTGGTCCGCTGTTTTTTACCATTTTTTGGTGATTTTAGGTGAAGCAATTGTTGTAATGTTCTTCCTGCATGTGTTTATAGAAAAAGTGAACAGCCATGCCCATCATGAGCAAAGCCGCGAAGCAATACGCCATATGGAGAGCTTAAGCGCAGCTATTCTTACTGATAAGAAAAATGAAATTGAAAAGGTCTTCGGAGACTTAATTCAGACCTTCACCACCGAGGGCCGGCAAACAGTTGAGGCATTAAAAGTCAATTTGTTTGCTGCCATTCTTGAAGACAAGATGCCCGCTGAAGTTGTTAAGGTTATTCTGGAAAATGACTTTTTTAACACCCATATTTTAAGAAGAAATCTTAAGGTGGAATACGTACTCAAGGAAATCAAGGAGAAAAGTTTAATCATTGAGCAGCGAATATCATTTGACATGCAATACATTTCTGGTAAGGAAGAATTTATCGAGTACCTGATGCCATTTTCTCTAAGTGATACGCCACTCGCTTCTTATACTTTTATAGAGGCTAGCTTCAAAACCTTATCTGCTAGTAATGATTCCGAGTACGTCAAACTCAATCAAACGGACAACTTTCAGGTTAGAGAATATGGCAAGAATAGAGAAAAGGATTCCTTCGAGTTATCCAAGCCCATCATGATTGCAAAAAATGAAACAATTACTGTTGAACAAGTAATGCATGCAGAGTATCTTCTAGATGATAAAGGTATGTTCGATAGTTATCACGTAAACAACCATACGGTTGATGTAACAGTAGTATTTGATTTGCCGCCAGAGTTTGATGTAGCTCTGTATCCAACTTTTCCGGAGAAATTTTTACCGCCAGTACGTACATTACATAACAGGCGAAGTTATGATAGAATAAAATTTCTTGTTCCTGGCCAAGGATTTGGATTTTCGATAAAAAAACAATAACTTTATGTTGTTGTTAGAGTCATAATACTGTTGAAACAAATACTAACAATAAGAATGTTATGCCAGTAGGAAGTTAATCATCGGAATGTAGTTTTATCTACATATAGAACAGTGAAGCAATTAGATTGCTTCACTGTTTATTTTTACATTACTTTTTTTATAGTTTCTTTTAAGTGGAAACGGCTGTTGGTGGCTATTCCAGATGTGTTTCTCCTCCTATTCTATTGCAGCCAAAGTATTACCTCTAAAAGCCTTAACTTGGCTTCTATTGGCGTCTTGTCACACCGCTTGCCAAATTATTTAATGGATTCATCTTTAATCTGTTTTATGCCTTGTGATTAACACTGGGAAACTTAGGCCTATTGATTACAAAACGACCTATGTCATTAAACAGCAACTTTTTTACAAGCCCAATTAGTATTATGCTGGTGTGACGGCTAAGTGTGCCTATTGATAAAAAAGCTTCAAGGCCGTTAACCCGGCCGCCATTGACGCGCTTTGACTTCTGATTTTGCACATAGGAATTAGTATAATCCGACAAAGATGTTAGCGTCACCCCTAAAAACACTATATAACATAAAAAGCCGCCAATTCGTATGATTTGCGGCTTTTCCTTTTCTTTTACAATACCTTTGTAGGTATTAATCTATAAGCATTGACTACGGCCTCACCGGAAAGTAATGCTGACGGTAATCTTCCGCCGCACGATGAATCCGCTCTCGGGCTTGCATTACCCTGTTAGATTCGGTAATCTTACGTTCATAATCGTTCAATGCACTGTCCAACCGGTTTAACTGTACGGTGAGTTCCTGCCGAAGTTGAGCCTGTTCGGCCGGCATATTCATGATGCCTTCCAATGACTGAGCCAGATTATAAAGAGAATTCATGAATTCATTGACCGGTCCGTGATAATCTATTACGTCATTCTTCATCTGTTCAAATATTGCCTCCTGAACTGCTCTTTGATCCAGTTGTCCGCTTTTTGCAATTTCCATCAAAACGGCATAGGTGTACCAAGTAGCAATTGCCGGTAACTGAGCGCCAGGGTGTGTTTGTATTGCGAAACTTAATATATCTCTAACCCGATCCGCAATGGCTACAGTAAATCCAGCTACTTGACCAAGGTGAAGTGCGCCAGCAGTTGTGTGCCAAGTGGCATCCTGCAACAGTTCATTTTTGATGTCCAATATATCCTGCCTAGCTGAAATACTTCGGGCCCGTTCTTGTAAAGCTTCGCGATAGGTCGCATCAATACCAGCAAGACGTAATTGATCAAAAGCCGCAACGTAAAGGTCGTATTGCGCTCTTTGCGCAGCTAACTGGGCAGCCTGTTCCCTCGCACGCCGTTCTTCTGGTGTCTCTGGGGCGGGCTGTCGAGGAATCTGCGGCGGACGCCCGGGTTGCGGCTGCGGATGATAACCTCCGTATTCAGGCGGTTGTGGCTGGGGTTGCGGTTGCGGTTGTGGCTGGGGTTGCGGTTGTGGCTGGGGTTGCGGCTGCGGCTGCGGCTGGGGTTGCGGCTGCGGCTGGGGCTGGGGTTGGGGTTGTGGTTGAGGCTGTGACGGCTGCCTTGGAAACCATGGTCCACCCAAAAATCGGATTGCCTGAATGGTCCATGTGTTAAAAGTTAAATTCATGATTCGTCGGTTATATGTTTAATGTTCGTTTCGTCGATACCCGTTAATTTATGCCAGGTTTGTCTAGTATGCGCTAACTTAAAACCATGTGCGGTAAATATTTGTGCTGATTGACTCTGGGGAATGACAGCTACAGCGGCATACTGACAACCTTGCTTTTTCGCTAGTTGTAATCTTGCTTGTGTAAGAACAGAGTGGACTCCTTTTCCCCGGTGTTCTTTAACAACACTGCCATTCATTAACAATGCTATATTCTCGTATACAAATAAGCAAGCGGTGCCCACCGGTTTATCGCCAATGTCAGCTGCAAGCGCGGTAAACTTCCCGCTCTTAACTAACGCTTGGCCGTACCTGGTTATAAATTGGACCGCTTCCGGTGTCTGGTCGGCCCAGCCGGCAACGGAAGCTTTCGCCCAGTACAAAGCGTCTTTAGTCGTTAGCACCTTGATGGTCAATTCAGGTATTTCCTTCGACAAGGAATCCTCTGTGAGAGGTTTGTATAATAAATGGATTTCTTGCGTGCACTCATAAATTCGCCGTCTGAGTTCTTTAAAAATCGCCCCGCCTGTTACAGCGCTCATTTCCAAAACAGTATTCGAACCGCGGGTTGCAAAAAAATTTTCGACTTCATCAAGTAAGTCCTGAGCGTGTGTATTCGAACTAAACAAAAAGCAACGAGTCAACGGGCAATCCCGGCCATTAAAAAAACTCATAGAGCAATCAGTGATTCCCAATATAGGATCAGGAGAAACGATACGTTCTTCCATAAAAGGGAAAAGCGCAGCCATAGCTGCTGCTTCAATTTTTTGAAGACGTAAATGAGTATTTGGATCCATCGAAGCAGACAATTGAGCCTGTATTTGCATAGTAACACCCGGAAACTGATTCACCTTTTGTATGTAAGGATAGCTGCCCCTTACCGCACAAGGTAATGGTTATCAATAAACTAACTTACAACTACTCAACGGAATTTCCTAATTTGTGATGATTATTGAATCATTTTTTAAAATACGATCATTTTCCGGTGATGAAGGTGCGTCATTAAACAACAGCATGAGGTAAGGCAATTCGTTTAAATTAAAGAAATAGAGGGTGATCATGATTTGTGATATACCCCCTATATTTTAACGGCTATTTATCGCGCACTTAAAATTGCTTAAATTTTCAGGAGGGCATTTATCCTTTTTGTCAATTCTTCAGCAGTCAGTGAACTGGGATCGCCAAAAAGGACAATATTTCCTTGACGGTCTATCAGTACTGGCTGGGGATAGGACCTGACTTTGTAGTGCTGGATTACCGGATCCTGGTCCCCCACATTTCCGGTGCTAAGATTACACACCTCAGTCGAGGTATATTTCAGGCTTTTAATACTTCCCAGCCAGATTCGCTTACTCCTATCCACATTAATCGCAATAAAGGCTACATTTGGATTGTTGTGAAATCGTTTTTCGACCTTGGACAGGTGATCTGAAAAATACTTCACGCACATACCACAACCGGTAAACCAGAAATCCAGGAAGATAACCTTGCCTTTGAAATCACTTAAGGAACGCTTGAGCCCTTTATCATCGTAAAGTGTGAAATTATAAGCTGGTACACCAGTTAGATGGGTTTGGTATTTGGCTAAAAAGCTCGCGTACACTTTGTCGGTTACTTGGTTCACCGCATTTTCGTAGATCTTATTGTAGTTGACGATATGGTAATTATATAAGTTAAAGAAGAGGCAGATGATCCGCTCTTTAAAAATCCCCTGGTAGTTACTTGGTAACACCTCATAGAGTTCGTCATAATCTACTTCCGCCTTATTTTGTCGAAGTTTTTCAAGATAGAGCCGGTACTGCAGATAATACGTGGATAAAATCTTGCTTCTTGCAGTTAATGGCGGTTCCAGATCAGCTTCCAGCATGGAAAAACTTGCATAAAAGTTGCTCCGCTTTACGGAATCCAGCTTGCTGACTTTAGATTTGAGCAGCCTCACCTTGGTGATCTGCACAGACGAAACCCAGTCTGTTTGAAGCAGATCATGGGCAACGGTGCTCATTTCCCCGGCTTGATTTTGTATGTATGCTATACCGGACCTAACCTGCCGGCTTAAGGTGTTGGAAACATTATAGCTGCCGTCTGCATGAATATAATTGCTAACCCTGAAATGGACCATCGTATCCAACACGATACGGGTACTGTACTTTACCGATCCGGTACCGGAAAATTTCAGATCATAATCGAAAATATTATTGAAAGCCGGCTGGGCATTAATCCTATTGATCGACAGGTGAATATCATCCCCTCTTTCTGCAAAGGCATTACTCAATATCGTAAAATCAAAAAATGTCGCTAATTTCTTCGGATTGTTCACCTTAATAATTCCCAGATTGAAGTAGTTAACCTCATCCTTCACCGGAAATTCAAACGGGTATTCCCCCTGTCTATCTTTTACGACTTTGTAAATCCGCGTTTCCCCAACGGACACATCGAACAGCGCCTTATCGAATACCTGCAAAGCAAGGGTATCGGACGGAGCAGCATCAGCGCAGGTAATACGTATTTTGGCCATCTCGCCAGGATGGTTGGAAGCAAGATCAGGATAGGCGTAAGCAGCGGTCAGGCCCGGCAACAAAAAGGCTAAGGCCATTGATAGTCTTAAAATCAGGTTCATGTTGAAATGGTTATCTTGGGTTCTGTTGTATATTGTTGACCGTAACTTCCTCGTTTGGGATAGGCAGTGTATAGCGGTTTTCATTGGGCAGTAGTTGAATAGTTTTGTTATTCGTCGTCCTGGACAGGGTCACAGCAAACGGTGGCTCCAGATTGAGCCTGCGAAGGTCTTCCCAGCGTAGATTGCCCGTATAGGGCATTTCTTTGCGTCGTTCCTCGATAATTTTCAGGATCAGACCCACTTGGTCTATTGTACTATAAGGCTTAAACGAAGAGGTGGCATACCGATTTTTCAAAAGCAGGTTGAGATCCTTCAGCGCATCGTTCAACTGACCAGACCGGGCCAGGCATTCCGCACGAATGAGGTACAGCTCATCTGTGGCGATGCCGTCAAAGTTGTAGGACTGGGCGGAATAACTGCCTTTAAAAATACTTCTGGCTGTAGCATCCAATGTGTAGAACATCGCCTTCCGCAGGTCGTTGCTTTCATATTTACTTAAAAGTGATGGCGATACCCTGGCCCTGGCAGTCGTGGATGACCACACCGTGGAAGTACCATAGGTCATGGTATAGAAGATAATCTCCGGATGTCCTTTAGCATAAGTAGGAAATGGATTCGTTGCAACCATGGGAAGGGTATTATAGTCGAGTAAGGCACCGTAGCTTTTCAAGGCATTATCGGCATAGATTAAGGCATTGTTATAATCCTGCATCGCCAGATAGACCTTTGCCAGCAAAGCGTTTGCGGCAACCGATGACGGCCGCGTTCTGTATTGGGGCGTTTCCGGAAGTAACAAAACTGCTTCTTTCAGGTCGTTGATAATTTGCTGGTAGGTTTGGGATACGGTTCCCCTACCCGGTTTTTCATCGACATTCGAACTTAACTTCAATGGTATTCCGGGACCTGAATTATCCTTTTGTGACTGATATGGTGCACAAAACAATTGTGCCAATCTATAGTGGCCAAAAGCACGGTAAAACAGCGCTGACCCTTTGATATTGTTGTAGGACTGGCTGACAGATCCGGTCTGGTCGGGTAATCCGTCCAGAACGATATTCGCGTAAGCGATTTGCTGATAGTTGAATGTCCAGTCGTTACACCGCTGACCTTCCAGGAGGTCCGCTGCCCATAAATAAGCATTTTTTGAAATCGGGTCCAAGGCATTCAAGGTAGCATCATCGATAACGATGTTGTCGGTGCCGACTAGCCCCAGGATTGACCCGTAAGAGTTCATGACTTGTGCGTTATCCAGGACCGCTTGCAGGTCTGATAGCGACTTTGGCGTAACCTGTCTCTTGTTACTTTTCACATCAAGCCAATCCTCCTGCTTACAGCCGGAGATCATCAACAAGGATAGGGCAAAGATCAAGCAGGCCTGATGAATTGTGTAACCAATACTAAGATATTTCATGTTCTGGTGTATTAGAAGATTGCGTTAAAACCCAATGATAAGGTGAATGGAACAGGAAGTGAATGAGAATAGGGTGAGATCGCCGGGTCGATGTTGCTCTTATTAGCCCGCCAGAGAATCCCAAGATTAGAGGCGTAGGCGAAGACGGAAAGTTGCCTGAATGAGCGCATCAACATTTTATGTCTAGCGAGGTCATAACTCAACCTGACATCCTGCAATCGGATATGGTCCCCTTTTTCTACTAATGCCGAGGAATACTGATAGAAAAGATTTCGGTTCGTATTAGCCGGATACACGACCGACGGCACAGACGTATTCACTTCGTCTCCGCCCTTTTGCCAGCGACGAAGATAATCAACGTGTACACCATAATTGGAGGAGATTAAGTCACCCAGATTTAGTGAAGTTGATGGTCTCCGGAAATAAAACCCCGTCTCGTAAGTGATCAGAAAGGACAGGTTAAAGTTGGCAAAAGAAAGATCATTACGCAACGAGCCATACAAGACCGGGCGGGCAGAACCGTGATAAATGAGGCTATCTGGCATGAAATTGTTAACGATGCCCGAATAATTTTTACTTACCTGCCCGTTCAAAACCCCGAGCGGATCGCCGTTAACCGGATCAAGTCCTTTCCAATCATAGCTGAAAATACTATATAGCGACCTGCCCACGACCGGCACTCCCCCACTGACCTGGAAGCTGGTACTCGTAGGGGTGGCATTATAGGAAACGACTTTATCCTTCTGATAATTGAGCAGTAAGGTTGTGTTCCAGTGCAATGCCCCTGTTAAATTTCTGGAGGTCAGGCTCAGGTCCAGCCCTTTAGTGCTCGTGCTGGCTGAATTGCCAAAATAGCTGGTGAAGCCGGAAGAAGCAGTAAGCGGTACATTTTCAATCAGGTCTTCCCCTTTTTTAAGGTACAGGTCAACTGTGCCCGAGAGGCGGTTGCTTTTAGTGGCAAAATCAATTCCAAAATTCGAGTTTTTGACGCGTTCCCAGCTGAGCGAAGGATTAGGTGCGGTCAAGGAAACGATGGAAGTGGCTCCCGTCAACGAATTGGCCGAATAGTTACCGGTCACATATGCCGATCCATTATAAACGTTTCCATTGAAGCCGTACGAGAACCTGAACTTCAACTTCGGCAACCAGTCACTGTTGTAAAACGATTCTTTGCTGATGTCATAGGCGGCGCCGGCGGACCAAAGGGGTGTCACTCTCTGATTAGTGCGGACCCCGAAGATATTTGCACCGTCCTTTCTGGCACTTACAGAAAGGGTATAAATGCTATTGAAATTATAGGCTGCATTTGCAAAATAGGAGATGTACCTATTTTCCGTTCCCGAAACGGTTCCATCTACGGCAGGAATGCGTGAGGTACCGGTGGGGTTGACCACCAAAAAATCGGCATAATTGATTAGGCCGGCAGAGGTACCGAACTCGTCATCATAACCATATGAGGTGCGGTTAAAGCCGGAGTTGGTGGTTTGCCGGATCTCGGTCCCGGCAATGGCAGTAACGTTATGAACCTTACTGATGGTTTTGTCTATGCTGAGCACGCCCCTGAAATTGTGGGAATAGAGGTTGTGATTGCCAATGTCCAAGATCCCTCCTACCGGCACCTGATAGGTAGCCGCACGTGTGGTCGGGTTAATGATGGTGAACCGGTTGATCTGGTTCCTGGCGGCATAAGTCTGAACGTTCTGGTAATTATAAGGATCCACCTGCTGCCGCTCGCTTTGATATTGCAGGTCTGCTGCCAGGAACGGCCTGATTTTGTAACGGGCGCCTATCCTAAAGGTAAGATCCTGTACCTTGGTATAATTGCTGGCCAGGGACAACTCGTCCAAGGGACGATATTGCCAATCCAGAAAGCCATTGGCCATCGCTCCCGACGCATAAGCAGGGTTGTAATCTTTGACGACGGATAAGTGGTTGCCCTCATCATCAGTAAATCTGGCGTATGGGTACAGTCCTGAAAACGGCGTTCCTACACTAACACCCGAACCCCAGGAAAAACTGTTATTAACGTCCGTCCGGTTCTGACTATAATTCAGCCCGGTGGTCAGTTGTAGGTTTTTGAAGGGTTCGTAGATGTTTAAGGCATTAACAGTTACACGGCTGAATTCATTTCGGGATAATCGATCCTCGTTATTATCGTACCCGACAGAAAGGGAGTAGGAATTGTTGTTACCGCCGCCACGGATATTGGCGGCATATTGCTGCTTTAGGGACGATCGGTATAGGTACTTCTCATAATCGTTCCGAACGTCATAAGCGCTTAACGCATTGATCTGGTTGTTTAATTCGAGCTCGGTGATCGCACCTGTATTCCGTTGGTTTAAAAAATAAACAACCGGTGAAAGTGGCGATTTAGCTAGATTATTTAGATAAGAGTTAAAAAATCCTTTTTTAAAGAGATCGGTTTCGACCGCGATATAATCTAAAGTTGGCAAAAAGTTTTGGTCATACCGCAAATTAGGTTTGTTTTGACGTGTCACGTTTGCGGTAACCTCAACGGTTAACGGTTGGCTTTTCATACCTTTCTTCGTGGTCAGAACAATCACACCGTTACCTGCCCTTGCGCCCCAAATACTTGCGGCAGCAGCATCTTTCAATATCGTGATGCTCTCAATATCGTTGGGATTGATGTTGCTGATGTTTCCCTCGTAAGGAAAGTTATCGATCACGATCAGCGGATCGCGGCTGACGTTGGGCGACAAGGTACTTTCCCCCCGGATATTGATGCCCAAGTTACGGTCGTAGGGTGTCCGGGAGATGGTATTGGTGGTTTGTCCATTAAAGCGCAGGCCGCTGGCAATGCCATTCAATCGCTCGAGAATATTAACGCCGGGGCTGCGGTTAATGAGTGTTCGGTCAACCTGTACAAAGGAGCCGGTAGCTCTCTCTTTGGGTAAGGTCTGGTAACCGGTGGAGACCATGACGGCTGCTAAGATCGCAGAATCCGGTTGCAGGAATATCTCAAAAGGTCGCTTAGTTGTCTGGTCGTATCTAAAATTAACGGTTCGATAGCCAACGAAAGAAACACTCAGCACACCCGCCCTTGAGGTAGGTATCAAGCTAAATTGTCCGTCTGCCCCGGTGTTAGCAGTACTGCCATTTTGTAGCTTAACCGTAGCGCCTTGTAAAGGGGCTTTGTTAACGATGTCTGCCACTTTCCCGGAAATGGGCGGCAGCCTTTGCGCCGTTGCCCTCAGCAAGAACATACAACATAAGATGTTAATAATAAGTGTTTTGTAAACAATGATTTGTTTGGGGAATTGACATAGCAATCCCCTCACGCATTTTTTGGTGTTCATTTTTATACGTTATAAAGTTTTGGATTTATGTTTTGAGTTGTATAGGGCAGGCCTGACTACTCCGGTGGGGAGATGAGCAGTCGCCAGGTCAAAACATGCTTAAGATTCATGATTTGAGTCCTCCGGTGATTTAGGGTTCGATTCGCTGGCTTGATGCTCAAGGTACGCAGCGTCGACCAATTCGTTCAATTGGTCGAAAAATAGGGCTAATTCCTGGTCTGAGACCTCTGCCTTGATTGTACAGTCCTTCAATGCCCAGCATTGAAAGACCTTCCAAAACAATAGTTTGGCAGAGTCAGGCGTGTGTTTCCTGAAGAAAGTAGCCATCACCTCCTTAAGAGGCGGTCCTGAAGAAAAACTGTTATTGGTTAATATCGCTTCCATACTTCAAGAACTAAAGTTGGCCGCATAAAAACGCCATAGGCGTGGACTCAACTCATCGACTTGGGGCACGTGAGAAGGCCTTGCACGACAAGCGAGCCCACACCTATGGCGTGGGCATTCACTTACCGTCTCGTGCAGGGAAATTTCTCACGTTTTCAAGTCGAGACAAAAGCGACTGCTTAAATCTTTAGATATTAAGTATCGCAAAACAAATATAAATAAAATTTAGATTGTATACCCGTAGGTATACAAATTTTATAAAATAACTTTTCATCTTGATGCCTTAATCAAATACGGTTGGATCACCTTCAAAAATTACAGGAAGCATTTGGGAACCATTTGAGAAAGCTTCGCGAAGATCGCGGACTTTCCTTACGAGATTTGGCGACAAGATCTGATTTACATTATAATAAAATTGGCCAAATCGAATTAGGAAAGACTAACTTAAAATTATCGTCAATTATTGCGTTAGCCGAGGGACTGGAGATTGAGCCAAAAGAATTACTCAATTTTAATTTTCAACTTACAATATCAGAGAAAGTAGCTCATTAAATACATAAATGATTTTTGCTTAAATTGGGCAAATCAACTTATCTATATCCAGAACTAAAGCGATTCGCTTTCCTGTGAATCGAAGTTAAAAAAGCTTAAAAATGTATGGGGTATACTGATTCTACTTAATTCATTAAGATAGCAGTACCTTATACAACAATTTACTATATGGAACTGGTTCGAGTCTTATTCTGACTACCGAATATAATTGTAAGCAATCTATCATGGTAGCCCCAACAGGACTATTATCGAACCGCTTGGTGGCCGATTTGCAAATCTGCGCTGCTATTTGATGGGGTTTAGAGGCCAGCCTGAGGAGGCTATGTCCATATTAAGATATCCAAAGGCTGGGCATTTTTTCAGCCGTATTTATGTATGAAATGACTTTTAGCACTTACAAAAACCTACCTTAGACATTTAGAAACCAGCTAATTGGAGAAGAGTTGACGGCCAATGATAATAAGATATGTCGCATTTGAAACGTAAGCAATCTGATCTAGGTATCGCACAAGCTGAACTCGAAGCTATCTTAGTCTGCTTACAAACCTTTATGGTGAAGCCTGGCTGGAAACAAAGGGAACCAATCCGATCCAGTTGCTATGGCAGCGGAACGACGAACTCGCTACATCGGAATTATTTAGTTTAGGCTTTTCCATAAGGACACTAATTGAGAAAGACCGGAAATGGACTTTGCAGCAGGTTAAGGCTACAAAGTTCGGTGATAAAATAAATAGGCAAGGTGCTCTTTTTGAACTTTGTGGACTATTGATTTTAGACGGAAACGAACATTATGTTTTGCCAGCAAAAGACAATCAGCCAGGTTTTGATGGCGTTTTGACAATTAGTGCTCAACAGCAAATGCGTATTTCTATCAAAAATTATGGAATTTCCGAACGCCATCGGATCTTCCTGACAAAAGCCTCGATTTTAGAGCAGGACATTGTAAGATTATTGAAAAAATATAATTATCCGCCTGCCACGGTGATGATAGATAGTCCGGTGGTGTATCCTGAAAAGAAAGAATGGGAGTTATTGGATAAGCAACTCGAGAATATTTTTGCAATTAAGCGAAATGATTCCGAACCATTTACGGCTATAACTGAGGGGGTGAACGTTTTCTGGACAATTATTATTCATAAAACAGCTGATACTGGGATGAAGTACCATCCTTCTTTTAATACTTACACTGCAATCATCACCTCCGCGTATCACCCAAACGAACATTTGAATTTATTCAATAAGCTTGAAGACGCCTGCGCTAACTTGGTCAAACATTCAAGGGCTGAAAGCGAAGAATTAATCAACTCATTATTGCTGCACCTGCCTGTGTCTGCATCTCTTGAAAAATGTGAAGAATGGATAAAGGATTTTTTTATAGCTTATCCCGAAAAGCCGATTACGATGGTTATGCTTTATCAGCCAGCCGTTGCATTGGATATAACTACAAATGTCACGCTCATTCAACATAGCTACCGGATTTATGTAAACAATGAAAAATTTGGTCGATGGAATACGGCTGCCACTAATTTTACTTTTACGATACCTATCGGAAGGGTGTCCACCTCGCCTACAATTGACATGATCGTTGCAGAATATCCAAACGGTGAAAGAAATACTATTAGTGTTAACCACCGATATTTTTATCAGCGGGGCCAACATTATTTGCGAATGGAACCTGACGGCAAAGGCGGTTTTGTAGGGAATATTCAAAAATTGGGTTCAGGCATGTTCACCAATGTAGTGGTAGAGGTCCCTGGACAGCCAGGACAGGCGGTTATCGGTGGGAAATTTGCTCCTACCGATGATTTACTAATCTTGTAAACAATAAAGTTGCGCTGTTCTAATATAGAAAGATGCTCCTCAACTGAAACTTTGTGAACCTTTTGAGTATCATTTGAATATATAAATGCAAATAACCAGTGTATTATGAAAATTTATTCATCTGAACAACTTGCCGTGAATGTAATGGCAAACGCACATCGCAAATACCCAGACGCCAATGGAATTTATGAAAAATTTAAAACGGGGTTAAAAAGGAAAGCTCAGGCATTGATCAGCCAAAAACTTTTGCCCGTTGAACTCGAAAGCAAAGGCCGGGTGCTAGCTAGTATGGCCTATAGTCAGTTTCGCCGCTTTCCAGCTGAGGCTATCGAACTAAATTTAAGCCGAGCCTTACTAAATGAAGCTGAAAGGTCGGGTATTAATTTGGAAGACCACCAGGCTTATTTCGACGGTATAGCCGACGATATGGTCAAAGCTGCTATTAAGCAGATTTACAAGCCTTATAAAGATGAAGTGAACAAGTTTAAATCGAAGTTGCGCAAAAGATGAATTGAAACTATTTTTAATGAGACGTTTTGTTTAATACCTCTACTCAAGATTTTTCTACTGTCAAATTTTAAGAAAATCATCTGATAGTAAAGCAGCGCCGCTCACCGAAGTAGTGCTAACTTGCGGCTTGGAAAATGGCCCTGGCTGGAAGGATTTCGACCCAATAATTGATAATCTTAGAGTTTTGAGCGATGTAACTTGAACTGTTAAAGTGTAAATAAGGCGAAACTGCTCATCGTTTCGCCTTATGTAATTATACTTTAATTTTGCACTTTCGGCTCGTTCGAGAAATTGTTTTTTAAAGATTGCTTAATCGCATCGATACCTAAATCTGAAACCAACGTTACAACAGATTTAAACAATAATTGACCATATTTACCACGTACATCTTTAATGGTTACTTTAAATAAGGCTCTATCAATATAAATTTGATAGGGAATATTGTCATCCATTAAGAAGCCTTGTTCCCTAAGGTATTTAAATAATTTTGTACGGCCCATTTGAGCATTTACTAATTTCGCTGCAGTTTTCATATCATACCAATTTTGGTAAGCAGCTCTCTGATTTTGAATAAAACTTAAATTTTGCATAAAATAAAGAGTCGTTTTTTTTCGTGCCAATAGAGCACCCGACGCTCGACTCATATGCAACTAATCCGCCATCGCGAAAATGGCAGCAAAGCTTATAAGCTATACAACAGTTAAAGAATCTTCCAATGACAGCACGGCAGCTACAGGGACATTTAAAAAAAGGTAGATTATTAAATTTATGTAAGCTTTCCCTTAAGCTTAAGCTATCCTATAATGTCTTCCCGTCGGCCATTTTACTGACAAGTTCATCTATCATCTTTTTTTGAGGAGTTAGCTTTCCTTCTTTCACGCTTTTAAGGCTTTGTGGCCAATTACTTAGAGCTTTCCCTTTCGGATCTTTGAAAATGTATTCAATTTTCCTCAAAAACACCGCTGACCCGTATTGGCAATCCAATAATCCCTTATCTTCAAGCAGTTTGAAGAGATATAGTAAGGTGACTTTATTTACTACACTACCACTTTTCGGCTTATCTATCCATTTAAAGCCTAACGCCGATGGTGGATTGCCACCATCAAATGCTTGTGAAAAAATGGTAAGTTCTACATTGTCTATAAATATAGTATTTAGTCCGTCATGCAAAACAGTGGTAAGACGGGCTGCAGATGCTGGATCCTTCCAAAGGAAAACACCAGGCCTTGGTGCTGATATTTGTAAAATTGCTGGAGACTCTTTAAGTTGGTAAAGTTTGGAGTCTTTTAAGCATGCTGATAATAACTCATCGTCTTCTGGATTAGGGCAGAAGCTTTTGTATTTTTCATAGCAATACTTTATTAATCCCCTAATTGGCTTTAGTACGTCGGTGTATTTCAGTAATGAAGTAGTTCGATCATACGTTCCTAATAGATATCTTAGTTTATCTAAGGTGAGTTTGAAAAAAAACACTGTTGCTTCTTCATTTAGCAAGCCATTTACATGCTGATCTATCAAAGTTTTACATTTCAAAAATTCCTTGCTTAGCTGATTGAGTAGAACATCACTAAACTTTTGCGTATAAGTTTCCCATTCTCCGGTTAAGGGATCGATATCGCCAAAAGTTTTAGTTTCAGTATTTGGATCGTAAGATAGGTGCTCATATCCGTCATAATCTTCCTCACTTGGCTTAAAACTGTTCCTTAATTGGATAATACCACTATTGCAGATTAAAAACTCAAAGCGGCATAACGGGTTCTCTTTTGTCGCCTCATTAGGGTCAGTTATCATATTAGGTGGTAAAGGAAAATCAACTTGATTTGAAGCCTTGACATTATCCCGTAGACCTTCCAAAAAATACTTAAACTTAAAATTATACATATCAAGCGCTTTAAGAAATTCTTGCGCATCTATATTGCCAAGGGTCTTAATCTTAAATATTTCGTCGTCTGAAATATCAATGAAGCTAAACTCTGAATGTTCGACAACGCCACCTGTATTTTTTGACAGCATTTTCGCCGTTAATTCTAATTCAGTCAAATGGCGAGTGATAAAGTCAAGTTTTTTTGCTCTCTCGTAGTTTTGAAATAATGCAACTTCAATCTCTTCACTTGCAAGCTTAAATGATACAGCTAAAGACTTTTTGTACTTATCACTGCGTTCAAAGTAATTAAATCTAATATCCTCTTGTAGGCCACCACTCACAGGGTTAGGTTCTGTTTTAAGAGTTAAATTAGCTTGTTGAGTAAGATCTAAAAATTCGCGAAAATGATACCCCAACTTTTGTCCTTCGTTATAAAATGATGTCATTCAATTGTTTTAGATAAGGTTCTTCTTTCCACACTATATACCTAAGCAACCAGGTATAACTAACATTGCTAAAATCTGCGTCAAATAGAATCCTAACGCAATTGATTTTGGGCATATCGTTAAACCGTTAATATTACAAATGACATAGCCTATATTCTACACTGACTTAATTTATTTAATGAAAGATAAGACTTTTATATTATTTTTCCAGAATGAAACTTTTTGACCGGTTGCAGAATGCAACAAGCGAGGAAGACGTTAAAGACATTTATATAAAAGCCTTAGGACTGAAAGAATATCAAAAAAACTTAATAGATATTCAGACAAAAGAAATATGGTTCGAGGCTAAGCAAAACTCAAAGCTATCAAGCTATGAAATGTTCACTCAGTTAATGCACTACGTACAAGATGCACTTAACAAGGGCGATTATATTCCACCTTTTTTGGTTGTAATGGATACTAGGAAAGCAGCTATAATGAAAAGCGTTGATGTTCTGCCTTTTTTAGCCAAAAAAACGATAAAATGGGGTAAGTCTGCAAGCGGTTATACACAAGATGCTTTAGATGCAATATCTGCTCATATAGGAACGCATTTTGTTTCATTCAAAATTGAGACTCATGAAGATGAGTTTATAAGCACAGTCAAAAACGCCATTAAAAATGGTGATATTATTAGAACACCTATTACCCCAGATAACCTCAAACAAGTATTTGATAAATGGGTATCAATGATTGGTAGAGAAATAAAAGGGGTAGCAGAAGAAAATTACGCTTTGCTGTTTTTTGCGGATATCATGCACGATGGAACAATTTCAACACATCAAAATTTACCAGCTGAACTCTTACATAAGAATGGTGCTCCTGTATTTAATTTAGGTAACATCAATTATGAATTAGGAAATAAAGAAGGATATCGACAGTTTTGGGCCATTTACAACAAACCACCTAAGGCCGAGTACCGAAACTATTTGCTGGAAAGACGTGATACATTAATCGCTTTAGATGAACGTAGTTTCAAAGGTGCTTATTACACACCCTTAGTTGTCGTTGATAAGGCATATGACAAATTAGAAGAAAGTTTGGGAGTTAATTGGCAGCGAAATTATGTTGTTTGGGATATGTGTTGTGGAGTCGGAAACCTTGAAGTCAAGCATAGCAATCCACGCAATATTTATATGAGTACTTTGGATCAAGCCGACATTGATGTTATGAAAGCAACGAAGACCTGCGTTGCAGCGCAAAGATTTCAATATGATTACTTGAACGATGACATCAATGAGTTTGGAGAAATTGACTACAACATAAGTAATAAAGTCCCATTCGGGCTGCGACAAGCAATTGCTGAAGGTAAAAAAATCTTGGTATTAATAAATCCTCCGTATGCAGAAGCGGCTAATTCTCTAGGAAACGAAGCTAAAACAGATGTTGCTGCCACAAAGGTGGGTAGATTGATGAATAAGACAGCATATGGTTATGCAGCTAGAGAATTATTTATACAATTTGTCGCCCGTATAACAAAGGAGATTCCGAACGCAACATTGGCAATGTTTAGTACGCTTAAGTATGTAAACTCACCAAATTTTGAAAAATTCCGACAAGTTTGGAATGCTGAATATTTGGGTGGCTTCATTGTACACAGCAAAGTATTTGAAGGTTTAAAAGGGAATTTTCCAATAGGGTTTTTAATTTGGAAAACAAGTCAAATTGGATTGGCAAAAAAGTCAATTATAGACATCTCTGTTGAAGTATTGGATAAAAATGCAGTAGCTATAGGTGAAAAACATTTCTACAACTTCCCAAACATTCATTTGTTAACTAATTGGATAGGCCGACAAAAACCTAACAACATAGAGGCCATCCCATTAATTAACGCTGTAACACCTACTACGCAAATCAAGGGGGTAAGACGTACGACTTGGGCAGACAATGCAATTGGCCACATGTTATCAGATAGTAATGACTTACAAAATGCTCTTCATACCGGACTATTTTCCTCAGTCCATAGCATAGGTCATAAAGGTGGCTTTTTTGTCACAACAGAAAATCTTTGGCAATCGGCGGTTATATTTTGCGTTCGTCGTCTCATTAAACCAACTTGGTTAAATGATCGAGATCAATTTTTACAACCGACAAAACCGTTATCGACAGAATTTAAGAACGATTGTTTAGTTTGGATGCTCTTTAACGGAAGTAACCTTACTGCAAGCGCAGATGATCTTGATTGGAATGGCCGGAAATGGTCGATTGTTAATCACTTTATTCCATACACTGAAAGTGAGGTAAACTCTCCTGATAGATTCGAATCAGATTTCATGGTCGAATTTATGAGAGACTTGCAGTTTTCGAGCGAAGCCAGTAGTGTTTTAGATCAAGGAAAAAAACTTTGGCAGGCTTACTTTGATTATGTCGATGTTAGAAGTGTAAGAGATAAATTAAAATTAAATAGACCTGACGTTGGATGGTATCAAATAAGAAAAGCATTACAATCACGGAATGCAAGCGGAGATTTCCCTACGGTTAGTTTTGCTGATTTTGAAGTAGTATATAAGTTGCTTTCGGAAAAGTTACGGCCACTTGTTTATGAATATGGATTTCTTAAAAGTTAGCAGGGTAAACTTTCGTTAGCAACAATGGGGATTCTATATTAAAAATAATTCAAGATGATTAAAAAAAAATAATGTTTCCTAACACTATTTAAATGATTTGTTCATGCACAAGCTAAAAGGACTCCAAAAGCAGCTCTAAAAGAAGTGTGCAATTTCTTTAGTTTTATTTAAATAGGACTGAATTTTTCCATCTTTTGTTATTAATGGAACTTCCATTTGTAGTGCTGATGATAAAATTATCTTATCGTGATTTTCAATTTTAATGCCGTAGTCATTAATTCTGCTGAAGACCTCTACGACCTCTTCTTCGATCCCCTTAATTTCTACATCGGAGTTATCTATGAGGGGTTTTAATATTGTGTACTTAAACTCCTCCGATCTTTCGTCTGTTCTAAGTTGTTTTTCAAATACTTCAATTAAAACAATGCTCGGAATAATTAGCTTATAATTTGGAAAATCTGGGCTTAGACATTTATCAATTATATTTGAAGCTCTAGCAGATAAAATTCGCTTTTCACCAAAGAAGGCATTGAAATAATTTATAAATCCGACGGTATCAATAACGAAAAGTTGATGCATAATTGTTGTCAGAAAAGTCTTGTTGGACGTGTATCAAAATTTCTTCGAGATTCATAGTCATTTTAGATCTACTATAACTAAATAGATACTCTATAAAATCTCTATTAAATTCTTGATAATCATAATTGCCAGTTTCAGTTAATCTATAGTATAAATTTATTTCATCTCCAGTATAATCGCCACTGTTTATTCGCCGTTGCAAAAATGAAGTAAAAAAGTAGTTTATCAGCGTTACTTTAAAATCCCAGCTGCCTGCTCCTTCAATTACTGCATTTAAGTCTTCGTCTTCTATAGGATCCGTTGCATTATTTTCAATAAATTTAAAAAAAACTTCTAATTTATTTTTATCCAAGCAATAGTTCATTTTTGTTGTTTCACTTTATCAGCCAAATTTAACGATGGTGTTGATGATATGCTTTTTACTGCTTCTTCAGGTTCGACCTGTCTTTCTTTGCTGAAAAATGCCGCAACTAACTCTTCATCAATTTCAGCTGCATTTGAGTTTATTCCAAATTCTACAAGATTGTTGGCATTTTGTAAGATTCTCGAAATATTCATTTCAGAGTTATTTGCAATTATCGTTATGCTTTTTGAATTGAATGGATATAAATCGTCACCCTCATAGACACCTTCTCTATATTCATTAAGATACTTCTTCACCAGTTTAATGGCATGCTTATCAGTGATTTTTTCAAAATTTATTATATGCCTAGCCTGTCCGTTACCAGATATTGAAACACGTTGTTCCATACCCGCCAAACTCCACGCTTCTTGGATAAGCCTTGGAACGCCAGCATGTAAAGCAATAATGAAATTGTAAAACCCTATTCTAGAGTTTTGATAGCTGCCATCAAAAAGAACTGTTCTTAATTGTATCGCAAAATCTTTCTTCTGCATAGCACTTTGAAAATCAGGAATTCTTTCAAAATCATCTATTAAGACATAGGACCCGTTAAAACCTGCAGCTATAAAGAAGTTCACCAAGTGAGTAAAAACGAACTCAAGTTTTAACTTCTCATTACGAATTGATTTAAAATAATTTTCAAAATCTTTCTGACTTATAAGTTTAGTTAAAATCGTTAAATCTTTTAGTAACGGAAAATCTGCTGGAAGAGATGATAGATTCGAATTTTCTAAGATTTTTTCTGTTATTTCCCTTTTATAGTAGGGTATATTATTCTTAAACCATTCGTCGTCAGTTAATTTTACAACAATGTCCTCGTCAGAACTAAAGTGCTCTTCAGCATTAAAATCCTGCCAACCTAATTTATCAATTGCTTCATATCTTAATATCGCCAAACATTCGCTAATTATATTGCTTTTTATTAAGGCATTAAAGAAATAGTCAACGAATCTTTCAAAAGTCTTTACGGAACCACCACCATCTGGAGAAAAATAAATTGAAAAACACTTATTGCTGTCGTGTGATAAATCCAAACTATAATCCTTATTAATCAATCTCATTAGGTTTACAAGGAAGCTCGTTTTGCCATTACCACGACCGATATATGATGTATCTGATAAAAAACCCAATCTTAGGTGATCCGGATTACTCTGTGCAACTTCAAGAAAATTGCTTGCCAACTTTTTGTATTCTTCTTCACGAATTGATTCTTCGTAAATAGAACCGTTATATTTTTTTTCTGGCGAGCTTTCGTTAACCGAGGCCATTGTTGGAAATGGATTTTCGCTTAATTGATAGCTACTATATTTATTGGCGTTCTCGACACTAAATGAAGAACTTGCTTTTTTTAATATTTTACTCATTGTTAATTAAATCAATTGCAATAATATTTCTTTGTTTTCCTTCAATTATAATTGGATCTCTTGTGAGGTACATTGCTTTTGTTTCAAAGGGTAACCTGTCTGCTTCAAGCGAAATCTTTATTCTTAGTTTGTTTTTTAGGTTGAGCTGGTATGCGTGCCCCAAAAACTCGGTAAATGTTCTGTAAGACAATTTCAACTTGTAACAAACAATTTCTGCAAGATCAGGTAAGTTTATAAAATAACTCCTATTAGACCGTTTTAAATCGAAATATGAATTATAAATTTCTTGTATAAAGCTTTCTTGAAACGTTGACCATTTTGGCTCGTGAATATATAACTTTTCATCATTGAAATATTTATATATTCTTTTAAAGTCGTTTGAAGCTTCCCCGTTAAAAATTATGGAAACTGGATAAACTATTTTACCGCTGAAGGTAGGATAAAATTCAGTAGTATTTAAAATTCCTATTTGCTTAGCCCTGTAAACCCAAATGTCAAAATAACTAAGACTTACCTTTATATTGTATATTTCTCTCAAGAAATAATTAAGCCAATAGTCACGTATTCGCTTTATTATAACATTGTAGTCCTTCATCATTATTTTTTCAAAATCACTATTGCCTATTAAATTACTTTCTCTTAGTCTTAGTATCAACTTTTCATTCGCACTTTTGAGATCGTATTGAATATTGAGGTGAATGCTGATATCATGCTCTAGCTTTTGAACTAATTTTATAGTGTACTGTATAATGTCACCTGTTTTTGATAGCGAATTTTTTTGAATATGTAATTTTAATGGGGAATAAATCGGAAAAATCAGCATCCCTCCATTGTTAGGATTGATATTATAAAATGACGTAATAAAATAATAAAACCCATTGGATTCACTTTCGATAAGTTTAAACACCTGTTCGTTAAAACTCTCAGAGCCTTTGACCTCATAGGTATTTAAAAGCTTTGTGCCTTTTGTTGTTAGAGTAAATTGATTAGTAACCGTACTTTCAATCAATCCATAAATAGCACACTCTTCGAGCACTTCTTTAAAGGTATATTTATACCTTCCCAACTGCTTATTCGTAAGTTCTTCCGCTGCAATGCCAATTTTCTTATATCTAGATTCACCTAATGATAGATTCTCTTTCAAGGTTTTAAAATGTTCAAATACCGCATTTACATTTTTAAATTTTTCAATGCTTTTTAAAAGGATATAAAAATACTCCAAGAAGTAAAACTTTTTGGTATCGGTTAACCTAGGAGTCATATGACTGAATATATCCATGATAAGTATTTCGAGTAATGCACTAATAGTACAACAAATAATTCAAATTATAAAAGCATTATAGAGGCAATAAGCTAACGAATTCATGTTTTAATATTATTAATCCTCTTATGTATTTGATAGTTAGATTTTAGATGAATCCATACCAATATGGAAACAGGCTTACTTTTAATCCTTTCTACGTTTTTCTTAAGCAAGGCATGTTTTTCGTGTTACAAAAACGCTTCGCCGGTTATATATCAGGAGTGACCACATTTACGCATCACTTTGTTCAGCAATTGGGTAATCTTTCCCTAGTAACAATTAACAGACTATTGATAAATACTGTATTAAATTCAAAGATACTATCAATAATGGGGCAACCTACGTAATCCTGCTGATTCCTAAAGCTTTTGGGTCGTTTCACAGAATCAATATACCAAACCGCGAAAATCAGACCGGCAACCGCAATCTGGCATTGAGTTATGAAACGGATATCTAAAAAGTGGCAGCCTCTCCGGTGACTTCTTAGGATTTCTTCGCTCTTCGCCAAGCGTGGTTGCTTGAATAATCTTTCCTTTTATATAATAATTCTCTACATAGGGCTTCCGATTGCCTTGATCATAATGCTATTTTTCGCTTCTTGTCCGCATGGCAGTAAGGTTGAAATAGGGCTTCCCTGCACTAATGTGATGCTATCATTCAATCTGATCCTTTTTGATCGTATTTGAAAACACCGTATCCAGAATTTGAAAAATTATAGTTAATCTTTTAAGAGAAATGATAACTAAAAAAACGACATGTTAACCGACAACACCCTTATTCGGGCGCATATTATTCAGAAATTTCTCTTATTGTTGAATCATCAAATCTCACAGATGAGCCACATTTTTTCCAGGAACGAGCCAATACAAAAAGAAGACGAAGAAAATATTTTTGATCGGTATTACAGTTACATCGAAGAGCTCAACGCAGATTTGAGTGAAGGTCCCGATAGTGCTCTAATATGCTTAAATAATGCGCTGATTATAGCAGAGCGTAATCTTACTGACCTGATATATGCCTTCGATGTTCCAGACAAAAAAAGACCTACGTCGGACACCTCATTCATGGGTGCCTGACAGCCTGGCACCCTATTTTTGAGACAATCGCTTTTCTGCCGTCGCGTGTTGAATCCCTGGCGTACGCTGTTTGGGGCTTATCGCTTATCCCGGGTCAACAAAAATTGGGAAGCAATTCGCTTCAGTTCTTCGCCGTGTTCATCGGGCCGTCAATTGATTTTGAAGATATTGAACCACATCGACAGTCTTTAGACGAATCTCAGGCTTTCAAGTAGGCCCGAAGGGCAGCTTACGGACAATCTTAGGTCAAATGGGACCTGAACGACGGTTTCGAAAAGATAAAGGCCTTTGCCAAATACAAGCTCTTCTCTATTGAAGGTGATGAGCTTTCGGCCCCTTCGAACATCGACAGTCTAATCGATATCTCCAAACAACCCGATTTATCCTCACTATACCGAACGTTCCGGCGCAAAACAGATGAAGATTTTAAGGAAGCATGGTATGCTTACGATTAAAACACCCGAAATGGAACCATTGGCAGTTCCTTTTCTCGAATTAATTTACACCTTTGCCACAGTGGTTCAAGGCATAGATCCCGAACGAATTGAGATATCTATCTATGACTGGGGCACCGGCTCGAAATGGGCAAGGTTAAAAATTTGGTTCAATTCACTTCTTGCCAAAGAGGAAACTAAAAAAATCCTTGAAAAAGCCAAAATTGCTGCCTATGCAGAACTGTTTGACAAGCGCATCAACGAAGCGGAACTTTCACGTGCAGAGTCAGAAAAGCTAAAGAAGGAGGCGCTGCAGTTGCCAGGAGCCACCCATATTGACGAACATCACCGGCTTGATTTAGAAATGAAGCGATTGGCAGTCGCAGAGAAGGCAATGCAATTGCAGGAAAAAGCACTTGAAATCAAAATGAAAGAACTGGATGCGGTAATAAGATATCGGAGCTCATCAGTAAGAAAGTCCTGAATACCGACAGCACTTTGGAGATTCAAATCAATAATCTTCTGCACTATGACACCGAGGCAAAAAATCCGGATGGTACGCAATTGGACATCATTGATGCAAAGGGTACCTTTCGTCCCCGAAAGTCACCAGAAGAAGGTGCCACAGATGAAAATTCAAAGCGTTCCTTATGATACACAGTAATCACCTGACGTCACTATCAACTTGCGCTTTGAATAGTTAATAAATTAGACTCTACTGCATTTCAAATATCGTGATATAAGCTATAGAGTCTCATTTACGTCTAGACGAGTATAGTATTTGAATATGGAACATGGCGGCTGCTTATAACCTCATAAATGTTAGGAGTCTGGCCCTTTTTCGCCATTGCTGAATGACTAATTGCTAGAATATTTTTAACCAAGCTAAAGCTAACTTATTCTGTCAGCTACAACCCTCATTCTATCCTCATGTACCAACGCCATTTCCTCGTGTCTTAGCGCTTGCCTTCATAACAGATTTGCTCAATAGGAATATAGCATGAATCCTCTCTTGAAGGATAATTGTTTGAAGAGCAGTTCGCTCGCTTAGAGCTTTGAATCTCTAATTTTTTTGACTACGCCCTGGGCCTTGAGATTTGACAACTTCTCGTAGGCAACGCCCACCTTAACCGACCATTCTCCGGACGTGGGTTCCAGAAATCCAGCTACCCTTTTGGCCATGACTTCGACATATTCTATCGATGTCGGTTCACAGAACTGATCATCTTCCATATGGTCGGGGTCACATCTCTCGGTTCCGACATGACGCTGAATATAGGCCGCTAATTGCTTATAGGCATCTTTGTAGTGCAATTTTGCTTTACGTCCCTGATTCAGCATTTCGTAACTTTTGCCAAGCCGGACGGACACCGCACTATATCCAATCAGATGATCATAATCATCAATTGCCTTTCCAGCTGCCCGAAACGAAGATCGCAGATCAGCATAAAGAATTGCGGCATCATTGAAGTTCCGGCTTAAAAACGTACAATCTGCGTAAAGAAGGGCCGCGTACCTTTCTTTGCGCTCTACCGACACCCAAACATGCGGGGAATACTTGATGTAACCGTGTGACGCCTGGTTCAGCTCACGTTTGAATTCATCTGCATGATTCCAATTATCTCCAACCGTAAGCGGGAAATAGTTGTCTATTTCCGCTAAAAAGTTCATTTCATTGAGTGACTGCGTATATAACCGCTGTTCAAACTCCGAACCGGATTCATGTGGAACGGGATACGGCGAATGCGTCTGGAAAAGCACCTGCACCGTTTGTTCCACGGAAAAAGGCAGGTAATTATTAGAGTAATTATATATTGTCCGTAAGGGAGAACCAAAGAAATGATAAGGCTTGATATTGATCAACTTTCCGGCAGAAAGAATGCTTTCCAAAGGTGGCATATGCTTTAACTCGATAGCATACTTTTTCCCTATTTCTTCTTTAAGTTCATTAAAAAAGTTCCTGTTTACGGGAACGCCCAAGGTATGAAGTTCTTTAATTGCGGTCGCTACAGCATATTCATAGATGGTGACAGAACGATGATACAACGCCATCGTGAAGTGCGCGAACGCACTACTTTCCGTCAGCAAATCATCGATTGATAATTTATGTTCCGTGCTCGCATTGATGTGAATCTGAAAAAGCGTGTAGAACCGATCAAACATCTCGGTCTTGGAACGAAGATCATGATATAAATTCGCCAGAGCGTCTGACCTGCCAGCTAACACCTGGATTGCGATACGCTCATTGAAATCATCAGGTAATGGACTGGAGTAAAAGCGGTTCGTTAGAAAATCCAATAATCCGGGATAAATATTCGTTTTCTCATGAAGAAACCCTGCAACAGCAGTTCGGTAAGTGACGGAAAAGCTGGCGTCCATCAACTCAAGTGCTTCTTGTAAAGCTTCCTGCTGAACCGATTCAATTAATAACTTTTCGACAAGTTCCGTTTCGTTTTCGTACTCGATTTGCTTAAACTCCGGCCGGATAGCCCGCAGTTGAGAAAATATATATCCATCCAGCTTCTCCGTGAAGCCGGTGGAACCATCAAACAAATGGAACCCGTCATGCTTTGAAACCAAGGCCCCGTTCACAGAACCGGCCAAATACGCTTTCATGCCCATTTAATATTCCTCAACAATAAACTTGGTTTTAAGTTCTTCATACTGAGCAAGAACCTTTTCATTAAATCCTTTTTTTAAAGATAGCGGAATTTTTATTTTCTCAACAACGGCCTTTACAATATTACCATAAATATACAATTCCATAAAGTCATCATTCGCCCTATTCCCATCGGAATAAAGTATTATTGACGCTGCCTGATCACTGGTTAGCCCGGGAACCACCCTATCTTGGCATTTCACGAGTGCCAACTGGTGTCTGTTCCGCCAGGGAGCCATCGATCCCGGTGGCAAGGGCATTTTGTGATTCCAGCCCTGGGCAACGGCTTCATCAACAAAGACGTAGGAATTTTTCTCTAGAAGGCTCGTTCTGGGTTCAATCGCTTTGGTCTTCAAAATAATCGAAACTTTCCCATAAGAAATTAATCCACTTTCATTTAACGACAAAGCCGCGTAAATGATATCGATATGGGAACCAAATAAGTAACTTTCCACGATGGAACGTTGCAAATCGTTTTCAAAATCTGCCCGTTGCCGCAATCCTTCTATCACAATCCGACGATAACTCTGATAGGAACGGTCTCGATGCATTAACCAATCCCATAGAAAAGGAAAGTCGAGATTAATTACCGCTTTCCCTTTGACCAGTACCTCATTTTCGAGAAAGTCACCCTCTGATGTTAAGCTTCGGTTAGTAAGCGTTTCTTTGGCCTCTTTATACCGTTTTTCAAGCGTAAACACTTCGGTCTTCAGCAGGGCTCGCCTAATGTTAACCGTTTGAGCAAACGGATGACCGCATGCAGCGCAAACGCTTTCCGAAATGTTAGTATTTACATGACAGACAGGACAGGGGAATTCGTAATAAGGCATATAATAAGTGACCGTAAAATAGGGATATAAATCTTGAGCACAAAATATAAATTTATGCTTTATAAGAATCTAATATTGACTACAGAGCGGTGACAGCAACAAAATCGAAACGGAGTTCACTGGCGAGAAACACCAGACACTTTATCCGCACCTAATAACTGTAGCTCAAACTCACCATCTCCAAGTATCGTCTTCGTAACACTTCATGCGTCATCCCTTCCGTATTGGCCAGTTTCACGAAGGATTTTACTATCCCCTCCCGCGTCCGCCAGTCAAAGGAATAAACGAGCGTCTCCTTAATTAAAGTCACTTTAATCGGGATTGGCATGCGCAGTTCATGTGCCCGCTGCAACATCACCATCCTGCAACAGGTGGCATGATACTCCGCGTCGGTCAGTTCACCGGATTGCAGGCGATGCGCCAGTTTCAACAACTGGCAACGGCGTAAATCCAACACCGGCTTGTGCTTCTTTCGCTTGACCTTTCCTTTCTTCACTTTCAAATCCGCTAACAACATGTCTTCGCTGTAATCAGGATACCTTTCCCGTATCTCCGCTAAAGCAAAAAGCTTATTACGGGCAAACACCCGCCTCACGAAATTCTTGCGGGAGCGTTCCTGTGACAGGAATACCTTCCGGTCAATGACGGCCTCGGTGATAACCGCTTTCTCCCCGGGCGGCAAAACGGTATTCTTAAACAGCTCCCGCAGCAGAACCAAAACGGCGGGCCGCTTCTCCCCTTCCTTTTCCTGGTCTAGCATCTCCGAAATTTCATGAGCGGTCAGGCTGTCCCCCCTTGCCACCAGTTCACCTAAGTATGCGCTGACCCCATCACCGCCTGCAACCGGTTTGGCTGCAGCAACCGCTTCTGTATTAACTCCCAGCGGGTACTTCTCCCTGTATCCTGACAACTCGTCCAGAAATGCGGCACCCCTGCCGGGGCTTTCGTGATCCAATTCGGCAGCTTCCTTTTCTTCCGCATACAGCAGCTTGTCCCAATCCTCGTACTGGTAATAACAAAGCCGCGTATCAAAATGATGATACTCGATTTCCCCGCGATTCATGGGGCGGGACAGGAACGGCAGTGTGTGGAACAAACCCATCGGCCTACGGTTGCGGTCGCACCAGACCTCGGCGTGCATGAACACGTAAATGCGGGGCGGATACTTGGTTTGCGGCTTGAAGTAATAAGCCACGCGGCCACCAGTTTTGCGCGGCTGGGCATTCACGCGGTCGAACTCCGCCTGCTCCCGGGCGGTCATGACATAGCCTTCCTTGATCTTGACCATAGCGTTCAGCATTCAGGTTGCCTTTCGGCCAATTTCAACAATTTTTGGTAGAGGTCTTCCCAGTAGGCGTTTTGCCTTTCCTGTAAGGCCAGGTACCGTTTCCCTCTCAGGCGATAATTTCGGTGGTCATCGGCTTGCATCAGGGCAAGGTTTAGATCTTTAACCTCCACGGCCTCGCCGTTCAGGTCATGAACAATGAACTCGTCTTGCATTTCAACTTACTTTGATTCCTCTTACCAGCACAGGCTGGCCGTTTGCTGTACCGGCACAGCGATGGCTTCAAAGAACCCGTTATCCAGTTCCTCGGCCGTACCCTGCAAAATCATGGGCGGTATCAGCCGGGCTGCACCGTCACCGCCGTGGGCGGCGGTGAACAGGACGGATACCGTAAAATTATGCTTGTCGTCGGTCTGAATGGTCAGTTTCCAGTTGCCGGGAGTGTGAGCGGTAGCGATATGATTAAAAAAGTCGGTTTTCATGGTCTTAGTCGGTGAGGTCATTGATTTGTTGTTTGCGCCGAATGAGCATATCCAGTATCTCCTCGCTGCTTTCGTAGGTACAGCCTTCAAAGTGGTAAAGGCCGGTTTCGGGGTCAAGGTCGTAGTGGTCAAAGTCGCTGTTATCCAGATCAGTGATGGTCATGATGCCGTCCTGATAAATTGCTACCCCGTAAACGCTGCTGCTGGTCTCGGCATAATAGTGCCGGAAATCTGCGCCGAAATGCTCCGACACTTTGACGAGGTGGTCGGTATTGGGAACCCATTTTGTAGCGTAATACAGTACGTCCTCTTCCCAGGCGATGTCAAAGAAATAACCATCCTGCTCGCGGATAAAAGGAGGAAGCTGTCCGTCTCCTGTATGTTCGGCAAGGGCTGCCATTTGCAAAAAAAGAGTTTGGATTTTTAAAAGCTGCGCAGGTTCTGCCTGGAACACGACGCTGTTAGAACACCAGTTGGCCATAGCGGTAAATTATTATTCGTTTAAATAAAGGCAGGTTTCAAGGCTTGGCCTGCATGCCCTTAGGCTCTTAATTGAACATTAAAAGGTTATCGCCTAAGTGTTTGGAAAAGTCCATGCACAAATCAAAAGCGGTTTGCGCACGTTGTTTGGCTGTGCCCTCGATAATGGACTTGAACTTGGCGTCCCCGTCCTTGTAGGTGCGGACGTTCTGAAAGTAGCCCGTGATGGCATTGTAGGCACCAAAGACCGTTCCCGCCGTGGTGTCCATTTGCTGTGTCGGGCTGCTTAGGGCATACTCATAAACCCGCTCTACGGAATTGGTGTAGTAACCCGACAATTCTTCGGTCTTGCCTGATGTCAGTTTGTTCAGCGTTTCCTTATTGGGAGCCATCGCCACTTGAATCAGTCTTTTGACCTCGCTGTCGGTAATGCGCACTTTCGCCCAATGGTTAAACACCGCTTCGAGTTCATGTCCTAAGTTGGACGTGACGCCCATGAGCGTGTGCGCCTGTTTCAGGCGGTCGTTCGCCGATGCGGTGTGCCGTATCCTGATGGTTCCTGATAAATTGCGCATCGCTGCATTCAGCGTGTTGTTACAAACTACGCGGATGGGTGTAAAAGCTGCGGTGATGCTGCCCAAACCGTCATGGGAAGTGGTCAGGAACAGGTATTTTTCAATGAAGTCGTCATGACCGACACGGATGTAGCCAGGCAGCTTGGCGGTGATGAATATGCGCTCGCCTTTGCCTAACGCACCGGCGGTCTCGTACAGGATACCATCTCCCCCGCCAACGATGGCATCGAAAAAGGTAAAGGCATCTGTGTTCTGTACGATTTCGTAGTCCTTGCCGACCACGCCTAACACCTGCTCGGTATCCGTGCGGATGGTGGCAAAGTAGTTAGGGACTTCGATTTCAGGAACAAGGAAGTCACGGTCAGGGTCGCCGGTATAGTTCTCCGTATCGTAGGTGAACAGGGGGCGTTTCTCAACCGTATAGTCCAGCCCCGCAAAGCGGATAGCCTCCGCGCTGGTCGGGTATTGTTCGACAATAGTCCCCAGGCCGTGCCATGCCCTTTCTTTGACACTGAAAAAGCTGTATTCGCCTGTGTTTTCGTTTTGATTAAGGTGATGTGCCATGATGTGTTAATTGTTACGGTCGTTTAAAACTGCATGAATAAATAAAAGTGGATGTTAGAAAGGCAGGTCGTCATCCTCGGGCGGTGTACCGCCTGAAGCAGCAGGCATGGACTTTTCTTCTTCGGGTTGCGCTGAAGCGGTGGTTTTAGCAGCCGTACCGCTGTACAGCTTAACGGTATCAACGCTGCAGGTGAGGCTGGCCTGTATCCTGCCCGTTTTGTCCGTCCATGCTTCTGCTTCGATAAGGCCGTTGACTTCCACGATGGCACCTTTAGTAAGGTCGATGGCCAGCCCGGGGTTGACCCAATAGGCACAGCGGATAAAAGAGGTCTTCTCGCGCTTCTCCCCTTCGCGGGTCTTGTAGCGTTTGTTAACGGCTACGGTAAAGGCCGTTACTTTTTTATCATGTTTGACTTGCCTGACTTCAGCGTCTGCGGTTAATCTTCCTGTGAACTGCATAATTTTCGAGGGTTTAAAGAATAAATAATTTGTCCGCTTTCCCTTTCCCATTGACTTTTGCCTGATTATTTTTTAAAAGACAAAAGGGAAAAAAGAAAGCAATGAGAATTGCCGGGGAGAGAAGCAAGGAAAAAACGGAATAAGTGCCGGAGGCTGAAGACGGGAGGAACGAGCGGCTGAATTATGCCGGATTTTTACTTGCCGTCCCAACGCTGATTACCGGCAAGACATTAGCTGCCCTTTTTACCCGTTGGCTTAAAAAATGTTCAACCAAACAATTTCTGCCATCCGGCTACGCAAAAAATGCCGGAATGGAAGCCTGCGCAGGTATACCCGGGAAAGCGGCGCGGCGCGCGGTATGCCGCAGCAGGTGGAAATGATGGCTTTTTTAAACGTCCAGCCGGCAGGCTTGCAGCGGAGCGAAAGTGTGCCGGCTTTAATGCAAAGCATCAGCGATAGCCGCGGCATCCTTTTCAAAGAAAAGATACAGCAGATAGCGCGGCCCGAAGGGGATGCCGGAAGGTTGCCCCATGTATTTTTTCTGAATGGTAATTCGGAGCGTCTTGCATCTCGACCTTTCAATTGATACCCAGATACAGCTCTTGCGCCTAGAGCTTCGAGACACCTAAGAATAGTAGATACCGCCATTGCGTTCTGAGTATGTACGGTTCCTTCCAATTGCGCGATTGTAAAAATTAATCGCGGCTATGGGTTGTTGAATTACTAATTATTCACTTAGTTGCGTATGATAACTTTGAAAGATTGTCCAACTTAACTCCCGCTAGTTAAAGCCTGATTCCGATGAATAGATTATTTGCAAGCAACAAAGAAAACTGGCTTCTGAAATTACGTCGTTTTATAACGCACAGATATTTGATAACTTTTGGATTTCCGGTGCTAATACTTCTTTTAATCCACGGCTTATTAGAGTCATTCTTCAGTACTGTCTTGGTAGTCCCCATCTTATCCAACATCAGCACATCGCTCTCCAATGATTGTATTTTCGCGCTGTTGGCGCTTTATATTTTTATACTGTTCCTTTCCAGAGTAAAAGACTTCGTTCCTTCCACCAGTGCTTTACTTTTACAATTCCTACTCGCTGCAGCTTACCTGTACTACCGCTTTCAGCCAGGGAAACCTTGGTACTTCTACTCTTTTGATACGATAAAGCCACTGTATTACGCTGACTTACTTCTTGAACTGTTGGTGTTCAACAGTATAATCTTGCTGATATATTTAAATAAAAAAAAAGAAATCAAAGGTGGCGGAGGCTTCTTCGACGACACCTCTCTTGGGCAGACCAAGCCGGATAAATTGAATTACGAAGCTTATGTGAGGAATATTGTGAACCGGATTGAGGTCACCTCATCTGAAACTGCAATCGCTATTGGGATCAATGGTAAATGGGGCAGCGGCAAAACGTCCTTTTTTGATTTGATGAAAAGGTCGATGTCAAAACAGCAGATCATATCGGTAAACTTTGATCCCTGGAATTCACTATCACCTAATGCCATCATCAAGGACTTTTTTGATACAGTACAATCAGCGATACGTCCATTTCATTCGCAATTACCTCGGCTGCTTAACAACTATACAGACAAACTCATTAATCTTCATGACGAAGGATGGGGAAAAGCGATCAGCGAATTCAAGGCGCTTGTCGTCTCCGAGCCATCACTCAATTCTTTATATGAAGAAATCAATAAAGCAATAAAGGCCATCGATAAAAAAATTGTCGTTTACATTGATGATCTGGACCGGTTGGACAATGATGAAATTGCTGAAGTGATCCGTTTGATCCGAAACACAGCAAACTTCAGCAATACTTTCTTTATAGTTGCCTATGATCGCAATTACGTGATTGCCGCACTTAAAGCGAAAAATGCATTCAACCATTCTAATTTTCTTGAAAAGATCTTTCAGATGGAAATTAACTTGCCCTTTTTTGATGAAAAGGTTATCCGTCAAAGCCTTGCGGAACAATTAAAAACCTTTTACGATCCAGCCTATCATAAAGAGATTGAAGCGGAAATCGTTGGTACTCCAAGCGCCTCACCCTATTACTTCAAGGGCTGGATAGAAACATTACGCGACGTCAGCAGGCTAAGTAACGGCCTTACATTGAATCTAAATGATCTCTTAAAAGAAGTCGTTTTTTCTGAATTCATACGCCTTGAGATTTTACGTCTAAAATTCCCGTCGGTTCATGAATCACTTTATCAAAAAACTGACCTCTTCTTTGACCAGGTCGACACAAATACCTCTAAAGGTTATATACTGAAATCCATAAATGATGACCGCGGGAAAAAACATCAACTGACCAAAGAATCATCTGAATTCGAATTGTACCTCCGTACGAATGCAAGCCGTTTAGGAATCGAGCAGGAGGAAATTTTTAAGGTGGTCGAATATGTTGACGATCTATTTGGCGAAAGCAAATTAACAGCAAGATTCCGAAGCCACCTTTCTGTGGTCTATCCCAGTCGTTTCAGACTGTACTTTGCTTACAGCCTTATTGATGGAGCTTTGTCCGAAGCAGAATTTACCAAAGCCCGTAGCGCCGGCGCTGACAGTCTGATCCAACAAATTGATAAGTGGAGGGATAGTGGATCAAGTTATGATGTTTACCGAAGGTTTCTACAGATCAAGACGTTTGACGACCGAAAAGATTTTGAAACTATCGTCGAGGGCATTCTATATTTTGCGCGTCAGCCCAGTAATGGAGGACAATATGGATTCGATCATAAGCCATTGGCAGCAATCTTAAGTGATCACGAAAACCGGAACTCGAAAAGATTTTATAACGGAGACCACGAAACTTATGTCAATTATGTAAGAACCCTGTTTGATCGTGCACGTTCACCTTATACGTTTGATATCAATTTTTTAGAGCATCTAAATAAAGAATTTAATGATTCGTTCCCCATTGGAAAACAAGAGCGTCTCGGAATATGTCTTCATTACCTTGAAAAATACGCTAATTCAATAAAGTCATGGGACAATAATATGTGGGATCTATTTCATTCATGTTCTTATAAGGAATGGACATCAACCGGTGGAAACGCTCACAAAAGCGAAACAATTTATCCGGATGAATGTAAAAAAATCATGGTTTCAGCAGTCCGCCAGCATTTAACCAGCTTTATGGAAGCCATTATTGTTTTTGCTCCGTTTTCCAAAACCCACATGTATATAAGTGAAGTTGTTGAAACAATTTTTGGAAGTTACGATGCTTTCGGTGATTTCCTTGATTCTATGGATGACACTTTTTATAACCATCTAAGAGAGTTTAAGAAATTTTTCAAGATTTTAAGAGATAGCGATTTCAAAAACGCTGTACCCTATCATTTTGAATCGCTGCACCCCAAACCACGAGGACATTTTGATTAGTTAAATCAAGTTATCGTTAGTAAGCTGCTAATAGAGGTTTAAGTTTAGTCTCCATGGATTATGCAAGGCGGAAATTGCAACAGTCTCCATATAAAAAAGGATTATTGATTTTAAGAATTTACGATACGTCATCAGGTATATACGTTGTAATTAAACACCAAAACCTTATATTTGTATATGGCAAAACAAAGATTCGTACCTATTTTCGAGCGTTCCTTGGCTGAACAACAAGAATTGGTATTACCTCAAATAGCCAGGATCCAGCAGGAAAATCTTAACCGCGGGTTGTATAATAGTTACCGGGATAAGGAGTTTGATTCAAAGGATATAGTTGTTCGCATTTATGCAAACCGCAGGGAGGTCGTGCAGATCGATGCTGCTTCAGGCCAAACTAAAACCGTGAAAGTCATTCGTTAATGCCGGCTCCCCAGCTGTACGTTTTTGCGGGTCCCAATGGCGCAGGAAAAAGCACGTTAGCGGAAAGCATGCTTCCTCCCGGTACACCTTACTTTGACGGTGATATTAAGTTCTCTTCGTTAAAGAAGACTTTTTATGATCTCGATGATGCCCTTTTATGGGAAGCCTTGAACGAACAGCATTTTCCGGATTGGAGGCAAGCGCAAATTGCATCACGCCATGACACCGCATTCGAAACAAACTTTCGGGATGTCGGTGTAATGACTTCGATAGCAGAATTCACATCTGCCGGATATGAATCACGCCTCGTATTCATGGGATTGGATAGCGTTGAGGCAAGTATAGAGCGGGTGAAACTACGTGTGGCAAAAGGCGGCCACGATGTTCCTATAGAATACATCAATATTAATTTTAAAGAGAGCCTGCGTAATCTGGATCGCTTTTATGACCGGTTCAACTCAGTTCATATCTATCAGAATTTCCAGTCAGCGGGTTTTGAGTACCATATTACACCTTTAATAACGCTGAAGGCCGGCAAAGTTACGGAGCGCGCGAAGGATCTACCAGACTGGGCTATTCACTTCCTCCGCAACACTGGCAATTAAGCCGATCATCCAACCTTCTTTTCCTTAATAAAATACGGTGACGATCAACGGTTCAACGCCTGTTCGAATTCGGTCCGCTATCAATGATGACTATGTAACCGAAATACCACAGACGGTGCTTTGAGTTAGGAAATAGTGATGACCCCGTATAAAATACAAGCCGGTCTCAGCAACTTCACTATCCAAAAGCTGTTATGATTTCTATTAACCAACAGAACTCCGCGATTAATTCGTTCCAGCACATAAAAACAATTAAATGATTCTGCCTGTCGCATTGGACTGCGTTATAATCTGCACATCATTTAAAGAAAAATATTAAATTGAGCATCCAATTATATCAACTGCATGCCTGATATTAACGATGAATATCCTACTGTTACACAAGCACTAAACAGCCCGGTGGCACTAGCGAACAAGCCTTTTCCGTATGACGGAATCGCCGATGCCAGGAGATTCGAGGAATTGGTCTATAGTATATTCAAGCAAGCTATCTCAGAGAAGAGTTTTCGAGATTTCGATGAAATTAGCCTGATGTCAGGCGTCAGAGATTATGGCCGGGACTGCGCGTTAAAAAAGAATGGAAAGAATTATGGCCTCATCCAATGTAAAAAATATACAAAATCATTAAACAAGTCCGATTTCGGAGAGGAAATAGTGAAGTTCGTGTTGTACACATTGTTGGATAAAACCCTGATGTTCGATGAAGAGGATTTCGAATACTTTATTTGCGCGACCAGCAATTTCACCCATGAGTGCGGAGAATTCATCGACGGTTTCCGGCAGCGAATTTTCACAGAGCCACAACTACACAACTGGATCGAAAAGAATCTGAAAAGTCCGACCCTCCGGCCGTTGCAAATCACGGATTATGAATCGGAACTGCATCGTAAACTGTCGCTGATCAAATTAACGAAGATCACCAGTCAGGATTTAGATCAATTACTTATTAAGAAAAGCTTTCAACATTTGATCCCGCTGTTTTTTGAAGTGAGGACTATAACCGTGGGGCAAGAAGTTGTTGGAGGTAATAGTAAGGCACGATTAAAACAAACCAGTGAACTTCGCGAATATCTTCACCGGGGCTCCGTATCATTGAACTTTGAGAAGGACCAGTTCGAAGGAATTCCTGCTTCCCATATTTCCAGACAGGAAACCACTATGCTGCTAGATTGGATAACGTCCCATCCCTCAAAAGACGAAGAGGGGAAAGACAAAAACATTTGCCTGCTTTCCGGCAACGCAGGTATGGGCAAGACGGTCATTCTAAAGGACCTTTACCAGGCACTTGTAGAAGCGGATATCGCCGTTCTGGCGCTCAAGTCGGATAAACTATACGCCAACAACATCAGGGAACTACAGGATAAGTTGGGCGTCGGTATACCGGTGTACGATCTGATAGAGCAATGTAAGCAAATCTTCAAAAGGACCGTCATTGTAATAGATCAGATCGATGCGTTGTCCCAATCCATGTCAACCGACCGGAACTACATCAATGTATATAAAGCTATCATAGACCGCTATACACACGATTCGGATGTTAAAATCGTTATTTCCGTAAGAACCTTCGACCTTCACTTTGATCCATCTTTGCGCGTCTATCGGAAGATGAAAAATGTCATTGTAAAGCGGTTGGATGAAGAGACAGTTTTAATGCAGTTGAAAAAAATCGGCATTGAAAAGCGAGCACTTTCAGGCAAACTATTGGACTTGTTGAGGACACCGAATCACCTAAACGTGTTCTCTTTGATCCACAGGCCGGGTAACAGTAGCCTCAGCGCTACCTCCATCCAAGGACTATACATGGAACTCTGGCGGCAAAATGTACTCGCAGTACCGTATCAATCGTTACTTAAACCGAAAGGGTTGAAGGCACTTTTGTATAATGTTGCCCATCAGATGTTCAAGGAGCAGCGGATTGCTTTGAGCGAACACATTTTCGAGGACAGCCATCAAGAACTTCTTTACCTGGTTAGTTCCCGGCTACTCACCAGGGACAACGCCCAGATACAGTTTTTTCACCAAACGTTCTATGACTTCGTCTTTGCCAAGCGTTTCGTAGAAGAAAGCAACAACCTTAAAGACTACATATTCAGTCAGGAGCAATCCATCCACATCCGTTCTGCCGTAAAGATGATCTTAACCTACCTAAGGGAGTATGCACCTAACGAGTATGTTAAAGGGGTGAGGGAGATAATGGAAGACCAAAATGTCTTATTTCATATTAAGCATTTGACTTTATCAGTCATAGCTTACACAGACGATCCATTGCTGGAAGAGATAAGTCTGGCAACGGAACTGATCGGCAAGTCACTCGCCTATAACACCGTATTTTTTGAACATGTTGCTTCTCCGAAGTGGTTCGCGCCCGCTTTAGCGCAGCATTTTTTTGACGATCTTCTGGCAGAAGCAGCTCCCCTCCCCTATGCCTTCATCGATCATAACCCGGATGGTGAGCAGGCAAAAATCGACTTAATTTATAACCGGAATACCCGCCTTGACTTTCTGAAACGCCAGGTCCTGGATAACTATGAACCGGCCTGGGATTTTTTGCTGAGAACCAAGTGGAAAACGGTCATTAAAAATGTACTTTACGATGTCACCAACTGGCATAACCCCAAAGCTTTTCAAGTTTTAGAACAATGCAAAGATTTTGAGGAGCCTGACGACTTTATCTATCATAGGATATTGAAACATGTCGCCGTCGATTTTCCGGAATATGCATGGGACCGCATCAGCAATGACCTGTTGTCTGACAGTTATAAAGCCAAGTCCACCAACAGGGATTTTCACGAAGAACACGTATTGAAAGACCTGGCGGCCTCTATCCCCGAAAAGATGATTGAAACGCTCAGTAATATCATCGAGCGAAAGATCGATCCAGTTGCCTATGGTGACCGAATCATCCTGGATGATTATCACTTCAACAACGTCGATCTCCAGGACGAAGATAGTCTGGAGGGGCCGCAGTATATTTATCGTTTGCTCGCCGTTTGCCTGCGGCGCGCTGCAGCAAAACGGTCACCACAATTTCTAGCGTACGTAAGCGCGCATACCACCAGCAAACTTGAGCCGATACTCCGGCTGCTGATTTTTGCCATAAAGACCAACGAATCGTTGTATGCCCAGGAAATTTTCAACCTTTTCACTCACTTACATGACAACAGGCATTTGAAGGGCGAAGATGATTTCAATAGTGAATTCAGAGAAATCTTTAAAACCGGGTTCGAGTTCTTAAGCGACACCCAACGCGGGCAAATTATAGACAAATTGAAGGTCTTAAAGGTAAAGGATGAAGCGTATGTTTTTCCTAAAGTGAACGACCGGGGACCAGTCCGGGTCTCTTATGTCGGCAAAGCAAAATGGGCTTATTACCGGTGCTTACCGGCCGCAGTGATCGATGCGGATCAAACGTTGAAGGTCCAGTTTGGCGAACTTAGCCGGAGGTTTCCGGACTTTGATGACAAAATCCGATCTGGACGAACGATCGCAGGCATGGTGCGCCCCCCCCTCCCACATCAAGCGTATGAACGGATGTCTGAAGATCAATGGATACGGTCCTTTCACAAGTATATCAGTGACAGAGATTGGCCGAGGCGTGAGGACTTTCTGAAGGGAGGCTTGCATGAACATGCTTTGGGCTTTAAGGAGGCCGTGACAAAAGATCCCGGTCCAAGCAAGATAAGGTTGATTGACTATGTGCTTGAACATAACGAAATTCCAAATACTTATGCTATCTATGGCATTTGGGGCCTGACGGACAGCAATATAGAACCGCTCCCGGAGATACAGGTGATCAATCACCTGTTCAAAAGACTGCTGTCAACAGGTGATTACGATAGGGAGTTAACTGTTTGTATCTCCACTGCCCGCTTCCTGTTGCGAAACGAATGCAATGATGAGCAGGTCATTACCTTTCTTATCGATCTTACCAAACAGCCAGCCTACGTTCCATCGGTCATCAGGCCTGAAAACGACGAGGAAAAGGCTGACCGTCTTCTAAGCCGGGCAATCAACGATGTTCCCAGTTCGGCTGCCTACGGTCTGGTCTACGTAACCGATCCGGCATTCGAAGACCTGATTTTTGCCGAATTAAGCAACTTGCTTAGTAAAGGGAACCGCGAAATGAAGGCCGGGATCTACTACCGGTATGCACATTTAATGAAGCTCAACGGTGAAAGGGCCTTTGAGCTCTTTGTAAACACACTAAGCGCGGAAGCTGACAATGACATCCTCAGTTCCGCCATCTGGTCGCTCCAGTACCTCGGGAACTATGATTTTTTTCGTCTGAACCCGATCTATCAAAAGCTGATCAACTCCCGAGATCTGAAAGCAGATAATTTACGAAACGTTTTTTCTATTCTATTCTTCTCCTATTTGCTGGATAAGCAAGGCGCAGACCGTTTACTGTGGGATATGTTGGATCAGCATATAGCCATTCGTCGCTGGGCGATCACCCAGGCGGCAGAGCACTATTACTTCAATGATTCTGCACCTTCCAAATCACATGGACTTTTGTTGCACCTTGCCAATCTGCCTGAAGATGGTGAAGCAGATAATTCCGAATGGCGCTTTATCAAGTTTGATCACATACCGGTAAGCGAAATAGCAGACGTGCTCGAAAGCTATATCTCATCCTCCCGCTTCGCCATCTCTGACAACCTTGTTAGTTATCTTACCGACCAGTGCAGTAATTCGCCATTCATCTGCATAGACCTATTTAATCTGACCATCAAACAGTATACAAAGTGTGAAAGAAAAAATAATCTTCACCGGGAGATTGAAACAACAAAGTTCGTCATTGGTGCATTTAATGCCTTGAAAGGCAACGATGAATCGAGTAAGAAAATGCGGATGACGTTGCTTGAGGCATTCGACACCATTTTAAAGGACGTTCGCTTGCGGAATCAGACAGACAAAGTGCTTGAAGAGCTACTTTGATCGGCTCCCGGTTCCCATACTAACTAACACGGGAGTGGGTATGCTTGAAAGCGATACCTCATTTCACCTCGTTGATTTGTCAAACAGCCATAGCACTTAATTCCGCTTTAGTTTAATAATCATCTGCCTTTATAGTTCTTACCAGCTATGAATTGATATATTTCTCCGACAATGTTTCGTAGCGGTTCTGACGCTTCAAGTTCAGGCCACAGAATCTCCTTTGCCATCACCTTACGGTGCACGAAGCCTGCGATCCCTCTTTTATACCGGTACTCCAAGGTTCCGTTGCCCTGCAATTTCTCAATTTTAAGCTCAACTCCTTTCTTAAAAATTTTGCCCTGAAAATGTGCACCCAGTTTAATCTTGTTATCGAAATCTAGCGCCTCTGAAATCTTCTCCGGATCGCAACTCACCTCCTCCAAAAAATATTTCCCCCAGACGGAAGGCGGGAGCAGGTTTTCTATCTCCGGCCCCACCGTGTGCCGGTAACGGAAGTTATTCCGATTGATTGCCAGAAACGGTTCATGTTTTTCATCATTCATGTCATGATCTGCCAATACAAATACATTGGAGTTAAGAAAGTAGCTGTCGATCTTCTCCAAAAGGCTTTCGTCTTCCGGAGAAAAATCTTCGTCAAAACTGTAGTGTGCCAGGTTCTTACCACCGTATTCAATGAAAGCGTAATTTAAACCCTCTTTTGGCCGGTAACATTCAGCACCCAGATGGTTAAGGTAAGCGAATAAGAACGCCTTTAAATACAGCCGATCAGTGATACCCTCGACCCAAAGCGTACAATTACTGATCAGAACGGAAGTATTGAGAACGCCCAGCATTTCCAGGGTACTGTGTTCGTTACCATTGATCGTTTTGATGAGTGATGCTTTTTCATCTTTCCGGTTAAAGACGAAGATCTCCAGACCCGCATTGCTGAGCAATGCTTCGGAAAGAATATGGTTGGAATGTGTATTGATAAAGTACTTCAGACCCTTTTTGAGCAAATGCTCATTCGCGGCCAAGGCTTGAATAAAGATGAGCTGGTAACCAGGATGCAGGTGGTCCTCAGGTTCATCGATCAGTACCCAGCTGCCGTCACGTGCGGTAAATATGGGCAACAGCATGGCAATAATGCTCTGAACACCATCACCGAGGTCGTGAATGGATATGTCTTCCAGTTCGCCAGGCAGACTGATATGAATATGTTCGTTTGCAGCGTTGTGTGAACGTCTGGCTACAATGTGCACCTCCTGCCCCTGGTAGAAAGTATCACCTACAAATTTTTCGAAGGCATTAAAGTTCCGAATATCCTCACGGCTACCGTTACGAGCGAGGCCAATCTTTTCATATAAGGCGAGACCTGTCTCGATAGAGACTTTGTTGTCATCAGGCAAGTGATATTGCTTCTTGATCGTGGTTTGGAACAGATCCTCCTTTAACCCTTCCAATCTCCTGGCTGTACGCAACACCGGGATGTAAATTATCTGCTTAAATTCCCTTCCAAGCCCGATACTTTGAAGCGCTTCTACACAGATCCGAACCTCCTTTAACAGCGTAAGTCTCTCGGTCCAGCACGGGACATATGCTGCAGGATTTACCCCAGGAATACCATAGCGAAGGCTATATAGAAACTCGTCGCCGCTGCTTACATTCATGTGTTTACCATCATGACGAGCAAGATGCTGATAAATCATAATGGCCATGTTTATCACTTCGGCCAATTCCGTGACTTGATCCTCAAATGCCTGAAAAGATTCATGTGTGGCCATATTGATGAGCTGATCGCCCAAATTTTGCAAGGCAACTCTTAAAGAAAGGGCATCCAAATCATTGCTGCCGGCCTTTCGATGGAAATACGATTTAATCTTACCTTGGTGGATATTCGTCTCGTTCAGATTGTCCAGCGATAGCGCAAGCCATTTGTTTTCCCACACCTCATCCGGACCGCCAGCCGGACGAACTAAAATGCGTGATGTCTGCCAATAAAGTTGATTGAGGTCGCCATTATAAGTAAAAAGCATTTGATGTTCCTGCCGGATGATATGACGTAGGAAACGGCTTTTACGGGAATTATTGGCTCCGACAATGATATTAAGCTCATTGATATCGCCCAAAAAGAGAGCAGGGTCGTTTCCTTGAAAATACTCCTGTTCATTCTTATCAGGATTCGTAATGCGAATAAAATTCATCTGGTGCTAGATTACTTCTGACAGCCATATCTCATTTAAGTATATGAATGCCATTCAAACATAACTATTTGTAGTAAGCCAGCAAAGTGCAATAATGGTCTTACCGCGTAAAGCAATAGACGATCAACCACAGCAACAATACCCCTATCGCAAAAAGGAACTGTTCACGGCTCCTGCGCTTGAGCCTATCCCGTTTCTGAACGTAAGTGTTGCTTTCTTTCACCATGACCAACCTTACCAGGAAGATTTAGGACTGTTCCTGCGAATAGTCAGCTGCCCCGGTCAGGCTAAAAATACAAACTGTGGGTTTTAAAACCAACACTTTTAAACCGTCAAAAAACAATTTTCGCTATCGAACACCATCCATGTATAGCGAAGCGCAACAAGAAAATTTAATTAGATTCGGTAAGCACCTGGAAATGCTGCGTAAACGTAATAAGTTATCCTTTCGTAAACTCGCACAGCGCTGTGACATTGATTACAGCAATTTGAAGAAATATGAAAAGGGAGAAGTAAATATCTCTATGCTTTCACTGATAGATCTCGCGAACGCATTGGGTGTGACAACGAAGGAATTAATGGACTTTTAGTCAAAAATCGCAACTTTCATTTTGATATCACGGGTGATTGAGCGCAGTACGGAGCTGCCAGATGACAATGATGGCCCTTAATCGCTTGCTTCTGTATTCACCTAGTTAATGACACAACGCCTATACAGTTCGTCAAATTCCATTAATTTTTGTGACTGATGTCGCTGCCTATGTAATGCAAGAAACCGCTAAGCGTTGCGCTATGTTCGGCTCACGATGAACTGTGCATTAGAACCGAGATCCGGTAAGATTACTTCCATAGAACGGTTATTAATTAAATCATGAAGCGATTTCTTCAACTCCGAAAATAGAGTCTTTAATCAATTATCTCCGCATTGACCACGACCGTTTGACCGAGAATATTACTGGAACCTAGGGTAACTAGACTTATTAAAGACATTTCAAAGGAGTTCTTTTGCTATGGCGTTATTCGCCTGTTCATTATGGATATGCTATAATCCTCTTACTTCAAAACGGTTTCACTGTTCTCTTAAAAGATTGCAACCATGGTACACCAAGGTTTCTTATATAAGTTTGATTGTTAAATTTCGAAACCTAGATACAAAGGGGAATATTTTGTCCCCTTTGTCCAATAGCTACTAGTATCCCTGACGAGTTAACGCTTTTCACCCGGTTTGTGGATATGCGGTTTAAGTCCTGGATGCTTCGGTTGACTCGGAGGATCGACACGCCTTCTTCTGTCATCCGATCCATCCTCTTTTTTAGGCTTTGGCCCCGGTTTAATTGCTTCGGTTTGTTTCATGAGTTGTAATTAAATGATGCTTTTACCAGTAAAAATAAGAGTCCTGTTAAACCTATTTTTACGGAAACCCGTAATCAGTCTATGATGTTACCGCCGTATTCAGAACCATATACCATACAGATCAACTTACACCCAATCTGGATTGTAATTGCCCGATGTGCAAAATGAAGTTTGCAAAATTATCCATAGCTCCCTTCTTGGAAGTTGTAAGTACTTCATAAACCCCAGTTTCTGAACGAAGTGTATATTCCGAATAGGCACAGATTGGGATTTGACGGTTATTACTAAAACGCCGGTCGGGGCCCCCGCTTTTATTTACATAACGCCAGGTCTGATCTACTACCTGCGCATCACGGGGCAGACTCTCATCCTCGATAAAACGAGTGGTTGATCCGCTGATCTGGATATTTCTATAGAACACCGCAGCAAAAGTATTACCACGCTTGATCAACAGTCGCTCCGGAAGGAAGTAAAGCTCCAAATTGCTCAGCTTCAGATAAGGAATGGAAATATTGGTCGAAAAAAATCGCAACGGTACCCTATGTGCAGCGATTCCGCCGATCGGTGTCCGTTTGATCAGCTGCCCTGCGCCCGCATTACGTTTAAAATCCGAGGTGCGGTGTGTATTAAGATACTGCCAGATCTTGGCCGATCCAGAAAATGTTGTGAAATGTCTGCCGAATTCCTGATAGGCCTTTTGAAACTCTTCGTCCATTTCATAATATAATTCCATTTGCAACCGCTTCTTATCTACCCTGTTTAACCAGCCGATAAGCAGGATAAAAAACACACAGCCCGCAAGAAGTTCATAACCGGCATAATTATTAGAGAGGACCAATACTTCGGAATTTACCTGGTCATGATGGATATGCTCGATGGTCGTGAACCGGCGGCTAATGTAACCCACCGTGTCTTTAAAAATAACTTTTATCCATTTGCTGTCTGAAGGGTCGGCAAGTAAAAAAGTCTGGTCATTGATAGCAGCCTTAACGATCTGTGAACGTGCGCTGGGCTTTTTACGGATATAAACACCAGGGTAAGAGGTTACCCTGACAAGTGTGCTGTCCGTTGCCGGGACGGAGACCGATGTACGGCTTTCAAAAGAAGCATATAGCAGTACCAGCAAGAAAGTAACGAACGGAAATACTCCCAGCCAATTCCGGTAAGCGATCATGGTTGCTGTATGCGAAAGCTCCTGGACAAAATCTTTGGAATCAGTATCAGTTAGCTGCCCGATTGCTGCTGAAGCGATGGTATGCGCTGGCTCATATATGGCTGGCACCGTCGAAAATCCCTCTTGTGATGCCGGCGACGATGGGTTAGCTGGCCCCGAAATTTTTCGGCGATAACTGATACCATGTGAACTTAGGTTTACATAGGTGCCTTTCGGGCTAAAGTTAACCCGGGCACCCTTTACCCCTACGGAATAACTGATACCACCTTTAGAGAAATTAATCCGAAACGGTCCGGAACCAAATGATTTACGATAAGACCAGCCCATAATATTAGTGTCTAGGTATTGGTGATAAGAATATTCACAGATCGCTCTTTTTCTCCACATTGAGAAAGTCCAGGATTATCTTTTCAGCTTCTTCCTTAGAATTGGCAAAAGGACGAAGCTCAAAGCGGGCTACTTTGGATTCACGCAACCAATCCGTCCAGAACAATTTGATGATTTCCATATCGGTAGGATGAATAGTTGCAGCACCGACCTTCGACCGTGATCGGTCGTAGAGTTCCATCACCAAAATCTCCAAATTTTTTAATTTTTCATTCTGAACCGGCTTAATTCGGAACTGCTTATTTTTCCGAAAGAATGATTGCATATCATTTTCTCCAGAGGCAAGGAAAGCATCGCGGAACCGATTAATGGTCATCTTGCTAAGATCGAACCCTTTGTTATAAATACCTGCTTCGATGTAACCGTCTGTCGTCAAGATCAGCACATTTCGATAGGCATTCACGTAGGTATTGCCTTCATCAACGATGGGTTTTTCATTAGGTAGGACAGTAGCACTGATCAGCCCTTCATTTAAATAAGTCCAAATATCTGCGCCGAAATTCTCACGCGCAGCCAGTGTATTGATCCTGTTAAATTCACTGACCATGCTTGCAATGTCTTTTTTCAAGGTTTGTTTAACATGGTTTCTGTCCATGATATAATCGATACGCCCATGTTGATTGGGGAATACACCGAAATCGATCCTTAACTTATCCATGTTAACCCGGTACTGATTGATAAGCCCTTTATTAATAAAATCGATCCTTAACTTATCCTTCTGATTTTCGGATCGGTGAGAGCGCAAGATTGAGGGGTACAAATTTCCGGCAACAGTTTTCAGAAGATCAACATCATTCAATGGCCGCCTGTAAAGGCTTGGGTTCACCCTGTTGGAAAGGTCCGCCGCAAATGTCAGATTGTAATGTGTGATCACATATTTTTTGGTAATAGCTGTTGGAGTGGGAGACCTTTCATTAGCAGTAAGGACATTTCCTAACATGGCCAGCACTCCGATAATTAAAAAGTTATTCATGAGTATGGAACTTGACGCGTTTATCAATTTTGTTGATTTGTAACTTTTCATTTTGCCAAACCAATGCGATTTCAGCCGCTTGTGCCGTTTTCAATGTTGCCTTTGGAATAGCATATTCATGGTACAGATAGTCGTTCCAACCTTCAAGAAAGACATTAATCCTGTCTTTTAATGCGTCTACGGAGATCGGCAAATTATCTGACTCTATATGAATTGAATAGATCGATGCGATCTTATCGATTGTTTCCAAATCCGAGATAAGTTGACTACGCTTTTTTTGCAATTCATGATTCAGCGTAACCGGCAGATTGCTCAATTCGTGCTGGATCTGCTTAACTTCCGCTTCGCGTTCGATTACCACCTTCTCCAGCACGCACATTTCGTCTTTCAGGATAGTGATCTTTTCTGCATTGCTACCCATTTCCATAATCAGTTGCTTGATGAATAGCTGGTTACGTTCAGCAAGTATGTCAGGATTCCGATCCTCGAAAAGTTGCATCAGTTTTTTTAAAGCGAACTTGAACATCAGCAAGCCCAGCGCACCGAAGACAAACACGAGATAGAAGTTGGTGTCTGTAAAGGCCATGCTTGTTTTCCAGGGAAGGTTAAAGTTTCCTCGTGCATAATTGACCTCATATATGGATTCAGTGACTTTATAGGCGACAGCACCATCCAGAAAGATGATGCCGAACCAAAAAAGTGCAATAGTGGTCAACTTATTTTTAATGAACCTGTCAGCCATCGCAAATGACAATGGAATAAAGACGAACAAGCAAATGAAAAGGACGGCAACCCAACCCTTTTCAGCAGCCTTGCTGATCGCATGCGCATTGAATATCTGCGCTTCAGCAATTGGCATGTTTTGAGCCTCAGCCTCTTTAGCATCCGCCACACTGAAAAGGAGGATATATGCCGCCGAGGAATAGAAGACAAACAGATAACACAACAACGCCGCATTGAAAATACAAGTCGGTATCAGCTCGAACCACTTTATCTTGGGCGTAATAAATTCGAGTTCCGCTTTTTTGATTTTCTGATCAAGCTCCCGGTTCTGATTTTCGATCATCGGAACCTTGTTGTCTCTGATTTCGTCAATATCTTTAGAACTGGTGGCGATCTGCGTTTCCAGATTAGATTGACGGGATTCGATGTTCGCTTTATTTAAGGAAGCATCTCGCTCCCGATATTCAATCTCCAATTCACAAGCTTTGGTGAGCACATCCCGCGTTTTTACCCGGTGTTCCTCGATCTTCGTCTGTAAGCGTCTTTTTTTGTCGTCGATAACATCAATGTTATTAATGAAAACAGAGTAAACAGTGTCAAAAGCCTTATGCAGGACTTGGTGGTCACCACTATTAGCTTTTGCCCGATCAAACCCTTGTTCCCGGAGAAACTTCCGGTCAAAACTTCCGACTTCAGCAGCAATCATCGAGTCCAGGACTTTTTCGAATTCTGTGCCCGCGTTTGCAGAAACCTGAGTTGGGAAACTTTTCGGTTTTTCCGTTTTAGGAATATTTGTCACAGTCCCGTTTCCTGCTTCTCCAGGTTGTTCCTGGATCTTTGTTTTAATAGCATTGAAATTTTCAATTAAAGAATTGATTGTTTCCTGATGGTTTGTGCTAATTATACTTTCCTGGTTGTTCTTCTTGGCATTGACACTCCAGTTATAAGATCCGTGTAATGCGATCCGTCTATCGATCACGCAAAATTTTTGATTCATGATTCCATAACCGCTGTTCCTGATCTTGAAAACAGCAGCGCCTGCAGCTACCAGCGAATCGAAATCCAATCTCTCATTTTCCTGGTTATCTGCAATGATGACCTCTACACGCACTCCTTCTTTTACCTTGGCAGCTACAATTTGATAAAGCTCGTCATCAGTGAACCAGGCGGTGGCAATAAGAATTTCAGTCCCGGCTGATAAAAGCTCTTTCTGGATCTTCGCGTAAATATCCTTGTTGTCATTTATGACCTGCTGATTGATCAGTTCCATTTTTGTGATAAGGTTGAAGGTTAGTTAATAGCTGATTGGATGTATTATGATCTAAAAATGTATCGTTTTTTATTAGTTCAAATTTAAGAGGCAGCGAGCGGCCGGTCTTACGGGTTCCCGTAAATGAAGGAGCTGCGGGTAGGCACATGGAGACAGTTACTATCGATGGGGCCATCAACAGTAGTATAATGCTATTAGAAAGGAAATTGTATACTTTGAGTTATTTGTCAAGTGAACAAAGCGTCCGCCCTTTGCGCTTTGCCTGCTGGAGGGTCATACTGATCGTGCGGTGCTGACAATTACGAAGGCCCTTACAATCTTTCCGCAAGTGATATTTTTTGGCGCCTGGGCTGTCGCAGATGTAAACAGTGGTTCTGTCGTCTAAGTAAGTGGTGCTAATGAAAAAGGTTAGCAGTAAGAGCGCTTTCATTTTAAATGATATGATTAAAGTGAGTTGATTAAAGATGGCACCTAAAGTAAAAAACATTCCCCTACTGCTGAACACATCGCTACACTATCGGGTATGACAGCTTGGTGAGCAGATCTTGCAACCGTCAGCCGACGAGTCGGTCTTTTTTGCTTCATTCACTGCATCTCTACAATTGGAAAAGTCGCCGAGGGGTTTCCGGTTAGATTCCAGTGGCAGCTTGTAGCAATTTTCATTGTGCACCTCATGGTCGCCATTGGACTGAGCGTGCCTGTTTGAATAATACTTCATATGACTTAATTAAATATATATTTAAGTCAAAGTTACCCGCCGACATAACACTGATCTTATGGGAAACCGTAAAGAGAAAGAAAATGATTAAATGATCCAATGATCTTTGCAATAAGCGATCAGTTGTTCATTTTTGGTGAAACCTAAAGCATCACGGATCTGCCCTAGCCGCTTTTCTACGCTACTTAAACTGGAAGCCTTGAAACCTTGTTGTTCCAGAACATAAGGAATGTTCTTTTGATAGGTTCCCTGTGCCAGTTCTGAGATAATAATAAGGTCATACTTCGTAAAGTCGTGCGCATTCTTTGCACGGACGGCTTGTTGAAATTCTAGTGGAATAAATATTTTATGGTCAGCTATTTGTTTTATAGCCCTTTTCATGTCCTCCTCATCACGGGGACCTTTTGGAACATACCCATTGATTCCCAAACGGTCATACAGCCCAGTGGCGACCGTCGGCTGATTTTCAGCTGAAAATACCAGTATCTTTATCTCAGGCTGAAGTTTTCTTACAGCGGCGATCAGGTCGACGCCACTCTTCAGTTTTTGACCCGGACGGTCTTCCCGGAAAGAAAGATCTGTAATCAACAGGTCGTATGAAGCACCATCCGCTTTTGCGATCTGTAGTAATTTAAAAGCATCGTCGCAATAATGCGCCTGACGGACATAAATAGCGCCAAGTGTTGTTAAGGTTTGCTGAACCCAGCTGTTAACGCTATGGTGATCTTCGGCGATTAAAACACGTTCAAACATAAATGATCTGTTTAGGCAAAGGGAAAGTTGATCTCGATCCTGAGACCCCTCCCATCGTTAGTGCCAAAATTAATATGGCCGCAAATGGTTTTTATACGGGTTCCCGTATATGTCAGGCCATTTTGGTAAATAGTATTCTCCGGAATACCGACACCATCGTCAATGTAAGTGATCGAACAATTGTTTCCCTTGGTCTCAAACTTGACAACCACATTAGCGGCTTTACTGTGCTTCTGCATGTTGACCATAAACTCCTTTAAAATCAGCTTTAATTCTGATCGCACGTCTCCACCGACCTTGTGCCATAACGCCTCATCATTCCCCACCAGAGAAACTTTGGTGTTTTCAGTACCAAATGATTTCAAAAGCTCACCGATCCTTTCATGAAAAAATTCATCATTATCGCTCAGTATCTCATAAGAAATATCGCGTGATCGTTTATATACATCCTCTGAATGCACAAGCAGCCACTGCCTGTCAAGCACTGAATCATGCTTAATCCTTTTCATCAACAGATAAATATCATTGGATAACGAATCATGAACTTTTTTCGAGGTTTTACGTCGAGTTTCAAGAATGGCTTCCTGCTTTTCCCTTTCCTCCCGAATCTTTCGTTTTCGAAGCCATACGATCATAATGATCGCTACTGCTATAATGACCACCACAATTACAAATAACAATAGGTTTCTGACCGCTACCTGATATTTCTTCTCCGCATTTTCTTTCTGAAGTTGCAGGTTCTCCGCTTTACTTTGCTCGGCGTGATACCGGATCAGGGCGAATTGTTGCCTTGATGAATTCCTCGCGTCAACAAGGCTGTCATTCAGTCGCTGGAAACGTACAAAATATTTCTTAGCTAGATTTGTGGGCGTCAGTTTGATCAAATGTCCTAACGCTTCCAGTTCATCATCGGGACTGCTGATCTGCCGTGCGATTGAGTACATTGCGTTTGCATAAAACAAGGCAGAATCCGGGCGGCTGGCTGCATAAAAATCTGCCAGGTGAGTAAAACTTGAGTTCTGGCCCCAAAGATCATTTTCCTGTCGTCGAATCTCCAACGCCTTTAACAACTCCGGGGCAGCATTATAACCGGGGCGATAAAGTGCTTTAGCCGTCGCCATATTGTTCAGGATACGGGCATAAGTTTTTTTCCGAACGGTCTTGGGCAATATCTCTGTATATATTTTCAGCGCTTGGGGATAGGCTTTCATTTCCTGATAGGTGAATGCTTTGTTGTTGAAGATAGCCAGCCGAAACTTCTCATCTTTCGAGAAACGAAGCGCCTGGTCAAAGTATTCCAGGGCGGACCGGTAAGCTTTGAGGTTAATGCCCGCTACACCCAGCTCATTGTAATCTGAGGCTAAGCACTGATGATGATCCTCACGGCGTTCATTTAAAAATCGCAATGAAGTGGACAAACTTTCTTGGGCGCCGAAGTAATCACTGGCGTCTGATTGAATCACTGCCATCTGGTTGTACGCCATCGCAATTTGAAGGCTGTCCTTTGAGCTAATCACCGCTCTATTGAAGTAAAAAAAAGCAGAATCAATTTGTTTGTCGAGAAAAGAGGTGGCCCTTTCATAATCGGTTGAGGCCTGACTCATACTGGATGGGATTTTCTGCTGACGACGGCAAGCACACAGACAGGCAATAAGTAAAAATAGAATTGATAAGCGGTATGGCACGGTTTTTTTGAGTAAAGTTAAAAAACTCGGGCAAAAAAAAGCGGGGCAGGAAATGACCTGCCCCGCTTATCTTAAGGGTTAGCCGTTTTTGGAGGGCCGGGCGGAATATGTTCAGTATCACCACCGGAACCGTCACCCGGATCAGTGTCACCAGAATTAGTAGTTACTACGGGTCCTCCACCATGCTGGTGTATCGGACAGTTATGCGTCGGGCATGAGCATGCCAGGAAGAGCGCTAAAAAAAGCTCAATCATTTTTTAAAATTTAAAGAGTTAATAAATCCGGCAGGAGACTCTGAAGACTATCTCCAGGGTTTGCTGCCAACCGCATAAGAGGCGCCTCTTACATTTTTGGGAAGTGAGAGCATTGGTAGCGGCAGTTAATAACTGCTTCCCAAGCCGGCTAAAACCGCCGCAACCTTTGCTCATCAGAAACCGTTCGAATCGATTTCTGAAGCAAATGTAGAGCGGCCTGGACCGGGTAACACCAGCCAATTCCGGTATTTCCGGTAATTCCATGCGGAATTCCGGTTCTTCCGGTAGAGTCCAAAAAAAGACTTAGATTTATCCTTAAATTTTTTGAGATGTATGAAAGAGAGTACAGAGAACTTGTAATAAATGATTTTGAAAAGAAGCAAGCAGCCGGGATCTTACCTCCAGAGCTAATCGCGCCGACACGTAAAAGTCTGCGAGATTATAGTGTGAAGGTTTGTACCGAGCGTTATAAATCAAAAGATGAGCCGCTACTCAGATCGTTTTTTGGTAAAAGAGACAACCCTGCAGCTTATTTGATCGCTGTTCAGAATGCCGATGCCGAAAGTTTCCGGACACTAAATAATTTTCTTAGGGACCGTTCAAGAGGAACGTCATTTATCAACATCAGTCTGCTGGCCTGGATGATCGATTTTGAACCCCGGCCCTTTCATGAGAATTTAAAGATAGAGGCGGTACCTGTTAATGATCCTGGACGCATAATAATAAACGAACCGGAAACAAAAACGACCAAACCACCTACTGTTCGTGGCGACAAAGAACAGGCTGGCGATAAGGCAGTAAACTTTCTATTCTCAACGAAGCATACATTCAAAATAAAATGGACTTATGTGATTGTACTATTGTTATTTCTTTTAACTGCTTTATATTTTGTTAGTAAGGATAGTGCAGGAGATAAGGGATGCATGATCTGGACGGGCGAAAAATATCAGCAAGTCGAATGTAATCACAAATCCGAGGACGGTCGTTTTTCTGTAGTGCCATTAGACACACCAGTTCTGAGAGGCTTTAAAAAAATCCTGAAAGAAGACACACTTACCGCAAACTCCATCGGAAAAGTCTTCTGCGTAAAAACAAACGGGAAATATGATTACTACACTGATAGTGCAGCGAATCCCGTAAATCCTGAAAGGCCGTTACGCCCCCTAACCCATTTTATTATGAATAACAATGAGTGATCAGATAATGAGGAGATGCGTTCTTAATTAAACTTCAGTGTTATGCTACCTGATCTTGATTGTAAATACCTACAATGTCCACTACGACAGAAAGTAAAAAAGATCAATGTCCGATTTTGCAACTCTTTAGTTTTCATTTTTATTAATGCCCTTAACTTCTTATGATGCAATTGCGTATCGCAACGTCCATGAAATATGGACAATTAGCTATGAGTTATAGCGCAATTTCATCAAAAGGCATAAAACGCCGGCTTAATACTTACTTATTTTAGGCAAGTTTATTCAGATGAAACACTACCCGCTCCCTTTGGACTTTTGCGTAAAAATCCTCAGTGGTAGACATTTTACTGTGACCAAGTAAGAAGGAGGCAACATCCATCGGAATCTCATTGTTGAGGAGGACAGTAGAAGCAAATGTTTTTCTTGCAATATGATGAGTGAGATGCTTGTTTATACCTGCCTGGGAAGCAAGCTCTTTTAAATAAACATTCAACTTTTGATTGGAGATGGAGGGAAACAGGAAGCCTTCGTTATTGGGGTAACCGTAGCACTTCACGATGCTCAATGCCTTCGGCAGTAATGGAACAGCAATAGGCCGCTTCGTTTTTTGCCGGATCATTTCGATCCACAACCAACCTTTCTTGTCCTTTTTTAAATGATCGCTTCTGAGTCCCGACAGTTCATGATACGCGAGTCCGGTATAACATGAAAAGATGAAGAGATCCCTGACCTTATTTAATGTTGCTGACAGCGGATGCTTTTCAAGCAGTTCCAACTCCTCGCTATTCAGGAACACCACCTCTTTAACGAATCTTTTTTTACGATACAGTGCAAATGGGTCAAGTTTTAGCCAACCATGCGCAACGGCTATGTGAACGACCTTTTTGACCCTTTCGATCGTTTTGTTAACTGTATTCTGATTTTGACGTTTATCTACCTTTAAGAAGTGTTCAAAATCCAGAAGAAAGCCGAGATTAAGCGACGGTAAGGGGTAATCGGGCAAACGATGGTGTTCTTTTATAAACGCGCACACGTGGGACCTGATGAGCGTAAACTTATTAAGGGTCGCAATAGAATAATCTTTGTTGACCAATGTTTTGATCTGCGCAATATGAAAATCGAATATGCCAAGTAAAGTTCGCTCGTTTTTTTTATTGCCTAAATACTGATCGTAGAGATCGCTGGCATTGAAGTCATCATGAGACTTCAAAAGCGCATCGTATGCTTGCATCAGTTTGTTTCGAATGGTCTTGAGCCGATTGTTGCAATGCTTCGCCTCAATACTGGCGCCTTTTTGTACTGCACCTTTAACGTCCCAATCGATCTCTTTGAGATAGCAGCCGGATGAGAACTGTTTACGCTGGCCATTCAGCGTTAAGCGGCAATAAACCGGCATAGTGTCTTTGCAGTTTGCCTTGGAACGATACAGGAAAAAGAGAATGTGTAATTTGCTTACCATAGTGCTAAGTGTCTTAAAATAAATCATTCCGTACTACAGAAACGCTACCGAATTGTACTGGTCTCAATGAGTAACCTTTGTAGTAAAACATATAAAAAGAAAGCAACAGAGATAATCACCAAAGAAGACTTATTTGAGTTTCGCATTAATTATTTAATGACATTCACTCACCGTTAAGGAAACGCCCATCCTCTGCCGAACCGAGCGACTCTAGATTACTACGTTAAAAGAACTAATTCAAACCCGCTTAGAAAAAGGGCCTACTGCCAATTTTTGACATACCATTGCTTCAGCGCTAACTTCAAACGATGACAGATTACCCAGTAGTTACCCGAGGTGAGAGAAAGTTTATGGCAGATATCGGCCGCTTTCCATCCTAGTACAAACCTCATTTGATAGACTTGTTGCCAGGTGTCAGGTTGCGTCGACAGGTAGTCGCCTAAACACCGGTAAAACTCCTTCATCATAATAGGGTCAACGTCGTCATAGGGATCATTATCGGCCGTCATCTCAGAATCGTAGCCGATTAGCTTAAGTTGCTTATCTGAAGCCATAACCTTTTCCTTGGACCGAAGCCTGTAGACTTTATAGATCTTATGCTTAAGTATGGCGGTCATCCAGGTAAGTTCGGAACTGCGCTGTTCGAACCGGTCATACTGTTCCAGCACGACCAAAAAAGTATCCTGTATCAAGTCTTCGATCAAAGCCGGATCGTTAAGCCTTTTAAGTCCATAGTGATACAGGTAATTGTAATCTGCCGTAGTTAATTGTTTCAATTCCTTGCAATTCATCAGCCTTACTTTATTTGATTACGGAAAAAGCGATCACCCGAATAAAGCATGGCCTGCATAATTAAAAGTTAATTAAGAATTAATTTCCGGGCTTTATCAGACTAAGTGATTGGAAATTGTAGGTTTTCGTGTTAAATGCGTAAAATGCGGTATTAACAGCATACGACTAGCTCATTCTATCAGGTTGACTCTAGTCCTGCTTATCTCACCATGATCAAGTGAAAACTGCTACCGACAGAAGGAACTTTATTACTTACTGCCGGTATCAGTTTATCAAACGGAGAACACTTGTGATATCAGATAAAATATATCTTACTAGCTTCCTTGGGATGATAACTAGGTTCGTATCTGACATACCCAAACTTATTTAATTCATTCATGCACTTATGGTACGTTGATGTTGAAGCGATTTTACTTTGGGTCATCAATACTCTTCTGGATACAGAATAAGGGCAAGGCTGACCGTTGTTAAGCCAACTTTGATAGATTGCTAAAAATAGACAGATATGGCTTAGCACTATTCGTTCGTCCCTAACAGCTTTTTTCATAAAAGTTGTTAAGTGGTTTGAAGAACCCAATCTTTTACCTTTTTCCGTTAAGTAGCTTCATAATGTCTTCCGATTTATAAAAGACTGTACCGCCGATACGGGTGAAGGACATTGTACCATTGACCCGCAAGTTTTGCAGCGTACTGGCGGAGATACCTAGAAGCTCCCGCACTTCCTTGCTTTTTAGCCACTGCCTTTTATCGGAAAGTTGGGTATTGTTTAATAAATGCTTGATTTCATTGAGCAGATCGGCCTTAAAGGCCATGAGATCCTCTTTGGTAATAATTTCTATTGCCACCATATTCGAGTCGTTAAAGTTGGAGAAAATAACAGCGCGAATCAGAACCCGCGAAATATGGAAGAGGTGCCGGACAGGGATAATTATCCGATTGTTTCACAAAGATAAGAGCTAAGCACTTAACTGTCAAGCAATATTTTAAATACAAAATAATGCCCACGATCATACCTGGTGATCATGGGCATATAGGTGAATGGTATTACATCTATTTCGAATCTTCCTGCACCGCCAATAAATGCCTTCTTAATTTTTGCATATCGTCCCCTACTTTTTTATCCAGGACCTTCGCATAATGCTGTGTCTGTCTTAGATTCTTATGGCCTAACATTTTCGCAACGGATTCAATTGGTACGCCGTTACTCAGCGTAACGGTGGTCGCAAATGTATGTCTGGCGATATGGAAGGAGAGCGATTTGTCGATGCCACAAACGTCAGCAATCTCTTTCAGGTAGGCATTCATTTTTTGATTGCTCAAAATGGGCAGGACCGTTCCCTTCACGCGGCATGACGCATGATCTTCATACTTTTCAAGAATGGCTAACGGCACCGGCATCAAGGGTATCCTGGACGGCGTGTCAGTTTTCTGCCGGTGAGTAGCAATCCATTTCATGCTGTCAACACCGGTGACAATCTCCGTCTTTTTAAGCTTTTGTACATCTGCATAGGCAAGCCCCGTGTAACAGCTGAAAACAAAAATGTCCCGGACCTGGGTAAGGCGGTCGCTGACAAATCGCTTTTGATAAATGGCTAAAAGTTCTTCTTCTGTTAAGTGGGGGCGTTCGACCTCACGCTTGGTCATTTTGAAGTCGCTAAAAGGATCTCCGGGCAACCATTTAGACTTCACACACTGGAGGACGATCTTTTTAAAATAAGTCATGTACTTGACCGCTGAATTATGCTGGCACTTACGCACCGTCTTCAACCAGAACGAGAAGTCATTAATAAATTCATAGTCAAGGCTCGTAATCTCCATATCATTCAATCCATATTTCCATTGCATGAAAGAACGGGTATGATCAAGCGTTCGTTTAAAAAGATCAAGTGTTCCAGGAGAGTACTCCTGCGGAACTAAAGCGCCGATACGCTCATTGTGCTTTTCAAAAATGGACAGGATCATCCTACGGTTGTCTACACCCATCATGACGTCCTTTAGACTTTGTACGGAGATGTCTTTATTTTCGTCGATCAAAGACCTCCGGGCCTCGTGTGCTTTTGATTCGAGCGTCATCAGCAGTAGGTTTATCGCTTTTGCATCTTCCCTGCTTCCGGTTGCTTTACCGCTCCTGGCATCCCATCTCGCCGGGTTCCACAACCTTTTTGTGGATAGGTCTTTGCTCTTACCGTTAACGGTAATTCTTAAGTAAATGAACATGTCTCCCCCTTTGTAATGCTGGGGCTGCTTGAGAAAGAAAAATAGACCGAAACTTTTGTCTAACATAACACTGCAATTAAATGGTTAACAAATTTAAAAATGCAGCAAACAGAAATCAAGATGTTCGAATGTCGAACATGCTTATTATCAGTACATTATAACACTTTTCCAGCGTGATTTCTGCAATAGAAATCACGCCACGAATCACGCTAATTTTTTCTGATAAATAATGCATAATTCAGCATACCGGGGAAAACAAAAAAGCCGCTAATTCTACGAATTAGCGGCTTTTGTACAATTTTATAAGTCTTTCAGCGGTGAGGGAGGGATTCGAACCCTCGGTACAGTTTCCCGTACGTCAGTTTAGCAAACTGATCCTTTCGGCCTCTCAGGCACCTCACCAATTTTCAATAATACGTCCCCGTTTGGGATTGCAAATATAGTAATTCAAGTAAACCGTCAAAAAAAAAATACGGTATTTCTAATAATCTATTCGCACGTGGTAAATACTCATGAGCATGCGCTTAAATATAGTTTTAATGGTTTCCAAATCTTTCAACGTAATATCACTGTCTTTCAACTGGTTCTGATTTAGTTTGTAATTCACAATGCGGTCAACCAGGTCGCTTATGGATTTTGCATCTGGCTCTTTTATTGAGCGCGAAGCGGCTTCTACAGAGTCGGCCAGCATTAAAACACCCGTCTCTTTAGAGAAAGGTATGGGTCCAGGGTAACGGAAAATGTTCTCATCAATGAATTTTTCGGGAAAATTTTTCAGGAATGACTGGTAAAAGTAATCAACCCTTGTATTACCGTGGTGGGTACGTATAAAGTTAATGATATCATCAGGCAGGTTGGCTCTACCAGCCATTTCCACTCCTTTGCGCACATGCCTGATAATGATCTGTGCGCTTTCTTCGTATGATAGCTTATCATGAGGATTAAATCCTGCCGTTTGGTTCTCAATAAAATACAGCGGGTTCTCCATTTTACCAATATCATGGTATAAAGCCCCTGCCCTAACCAGAAGCGCGTTACCGCCAATGCTGTAAATAGCATTTTCGGCCAGGTTAGCCACCTGCAGGGAATGCTGAAAGGTTCCGGGCGCTTTGAAAGCCATTTCACGCAGTAAAGCGGCATTCGTATTGGTGAGCTCAATAAGCGTTAAATCAGACGTTATCCTAAATGCTTTCTCGAAGGCGTAGATAAGCGGGTAAGCTAATAATGTAAGCATTACGCTTACTACAAACGGAAAGAACTCCAGCCACTCGATACTGGAAATATCACCCTCTCTAATGAAGGATATACCTACAAAGGCAGCAAAATAGTTTAAAGTAATAATGAGTGCCGAAGTTAAAAACTGGCCCCTGCGCAACAGGTTTTTGATACTGTAGATAGATACCATACCCGCTGTAATTTCATAAAAGGCGAACTCAAAGCTGTTAGGTACATAAAAGCCGGCAATTAGTATAACGAGCAGGTGAATGTTGAGCGCCAGCCGCGTATCAAACAGTATCCGGATGATGATGGGCACAATACAGTAAGGGATGTAATACAAATTTGGTATTTGCAGCATAATAGCACCCGACAATGTAGCCAGCATGGCTGTGATTACCAATAATATCAAACCCACCAGGCGGTTGTTCTGATAAATATCTTTACGGAACAGCCTTAGGAATATAATAAGCAGCGTTATTGTTAACGATACAAGTAAAAACTGACCAAAGAAAACTTGCCAACGGTTACCATTTGCCCGTGCGCTATCTTCAAAATATTTTTTGTAGGAAACAAGCTTTTGGTAAACTTCGTCGTTTATCACAGACCCCTTTGTGATAATTACTTCATCTTTTTGTACCATGCCTTGCGTGGTCGAAATATTATCCAGGGCATCGCGCTTTAAACGACTGGTTAATTTATCATCATAAATGAGGTTGTTTTGAAGGCGGTTTTGCAGCAGATCGAGCATAAACGCCTTGTCTACGTTATGAAGGGTAAGCTCCTGCTCAAAATAGGTCACAGCCTTTTCTTTTGTAAATAAGCCTGATGTGTTCTTAGCTGAAGCTACGTTTTTATTTACTGCGGTGACATTATAGTTATCGGTGGCTGGTTGGTTTTTTAAACCCAGGGTTATTAAGCCGGTAGCATAAACATGATTAAGCAACGTTCTACCCATTTCCAAGTAGCGCGACTTAACTTTGTCGGGCAGGCCAGCACTAGCCCATTTCAGGTTAAAATCGTTAACGAAACCTTCCACCTGCTGGCGTTGTACATCCTCGTTAAGCTGGTAAACGGGCGAAATATTCTGCAGTGCGGCCTCCTGATCTTTTTCCAGTTCGGCACTCGTTTTTAGTATAGCAAAATTATAGGGGGCAATCAGCTCTTTCTGATTCCAGATACGGCCTTTCTCGAATTCATACCTGAATTTGGTTTGCTTAGGAAGCGCTAAAATGATTAAGAATACACACAGGAGTATCAATAAAAACTTTACGCCAACCGCATACTTGCGTACTACTGCCCTTTGTCGTGAAATACTAAACTTTGCCATTCAAGAGTTACTTATCAAATATAGTGCGATTTTAGCGCCTAAACTAATCCTTGCAATTATAGTCTAAATGCTACAATATACATTCAGTAAGTTCATTTTGTTAAATTAGGCGGTTAACCGACGCTCAAAACCAAGGTTTAGCTATAACCAATTCTAATCTTATACGTTATACATTTGCATGAGAAAATTTTTCTTACTGTTTACTTTAGTTACTACTTGCCTGCTTGGTAACGCACATGCACAGCGTTTCAACTCGCCAGACCAACTCAATAAGCTGCGCCCGTTACAGGATAGCCTGATTAGGCTAGGTAGCCAGATGGTTAATAATCCGGGCGATCCGGAACGCAAGAATGCTAATTACACATTTATCCGCACGCTCTTAAGAGCACTCCAGGTACCTAACTCCTATGCTTTCAATTTTGATTCCCTCAAAATGATAAGCATTTTGCGTGCGCCCGATAACAAATTCCGCATTTTTAGCTGGTTCGTAATGAACGAAGATGGCAGTTACCGCTTTTACGGTGCGTTGCAGGTAAACACAGGTGGCAAATTACAACTACACCCACTTGAGGACTATTCTCACCTACTTAAAAACCCAGAAGATTCTGTAACTGACAATCATAAGTGGTATGGTGCCGAGTACTATAAAATTATTCAGGTTAATGCCGTAACACCTTATTACGTGTTATTGGGCTGGAAAGGAAATACAGTAAAATCTACTAAAAAGGTTATCGAGGTTATATCATTTAAAAATGGCAAGCCGGCTTTTGGCTTACCTGTATTTGCCGGCAATAAGAAAACCAGGAACCGTGTTATTTTTGAGTACAGCCGCCAAGCCTCTATGTTGCTTCGGCATGTACCTGAACAGCATCTAATTGTGTTTGATCACCTGGCCCCTCCAGATGACAAGTTTAAAACCCAGCAGGACACATACGGCCCCGACCTTACCTATGACGGTTATAAGTTGCAAAATGGCAAGTGGACCTATGTAGACAATTTAGACATGCGTAACATTCCCTCCCCGGTAGACGTGGATATTGCAGACCCCAAAAAGCAAGCTATTAGAGATCGCAATTCTGTTCCTTTACGAAAAAATTAAGTGCGGTAAGTTTTGCGTGCACCATTATTTTGCGTTTGTACTTGTAAAGATTTCAACACAAAATTCCGGTTTCGGGGATAAATACTATTTTTAGAAAATTTTTTAATTGAAACTATGGTTCAAGATACGCTTTCGATCGATAAAGAACTTGTCGAACCGAAGTACCCAAAAAGTATTCCCTACATTATAGGCAATGAAGCCGCAGAGCGTTTTAGCTTCTATGGCATGCGCTCTATACTTGCCACCTTCCTGGTAGCACAGTTCTTCAACCCCACCCATAACGCTGCATTGCAAACTGTGGCAGAGGCGAAAGCTAACGAAATAACCCACATATTTGTGGCATTGGCTTATGCCATGCCGTTTGTTGGCGCCTTAATGGCCGATTGGTTCTTTGGCAAATACAAAGTAATCTTATACGTTTCGATATTATATTGCTTCGGCCACTTGTTGCTGGCTATATTTGATACCGATTTGCAAGGCTTTCGTTACGGCCTTGTATTGATTGCAGTTGGCGCCGGTGGTATTAAGTCATGTGTATCAGCTAACGTGGGCGATCAGTTTGACAAAACCAACCAGAGCTTACTATCAAAAGTTTATGGATGGTTTTATTTTGCCATTAACTCTGGTTCTGTACTCTCAACCATCGCTATACCGTACATTTATGAGCATTATGGTGCTAAATGGGCTTTTGGCGTTCCTGGTATTTTGATGGCCCTGGCCACTATTATTTTCTTTTCGGGCCGTAAAAAGTATGTCAAGCTCCCGCCCTCGGGCATCAACCGTAACAACTTCCTGTTCATATCTCTTTATGCGCTATTTAACATTGGTAAAAAACAAAAAGGGCAGGCATTACTGGATGTAGCTAAAGACAGTTTCGACCATGAAAAAGTAGAAGGTATTAAAGCGGTATGGCGTGTAATGGCTGTATTTGCGTTTGTCCCTATCTTTTGGGCCATGTGGGATCAAAGCTTATCGGAATGGGTGTTGCAGGCTACCAAGCTTGATTTACACATGTTTGGGTACCAGTTACTGCCTGAGCAGGTTCAAACTGCCAACCCTGTTTTCCTGCTTTCATTTATTCCTATTTTCAATTATGGTATCTACCCATTTTTAGATAGAATGGGGCTTAAAACCACGCCGTTACGTCGCTTTAGTGCAGGTTTAATATTAACAGGCTTGTCTTTTGTAATCATCGCTTTGATACAAACCCGTGTTGATGCTGGCGAACATCCGTCAGTTTGGTGGCAAATATTGGCTTATATGGTACTGTCGGCTGGTGAAACACTGGTTTCGATTACCGGCTTAGAATATGCTTATACACAATCCCCTAAATCAATGAAAAGTACGATGTCTGCTATTTGGTTACTTACAGTAGCTATAGGGAACATCTTTGTAGCTTATGTTAACAATAGTATATCAAATAAAGGCTTCTTCTCTCAGTTTGAGGGGGCTAATTATTACTGGTTCTTTGTGGGTCTGATTTCTGTATTCATTTTTGTTTACCTGTTCGTTTCCCCTCGCTTAAAAGAACGTAATTATGTGGCCGAAGATGAGAACCAAGTTGCGGCAGAAACGACTAACTTGTAAAAACTTAACATCTTTTAACAAAAGCAGGAAGGTACATGCTTTCCTGCTTTTGTTTTTTAAGGGCTTAAATACGTACTTTTGCGGCTTAAAACTTTATTACACCCGTGCCCGATAGCATAGTTATCATACCTACTTATAACGAAAAAGAAAACATTGAGCGCATGATACGCAAAGTGTTATCGCTTCCGCATGACTTTCATTTACTGATAGTTGATGACGGATCGCCCGATGGTACAGGCGCAATTGTAAAAGGTCTGCAGGCCGAGTACCCCGAGCGTTTGTTTATAGAGGAGCGCAAAGGCAAGCAGGGTTTGGGTACGGCGTATATACACGGTTTTAAGTGGAGCATACAGCGCAAGTACGATTACATATTTGAGATGGATGCCGATTTCTCGCACAATCCGAACGATTTGCTGCGCTTACGTGAGACTTGTGTAGAGGGTGCCGATATGGCCATAGGCTCACGCTACGTTAAAGGCGTTAACGTGGTAAACTGGCCCATGAACCGGGTACTGATGAGCTACTATGCCTCGGCATACGTGCGGTTTATAACCGGCATCAACATTAAGGATGCTACCGCAGGCTTTGTGTGTTACAAGCGCAAGGTGCTCGAAACTATCCGGCTGGATAAGATCAAATTTGTAGGTTACGCCTTCCAGATTGAAATGAAATATACCACCATTAAACATGGCTTTAAGGTGGTAGAGATCCCCATCATATTTACCGACCGCACCGAAGGCGTGTCTAAAATGTCGACACGCATTTTCCGCGAAGCCTTTTTAGGCGTAATCCAAATGAAGCTGAACAGCATTTTCAGAAAGTATCCCGAAGGAGAATAATTGGGTCTCTGGGTACAATTATTGCTTGTCGAACTGTGGTTCCAATGTGATTATTGATTACTATTTAATTGCCTAGCGATTATGCAGATCAGCATTCACTTACTTGCAAATGCATCATAAAAATGCTAAATTTGTTGGTAAATGAACGAGAATTTAGACCCAAATCAGGAACGCCTTACCTCTACCGAACGCGACATTGAAAAAGTGTTGCGGCCGCAGGCTTTTGAAGATTTTACCGGTCAGCATAAAATATTAGCCAACTTAAAAGTGTTTGTACAGGCGGCACGTCAGCGTGGCGAATCGCTTGATCATGTGCTATTGCATGGCCCTCCCGGCTTGGGTAAAACTACCCTATCGCACATTATCGCCAACGAAATGGGCGTAGGCATCAAGATCACTTCCGGTCCGGTACTGGACAAGCCCGGCGATCTGGCCGGCCTGCTAACCAACCTCGAAGCTGGAGATATACTTTTTATTGACGAAATACACCGCCTGAGCCCACTGGTAGAAGAATACCTGTACTCGGCCATGGAGGATTTCAAGATTGACATTATGCTGGAGAGCGGCCCAAATGCCCGCTCGGTGCAGTTAACCTTAAATCCGTTTACACTGGTGGGCGCTACTACCCGCTCAGGTTTACTTACCGCACCTTTACGGGCCCGCTTCGGCATCAACTCGCGATTGGAGTATTATGATGCCAAGCTACTCACCACAATTGTTTTGCGTTCGGCCTCTATCCTTAAAACGCCCATTACCGATGAGGGCGCTTATGAGATTGCACGCCGCAGCCGTGGTACACCCCGTATTGCCAATGCCCTGCTACGCCGTACGCGCGATTTTGCTCAAATAAAAGGCAATGGCAGCATTGATACCGAGATTGCCAAATATGCACTTACTGCCCTGAACGTGGACGAGCACGGGCTCGACGAGATGGACAATAAGATACTACTTACTATTATTGAGAAATTTAAAGGAGGCCCGGTTGGCGTAAAAACTATTGCCACCGCCGTAGGCGAAGATGAGGGCACCATTGAAGAAGTTTACGAACCTTTCCTGATCCAGGAAGGTTACCTGATGCGTACCTCGCGCGGGCGTGAAGCTACCGACAATGCCTACCGGCACCTGGGCATCATGCGCGCAGGCCAGGCTCCAAGGTTATTTTGATATTAAAAGCGGCTTATGCCGCTTTTCTTTTTGTTTCCAAGTGCAGCTTTGGCTAAACGATATATTTTAACACAATTTAGTGTGTTTGTGGTTTTTTCAGAATATTTGCTCCTCCTGTGTCTTTTATCGGCTAAACAACAATTACAGAATGCCAGGGCATGGCCACGTTTTATCAACAATGAAAATTAAGTCTATCTGTATTTTACTGATCATATTCCTCACAAGCAGCACGTCTTTCAATGCAAATGCCCAAAACAACAGGCTTGACAGAATTGAAGATGGGATTTTGCTGGATCTGGCAAAATCGCGCACACGCCCGCAAACCGAAGTGCTGATGTTTTTATCCAAAAACTACCAATACATCGATTACAGCATCCCGGTAGGTATGTTTGTAGGCGGTGCCATTGGCCAAAATAAAGAACTACGACAAAATGCGGCCTATGTAGCCAGCAGCACACTCATCTCCTATGGCTTATCGGCTATTATAAAAAAACTGGTTAAGCGCGACCGGCCATTTATCCGCAACGTGAGCATTACACCTGTTTACGAGCCAACACGTTACTCTTTCCCTTCGGGCCATACGGCACTTAGCATTTCTACCGCTACGGCACTCAGCATTTCCTACCCTAAGTGGTATGTAATTGCGCCCTCGTTTTTATGGGCAGGCGCTACCAGTTACTCGCGCATGTACCTGGGCGTACACTACCCTACCGATGTAGCCGGAGGGGCAGTTTTAGGTGCTGGTACAGCGGCATCACTTATTTTCTTAAAAAAGCCCTAACCTGCTTAATTACAACACTTTTGTAACGGCTTTCATACTATTTTGTACTGCATATCGTTTTTCAGATAACTGATATGTGCAAGAGATTTTTTTTTACCACAACCACTTTACTTCTTTTCCTTTTCATTGGTCTTACTAGCCTTAGGGCGCTTAATCCAACTGGTTCTATTGTGTTGCAGGATGAACCCCTGGCTTTAAAACCGGTGGGTTTTTACATTGCTAACGTTGCGGATGAACGAAGCAGCAAAAACGCCATAGCGCAGCTGATTGTAAAAGCACCCGGCAACAAAATGCTGGTACAACCGGCCGACCTGCAAGGTGGCCCGAGCAAAGCCATTCAACAATTTATGGAGCGTAACCTTCCTAAAAACGAAGCCGAACGCCCCGTAATCATGAGCTTAAAGGAGCTTAAAATTACAGAGACAAGCTTGGCGGGCAACCGTGTTGAAGGTAGCATCCGCTTGTATTTGTCTTTCGGCCTGCAAAAGGATTGGGGCACCGATCTGCTGGTTGGGTATGGAAGCACTTTCCGCTATGTGCGCTCGGCCGACAATGCCAACGTAGTAGAACCACAGCTACGCAAGGCTTTAAGAAACGGGTTAAATTATTTTAACGACTGGATGAAAACGAACGATGGTATGAACGTAAAACTGGCGCGCAACGTTAAATTTATTTTTACCAATTACACCGATAAAACAGAAGGCGATACCATTTATTACACCGCCAAGCGCCCGCTTACCTGGGCCGATTTTCAGTCGAAATATAAGCCAAGCGGCACCTTTAGCGCCATGGTAATGCCCAGCATAGCTTATGAGCAACATGCCAGTATTAAAGATGGAACCATTTATGTAAACATAGCTATGAAAGCATTTGTACCCAAAAGCACCTGCTGGGTTAGTTACAATGCTAAAGAAGATTACACGCTGAACCACGAGCAAAAGCATTTCGACATTGTTAAAATTATAGCGGAACAATATAAACGGAAAGTGCTGGCCGAAAAACTAACGCCAGATACTTATGAGGCTTTCCTGAGCATGCAGTACCTCGACTCGTACCGCGATATGGATGCTATGCAGTTAGCCTATGATAACGAAACCGGCCATGGCAGAGACCGTTACGTGCAATCGCAATGGGACGAAAAGATTGAGAAAGAATTGAAAACATTAACCAAATAACGAAGAAGGGCCCCGAGATCATCTCGGGGCCCTTTTTCGTTATAACAGAAACCTATAATCTTACTTACAATCGGTAAGCACAAAGGTGGCATCTACTACCACGGTGTTCGAAACCGCATCGTAACGTGTTGTTCCGCTTAATCCATTAACTGCCGGTATTGCAACCCCGGCCGATTTATCGAGCTTAAATGCACTTGAGTTGTATGTTTTGCCGGCATAAGTGGTTGTAATACTATAGCTGTTGCCATCTACCAGGTTTGTGGTTGCTACGCCATCGGTCATATAAACATTGGTACTTTCGCCGGTTGTGGTGTTCTTAAGTACTAACCAGGTTGATGGATAAGCGACCACTTGCTGGTTTGAGCATTTTGCAACCACGTTAACCATGGTTTTTATATAGTTAACAGTAGGCTGTGTAGCCAGTGTTACCTCTACCCAACCCTTACCACACGCGCCGAAGGTTGGCGTTTCGCCAAGTTTGGTTAAGCTATTACCGCTGCGTGCATAAACCACTACTTTTAAATCGCCTGCGTCTGCGGGGATATCAGATAAAACGGCTTGCACACCTTCCTTAATTTGGCTTACAGCTGTCAAGCTCACCGGTTGCTCGTTTGCCGTAGTCAGGCTCACCAGGAAATCACCGTTCAACTGTTGCGCAGTATGCATATTAACGGTTAAGGTTGATGAACAGCTGGCGCCATACCAGTCGGCACTCCAGCTCGAAAGGTGCGTAATAGGAAAGGTAACAGCCAGCTTATTACCTTTACGGATCACATTAGCTGTAGTTTCATATTTCCATTGGCCGGTTTGCTCGTTTAAACTCCAAATAGGGATGGCATCGCCCACAGCAACCTGTTGTTTGGTTTGCGGGTTAACCAGATTGCTGTTGATCTCCATGGTTAGTGTAACCGGTTTAGAAAAACCCTTTACCGCAGTTGAGCCGGCAACCATATTGATAGATAATAAACCGGCGGTAACAAATGAGGTACCGGCTGGTAGTGCTTGTCCGTTAGGGCCAATGGCATTTGATGGATTTAAGCCACCTGGCAGCGCATTATAAGACGAGGTATTACCGGTCCCGAAAAATACAACGCTCGATTTTAGTTGCGAACTGTTGATTAGGCTGCCGTTTGCATCCAGCAGCTGTGTGCCCGATGGTATACTAACGTTGCTGGCCTCGGTAGTAGATGTATTAGCGCTGGTATTAATGCTAACCGCTGAAGATGTACCTGCGCTAACCGTAGATTGTTGTACTACAGTTGCTGTACCATTAGCCGGGCTGGCGTACTCCACTAACGGAATAACCGGTGCAGAAGCGGCATTGCTGGTAACAACAATGGTTTTTGATACCGGCATAAAGCCCGGCACATTCACATAAATATGGTAAGTAAGCGGATTGGCAATACTCGGGTTGGCGCTTTTGGTAAGGCTTAAAGGCAAGATGCCGTTGGTGGCCGTAAAATTTGTACCGCCACCATCAACCTGTACCAGCGCCGCATTGGCACCACTTATGGTAACAGCAAAGCTGGCAGGTATGGCCGTATTGCTTGTTGGGTTAGCGTTAACAAACTGCAACAGCGTTGGCGCTTTTGACAGCGTACTGGTATTAACAATGAGATTAATATCGTCAGTAGGTTTTTTACAGGCATTTATAGCCAATAAACTTACCAGGCTAAACACTGCTGCAAAAACGAATCTGCTTAATAGTTTCATAAGTAGTATAAATTATCAGGGGGTTATTATCGTATCTTGAAATTAAAGTTAAGCTGTACTACAGGCAGCCAGCGGTAGCTTTTAAAGTTGGAATCGAACTGCGGCTCGAGCTTATAATTATCGGCCAGCATTTCGGTACCGGTAATCTTGCTTTGTGGTTTTGACAGGTAGTAGGTACCTAAATCAAGGTTAATGTTAAACAACCGTTGCGGAAAGCTTTTGAACAAGCCAATGCCTGCGTAGGGGGCAATGCCTCTCCAGCTCATATCAATATTGAGTGTGCCTAAATCGGCGCTCGAAAGGTTGTAGTTGCCCACCTTGTAATTACCCGTTGGCAATACTTCTATACCACCGGTAGCCTTGTACAAGTAACCCGCCCCGCCTACCAACCTAAAGCCGCGGGCGTTTTTAAAAGGCACAAAATCGGCCAGCAGGTGTATGTTCGAAAACTTTACAGAAACATTGTTGGTAGACTGGAAGCCCGAAAAGCTGAATACGTTATTAGCTTTGACTGGTATAAAAGCAGCACCAGCCCGTACGGAAAGATTTTTAGTAACGCCGTGACGCACATCAGCTCCCACACCCTGCGTACCTGCCACAACCTGTAAAGACCAATTGTTATTGAAGGTAGAAGTTGGCGGTGCTTGTGGTTTGCTCTGTGCTTTAGCCTGAAGCATTAATGCCACAAATGCTGTTAAAAATAAGTAAAATTTATTCATATCCCCTTAGTCGTTACTTTTTGTAGGTATGTTACGGAACGATTATAAGTATTTTTCTGCAACAGCCACTTATACCGATTATACATATTTATAGTTACTATAAATATGTATAATGATAAAAGCTGGTAATATGGTGACCGTAGTGTGGTCCTCCACTGTAAAAACATAGTACCTGATTGTGTCACATTGGCAACTGTTTTATATTTGTTACATCAACACATACCCATGAAGTATATCTGGTCTCTTATTATATTTTTGATAGCCACCGCAGTACAAGCCCAACAGGTAAACAAAGTAACCGATCCGGCCGAGTGGGTGAACCCGCTTATGGGTACCGACTCAAAGCCCGATCTGAGCAACGGTAATACTTACCCTGCTGTGGGTGTACCCTGGGGGATGAATTATTGGTCGGCCCAAACAGGCACTATGGGCAACGGCTGGATGTACCAATATGCGGCTGATAAGATACGGGGCTTTAAGCAAACCCACCAACCCTCCCCCTGGATGAACGACTACGGGCAATTTGCCATTATGCCGGTAACTGGTAAAACCAAATTTACACAGGATGACAGGGCCAGTTGGTTTAGCCACAAGGCAGAGGTGGTAAAACCTTATTACTACAGCGTTTACCTGGCCGACCATGATGTAACCGCCGAGATGACCACCACTGAGCGTGCTGCGCACTTTCAGTTCAGTTACCCTAAAAGCGATAGCTCATTTATTGTAATTGATGCTTTAGACCGAGGATCGTATATCAGGATCATACCTCAGCAAAACAAGATTATTGGCTATACTACGCGCAATGCCCGCAGCAAGCCGGTTAATTTTAAAAACTACTTTGTAATTTATACCGACAAGCCTTTTACCATTGCACGGGCATGGCATGGTAAAACACTAGCCGGTGCCGATTCGCTGGAAATAACCAACAACCATGCAGGCGCTATTATTGGTTTTAAAACTGCTAAAGGCGAAAAGGTGCACCTGCGGGTAGCATCATCGCTCATTAGCTTTGAGCAGGCCGAACTGAATTTAAAGCGCGAGGTGGGCAATGACAGTTTTGAGGCCACCAAGCAAAAAGCTCACATTGCCTGGAACAAGGTACTTAGCCGCATACGGGTAGAAGGTGGCACGGCAGATCAAACCCGTACTTTTTATTCCTGCCTGTACCGTACGGTGATGTTCCCTAATAAGCTGTATGAAGTGGATGCTAACAACAAGGTGGTTCATTACAGTCCTTACACCGGCAAAACTATGCCGGGTTACAAATTTGCTGGCACCGGTTTTTGGGATACTTTCCGCGCGCTTTACCCTTTTTTAAACTTGGTGTATCCATCCATTAATAAAGAGATGCAGCAGGGCCTTATTAGTGATTATACGGAGGGCGGCTGGCTGCCCGAATGGAGCAGCCCTGGTTATGCCGATATTATGGTGGGCAACAACTCGGCATCGGTAGTGGCCGAAGCTTACCTGAAAGGTTTGCGGGGCTACGATATTAACAAGCTATACGAAGCCCTGCAGCACGGTGCTAACAACGAGGGCCCGGTCACCGCCACTGGCCGTTATGGTGTAAAATATTATAACGAACTGGGCTACGTACCTTATGATGTTAAAATAAACGAAAGCGCTGCCCGTACCTTAGAGTATGCTTATGACGACTTCGCCATTTATCAACTGGCCAAGGCCTTAAACCGTCCGGCATCCGAAGTAGAGTTGTACAAAACGCGCAGTCAGAACTACCGAAAGCTGTTTGACCCGGCAACGGGCTTAATGCGGGGTAAAAATAGAGATGGCAGCTTTCAGTCGCCTTTTAACCCGTTTAAGTGGGGCGATGCCTTTACCGAGGGTAACAGTTGGCACTACTCCTGGTCGGTGTTTCATGATGTGCAGGGGCTGATTAACCTTATGGGCGGCGAGCGGAAATTTATTTCCAAGCTTGATTCGGTATTTAGCCTGCCACCTGTTTTTGACGACAGCTACTATGGCGGTGTGATACATGAGATTCGGGAGATGCAGATCATGAACATGGGCCAGTATGCACACGGCAACCAGCCCATACAGCACATGATTTACCTGTATAATTACGCTGGCCAGCCTTGGAAAACCCAATACTGGGCTCGCGAAGTGATGAACCGCCTTTACAAGCCCACACCAGATGGTTACTGCGGCGATGAAGACAACGGTCAAACATCAGCTTGGTACGTATTCTCGGCCATGGGCTTCTACCCGGTATGCCCCGCAAGTGACCAGTATGTACTGGGGGCACCGTTATTTAAAAAGGTTACCCTAACACTTGAAAACGGCAAAACTGTTGTGATTAGTTCGCCCCAAAACAGTGATGCGAACAGGTATATAAACAGCTTAACCTTTAACGGTAAACCTTACGCTTACAATTGGTTAAGCCATCAAACATTATTAAAAGGCGGTGTATTGCATTTTAAAATGCAGTCTGTACCCAACAAAATAAGAGGAAACAGGCAAACAGATTACCCGTTTTCGATGTCTAATAAGCAGTAAACCAATTATTCTTTATATGCCATCTGATATCGTTATTGACTGTAGTCATACTTTAAAAGACCGTAAATTAACCATTGCATTTGCCGAGAGCGTAACCGCCGGTAAAGTTATATCTGAGTTTGCGCTTATACCCAATTGTGGCAGCGTACTTAACGGCAGTATTGTGTGTTACGACGTGAGTGTAAAAAAAAGCTTACTGGGCGTAACTGACGAAATGATTGAACAATTTACGCCCGAATCTGCTGAGGTAACAGAACAATTGGCCATTGGCCTGCGCAAGCTCATACCCTCCGACGTAATCGTTGCCGTTACCGGCCTTGCAGCGCCTGGTGGCAGCGAAACTGAAGAAAAGCCGGTAGGTACCATGTTTGTACATGGCTTTTTTAAGGACAAGCCCTGGAAACTTCGCCTTTATATTGATGATGAGCCAGAACAGGTGATTTTGAAAGCTATAGATGAAATAGCAAATTATCTGCTTAAGGAACTTGCAGTGAGCGCATAAAGCTTTCATATTTACTGTTACAATTTTATATACGTTTTCTTCTTATTTATTTTATTTTCGCCTCAGATACTTTTTGTGTATTTGTTATCCCATGTATAGAATATTTACAGCTATTGCCGCTTGTACCCTAAGTTTAGCTGCCTGCCAGTCGGGCAAAACGGCCAGTGTTACTGATAGTACTGCAACCACAACAACAGCCACTACTACAACCGCCACAACAGAGCCGGCAGCCAAAAAGCCAGGCAAAATGGGCACCAATGCCGAGATTATTGCCCGTAAGCAGGTGCCTATTTTGTGCTACCACCAAATACGCGACTGGCGCCCGCGCGACTCCAAAACAGCAAAGGACTATATTGTACCCATAGTCAGTTTTAAGGAAAAAATAAAGATGCTGGCCGATAGCGGTTACCATACCATACTGCCCAACCAATTGTATGATTACCTTACCACCGGCGCTGCATTGCCCAGCAAACCCATCATGCTTACATTTGATGATACCGATCTGGACCAATTTACCATTGCCAATCCCGAACTGAAAAAGTATGGCTTTAAGGCGGTATACTTCATCATGACCGTATCTATAGGCCGGCCTAACTATATGAACAAGGAGCAGATCAAACAACTGTCAGACGAGGGCAACGTAATAGCCAGCCACACCTGGGATCATCACAACTTTAAAAAGTTTGCCGGTAAAGATTGGGAAACCCAAATTGATAAGCCTACTAAAAAGCTGGAAGAAATAACCGGTAAGAAGATAGAATATTTTGCCTACCCGTTCGGTTTATGGAATGCGCAGGGCTTGCCCGAACTGCACAAACGTGGTTTCAAGGCAGCCTTTCAATTGGCTGAGAAGCGTGATCCTAATGATCCGCTGATGACCATACGCCGTATTTTAGATAGCGGTTACTGGAGTGCCAAAACCTTGCATAACAGTATTAAAAATAGTTTTTAACGCATTATTAAAAGCAAAAGCCCTTTCTGCATGCAGAAAGGGCTTTTGCTTTTTACAGGTTTTCGTTTGCCGGACCCTGACCTTTGTTGGATGACTCCTCACTCGGAGCACCGGGCGCGCCGCTATCATTATCGGGCACCACAGTATCTACGCGTTCATCATCTTCCTTAGTATGTTCGGTAGGCGTATTGCCTTTTGATAATTCGCTATCACCGGCATTTTCGCCTATCTGATCATTGTTAGGGCTGGTATCTTCGTTGCCATTCGGAGTGTTCTCGGTTGCCATAAGTAGTATATTTATAGTTGTTAATTATTCTGCTATCCATTTAACGGCCTCTTCCAGTTTATCTAACGAAAAACCTTTTGAAGTTCCCGGAATCAGGAATTTAAAAATATTGCTGGTAAACCATTCTACGCTTTTCTGGTCGGTTACTACGGCCACTTTCTTCCATTTCGTAAAATGCTTAAGGCCTACTTTTATATCGTCCCACCATGCCCCGGCGCTAAAGTTCTGCGCATCGGTTTCAAGTACCAGCAGGTAATTGATCTCGCCCTGGCGTTTTACCAGATCATCCAATCGTGGTATCAGTACGTTATCAATGTCTTCTTTGGTTACCTCTCCTATGGCATGTATGCCAATTATATTATCAGGTAAATCATTTATAAATTGCAGCATATAGGTTAAATGTTGTTTCGACTATACAACGCCTACAGAGCAAATGTGTTTGCCGGTAGTGGCATTTGGCTAATTGCCCAGTAAGTTTCCCTTTTGGGTGATATTGCCAAGCCCAAGACTTTCTTGTTGGTTTTGACAATAAAGTATACGCATTTGTGCTTTTAAGTTGCACCTGTGTTTACTAATTTTCAGGATCAATGCACTTACATTGGCTGCTCTTGGCGGTAAAGGCCGGTTACTACAAAGTAAGAGCTACAGCAACAGAGTAGATAAGGAGTGATAACACTAACCTATTTTTAAGCATTAAACAAGCCGAACTCAGACCACTTACAATTGTTTATCTTTGTATAAATGAATCAGCAGTTACAGCAATACAGCCAGTTAATTAAGGGCGAGGCTAAGCGCCTGGGCTTTATGTTCTGCGGTATTGCCAAAGCAGATTTTTTAGAAAAAGAAGCACCACGTCTTGAAAGCTGGCTAAAGCAAGGCCACCATGGCGAAATGAAGTACATGGAAAATCATTTTGATAAACGCCTTGACCCGCGTTTACTGGTGGATGGTGCCAAATCAGTAATCTCGCTCGCATTAAACTATTATACCGACCAGCAGCAGGCTGATCCACTAGCTCCTAAGATTTCAAAATACGCCTATGGCATGGATTACCATGAGGTAATTAAAGACAAGCTAAAGCAACTGCTTTACTTTATGCAGGAAAGCATTGGCGAGGTTGGCGGCCGGGCCTTTGTGGATTCGGCACCTGTTTTGGACCGTGCCTGGGCGCAACGTGCGGGCATTGGCTGGATTGGCAAAAACTCCAATCTGATCAACAAAAAGAATGGCTCTTTCTTCTTTTTAGCCGAACTGATTGTTGACGCCGAACTGGCGTATGACATAGCACCCACCACCGACCATTGCGGTACCTGCACCCGGTGTATAGACGCCTGCCCTACCGAGGCCATTGTAGCGCCCTACGTAGTTGACGGTAGTCGCTGCATTTCTTACCTCACAATTGAATTAAAAAACAACATCCCAGAAGAATTTAAAGGCAAAACCGATAATTGGATGTTTGGCTGCGATGTTTGCCAAAACGTTTGCCCCTGGAACCGCTTCTCGACCACACACAACGAACCCGCTTTTAACCCCAACCCCGACTTGCTCGGAATGAGCCAGCGCGACTGGCAGGAAATTACGCAGGAAACTTTCCAGCAGGTATTCAAAAAATCGCCCGTAAAGCGCACCAAGTTTGACGGACTAAAGCGCAATATTGAATTTTTAGTTTAAGGATGCATTGCTGCCTGAAAGAACAGGATGGCTTTGTAACGGTAAAATAATACTTTTACTATTCCTTACAACCAATTATGAGAAAACTTAGTTTATTAACCTTACTCATAGGCCTAGCTTTTAGTGCCTATTCGCAAGAGTACGTAATTACCAAATTTGGCGTTGCTGCCAACGACAGCACCAAACTTAACACCAAAGCCATACAGCGTGTTATTGATAATGCTAATGCCAAGGGCGGTGGCACTATTGTGATTCCAAGAGGCACTTACCTAACCGGCGCCTTGTTTTTTAAACCAAAAACCAAACTGCGCTTGCAAGAAGGTGCGGTGCTGAAAGGGTCTGACAATATTGGCGACTATCCTCTTCTACCATCACGTATGGAGGGCAGGAGCCTGGATTATTATGCAGCTTTGGTTAATGCGCGCAATGTAGATAACTTCAGCATTACCGGCCCAGGGGCTATTGATGGTAACGGACTTAAGTTTTGGAAAGGATTTTGGGCGCACCGCGATTCGATGAGCCGGTTAAAAAAGGAAAGTACCAATCTGGAAGTACATCGCCCAAGGTTAATTTTTGTTTGGGGTAGTAATAATGTGAACATTCAGAATGTGAAACTCCGTAACTCCGGTTTTTGGACCACCCACTTGTACCAGTGTAACAACGTGTTAATTGAGAATTGCGATATCCGCTCCCCCTTCAGGCCGGTAAAAGCGCCAAGCACCGATGGTGTAGATATTGACGTATGTAAAAAAGTAACCGTACGTAATTGTTACATATCGGTAAATGATGATGCTATTGTTATAAAAGGCGGTAAAGGCCCCGATGCACATAAGCGGCCCGAAAACGGCATAGTTGAGGACATACTGGTAGAAAACTGCACATTTGGCGAGGCGCATGCCACCCTTACCTTAGGGAGCGAATGCATACATGCCAAAAACATTGTAATGCGTAACTGCAAGGTGAACAACAACTGCCCCATCCTGAAACTGAAAATGAGGCCGGACACTTACCAGATATATGAGGATGTAACCGTTGAAAACATAACCGGCAAATGTGGGATGGTGATTGACATGAACCCCTGGAAACAGTTTTTTGATTTGGGCGGCAGCGCCGAAAAACCGTTCGGAACCGTGCGTAACATTACCATGAAGAATATTAAAGTAGAATGCAACAGCTTCGGCGCTATGGAGGGCAATATGGCCGACAAAGTAGCCAACGTAATTTTTGAGAATGTAGAGGCTACAGCTAAAAACCCTCAATTCAAAAACAAATACCAGGATATTAAAGCTAAAAACGTAACCTTAAACGGCACTCCGTTAGTGATACAATAACACATCATAAAACAACCTAAACAAACAAGGCTTTTTTTAGAAAAGGTCTTGTTTGTTTAAGCTATATCTTGTCCAAAAGTAAGCAGGTTATTATCCGGGTCGAGAATAGAAAACTCTGTTTGCATCCAGGGTTTGTGCTCCAGTTTATTGTAGTTAAGGTTTTTATCTTTTACAAAGTTGTACCAGCTTTCTATGTCATCCGTACGGATATAAACTTGCCCGTAGTTTTCTTTTGGGTCCAACGCGGCAAACTCAAAAAAGTGGATCTGAATATTGTCTTTCTGCACCATCAGGTAGCCTTCATAATCGCCGCCAAATTGCTCAAAGCCCAACTGCTTAAGATAAAAATCTCTGGTGGCAGCTTTGTTGCGCATAGGTAACTTGGGGTTGATATGGGTAAGCATAGGGATTATGATTTATATTAACGTGTAAAGTAAAGGTACGATGTTAATTTAAATTCGCATATTGTATCAACAGCGCATCAATCAGGTTGATCAACAATTAAATCCCTTATTATGAAGATAGTAGGAAAAAAGTTTGAGGTAGATTTTGGGGCGAAAGCCGTACTCGACATTGAAAGCGAAGCAAGCTTAACTTTTTATATCTCCGAAAAAGACGGCGTACAGGTAGACGAGTCTGAAACTGTGGAGATTGCCATTACGCAGATCAGGTCCAAAGTTTTTATGCTTACCTGGAAAGAAAAGAACGGCAATACTATAGTGCAACTGCAAGACCACAAAAAACAGGTTGTTTACATGAACTGGACCTGGCCCAACGGCAATTTTGTGCACGCTAAAGGGAGTATTAAACCAGTTAATTAACAAGTTTTACTTTAAGTATCCTTAGCCGATTCAGTTAAACGATTGCCTGAACTCCAAGGGCGACTGTGTAGTTTTTGTTTTGAACAGTTTACTGAAAGATTGAGGATGCTCAAAGCCCAGTTCATAAGCAATTTCACTCACAGATAAACCCGTTGTAGAGAGCCTTTCCTTCGCTTTTTCAATTAGTTTTTCGTGGATATGATGCTGGGTACTCTGGCCGGTTAATACCCTTAAAGCAGAACCTAAATACCCTGGCGAAAGGTTTAATTTTTCGGCAACGTACGTTACCGAAGGCAATCCCTTTTTCAGTAAATCTCCGTTTTTAAAGTAATCGTTAAGCACGTCTTCAAGCCGGTTCAGTATCTGGTGGTTGGTTATCTTCCGGGTGATGAACTGACGTTGGTAAAATCTTTCGGCGTAAGTAAACATCAGTTCCAGTTGGGCAATAATAATTTCCTGGCTGAACTTATCAATGTTAGCGTGGTACTCCTGCTCAATATTCAATATAATACCTTCAATAGTGGCCTCCTCTTTCTCCGATAAAAACAATGCTTCGTTCACCGAATAATCAAAATACTCGTACTGCTTTATTTTCTGAGCTAAAGGCGTGTTCCACAAAAAGTCAGGATGGATATATAATATCCATCCCGAATGCTTGAGATCTTCATCGCCACTTACTTCTATACCGAAAACCTGGCCGGGTGCCACAAAAGTGAATATACCACCATCAAAATCATATTCCTGCTGCCCATACTTCATCCGGCCGTTAAAGTTCCGTTTCAGAGCAATGCAGTAAAAGTCGAGCACCAAACTCATGGGTTCATCGTTGCTTAATCGCTTCATTTGTTCCACATTCACCACACTAATGAGTGGATGCTGGGGCTTAGGCAACTCCCTGAAATGATGTATTTCGCTTATGGTTTTAATCCTGAACGGTGTGCTACTGGCCATAATACAAGGTAATTACTTTTGTTTATAAACTGCTGCAAATTCCTGAGCAAAATCGGCCACCTTTACTTTACCCATTACTGCTGGTCTGTTTTTGTAATAGTCTTCGGCTAAAAGGCCGCTGTGTAAACCGGCGTACATTTCAACTAAACCAGCTGCAATGCCGGGGTTCATACCTGCGGTCTTCAAACCATTCAGCATTTCCTCGTCAGTTATAATATGCCATTGCAAATCTGGCTTGCCTATAGCTTCGCCAATAACACGGGCAGTATCATTGCAACTAAGCTCTTCGCTGGCTACGTACCTTATTTTAATGCCCGTAAGTGGCGTTTCCAATTCTTCGGCAACGGCAGCCGCTATATCTTTCGGCGATACCCAAGGCACAATGTCATCTCCGCCATAATTTGCAGCGATAAATCCGGCGTTTTTTATCATGTCTGCATAAGCGTATAAATTGTAATAGAATGATGTAGGGCGCATATGCGTAATCGCTACTTCGGGTGCTAACTCATCTAAAATAAGTTGCAAACCATGAGCACCAAGTAATATCCCTGAGCCCTTTTCCAACTGGCCGCCAATGGTGCTGAGGTTTACCACGCGTTTTACGCCCGATTGCTTAACGGCAGTTGCGTAATTGTGCCCAAGCCTGGTATAATAAGCAATAAGATCCAAATTGGGGTCGAAGTAATTGTTGGGCGGTACCATGGTGTAAACAGCATTGGCCCCAGCAAAGGTATCAGTTAAAAACCGAACGTCTTCTAGGGAGCCAATAGCTGCGGTAGCACCAAGGCTTTCTATTTCTGCTTGTCTTTCTGCACTGCTGCTAATTACGGTAACTGCATGTCCTTTCTGTACCAACTCTTCGGCAAGCGGTTTACTAATGTGTCCTAATGAACCTGTTACAATGATTTTCATATTTGTTTGTTTTGATACCCCAAAGCTCGGCTGTATCAAAACGGCAAACGTAACCGATTCAACTGTTGTTGTAGCCAAAACAGCTATTGAATAGACAAGCGCACAAAACAAAAAAAGGCGGGCTATCGCCCACCGTTTTTTGTTTTAAAGAATTATTTAGGAAGCAGGCAGTTTTGGCGCTTAATCAATAAGAATTAACCGATCAACTACTCCAGTAAATTAACTTTTCTTAAATTTATTAGCCAGCGCCTGTAGCATATCCTCATTTACGGGCTGAGCTGGTGTTTCATCTGGCCTTCGTTCCGGCTTTTGATATGGCTTTTGCTGAAAATTCGGCTTGTTGAAAGGCTTTTGAAACGGCTTCTTTTGGGTATTGCCATCAGCCTGTGCCGGTTTTTGCTGCGCCGGCTTGGGTTGCTGCGGACGAGGCGCCCGATGCTGGTTCCATCTATCGTGTATCTCTTTAACTTTTTGCTTGGTATACAGCGGAAAATCGCCCTGCATAATCCAGGCAAAGTAGCTGGGCTCTATATCAAACACGTCCTCAACCCGCTTGCCTTTATGCTTGCCGAAGTTAAACAGTTCTTCACCGGCATCATTGTAAACCATACGGCCTACAAAATCAACCGCGCGCTGCATGTTCGTAAATTCGTGCAAGGCAGCTATCTCATTTTGTACAGGTATTAGTTTGTTGCCCTTTTTGTCAATAAATTCGGTGTCTTTATATTTCTCAACCTGGGCCAGCAGCACTTCCATGGTGGCACGGGTATCTGCTTCGGCCGAGTGGGCGTTTACAATTTCCTTGTTGCAGTAAAACTGGTAAGCTGCCTTTAAAGTGCGCTGCTCCATCTGGTGAAAAATGTTCTGCACATCCACAAAGTGTCTTCCAGATAAATCGAAAGCAATACCAGCCCGTAAAAACTCCTCCATCAGCATGGGAATGTCAAACTTGTTTGAGTTGTAGCCTGCCAGGTCGGCGTCGCCTAAAAACTCAGCTATTTCGGTGCCTACCGCTTTAAATAAGGGAGCATCTTTCACATGCTCATCGTAAAAACCATGTATCAGCGAGGTTTCGAGCGGTATAGGCATTTCTGGGTTAATAACCCAGGTTTTGCTGGCCTCGCTCCCATCAGGTAATAATTTAATTATGGCTATTTCAATGATCCGGTCGGCGCCAACATTGGTACCTGTAGTTTCCAGATCAAAAAAAGCGAGCGGGCGTTTTAAGTTTAATTTCATTAACGGGCGTTTTCACAAAGGTCGTAAAACGTTTAAAAAGATTTGTTATAAGTTTTTATATTTATGCCATAGTATTTATTGCTTCAATCCTAAACTATTCCAATTTAAATGAGAAAACTTTTACTCCTGCTGGTAATCGCCGCCCTGGCCTGCAAACCCGCCTTTTCTGAAGACTTTCCCTACGGCAATTACAAGCTCGATGATATGAGCATGAAAAGCTACGCTAAAGACCCAACTGCAAACGCCGTTGTATTGCAAGAGTTTGGCAAGAGCTGGATTAGTAGTAATGATGGTTTACCATTGATACACGAGTATCACGTTAAAATAAAAATATTTAACAGCAAGGCTTTTGATGAAGGCAATGTGACCATCCCTATTTATAAATACGATAATAACAGCTTTCAGAGAGTACGCGATATCGAGGGCATGACCTTTTATACCGACGAGCAGGGCATGGTGCAACGCAGCGTTTTAGATAATAAAAAAGTCATCATTGAGAACCGTAATAAATACTGGGACCTGGTAAAGTTTGCGATGCCCAACTTACGCGAGGGATGCGTAATTGAATACAAGTATACCCTGGAGTCGCCCAACCCGCTAACTTTTCGCGACTGGGATTTTCAAAGCAGTATTCCTAAAATATATTCTGAATACGAAGCCCGTATACCGGCCTATTTTAATTTTAAAGCAACCTTACGAGGGCCGTACAAGCTTACTAAAAATTCGGGTGATATTGATCGTGATTGCTTTCAGGTACGCGGTAATAAGTGCGATTGTTCTAAACTCGTGTTCGTTATGGCCGATTTACCTGCCTTCATTAAAGAAGACCACATGACGGCTCCTAAAAATTTCATGTCGGCTATAAACTTTGAGTTGAGCGATTATATAAACCCATACGACGGCACCAAGCAATCGAAAACACAAACCTGGGCCGATATTGACAGATACCTGAAACAGCAGGATGAATTTGGAAGCCAGCTCCGTAAAACCAGTTTATTTAAAGAAAAGCTCCCTGAAATGATTGCTGGTAAAACCGATGATTTGGCTAAGGCCAAGGCAATATATGTGTATATTCAAAAACACATTAAGCATAACAATTATACCGGTATATGGTCATTAAACGGTATACGTAAAACGCTTGAAACCCGAAGCGGCAGTATTGGCGATATAAACCTGTCCCTTGTTGTAGCGCTCAATGCCGCCGGTATAAAAACAGAAGCAGTTTTGTTATCAACCCGCGAAAATGGTGTGGTTAATAAGCTTTACCCGGTGGTAAGCGATTTTAATTACGTTGTGGCAAAGGCCAACATAGGCGAAAACTCTTACCTGCTTGATGCTACCGACGCCCAACTGCCATTTGGTTTGCTGCCTATCGAGTGTATTAATGATCAGGGCCGCGTGATTAGTTTGGATAAACCGTCTTACTGGATCGGCCTGAAAGCCTCGCAAAAACGCGGTCAGACTTATTTAATGGATCTAACGCTGCAGCCAACTGGCAAGCTTACCGGTAAGATAACTCAATATTCGCTGGGATATGAGGCGCTGGAAAAACGAAAGGCAATTAAAAAATTTAACAGCCTGGACGAATATGTAGAGAACCTGGACGAGAAGATGCCAAAGATCAAGATTTTAAAATCAAACATAACCAATTTGGATAGTCTTGATTTGCCGCTTAGCGAGGTTTACGAAGTGGAAATGAATCTGTACAATGATTTGAACGCCAGCCGCCTTACTTTTAATCCCTTCATCTTTAACCGGTTTACAGAAAACCCTTTTAAACTGGCCGAACGTACCTATCCGGTTGACTGGGGCGCACCATTTGAAAGCCGGGTGGTGTTAACCATGCATTTACCTGCCGACTTTACAGTGGAAACACCTCCGCAACAATTGAGCGTTGGCTTGCCTAACACTGGTGGTCAATTCATCACGGATTACAATAACGACAAAAATGTACTGACGTTTTCTCACGTTATCAAGCTTAATCAATCCATATACTCGTCAGCAGAGTACCCTTACCTGAAGGAGCTTTTCAACAAGATTATACAAACAGAGAAGGCAGACATCGTATTCAAAAAGCAATAATGAAGCGTTTAAAATTAACTTTAGTGCTTGGCATTATAGCTTGCCAAAGCTACGCACAGGCCAGGTATGAAGTAGCTGCCATTGCTAAAGACCTGCTCCCCTATGCAAGTGCAGTGGTGCGTAACATGGAGGTAACAACCGAGGTTAAAGATTTGACCAACACTACTTACCACTATAAAACGGCAGTTACGGTACTTAACAAAAATGGTGATAGCGACGCCAGCATAAGAATTTGGTATGACAAGAGCCGCCGGATAAAATATTTGAAAGGGACCCTTTATAATGAACTTGGCATGCCCGTAAACAAATTTTCGGATAAAAACTTTACAGATCAAAGCGCGGCAGATGGCTTTTCGATGTTCACTGATACTCGTTTCAAATATTACCAGCCAGCCGTAACAGACTATCCTTACACTGTTGAATATGAGTATGAGGTTAATGCAAAGCAATCATTAAACCTAAGTGAATGGCAGCCCAATGCTGGCACAGGCACGGCGGTTGAACACAGTTCATTCCAGTTGGTCTGTAAGCCCGATTTTCCAATCCGTTACAAAGAAATTAATTACCAGGGTAAGGCTAAAACAGCTACTAATGCCGCCGGGCTAAATACCTACAGTTGGGAAGTAAGCAATTTAAAAGCGCTGCGCAATGAGCCTTACAGCCCCGATCCTGAACGTTACCAAACCATGGTAAAAATCGCTCCCGATCATTTCACTTATGAAGGCTTCGAAGGCTCGTTCAGCGATTGGAAAGGCTTAGGTGGTTGGGTATACAGTAAATTACTGGTTGGCCGAACCGTTTTGCAGCCCGCAACTGTAGCGTTTATAAGGGGTTTAACCGACACCATTACCAGTCAAAAATTAAAGGCTAAGGCAATTTATGAGTACATGCAGCGCAAAAGCAGGTATGTAAGCATACAAGTGGGTATAGGCGGGCTGCGGCCTTTTACTGCGAGCGAGGTTGACCAGCTCAGCTATGGCGACTGTAAAGGGTTAGTGAATTATACACAAGCGTTGTTGAAAGCTGTTAATATTGAGTCTTATTACTGCATAGTACAGGCCGGCAGTATGAAGAAAAGCCTGATGCCCGATTTTGCCAGCATAGAGCAGGGTAATCATATTATATTATGCCTTCCCTTTAAAAACGATACAACCTGGTTAGAGTGTACAAGCAAACACATGCCGTTTGGTTTTTTGGGTGATTTTACCGATGACCGCTGGGTTTTAGCTTGCACGCCAGATGGCGGAAAGCTGATGCATACACCGGTGTATACCTCGGCAGATAGCCGGCAGAGCCGTAAAGCGATGCTTACCTTAAAGGAGGATGGTGAGCTTGCCGGTAATATGGTCACTACTTTTGAGGGCACCCAATATGACAATATTACGCTTACGCCCGGCGAAATTAGCGACGAGATTAAAGACGCCGTTAAACGCTACAGCATAGAAAATCTGGAAATTGAAGACTTGAAATTAAGTCCGTTAAAAACGTTGCATCCGGTTAATAACGAAGAGATGAAATTTAAGGCGCGTGATTACGCCTCGGTATCGCGCGGGAAATTATTTTTTATGGCTAACCTGGCCAACCGCCGTACTTCGGTGCCCCGCGAAGTGCGCAACCGAACTACAGAAGTGTATATAAACCGTGGCTATACTGATGTGGATGAGATTACTTACCAAATACCCGCAGGCTATAAGTTAGACAACAACCCGCTTTTAGTTACTATTAACAAGCCCTTTGGCAGGTACACGGCCAGCGCTTTTCTGAACAAGGATAACCAGGTAGTTTATAAGCGCACACTGGAAATTATCGACGGCACTTATCCTAAAGAGAAATACGAGGAACTGGTTGACTTTTACCAGCACGTAGCCGATGCTGACAACCACAAAATTGCCCTGGTAAAGGCTAACTAAACAGCATAATGCCTACAATAATACCAATAATCATAATCACGTAAAGCAATATCTCATTACCGGCAAACTGCTTATATTTAGTCCAAAAGGAGTAGTCTTCTTTTTGCTTTGACATATACAGCACAAAGATATAAAATCAAAAACATTAACACTCAACGCCATGAACGCCGCCGAGCAACAGGAGATTAAGAAGGAGTTTTTGCTGGAAAGGATAATCCTGTTTAGCGATGCCGTGTTTGCCATCATTATTACCATTATGGTAATAGAGATTAAAATGCCCGAGCATTTAACCACTTTGGCCGAGGGTTTAAAGGGCATTAAAAACACAGATAGCGAAAAGGTTCACCAATTTAACCATGAGGTAAAGCACGCTTTTAAGGAATTAGTACCGCGCTTGCTGGGTTATGCTTTAAGTTTCTTTCTGGTAGCTAATTTTTGGATGCGGCACATCAAGATATGCAGTTATCTTAAAGATTATAACAGAACGTTCCTGGTGTATAACCTCCTCTTTCTTTTCACTATTTCGCTGTTCCCTTTCGGCATCTCATTTTTTGCAGGAACGGCAGGCTTTAATACCCTACTGTATACTTACTCTGTTAACATTTATATAAGTGTCGTACTGGCCAATCTTTTAACCCAAGCACTATTGGTAGGTTTTATTGTAAGAAACAAAGCGGAACTCTGCATTGCTAACCCCAATATCGAAACAACCCTGCAATGGAAGGTGCAACGGCTTTATTATTTTATAATACCTGTTTTAGGTATAGCTGTATTGATTTTTAATTACTTCAATTTAAACTTCTTTTTTTCACTTTACACAATTCCGGTTGCTGCCATTATAACAGGTATTGCCCGGCGTAAGTATTACCCCAAAAAATAAAGGCATAAAAAAAGCTCCACATCTTTTGCGGAGCTTTTTTTACGCCTGATTATATTAAGCGCTTTTTTTCCATTTAATAGTGCAGCCTATAGCTTTGGTAGCAGTAGTCTCAATCTTTTTACCGGCTATTAAGGCGTTTACAGCAGTTTCAACGTATTTAACCTTATCGGTTTTGGTGTTTTCGGTATCGTTATCTATAGCGCCTATATATTGCACCACGTTACCGGCTGCCGTTTTTTGCAGTACATACACATGCGGAGTAGCCTTAGCACCGTAGGCCCGGGTAATATCTTGTGTTTCATCAATTAAGTAAGGGAAGGTATAACCTTTTTGCGCAGCCAGTTTTTGCATGTTCTCATAAGAATCTGCCGGCTCGGCAATCGGATCGTTAGGGCTAATGGCAATAACCGGGTAGCCCTTGCCTGCGTATTGCTTATCAAGCGCCATTATACGGCTTTCGTAAGCCTTGGCAAAAGGGCAATGGTTGCAGGTAAACACCACAATGTAACCCTTGACAGCTTTATAGTTGGCTAGCGATACCGTTTTACCATCCACATTTTTCAATTTAAAATCGGTGGCTATATCGCCCACTTTGTAACCGGTGTCGGCAGGTTTGAAGGCCAGACCCGCCACGGCAATCAGCATTAGTGCAATTAACTTTTTCATGGTAATACTATTTATTGGTTTGATAGAGTTTATTCAGTTCATCATAAGTAAATTCCTGCTCCTGAAATTTACGGATACCTTTTTTACCATTTACGATAAGAGTGCCCGGTAAAGCCCCGCTCCACTCCTTGTCAATTCCGTCAATCATCTCCTCGTCGCTTTTACGGGTGGCCAAAAATACTTCAGATGCAAGCTTATGTGTACGGGCAAAAGTCTTAACGGCCTGCAGCTTCGATTCGAAATCCATGCTAACCAGTAATACTTTTAACGGCTTACTTTTATAAGTAGCCTGCAGCTTCTCAAAGTACGGCAGCTCAGCTACACAAGGCGCACACCAGGTAGCCCAAAAGTTTACCACATAAACGGTATCGGGATTACTTATGCGCTTTTGCAGTTGCTGAAGGTTAATAGTTTTTACCTGCGCAAAAGTTACCGCGCTGCACAAAACCATACCTATGCAAAGTAAAACACGCTTCTTCATAAAGTATACAACGTTAGCCTGTAACTAAAGTTATTCATTCTGAGCAATATTGGTTGTATTGGAAACCGACCCGCCGCGCGAAAAGTATTTGTACATAGATGGATCTCGCAGTTTAACGATCATAACACCACGGCGTGTGCTGGCATGTACCAGGTAGCCGTTTTGGAGGTAAACCCCAACGTGACTAAACTTTTTACCATCAAAATCAAAGAACACCAGATCGCCCTCCTGCAGTTCTTCTTCGTACTTGCGTTTAATGGCATTAATTTGCTTACCCGTATTACGCGGAATGGTGATACCATAAACCTGCTGCTGCAGCAACAAGGTTAGTCCCGAGCAATCAACGCCATCGTGGTCCATGCCACCAAATTTGTAAGGAGTACCATACCATTGTTCTATAAAGTTATACAACCGGCCGTTGGCAATGTCATTTTCGCTCACCCCCATTATACCAGCATATTTTTCGGCTATAAATGCCTGCGGCTTTACAACATCGCCGGGCGAGCCTTTCAGCACCGCCTTTTTGGATTTACAGGAGGCCAGCACAGCACATAGTATAACCAGCAGCATAACTAACCGGGGGGAACGACTAAATATCATAAATTAAAGGTAAAGAATATAGAAACAAGAGGCAAGTGCCAGGAACCTTAAACGACGTATAGGTCTTTTAAGTTTAATAGTTTAGAAAGATATTTCGCATACGCTCGATATGACGATCTCAATTGCTTTTAGAATGATTACAACGAATTTATTTGGTACCTGTATCTGTCAACTTCTTCAAAAACGCTACAATGTCTTTTTGGTCCTGCGGTGTTAAATGCAGTTCATCAAACGGCAGGGTAAGGTTAGGCAGGTTTGCACCGGCACTTAGGCCGCCACCCTTGTTGTAAAAATCAACCACGTCTTCAAGCGTTTTAAATACGCCGTTGTGCATGTAAGGCGCTGTTAAGGCAATGTTACGTACTGTAGGTGTACGAAAGGCATACTTGTACAAGTTAATTTTACGAAGTTCATACTTACCTTTATCGTCATCAATACCCAGCTTTCCAGCTATTGCAGGCACACCAATTACCTCTGTCTCTATGGTCCTGTAGTCGGGCGGAACGGTGCCGTTAAACAGCGGCATAAAGTGACAGGTTGCACATTTAGCTTTGCCCATGTATAAATTAAACCCATTTACCTCGGCGGCGTTTAGTTGCGTACTGTCGCCCCGCATGTATTTATCAAAAGGTGAGTTTAAACTTTCGAGCGAGCGTATATAGCTGCCTAAAGCATTACGCAGGTTATAATCGGTAACCGGCTCCTTTACCTTCGGAAAAGCCCTTTTAAACAAGCCGTTGTATGCCGGGTTTGCACCGAGGCGTTTAAGCGCCGCCGGCAACGAGCCATGCATTTCGTCCTTATTATTTATTACATCCGTTGCCTGATCTTCCAGGTAAGCTACGCGGTTATCATAAAACAATGCGGGTTGTAACCCGGCATTAAGCAGTGTTGGTGTGTTGCGGCGAATGCGCGTCTTACCATCGATGGATTCGCTTTTAACTAAGCCATCAGTAAAAGCCTTTGGCGGTTCGTGGCAACTGGCGCATGAGCGCTTGCCCGTGCCTGATAAAATGGGATCATAAAACAGGCGTTTACCCAGCTCCACTTTGGCGGGGCTGCTGTGGGCATCATAGCTTGCCGTATAATAGTCGGGGTCAAAAGCATGCTCATCAAACACGGTTTTGGCATTTGCTTTAAGCGCCCTCATTTCCAAAAACTTATCAATGCCAAGCAGATGCGATGCTTTGGCCAGGTTTACAGAAAGCGGGTTAGCATATTGCATAATAAACGCCATACGGTTGAAACTATTAAAGCCGGTATGCTGGCTTAAGTACCGCCTGCTCTTGACGATGGTTTGTTGCAACTGTTGGTACAGGTTTTCATCTTTACTTGTTATATCATCTTCATAAATAGCCAGTACATCATGCAAAGTGCTTAAAGCCGCCGATGCCTCGGCCATTGAGTTTTGTGCAATTGGCGCGTCAAAACCTGTAATGCCTTGCGTAATGATGCGGAAGACCTCCAATCGCATGGCATCAAATATCTGTGCATCGGCCAGTTCCTGCGTCTGAGTGAGTTGTTTCAGCCGTTTAAAACTCGGTATCATTATATCGAGTTGCTTCAGCAATTCAGCTTTATTATTTCCATCAATCACCGGGAACAAATAGGGCTCAACTACCTGAAAGCCCTCTGGAAGGTCTATACGGTGCTGGTCATTGTCGTCCATTACGGGTATAGGAGCGCCGTTCAGTGCCTTGGCGGTAACAGGTGTATAATATTCGGTTAAAAATTCGGTACGCTTGTAGGCCAAACGGGCGTTTTTAAAAGCCTGTTGTAAGACCAAGGTTTGCGCTCCGGTTTTTACCAATAATCTTAATTGCCTAAGGGCTGAGTCGGCGTGCTGTACCTGCAACAATTGGAAAGCTTGGACCTGTTGGGCATGTGCTTGTTGATTACGCTGCCTGCAGGCTAGCCATAATACGGTAGACAGTAGAAAAATTACAATCAATAATTTTTTCATTCCGGATAGTTAAAACAGAAAATCCCCCGGACGAGCGCCCGGAGGATAAGGATATTGATTTTAAGAATGTTAACGGGGTAAGCCTTTTAATACCACAACCTGGCTGGCCTGACTTTCACTTGGTCGTTTTGTGCCACCGTCAGGGCTTTTAAATGCGTTACCGGTCCAGGTGTGTGGCTGTATCGATAAAGTAAACGTATCGGGTATGCCCACAACGTCAGATATATCAACCAGTGCACCGTATTCCCAGTTGCCTTTTGCAGCAGTAGCGCCAAATTTAGGGTCGTTACGGCGGTGGTCTAACTCTAATACTACTTTCAGTTCTTTGGTAGCAATATTGTATTGATAAATATAAGCATCATGTGTTTCGGCACCGTAAGTGTTCGAATCTTCCTGAATGTATACGTAGTTGTTGGTTACACAGATATTATCCGGGTTTTGGAAATCTTTAGCTGGACCATTATCATTATCACCATCCAGAATACACTCCATTTTACCTTTGGTCGGATCATTAGCATCCATTACCAATTTGTACGTGCGGCCAAAAACAGTTCTGGACTTATCAGCATTAGCAACGGTGGCAGCTTGTCCGGTTACGTTGAAATATATTTCGCGACTATTAGCACCACCACCTTTGCGGTAGTCAACATCCTCAACACGGCCAAATTTGATGGCTTTAAGCGGATCAACCATAGCCTGGATCTGCGCACCTGTAAGCGTTTTATGATTCTCTATCTTCACAAACTCTACATCGTAGCTGGTACCAACGGCTATATCAGTTTCTTTTTGATTGTTATCAGTACGTTTAAGCATATACTGTGAGCCATTGTTAAGATCGCCTACAGTATTGGATACATAAAGTACTAACTGGCCACCAGATGCGTCATCAGCATCCTCGCCTATGAGTACAACAGTCTTACCTGTATACGCATCTTTAGGCAACGGAACAGCGTTTTCAGCGCTCCAGTGACTAAAGCCCTGTGTTACCGTATTGCTTTGCAAGCCTGCTGTAAACGGATTTAAGCTATGTGTTTGTGCCTCAACCGCGCTTTCGCCGGCACTTAAGTATAACGGGCCAAAGCCGTGTACGGCCGGGGTAACCATAGTGCCGGAGCACAGGCGCCACTGCCCACCATCAGAGTTAAGTGCATATTCACCCTTTACAGGTTTAAAATTATTATCTAAGGTAATGCGCGACACGGAGTAATTGTCCTCGTTGTTCACCATCATTATATAACCGCTTCCATCAGGATTTTTTACCACACCTGCACCATCTGCCGAACCACCAAAAATGTAATTAGGAGATTGCTCAAACTTGTCTTCAGAACTAAAAAGTGAGAAAACCTCAATACTTTCAAAACCTGCTTTCTTTAAGAGCAGTGCCGGGGTGGCCGAGTAACTTTTTAGCGTTACCGGGTTTGTGGTTTCTTCGCCGCCATCATCATCCTTACCACAACCGGCAACAAATGCAGCCACCGCTATAGCCGATGCTGTAAATGCAAGACCTAATTTTTTTGCGTACAAATTTTTCATGAGTAATTATTTGCAGCAAACTTAGCCTGCCACTGTAACGTTAAGATAAGCGCGGGTTTAACGTATTGTTAAGCGCAAAACATGGAATCATTCTAAACAGCATTCGGCTACCATACATACATGCATCACACAGCAAAAGGGCCTGCAGTAATCTTTTAAAAGATTTGCTGCAGGCCCTTTATGAATTTAAGCCTTATAATGCCTAACTACTACTTAGCCGAAAATTTATAAATAGTGGTAGTTTTATAAGTTTGCCCTGGCTTTAACTCTGTTGACGGGAACGAAGGTTTATTAGGTGAGTCTGGAAAATGTTGTGTTTCTAATGCAAACGCAGTGCGGTTGTCATCCTTCACATCATTTTTAAATTTAAACTCGCCCTTCATAAAATTACCGCTATAAAACTGGATGCCCGGCTCCTCAGTAAACACCTCCATTACAATGCCGGTATTATCGCCTTGTACAGTAGCAATCGGCGTTTTAAGATCATGCTTGTTCAATACAAAGTTATGATCATAGCCCTGGCCGTTTTTCAATTGTTCATCGCCTTCATTAATACGGGCGCCTATCGTAGTCGCTTTTCTAAAATCGAATGGTGTACCATCAACCGGGGCAATTTTACCGGTTGGTATCAGGGTGCTGTCAACCGGGGTATAAGCATCGGCTGCCAATTGTAAGCTGTGCTTTAAAATAGATCCGCTGCCATTACCATTTAAGTTATAATAAGCATGGTTGGTTAAATTAACCACCGTAGGCTTATCTGTAGTAGCATTATAGGAAATCTCTAAAGCGTTATCATCTGTTAGCTTATAGGTAACCGTGGTTTTCAGGTTGCCCGGAAATCCCTGCTCGCCATCGGCCGATAGGTATGAAAGCTCTAAGGTATGATCGTCAACCTGCTTAGCATCCCAAACTTTTACGTCGAAACCTTCTTTACCACCATGTAAGGTATTAGGACCGTTGTTAGCAGGTAGCTTGTATTCTTTACCTTCTAAAGTGAATTTAGCATTGCCTATGCGGTTGCCGTAACGGCCAATCAGCGCGCCGTAGTAATTGCCTTTAGCATCCTCAAAACCGTCTACACTGCCTGCACCGGCTACTACGTCTACCATTTTACCGCTTTTATCGGGCACCAGCATACTAACCAAACGACCGCCGTAATTGGTAATGGCTGCCTGCACGCCCTTACTGTTTTTTAATACGTAAAGTTTGGTTTGCTTACCGTCGATAGTTTTCTCGAAGCCTGAAGCCGCCGGCAGTTGCCCAGTGTTGGTGGTACTGTCTGTCATATTAGTAGATTGTTTGTTAGATGATTGATTGCAGGCTGCTACCGATAGTAAACCGGCTGCCAGCATAGCTGCATAAAAACTTTTACTTTTTAAGTTTATCATAACAGGTTAATTGGGTTTTAGAATCGTTTTCCCTCATTACAAGCGTCTGTTCTTATCCGTTAACTGCTGTAATCAGGCCGCCTAAAATGTATAAAAAAATCAGTATTCGCAATAATTGTTTAATCTACATTTATTCACGGACCGGCCTTGCGGTTATAGCGCTGTGCATGCTTTGGGCCGTAAATCTCAAGCGGTGTAAGTTTATCCTGAAACATTATATAATTGCTTTGATAAAACTGTTTAAAATCAGGTGCACTAACCTGCCCCGGATACGGCGCGTAATAATGCTCCGGCCCGTTATTACGCCAAATCAACAGGTACGAAATCTTATTGTTTTGAGATAATATAGGCCCCAGGGTTTCAGTCCACCAGTTGGCTACTGGTAAGCCCTGGTAGCCGGTTTCGGCAATACAAGTTAGTTTATGATGCTCATCAGCCACCTGCTGCAATAGTTTTAATTGGCGGTTCATATTGCGTTGGTATAATGCAGTGCTATCGAAGCAATAGCGATCAAACCCCATAAAATCAACATAATCATCGCCGGGGTAGCGTTCCAGCAGTTCCAATTCCTCATAAAAATCGGCGGCCGAGTATACCATGAGCAAGTTATGCAGCTTTTTGGTATTGCGCAGATAGTTTACCGTAAATCGCCACAACTCCTTAAACTCGTCGGGCGTGGCGGTGTAAATACCCCACCAAAACCACTCACCTGTTAATTCATGAAAAGGTCTGAACAAAATGGGAATAGGCTCACCATCGCGGCCATTAAGGGTGCTTATATATTTAGCAGCCTTGTCTAAGTAAGTTAGGTAGGTTTGATGAAAACTACCGCCCGGCAATAACTGATCAACCGTGGTGCCAACAGTATCCCAGGCTGACTTGCCATTTACTGGGTTGTGCATGTGCCAGCAAAAAGTGTTAACGCCTCCCCGCTCATAAGCTTCGCGCACCAACCGGCTTTGCGTGGCAAACGGTATGGCATTAATATCATAAGTACTATCTACCTCAATACCCGAAAGGTCCCAGCCGTAAACTGCGGGATAACTGCCTGTAACGTTCTTTATGTCAGAGCTGTCCTTTAAACGCCAATTTACACCGTATGCTGTAGCATCATGATGACCAAACAACACCCCTGCACCGGTAAGCTTCCGCATACTGCTCAACAGCCACCGGGTTTCGGTCGTGGCCAGCGTATCTGCCGGGCTTTGCTGCTGGGCAACAGCAATTTGCATTATACTTAACAGCATGGTAATAAGTATGCAATGCCTTTTATTTATCATTACTTCAAATATGCTTATCAAAACAGTTTTTACAAAGCACTTACAAAGTTTTGCCAATACTTTGCTGTTATTTGGCGGTTAGTTGAAAATATGGTGTAATTTTACCAGCTTAATTAATGGATACACAAAATAGCACATCAGCAACGGAAGCGAAAGCAGTACCGTCTATATTCAAAGGCTTTACCCAGTTTTTTGTAGATGTTTACGACGTATTCCGCTTTATTGGTCGCTTTTTTAAGGAAGCCTTTGTGCCGCCTTACGAGTTCAGGGAACTGATTAAACAGTGCTGGGAAGTTGGCGTGCGTTCGTTATTGCTTATTACAGTAACCGGATTTATTGTGGGGCTGATTTTCACCAAACAGTCGCGTCCGTCACTGGTTCAGTTCGGGGCAACCTCGTGGATCCCATCATTGGTATCCATTGCGCTTATGCGGGCACTGGCACCATTAGTTACGGCCTTGATAAGCGCTGGCCGGGTGGGCTCCAGTATAGGAGCCGAACTGGGCTCTATGCGGGTAACCGAACAAATCGACGCAATGGAAGTATCGGGTACGCGCCCGTTTAAATACCTGGTGTGCATCCGCACGCTGGCTACCACCATCAGTATTCCTATTTTGGCTATATATAACGGCTTGATTGCCATGCTGGGTGGTTATTTAAACGTAATGGTGAATGAAGGTACCAGCTTTAGCACTTACATACAGCAATTTTTTCAGCCACTCGGCTTTATTGATTTTGAATCATCTATCATCAAATCTATGGTGTTTGGTTTTACGATAGGCATTGTGGGCGCTTACAAAGGCTGGAACTCATCGAGCGGCACGTCGGGTGTGGGTAAGGCGGCTAACTCGGCCGTAGTAACAGCTATGTTTCTGGTGTTTATTGAAGAAGTAATTATAGTGCAGATAACCGGCTGGTTCCGCTAAGAATTTATGACATGGGCAAAGAAAATTCATCCATAAATTACAACGAAAAGGTAATCAGTATTAAAAGCCTTACTAAGTCGTTTGGTGATTACCACGTACTGCGTGGCGTTGACCTTGATCTATATAAGAATGAAAACCTGGTAGTACTTGGCCGTTCGGGTACCGGAAAATCGGTATTGATCAAGATTATTTCTGGCTTACTCCGCGCTGATGCAGGTTCGGTAAATGTACTGGGCAACGAGGTAACAACTATTACACCCAGGGAGTTAGAAGATTTACGCCGTCGTATAGGTTTCTCCTTTCAGAACAGTGCTTTATACGACAGCATGACTGTGCGCAAAAATCTTGAGTTTCCGCTGGTGCGTAACCAAAAAAATTTACGCCGCAGGGAGATCGATGGGATGGTGGAGCGGGTGCTGGAGGCGGTTGGTTTAAAGCAAACCATTAACCAGATGCCGGCCGAGTTATCGGGCGGTCAGCGTAAGCGTATAGGCATTGCCCGTACACTCATATTACGGCCCGAAATTATGCTGTACGATGAGCCAACCGCTGGTTTGGATCCAATCACCTCAATGGAAATTAATAATTTGATTAACCACGTTCAGGAGCGTTTCAATACATCATCCATTATTATAACGCACGATTTAACTTGTGCCAAAGCCACCGGCAACCGTGTAGCCATGTTACTGGATGGGCAGTTTCAGCGCCAGGGCAGCTTTGAAGAAGTGTTTACAAGCGAAGATGAACGGGTGAAACAATTTTACGACTATAACTTTATCAATTAAGATGGAATTAAAGGAAAATAAATATGCTTTTTGGGTGGGCTTGTTCATCGCCGTGGGTTTGGCTATTTTAGTAGTAGCCATATTTACGTTAGGTAACCAGCAAAAAAGCTTTGCCAAAGGCTTGCACTTAAAAGCGCGTTTTGATAACGTTTCGGGCTTAATTAAAGGCAACAACGTTTGGTTTTCGGGCGTTAAGGTAGGTACCATTAAAAACATATCGTTCACCGGCGTAAACCAGGTTGATGTAGAGTTTAATGTTGATCAGGCTATACAGCAGTTTGTTCACAGAGATGCGACTGCAGCTATAAGTTCCGAAGGCTTTATTGGCAACAAAATCATCACCATTGATGGTGGCAGCCCATCTGCCCCTACCATTCAGGATGGCGATTTGTTAAATTCAAAAGGCATGCTCTCTACTGATGAGATCATGAAGACCTTCCAGAAAAACAACGAAAACCTGTTGGTTATCACCAACGATTTTAAAACGCTTAGCAAGAAATTGGTAGAAGGCAAAGGTTTAGCCGGCTCTTTACTGGCAGACTCAAGCCTGGCCATGCAATTCAGGGCCATGGTACAAAACCTGCAAACTACAACTGCACGTACTGCAACCATGGCTGATCAACTGAGCCGCTTTGGCAACAAAATGAACACTAAAGGCGGTTTGGCTGATAAAATGCTGACTGACACTGCTGTATTTGCCAAGCTGCAACAATCAGCTAACCAGTTACAGGAAGCAACTGCGAAGGCCAGTACTTTGACCGACAATTTGAACAAAGCCAGTAATAAGCTAAACACTAACGACAATGCGATTGGTGTTCTGCTGAATGATCAGCCAACGGCTAATCAGTTAAAAAGCACACTTGATTATCTTAACCAAAGCTCCATTAAGTTAAACGACGACCTTGAGGCCGTTCAGCACAACTTCCTGCTTCGCGGATTTTTCAAAAAACGTGATAAAGAGCGCGAAAAAGCAGTAGAAGTGCAGCAAAAAAAGTAAGCCGCTAAAAATATCATAACAAACTTGTTACTTAGGGCGCTAAACTTTATATAATGCCGAGGTAACATTTACTCTTGTTTTGCGTAATAGTAAAACAATACTTAAACCATAAGAAAACAAGAGCAAGTTATGTTAATTGATTACACCGGCAAAACTGTACTTATTACAGGTGGCTCAAGGGGCATAGGTAAGGCTTGCGCTCAATTGTTTGCATCACTCAACGCTGATGTTATTATCACTTATAACACTAACCATGACGAGGCCGAGCGCACACTGAGTGAGTTAGACCCACGTGGCAATCATGGCCTGTTTCAGTTAGATCAACGTCATCCTAAAAATGTAGAACGCTTTTTTACCAAGCTGCTTCAGCATTACCCCCGTATAGATGTTATTGTTAACAATGCCGGTGTATACCTTGAACATAAAATAGATGAGGTGAGCTATGCGCAATGGCTGCAGAGTTGGGAAGATACTATCAGCACCAACCTCAACGGCGTAGCCAACCTGTGCTTTTTTGCTTCAAGACATATGATTCAAAAAGGCGGCGGCAAAATCATTAATATTTCTTCACGAGGTGCATTTAGAGGCGAGCCCAACCATCCTGCTTATGCAGCCAGTAAAGCCGGGCTAAATGCCATGAGTCAGTCCTTAGCCGTAAGTTTGGCGCCGCATCACATCAGCGTTCATGTTATAGCGCCCGGTTTTGTAGAAACCGACATGACAGCCGAACTATTGAACAGCGAGGAAGGCATAGCCATAAAAAAACAAAGCCCATATAACCGTGTGGCCGAAACGCAGGAAGTTGCCCGTGTGGCTGCCGTATACGCTTCGCCAGGCTTTGAGTTTACTACCGCCGGCATAATCGACTTAAATGGCGCTTCCTATCTGCGCGCTTAAACTTCTCTACTTTGTTGCTCAATACGCCGAGTCATTCGGTCTTAAGATGACTCCTTCATGGGCGTTGGTAACACCATTGGCAAAGTCGTCTCCGTTAACAAAAAGCTTGTCATTATCAATTACAATACGGTGTCCGTTCACGCTAAAATCGCCTCTGACCATAAGCACCGGGTAAGCGTGCTGTGCGTCAATCTCGTTAACAATGTGACTCGATAGCTCTTTATATTCATCTTCATCCAATTGCCGCACATCCAATACCGGCTCTTCATGGCCCGGACGAAACAACTGAATGCGTTTGTCACTTATGCGCGCTTCAGTGTTAGTTCCTGCATCGAGTTGGTTATCCTGAATATTGAAATTAACCCCGTCTGATGTGCCTATTTGGGCATCGATGCGCAAAACTTTGTCGGGCGTATTATTACTGTGATGCTCGTAAAAGGATAAAATTTTTAAAAATTCTATCTTCTGATCTTCAGTGGCGTAGCTTATTGTGCGCTCACCACTAATAAAAACATTGGTGGCGAAGATAAAGGCGTGTTTCATAATGCTGATTTAATTAATACTAACTAATTAAGTACCAATACACGCATTTGTTTTTAAGCAACCCAACAATACTGTTACAATATCTGCCGTAAAAATTGCTGAACCGCAAAGGTGGATAATTGTCCACCTGGCCCGTTAAGATGATGATCGAACCCGTGAGTTGCCCAGGGCAACTGCAGCCAATAGTGCGGTACACCATTTTGCTTAAGTTTTTCGCTTAATCGGCGGCTATGCTCATAAGCTACCAGCACATCATTGCCACCGTGAATGATGAGCGTTGGCACACTCTGCACGCTCACGTACCTTATAGGTGAACTACCGGCATAATTTTGCGGAACTTTTGGATAATAGCCATCCAGATAATTAGCCATTACACCGCGCGAATCCATAATTAACTTAGGTGCGGGCACTGAGTATCCCCAAACCATATCGGCGGGCCCGTAAAAATCTATTACCCCTTTAATGCCTTGCTGCTTAACGGTGTAAGCCGCAAGTAAAGCTATTTGTGCACCTGCTGATCGGCCTAACAGAATGATCTTACCAGTATCAATCTGCAATTGGCCGGCATGTTTGCGTAAATACGTTAATGCAGCCTTTACATCCTGCACGGGGGCGGGGCTTTTCCAGCGTGGGGCCAAACGATAATTAATGCTGGCCACCTGATAGCCAGACTGAGATAACATAGCATTTAGTTCGGGCAGTTGCCGGCTATCGCCACTACTCCACGATCCGCCGTGTATAACTACTATGCACGGCCGCTTGCCTGTAGCATTGCTTTTGTAATAATCAAGCGTTAAAGAGGTGTCCGGATAGCTTACGTACTTTAACGTTTGGAAAGCAGATTGCGGATCTTTCTGAAAAAGCTTAGAAAAGGTAAAAGGCTTAAATGCGGAAGAAAATGTTTTTGCAGGCTTTCCGCAAAATAAAAACGCCCGGTCTATATCGGCTTTTAAATTGGTGCCAACGTTATACGCCTTTACTATGGGCAATAACAAAAGCGCCACGGTGATTATCCCTGCGGCTGTACCTAACACCTGATATTTTTTAATCCACAAGCCGCTTAACAAAACCAGCACTGTAACGCCGATAAAAAGCAGCCCATACTCGCTTACTAGAATAGCCAGCATCCATAAGTGGTATGTGGGCGCTTTAAAGCAAGTAAGCAGTGATGCAAAAAAAAGTAAGATTAATACAATAAGGCGTAGCATAATGATAAGAGCCAAAGCCTAAACACTGGCAAATTGTTTCAGTAAGGATAAAAACAATCCTGTTACATGCCTTTGGCTTCGTTGAAAACCTTTGTTTTTATGGCATAAAGATTCTCCACCATTAACAAATACCTGCTTGGCTTACCAATTGATTTCGCCCAACCTCGCCTTTGCTTAGCGGTACATTGCCAGGCTATACTTACTTCCAGTCCTTACTGTTTTTCCGCTCCCTCGTTTGAGGCATCATTAGGCAGCCTTTCAAGCCAAGCGTTCCTAACCATTCTGTTAAAATGCTTAAGCCTTGGCCAACGTGTAACGCGTGGCAACACTAAACCGCTTCTTTACCTAAACGACTGTTCTTGTAGCCGTAGGTAAAATAGATCACCAAACCTATCACCAGCCAGATCAGGAAACGCAGCCAGTTAATGTAGCCCAATTCCGTCATTAAATAAAAGCAGCTTAACAAGCCCAACACGGGTATCAATGAAAGATTTTTAACGAAAGAAAGCACCGCTAATGCGGCTGATAAGATAATGAACAACAGAAACGGAAAGCGTTCGTGACTATTCTCCTCAGCAAACATGCGCATCATAGGCTTCCAAAAGAATATCATACCGGCTATGAACAGAATTGGCACAATCCATTTAGCGTTCACATAGGGAATACGAAACTTACCCTTTACAGCTTCGGTTTTAGGCAGCAACAACACGCCCCCACATACCAGCACAAAAGCAAACAGGGTACCTATACTGGTTAAGTCGGTCACTTCAGTTAAATTCATGAACAAAGCAGGTACAGCTACCACAAAACCGGTTACAATGGTAGCAAATGAAGGTGTTTGAAATTTGGGATGTATACGCGAAAAAGCTTTTGGCAATAAACCATCGCGGCTCATGCTCATCCATATACGCGGTTGCCCCATTTGGAAGATGAGCAACACACTCGCGGTGGCTATCACTGCACTAACGGATATCACGTAACTAATGTTGGTTAAACCCACTCTTGCAAATACAAATGCCAGCGGATCGCCAACCTGCAACTCTTTGTAACTAACCATACCGGTAAGCACCAGTGCAATAAGTACATACAAAACAGTGCATACAATAAGGGAATAAATCATCCCCTTGGGTAAGTCGCGCTGTGGGTTCTCACATTCCTCGGCAGTAGTAGAAATGGCGTCAAAACCTATATAGGCAAAAAACACGCCCGATACGCCTTTCATCACCCCGCTAAAGCCATTAGGCATAAAGGGGTGCCAGTTGGCTGGTGTAACGTAAAAAAATCCTAAAACAATTACAGCAATCACCACGCCTACTTTGAGCAGTACCATGGCGTTGGTTACTTTTTTGGTTTCGCGTATACCAACGTATACGAGGTAGGTAATCAGCACTACAATTAATAAAGCCGGCAGGTTTGCTACAAATTTTATTCCGCCTATGCCGGGCGCTGTGCTCCAGGCAAGGGCTTCGGCTTTAATACGTTCCGTTATTTCGGCAGCATGGCCGGATGCTGTTAGCTGCTGCAACTGTTCGTACCCCTTAAAGGCCGAAAAGTAGTCCATAGTGAGATAACGGGGCAAATGAATGTGAAAACCTTCGAGCAGGTTTACAAAGTATTCGCTCCATGATATTGCAACCGCAATGTTACCAATGGCATATTCCATCAATAAATCCCAGCCAATAATCCAGGCTATTAATTCACCAAAAGAAGCATAAGCATAGGTATAAGCGCTGCCAGCTACCGGTATACGTGAAGCAAACTCAGCATAGCACATGGCCGAAAAGCCACAGGTAATTGCCGTAAGTATGAACAGAATGCTAACTCCCGGTCCGCCGTTAAACGAGGCGGTGCCTATGGTTGAGAATATACCGGCGCCCACTACAGCAGCAATACCCATCAGGGTTAAATCTTTTACACGGAGTTCTTTTTTGAGGTGTGTGCCTGAGTGTTCGCTGTCGCTAAAGCCGCTTTGCACATCGGCCAGAATTTTATCAAGGGATTTTTTGCGAAATATACTTTTCGACATGTACGTTAAATAGTTTGCAGTACCAAACATAACCAAATTTTATGTGATTAGTTATATTGTGCTTAATTTGTAACATGAACGCCCGCATTACCGATGTTTTACACCAGATAAGACTATTCTTTTTACCATATTTAGCTGTATTAGTTACTTGTTTAATAATCAAGATTAACTACACCCGTGAAGAGATCTATTTTTCCCTAAACGCGCTACACAGCAACATCGGCGATTATATCTTTCCCTACGCCACCCACTTAGGCGAATTTTATATGGTACTCATCATAACTTTTATTATGCTTTGCCATAGTTACCGTAAAACGCTTTTAGTAGCTACTAGCTTCGCCATTAGCGGTATATTGGTACAAATTGTAAAACACATTTACCATGCGCCACGGCCTGTGGTATACTTCGAAAAGCAATTGAGCACCATTCACTTTGTAAAGGGCATTAACATGTTGCATAACAACAGTTTTCCTTCCGGCCATACGGTTACGGCATTTTCTGCAGCGGTAGTGCTGTCATATGTGGCAGTAAACAAACGTTACGGCTTTATCTTTTTGTTGTTTGCTATGTCGGTTGCCTATTCGCGCATGTACTTGAGTCAGCACTTTTTTGAAGATGTTACAGCTGGTTCTATATTGGGCACCTTCAGCACTATTATGTGGATAACTTGGCTGGATAACAGGCCATTTATGCATTCACAAGGTTGGAGCAGGGGTATATTAAAAAGAAAATGATCGTATTAGCCCAATAAATAGCTGTTGCAATCGTCGCCCCCAAATTATAACTATAAAAAAAGCCTGCTCGTAAGCAGGCTTTTTTTATAGTTATAATGTATTAAATCACACGATTGATGGTAACCGTTTCGGGATCGGTAAGCATGAGTGGTACCTTTTCTACCGTTACAAAGCTCAGGTCTAAGCCAAAGCCTCGTTCTTCAGATATACTCACCTTTTTAAGCTGGCTATATGCGGCCATAATAATGCGCTCGTAAAAAGACAGGTTATGTGAGCGGGAAAGCACTTTTTCAATTACCACAAATCTAAAGTCGCCCACAATTTTACGCTTGCTGAGAGATTCATACCTGCTGGTGATATCCACCTCGCCGTTCTTAACCAGGTCTTCTACTACTTTGCGGAATAAGAGGTTTATTTGCTGCCCTACCCTAAAGCCCAGTTTAAAGTCGATACGGATTAGTTTGTTTGGCACTAAAAAGTCCACTTCGTAATCGCGGGTATAGGGCTCATCCATAACGTCAACATGCACCAACCAGTACACATCGGCACGTTTAGGTTGCTTTTGCAGTATAGAGTAAATAATCTTCGACTCGAGCTCGGAGTTAAAATTGGCGCTGGTAAGGTAAACTAATTGCGAGGCATACTTAGGTACCGATTCGTCTTCACTCAACTCTTTTAAGATATCATAGTAGTCTTCAACTTCAACAAACTTAACATAGCGGTTACGGATTTTACGGGCAGTGTGCCAGGTCCACATTACGCCGAAGAGCACCACACCTATAGTTACGGTAAACCAGCCACCAGCAGCAAACCGGCCCAGATTTCCGTATAGAAAAGTACCTTCAACCAGTACGTAAACCACCAGGAACAAATTGATCAGATAGGATGGCACCTTACGTCTTCTCAAAAATTTAGACACCAAAATGGTAGTCATGAGCATGGCAATTGTGATGCTTAAACCGTATGCAGCTTCCATCTTTTTAGACTCCTGGAAAAGCAATACCACGCCAACACAGCCCGCTAATAAAATCCAGTTGATGCTGGGCACGTATAATTGTCCCTTTTGCTCAGACGGATAATTGATTTTTACCTTAGGCCACAAGTTTAAACGCACCGCCTCGGCAATAAGCGTATATGACCCCGAAATTAATGCCTGACTGGCGATAATAGCCGCTATAGTAGCTATACCGATACCAAATATCAAGAACCATTCGGGCATTATTTGATAGAACGGATTCAGTTTATCCAGATCAAGCTTTTGCCCGTTGTGTTGCAGTAACCATACGGCCTGCCCCAGGTAATTGATAATTAAACAGCTTTTTACATATACCCAACTCGCCCTAATATTTTTACGACCGCAATGGCCAAGGTCTGAATACAAAGCCTCAGCCCCGGTTGTACACAAAAACACCCCACCTAATATGGCAAAAGCAGCCGGATCGGTGGTTAATATATGGTAAGCGTAGTAAGGGTTTAGTGCCTTCACTACCGATGGCATCTCCACAATGTAATTAACACCAAGTACACCAATCATGGTAAACCATATAAACATCATCGGACCGAAAGCCTTACCCACTAAGGAGGTACCAAACTGCTGGATAAAAAACAAGAAAGCAATAATGGCAATAACCACGCTCATGGTTGGCAAATGAGGATACCGGGTGTGCAGCCCCTCAATAGCCGAAGATATGGTAATTGGTGGTGTAATAATACCATCGGCGAGCAGAGCGCAGCCACCAACTATGGCCGGTATAATAAGCCATTTGGCACGCCGGCGTACTAAAGAGAATAGAGAAAATATGCCGCCCTCGCCTTTATTATCGGCCTGAAGCGTGATCATGACATACTTTATAGTGGTTTGCAGTGTGAGCGTCCAGAAGATACACGAGACGCCGCCTAATACCAGTGCTTCTGAAATTGGCTCTTCCCCTACAATTGCTTTAAAAACGTATAAAGGTGATGTACCAATATCGCCATAAACAATTCCTAAACTGATAAGCAACCCGGCGGCTGTCAGTTTTTGCAGATCTTTATTGTGTGATGACACTTTTAGAATGAATAAAATTATAAAATTCAGAACATGCGCAGAATAACGCATAACAGGCTGTCACCTGTTTAAAATCAACTGATTAGTAGCATAACCAGCCAAATCAATTTTTGTTAAAAATTGTTAAAAAATGTATATGTACTTTTTACACTGTAACGATTAACTTGATTTATTAGTACCTTTGTAATTGAATGTAAATATGGGGCAAAGATATACTTTTAATCATTTATGGATAATATTAATTGCTTCGGCAATGGCCATAAACTTTGCCTTTGCTGCGGGGCCCGGTAAGGACATGCGGCGCGACACTATTTATGTGCGTAAACCAAAGGTTAATCAAAAAAGTTCTTACCTTAAAAATGGCATCAGCGTCGCTTCAATGCCACAGGTAAAGCCGTCGCCTTACTCAAACATAAAGCCGAGCGTACAAACCAATACCGATAAGCTGCTCAGCAATGTGCAGATATACCCAGTTACCGTAACCGATCAAATAACACTGAAATACATGTTATCGCGCAACAGCAACGTGACAATTAAAATTATGGATGTGTTAGGCAACAATGTGGCTACTTTGTTTTCTGACAGGGTGGAATCTGGCGAAAAGACCTTTGTTCATAACATTGCTACAAACAGGTTAACCAGCGGTTTTTATTTCTTAAGGGTAATGGTAGGCACCGAATCGGTGATAAAGCGTATTACGATACTGTAAAACTTTTACATTCTTATTTAAGCGCTCAATTTGCTTCCCAAACATGTCTTTTCTTAAAGCAGGTATTGCAAAAAAATCTTTTTACAGGTAAGAAAAAGAACAAGCGCTTTACTAGGCGCGTGCGTGGCACACGATAGCTGTAAGGCTTTTTGCACTTACGGCAATAAGGTATTCTCTCTTCCATTTTACGGGATCTTAACCTCCATAAGAAAAGCGTTGACTGGTTGCTCTAAATATATAAAATCATTAAAACTTATGCTTGAACTTTAAGTTATTATTTCTGTTACTTGAAAGTTACATGGCGCAACAACTTAAATTATTGTGTAAATAATATAGATTTGGCCTTGTACACACTATTTTGCTATGAAGATAATTGCCATTGGCCGCAACTACGCCGAACACGCTAAAGAACTGAATAACCCTGTGCCTACTACGCCGGTAATATTTATGAAACCGGACACTGCACTGCTTAAAGACAATAAGCCTTTTTATCATCCGGAATTTTCGCAGGATGTACACCACGAGATTGAACTGGTATTGAAGGTAAGCAAAGAAGGCAGGCACATCAGCGAAAAATTTGCAGGCGATTATTTTGACGAAATAGGTTTGGGAATTGATTTCACCGCCCGCGACATTCAAAGCCGTCATAAAGAGAAGGGCTTGCCATGGGAACTGGCCAAAGGGTTCGACCACTCTGCACCTATCAGTAACTTTTTACCCAAAAGCCAGTTTGCCGACTTATATAACATCAATTTAAAACTTGATGTAAACGGGCAAACACGCCAGGACGGTAACACCAAAGACCTGCTGTTTTCTTTTGAGCGGCTAATTGCTTTTGTATCTCAATACATTACCCTTAAAAAAGGCGACTTGATCTTTACCGGTACCCCTGAGGGCGTAGCTGCCGTTAAACCGGGAGACCACCTTGAAGGTTACCTGGAAGGGCAAAAACTACTCGATTTTCACGTTAAATAAGCTGATGCTAAAAAATATTATTTGTTTGCTGGGAGGCATAGCTATGTTCACATGTAGCCATGCGCAAGATATTGTAAAAAGTAAAACTTACCCCGTGGGTGCGTTTCAGTACCCGCTCGATTTACCGCCAAGTACGGCTGGCTCCTTTGGTGAGTTGCGTGCCAATCACTTTCATTCTGGGCTCGATTTCAGGACCAACCGCCGAATAGGCTACCCTGTTCATGCTGCCATGTATGGTTACGTGTCGCGTTTGCGTGTGCAACTAGGCGGCTTTGGCAATGCGGTTTACTTAACTCACCCTAACGGCTATACAACGGTTTACGGCCATCTCGATCACCTGACACCCGAACTGGCCAAGGCCGTGCGTCAGTACCAGTATGAGCACCAAACTTATGAGGCCGATTTCAGGCTGCAGCCATTTCAATTCCCGGTTACTAAAGGGCAGCTTATTGCCATATCGGGCAATACCGGCGCTTCAGGCGGGCCACACCTGCATTTTGAAATACGCGATTCGTTAACCGAAGAAACTGTTAACCCTCAACTGTTTGGCTTAACCATCCCTGATAATATTCCGCCAGCAATTAACAGCATCACTTTATATCATCTTAATGGCCACCCTTTTAGCGAAAACACCTTGCGCCAGTATTATGACGTATCAGGTGCTGGCGGCAACTACCGCTTAACCAAACCGCAAACCCTGTTTTTAAGTGGCGATATAGGCTTCGGTATAACCGCTTACGATCAGAACAGCTCATCGGTTAACCGCAATGGCTTTTACTCACTACAACTAAAGGTTGATGGCCGTACAGTGTATACGTTCGCAGTTGAACGTTTTGCATTTGACCAAACACATGCTATTAACGGCTATATCGACTATCCGCAATACATCAAAGCCAGGCGCTGGATACAAAAATGTTTTGTGCCGCCGGGCAGCCATATCTCACTTTATCCGCAGTCAGAAGACCGGGGCGTTGTCAGCTTCCGCGACACTTTGCTGCACGATGTGGAATATGTGGTTAAGGATATAGCCGGCAATACTTCTACCCTGAAGCTTAAAGTACAATCCAGCATTGCTAAGGACAGGCCGGTGGTTAATTACACCGGTACCCGCTTCCGGTACGATCAGCGTAACGAGTTTAACAGCGGCCCGCTTAAAGTGGTAGTTTCTCCCGGTAATTTATATGATGATGTGGATTTTCAGTACAGTCTGCTACCGCAAAAGCCGGGCACATACTCGGCCACGCACCGTGTACACAACCGGCTCACCCCTATTCATCTTAACTATGACTTATGGATAAAGCCAGATGCCAGCATTGGCAGCCTGGCTAATAAAGCAGTAATCGTAAACGCCATGGGCGGCTCAGTGGGCGGCATTTACCAGGATGGCTATGTTAAAGCTAAACCAGCTTCATTTGGCGACTTTTATATACGGATTGATACCGTTGCACCGATAATAACCCCAATTAACATTCGCAATGGCAGTAACCTGGCCGGTGTACGCAGTATTGCCTTGCGCACAAGCGACAACCTCTCTGGCGTAAAAACCGTGGTAGGCAAGATTGACGGTAAATGGATTTTGCTGGAACAGGATTATAAAACCCGTGTTTTTAGATATACCTTTGACGAAAGCATTACGGCGGGTAAACATACTTTTGAGGTAACCGTTACCGACCAAAAAGATAATGTATCGCAGTATGCGGCAGCATTCAACCGATAAGTAACCTATATTTATATGGCAACATTAAACGAAGGCGATAAAGCACCTGATTTTACCGCTAAAGACCAGAACGGCAAAACCGTATCATTAGCCGACTATAAGGACAAAACCGTAGTACTCTATTTTTATCCTAAAGATGATACCCCGGGTTGTACGGCCGAAGCCTGCGATTTTAGGGACAATTACCAGTTCCTTTCAACACAAGGTTATGAAGTTATCGGCGTTAGCACCGATGACGAAAAATCGCACAAAAAGTTTGAGACCAAGTATAACCTGCCGTTTACGCTTATTGCCGACGCCGACCAGCAAATTGTAAACAGTTATGGCGTTTGGGTTGAAAAGAACATGTATGGCAAAAAGTATATGGGTACCCAGCGTACCACTTTTATCATCAACCCTGAGGGGGTTATAAGCCATATCATTAGTAAAGTAGACACCAAGAATTCATCGCAGCAAATACTGGATTTGCTCAAGGCATAAGGCTATTTTAAAAACATTTAATATCTTTAATTCTGTTATAGTAAAAACAGTTTTGTATTAAACCTATTACAATTCCATACATCCAATAGAAAGAACAATAGATGTCAGCATCCGTTAGCGATACCGAGATACTCAGCAAGTTTCAGGACGAAAAAACCCGGAACGAAGCTTTTAACTTACTGCTGAGCAAGTACCAGCAGAAAATATACTGGCACGTGCGCCGTATGGTAATTGACCATGACGACGCCGATGACCTGGTGCAGGACGTGTTTATTAAAATATGGAAGAACCTGCCCGGCTTTAGGAGCGATGCCCAGCTTTACACCTGGATGTATCGTATTGCCACGAATGAGTGCATTACGTTCTTAAATAAAAAGAAACAGAAAAATAATATACCGCTGGATGATGTATCTTATGAGCTGGCCGAATCATTAGCCGACTCAACTTACTTAAGCGGCGACAAAGTACAGTTAAAGCTGCAACAGGCTTTACTTACCCTGCCCGACAAACAGCGGTTAGTGTTTAATATGAAGTATTACGATGATATGAAGTACGAGGAAATGTCTGAAGTATTGGGAACCAGTGTGGGTGCGCTAAAAGCATCGTTCCACCTGGCAGTGAAAAAGATTGAGGCGCATTTACTATCACACGATTAATTTTCATTTTTACATTAAACCTTATTGTTTTATTTTCATCAAACGTAGGATATGGAAATCGATATAGAACATAAAGACTGGCATGAGGATGACTCATGGCGCCAAAAGTTACCAACAGGTAACCCTTTTAGCGTGCCTGCCGGATACTTTGATGACTTGAGCGAGCAGATTATATCGGGTGTACATTTAGAAGAAATTAAGCAAGCCGACGCTTTAGGAGGTTTTACCTTACCTGGAAACTATTTTACTGAATTAAGCACCAACATACAAAGCCGCATTGCCATTGAAGAAGCAATGGCTGCAGAAGGCGAGAGTTTCGCGGTTCCGGAGAATTATTTTAATGAGCTGAGCAGCAATATACAAAGTCGTATTGCTTTGGAAGAAGCGGTGGGTGAAACCGCAGAAAGCTTCACCGTACCGCAAGGCTATTTTGACGAGCTGAGCAGCAACATACAAAGCCGCATAGCTATTGAAGAAGCTCTGGCGGGTCAGACTGAAGAGTTTGCCGTTCCTGAAGGATACTTCGAAAGTTTAAGCAGTAATATACAAAGCCGCATAGCTATTGAGGAAACTGTAAGCGCTGACAGCAATGCTTATGCTGTGCCCGATGGTTACTTTAATCAGTTACAGCAAAGCATTTTAAGCCAAACAGCCCAAAAGCCGGAAACCAAAGTGGTTCAAATGCCATCAAGAGGCAATGTTGTAAGAAAACTGGTTTCAACAGCGGCATTTAAGTATGCATCTGCTGCATGTTTTGCTATCATTGTAGGATTGGCTGTTTACATGAAACAGGCCTCATTACCATCGGCAGCTCAAAACCATACATTTATGCATGAGCAATTACAAGATGTATCAACCGATGTATTGGAGAACTACCTGGAAAATCAGGCAGATGCCACCCAAACAGAACGCACCGTTATAGCTGACGGTTCGCAGCTTGATGACGACGCACTAAGAGCCGCTATTCAGGATTATGTTGACGCCCAATAAAAAATTTTGAAATGAACAACTTTGTTAAATATATAATACTTACCCTGCTTATTGTTGCCGGAGCTAAGGCTTATAGCCAGCCCCCGGCTTCGTTCAGGAACAGTAAGGGTAATTTTTCTCCTTATAAGAAGATCGAAACTGCCAGGGAGAACTACATTGATAGGCAGCTGGACCTATCTGACGATGAATCGGCTAAATTTTGGCCGCTTTATCGGCAGTACAGCCAGGAAATAAACAGCGTGCGTAAGCTGAAACGTCAAAACATGCTGAATAACCGATCAAAGGACCAAATTGATAAGGATTTGCTTTATGATCAGCAACTGGTTGATATCAAACGTAAGTACACACAGGAGTTTTCAAAGATATTACCGCAGGCCAAAGTGAATCTTGTCTTCCGGAGCGAAAGCGAGTTTAGAGATGAGCTTATAAAAATTTACCGCGAACGCGGAACACCGGATTGAGATTAGTTGATAACGGCACATGCAAAGTCTGTTTCAATAGTTAGCTATTGCGAGCCGATTATCAAACTACTTAACCAAAAATACAAAAGGCCTTACATGGAAAGTGTAAGGCCTTTTGTATTTTTGCCCCATGTTAACCCTCCGCCAGCTGTTTTTAGCAAATAACGCTCAAACCACCGATTTTCCGCTTCTACTGGAATTTGAACGTGCGCAAGGAGTTTATCTGTACAATGCAGAGGGCAAACCATACCTGGACCTTATATCGGGCATTGGTGTGAGTAACATTGGCCATGGCAATGCGCAGGTTATTGAGGCTATCAAAAATCAGTTGGATAAATATATGCACCTGATGGTATATGGTGAATACGTACAAACCCCACAGGTACGTTTCGCCGAAAAGCTTACCTCCCTCCTGCCCGGAAGTTTGCAGTCGGTATATTTTACCAACTCTGGAGCCGAAGCCATTGAGGGCGCCATGAAACTGGCTAAACGCTATACTGGCCGAAACCAGATCATTGCCTGCCATTACGCTTACCACGGCAGTACGCAAGGTGCACTGAGCATAATGGGTAACGAGGATTTTAAACAAGCCTACAGGCCCCTACTGCCCGGCATACAATTTATTAATTTCAATAGCCTTAACGATCTGGATCTCATTACCAGTGAGACAGCCTGCGTGGTGATGGAGACCATACAGGGCGAGGCAGGCATACGCGTACCTGAGGCAGCATACATGCTGGCCCTGCGTAACCGCTGCACCAAAACAGGCACGCTACTGATACTCGATGAAAACCAAACAGCCTTTGGCCGTACCGGAAAGCTGTTTGCTTTTGAGCATTTTGGCATCGTACCCGACGTTCTGGTGCTTGGCAAGGCCTTGGGCGGCGGAATGCCGCTGGGCGCTTTCATTGCCTCGAATGAAGTAATGGGAGCCCTGAAAAATAATCCTATTCTGGGGCATATCACCACATTTGGCGGGCACCCGGTGTGCTGTGCATCCGGACTGGCATCTTTAGAGGTTTTATTAAATGAAAACCTGATTGAACAAGTTGCCGCCAAAGAAGCGCTGTTTAAACAATTACTGGTACACCCTGCCATTAAACAGATACGCGGAAAAGGGCTGATGCTGGCTGCCGAACTGGACAGCTTTGAACTTAACAAAGCTATCATTGATCATTGTGTTGAGCAGGGCATTATTATCGACTGGTTTTTACATTGCAGCAATTCCATGCGCATTGCTCCTCCGCTTATTATCACTTCTGAACAAATTAAAGAAGCCTGTGCTACAATAATTCAGGCCATAAACATATTTGCGGTATAGTTGAGTTTTTTAAATTACGACGTAAGCCAAGGCTTGCTACATTTGGTTATGCGACTGCTTAATTAAACAAACTACATCCGTTTCTTTAATTCATACGGCTTAGTGTACGTAAAACACTAAAATTGGAACATTTTGGTACAATTTGTGCGATATATTGCATGATATTATTCTATACGGGCTATAGCCCTGAATATGCAGTATCGATGAGCGGCCATTGCCCTGTTTTATAGTCAAAGTGTATATTACTGCATTACTTTATCTGTTCCAACATAATATTAACGGTTAACACCAGATACTTTTATATAAAATGAAAATAGCGTACATCTCCACCTATCCTCCCCGCGAGTGCGGAATTGCTACATTCAATCAAAACCTGATGCGTGCAATCAGCGCCAACTTTCCTAACCGCGAATCACTTGTTGACGGCGGTTATGTTGTTGCGGTTAATGATTCGGAAAGTCTGCAGGAATATGAATATCCACAGGAGGTAAAGTATGTTATAAGACAGAACCACCAAAAGGATTATATCCGTGCAGCAAATTACATTAACACCAGTACTGCTGATGTTTGTATTATGGAGCATGAGTTTGGTATTTACGGCGGCGAAAGCGGTATTTATATACTGCCATTGCTTAATCGTTTAGAAAAACCGCTAATTTCAATCTTACATACCGTATTGCGCGAGCCTAGCTACGCACAAAGGATCATCATCCGTGAAATTGCTGAGCAATCGGCCAAAATTATAGTGATGAGTAAACGTGCTGTTGAGTTTTTAACCACTATTTACGATATACCGGCCGAAAAAATACAAATTATTGAACACGGTGTGCCTGACCTGGAAGCGCCTATGCTAAATCCGGTTAAAGGGCTTACCGCATTTAAAAACAGAAAAGTGCTTTTAACCTTCGGTTTAATAAGCCGTAACAAAGGGTTGGAAGTGGTAGTAAAAGCTTTGCCCAAAATTGTGGCTAAGCACCCCGATGTAATGTATGTGGTGTTAGGAAATACTCACCCGGGCGTTGTAAAGCACTCTGGCGAGGAATACCGCGATTACTTAAAAAGCCTGGCTGCTCAGCTAAAGGTATCAAACCACTTAAGCTTTATTAACAAGTTTGTGGCCGAGGAAGAACTGATTGACTACCTAACAGCTGCGACTGTTTATGTTACGCCATATCATAACGAGGCGCAAATTACCAGCGGTACTTTATCTTACGCTGTAGGTGCGGGCGCTGCTGTGGTATCAACTCCTTACTGGCATGCTACCGAGCTGCTGGCCGATGGCCGCGGCTGCCTGTTTGATTTTAAAGATGCAGACGCACTTGCCGACACCGTTAACGAGTTACTTGACGATGAAGCCAAATGGAACGAAATAAAACAAAATGCTTACGAATACGGCCTGCACTTACGTTGGCCGGTAGTTGGCGCCGAATATATCAGAGTTGCACAAGAGGCCAGCAGCCGTCATGATTTTAGAGATAAGATACTGCGTAACAGTATTGTTGACCCAGAAATTATGCCTGCCTTTAACCTGGCCCACGTATTACGCTTAACTGATGATACCGGTATTGTACAGCATGCTAAATACGGCATACCTAATTTAAAAGAAGGATACTGCTTAGATGATAACGCACGTGCTTTAATTATGGCACTGATGGCTTATCAGCGTAATAAAAGCCCCGAGGCTTTCAGGTTATTGCCAATATACCTCAGCTACATCCATTATATGCAAACCGATGATGGCAACTTCCGTAATTTCCTGAGCTTTGACCGCCGCTATTTGGATGAGGTTGGTTCAGAGGATTCATTTGGGCGTACTATTTGGGCGCTGGGGCACCTGATTGGTTGCGCAGCACACAATTCATACCGCGAGTTTGCCATGGAGCTTTTTCATCGCTCATTCCCGCACTTTCAAAAGCTGCAGCACATTAGGGGCATGGCTAACACCATTATTGGGATATGCTTGTACTTAAAGGCTGTGCCTACCGATGAAGGCATGATGAATGAGCTCAACAGGCTTACTGCTCCATTAATAGAGGCTTACGAAAAGACTGCTAGCCCGGAGTGGCAATGGTTTGAAGAGGTAATGACTTATGACAACGCTATTTTACCGTTAGCACTATTACATTCGTACGAAATAACCAGTAACGAAAAGGTTAAAGAGATAGCCCTTGAATCGATGGCCTTTTTAGATAAGCTTACTTTATCAAACGGCTATTTAAGCCCTATTGGTAATGATGGCTGGTACTACCGGGGAGGCACCTTCCCTACCTTTGATCAGCAAGCTATTGAGACCATGGCTATGGTACTAATGTATTTCCAGGCTTATGAAACCTTACGCAAGCCCGAATACATTGAAAAAATGTTCTTGAGCTACAAATGGTTTCTTGGAGAAAATACCTTGCGCGCACCATTGTATGACCATGAAACTAAGGGTTGCTGCGATGGCTTGATGCCTACCGGTATTAACCGTAACCAGGGTGCCGAAAGTACACTTGCTTATATGATATCGCACCTTACGGTATTAAAAGCTTTTGAACTGGAGTACGAGTATAACAAGTTTGGGCAGAAAGCTGAAGTTTGCTAAATGAGGGTTGCCGTTTTATCACCCGTTGCATGGCGCACACCGCCAAGGCATTATGGGCCATGGGAACAAGTAGCCTCTAACATAGCCGAGGGACTGGTAGCAAAAGGCGTGGAAGTCACCTTATTTGCAACCGGCGATTCTATAACTGCAGGCAAACTTGATGCTGTTTGTTCTACAGGTTACGAGGAAGACCGTAACCAGGACGCCAAGGTGCTTGAGTGCCTGCACATCAGTAACCTGATGGAAAAGGCCGGGCAATTTGATTTAATACACAACAACTTTGACTTTTTGCCACTAACCTACTCCAGGCTTATTAAAACACCGGTGATAACCACCATACACGGTTTTTCATCACAGCGTATTATACCGGTTTATAAAAAGTACAACGCTACGTCACATTACGTATCTATAAGTAATGCCGACCGTAGCCCTGAATTGAATTATTTGGCTACAGTTTATAACGGATTGAATACAGCAGACTTTGCCTTTAGCCCAAAGGCAGAAGATTACCTGCTGTATTTTGGCCGTATACACCATGACAAAGGCACCGCCGAGGCAATTGAAATAGCGCTTAAAAGCAATAGAAAACTTTTGATAGCGGGCATTATACAAGATGCCGGGTATTATCGTGAAAAAGTAGAACCATTTATTGATAATGAGCAGATTGTGTACGTGGGCCACGCCGGACCAGAAGAACGCAATGCGCTTTTAGGTAAAGCGGCTGCACTGTTACATCCCATTAATTTTAACGAACCGTTTGGTATGAGCGTGGCCGAAGCGATGCTTTGTGGTACACCAGTCATAGCTTTCAGCAAAGGGTCGATGCCTGAACTAATTAAACACGAACAAACCGGCTTTTTAGTAAATACTACAGATGAAGCTGTGAAAGCCGTATCAAACCTTAACACCATTAACCGGCAAGATTGCAGGGATTGGGCAGGTGATCAGTTCTCGAGTGAGAAAATGGTAAACGATTACTATAGCCTGTATGAGAAGATTTTGCACGTGTAGCGCGTGACTTCTTGGTATCCAAAAATAAAGCCCGCCATTGGCAGGCTTTTATTTTTAACACTAGTCCGCAGAATTCGCAATTGTACAAAAGCAGAAAGGCTAACCTAATGGTTAGCCTTTCTGCTTTATCAATGATGTGAATTATACACCATCCTCTTTTAGCTTGTTCAGCAATGTTTTCAAATCTACCTCAGCAAATGATGAGGAATAATCAGATAAGCCGTAAGGAATAATTAGTTTATCGTTATGAACTATTGAACCGCACGAATAAATAACGTTAGGAACATAACCTTCACGCTCATCGTTGTTAGGCGTCAGTAGTGGTTCCTTAAGGCGGCCAATCTCTATTGCCGGATCATCCAGTTTAAGTAGGCTGGCACCTAAAACATATTTACGCATAGGACCTACGCCGTGGGTAATCACCAGCCAACCGTCCTCTGTCTCAATAGGCGAACCGCAGTTACCTATCTGGATAAACTCCCAGCTAAACTTAGGCTTTTGCAATACCTCTGGCTTTTCCCAGATGTTTATTTTATCTGAGTACATAATGTAATTGTTGCAGCCATCAATACGCGACATCATAACATACTTACCGTTTATTTTACGCGGAAACAGCGCCAGATTTTTATTTTGTGCGCCTGCACCATAAAGCGGCATGATACGGAAGTTTATAAAATCGTTGGTTTGCAACAATTTTGGCATAATCAGCGCCCCATCATAAGCGGTGTAAGTGGCATAGTACGACCAGCTCCCATCATCGTTTATAAACTTTACAAAACGGGCGTCTTCAATACCCTTACGTTCATACTCCGAAATAGGGAAGATAACGCGGTCGGATATATCGGTATCCAGTGAGAAAACGATCTCATAATAAGAATCGGCCAGCCAAAGCACTTTATCATACTCCAGTTTGCGCATATCATCATGCTGCAGGCTTTGCGAATCCTGAATTAAGCGGCGCAAATTAGTGTACTCAAAATGATGATCCAGCTTTTCTTCGAGCTCCTTCAGTACATCAACATTAATTTGCGTTGTAGTAGCCTTTTCGAAAAACAGCTTTTTATTGTAAACCGCATTACGAACAATCTCGGCCTCATCAATATAATTACCAGCTGGCATCACGGTAATATTATTGTTTTTATCAAAAAGTGCGCGGCGGAAAGTAATGGACGAAATATGGCCCTCACCTACTGCCCTAAAACTAATAATTACCCGACGCTCACCTGCTTCCAAATCACTTTGGTCGGGGTCTTCAATAATAGATGGGTTAAAAAATGCTGCCGACTCAATAGAATACTCATGCGTAAAGTACGAGCCTATCAATAACTTACGGTATACGCTTAACGAGTCGAAATCGATTTCCAACTCGGTAAACAGGTGCTTGAGCTTGGCACAATGCCGGTTAAGCACACGGGTTATGTTACGGTGACGACTGGAATACTCTTGCAGCAGCGGAGAGATGAGGCTAAACACCCTTTCTTCATCCACCTCCATTACACGTTGTATTACATCTTTTGAACGTTCGTTACCATTAAAAAAGAATCGGGCAATAACACGCTTCGGATCAGGATTTACTTTAACAGCCTTACGCTCGATGGAAAGTCTCATATGGGGAATAATATATTATATCAGTAGTATATTGGCTAAAAACTTAACGCAACAAATTTAGTACCCGCTCTTAAAAAAAAGCTGGTTTAACATCTTATCTAAAGCAAATTATATTCACTATAGTTTTAGGTTTTTGAAATATTAGTGCTTACGCACTGGCGGTACACGTTCAAATCACCTTGTTACGCTTCACCAGATAAGCTTTCAGCAAGTTATTATATCCTTCGTCAATATTAGCATCAACCAGCTCTACCTGGTATTGCGCACACTTCAGTTCGAGTTCATGCCGGTATTGGTTAAGGGCCTGGCGATAGCTTTCGCGTACCCTGCCCGGATGCACCTTCACTTCCTGCCCGCTTTCCATATCTACAAAATGGTGTGGTCGGTTATCAAAGTCAAAATCAAGCTCGTGCCGACGGTCATTTACGTTGAATATGATTACCTCGTGTTTGTTGTATTTAAGGTGCTGCAATGCAGCAAACAGGTCCTGGCTTTTGCTGGCATCCATGCTGTTCTCTAGCATGTCGCTAAAAATTATAATCATGGAACGCTGATGCACATTCTCAGCAATGTGGTGTATTACATTGCTCAGATTGGTTTGCGTACCTTGCCTGGGCTGATTGTAAGCTTTCTCCAATTCCGCAAACAGGTAATACATATGTGTGGAGGTAGAACGGGCCGCGCTCAACCAGTCAATCCTGTCAGCAAACAAACCCAGCCCAAAGGCATCGCGCTGTTTTTTGAACAGGTACATTAACGAGGCAATGGCATATACTGAAAACTGCAGTTTGCTTAAACCTTTTTCCGGAAAATTCATAGATGATGAAGTATCTAGCAATAGGTAGCTACGCAGATTAGTTTCCTCCTCAAATTGTTTCACAAACAATTTATCGGTTTTGGCAAAAAGTTTCCAATCAATATTCTTCACCGATTCGCCGCTGTTATACAAACGGTGTTCGGCAAACTCTACAGAAAAACCATGAAACGGACTTTGGTGTAAACCGGTAATGAAGCCCTCCACCACCTGGCGGGCCAGCAACTCGAGGTTGGCTAATTGACGGATCTCCTGATTATTATTTAGCTGGGCCATTGCAACTAAAGTAAATAAAAAAAGCGCTACCGCTTTAAGGTAACGCTTTTTTTATATGATTATAAACCGGGCTTAGGCCAGTTGTTTAGCCAGTTTATCGGTTAATACTGATTTAGGCACTGCACCAATTTGTTTATCTACGATCTCACCGTTTTTAAAGAACAGCAAGGCGGGGATATTACGGATGCCGAACTTCATGGACACACCGGGGTTATTGTCTACGTTTACTTTTCCTACAATGGCCTGACCATCATATTCTTTAGCAATCTCTTCAACTACGGGGCCTACCATACGACAAGGACCACACCACTCTGCCCAAAAGTCAACTAAAACTGGTTTATCTGATTTTAACACTAATTCTTCGAAGTTAGCGTCAGTAATTTCTACAGCCATGATTTCTATTGTTTATGTTTTAACAAATATATAATAATCAAATAGCTTGCCACAAGTGATGCATGACAAAGTGACAAACAGATTATGTTCTTTAAAGCAGTTAGTATTTAAACAATTTAGGTACAGCCTAAGCACATATAGTTTAGCACGCCTAAAAGCCTAATAATAATTTGTTACTTCTTTAAGCTCCTGATTACCTTAGCCGGGTTGCCTACTGCTAAAGAGTCATCCGGAATATCTTTTGTAACAACCGAACCTGCGCCTACAACACAGCGATTCCCGATAGTAACACCCGGGCAAATAATAGCGCCGCCACCTATCCAGCAGTCATCACCTATGGTAACAGGTTCGGCATTCTCTTTACTCCGGCGAAACTCGGCATCCAGCGGGTGCGTAGCGGTATAAATTTGTACGCCCGGTGCACAAAACACGTTCGAGCCTAACTTCACCTCCATTACATCAAGCACTACGCAGTTAACGTTGAAGTACACATTCTCGCCACAAGTAATATTATAACCATAATCGCAATGAAAGGGAGGTTCGATATAAAGGCTTGCCGGTGCATTGGGAATGAGTTTAGCCAAAATAGCTTTGGTTTTATCACTCACTACATACTCGGTAACATTGAGCTGATGCAGCAGGCGCTTGCAGTCGGTACGTTCTTTTAAAAGTTGGGGATCATTGGCCAGGTAATACTCGCCCGACAGCATTTTTTCTTTTTCGGTCTTCATAAAAATTTTGATAAGTACCAAAGGTCGCGCTCGTTAATTCCTAATACATCTGCACATCTATAACCGTACATTGCACTTTGTGATCGTTACCTCTTCTGCTCAATAACTTTAGCCACCAAAAAGTGCTTGCCGTCTTGCTGAGGGGCGTTTAGCAGCGCTTCGTCGTGCGTTATTTCTTGCTTTACCACATCCTCGCGCAAGGTATTTACCTCGTCGGTCATGTAAATCAGGGGCTCTACGTTTTCTGTATCAACCTCATTTAGCTTAGCCATAAAGTCCAGGATTTTGTTCATGTCGGTCATGAGTGTCTCGGTTTCTTGCTCATTCACTTCGAGCCTGGCCAGGTGAGCTATTTTGGCAACGGTATCTTTATCAATTTGCATAGCTTTCAAATTTACGGTTTATTAAGGCATATACCTCATCGCGCAATGCATCAGCATCATCAACGGTAAGGTTAGCGGTTTCTATAGGTTTATGCACGTAAACATCACAAATACCCGGGCGGCTGCCCAGTTCCAAACCGGTGTCCCAAAGTACCTTCCAGGTGTTTAAGGATGTTACCGGTATAATGGGTACCTTATGCTCAATGGCCAGCCTGAATGGCCCGTTCTTAAACTCATGCAAACGGGGCGGGTAATCATCAGGTATTTTGCCCTCCGGAAAAATTACCATGCTCATGCCTTGCTGCAAGCGCTCGGCCGCACTTTTAAACGCCCTGAACGATGACATCTTGCTGTCTCGGTTCACCGGTATATCAATGGTTTTAAAAAATATTTTGGTCACGAGGTTTTTCAGCAACTCTTCTTTACCAATAAAACAGAAGTTACTTTTGACCAGTATGCTCATGGCCGTAATATCCAGGTTGGAGGTGTGGTTTGAGCAAATGATGTAAGTTTTGCTCCAATCTAAAGGCTCCTCGAACCGGAACCGATAAAAAATACCGGCCATTGAGGAGCTGCATAAACCCCATATGCGGCGAAACACATTCATGGAGCCATAACGCTCCGGCTTACGCGAAAAGTAAAAGAGAAAGGGCCATAACAAAAAATAGAAAAAAGCCACGCCATAGCGGTAAAAATGACTGTGTACTTTCCTCAATAGTTTTTTCATCGATGCCAAAAATATAAAAATTCCTTACTTTCGCCCCATTATGGAAACTGTTGTTAGTGGTATTCGTTCAACCGGTAAACTGCATTTGGGTAACTATTATGGTGCTATCCAGAATTTTATTAAAATGCAGCACGAATACAATTGCTATTTTTTTATTGCCGACTTACACTCACTCACCACACACCCTACCCCTGCCAACCTGCATGGCAACGTAAAACAGGTGTTGGTAGAGTACCTGGCCGCAGGCATCGACCCTGAACGCGCCACTATATATGTACAAAGTGATGTACCCGAAGTAGCAGAGCTATACCTGTACCTTAACATGAACGCTTACCTGGGCGAGCTGGAACGAGCCACCTCATTTAAAGATAAGGTACGCGCCAACCCTGATAACGTTAACGCTGGTTTGCTTACCTATCCGGTGTTAATGGCAGCCGATATCATCATCCATAAAGCCACCAAAGTACCTGTGGGTAAAGACCAGGAGCAACACTTGGAAATGGCCCGCACGTTTGGCAATCGTTTTAACCGTTTATATAACACCGAATATTTCCCCGAGCCTTACGCTTTTAACTACAGCAGCAACCTGGTCAAAATCCCCGGATTGGACGGTAAGGGCAAAATGGGCAAATCGGAAGGCGAAGGTAACGCTGTTTACTTGTCAGACTCTCCGGAGGTGATTCGCAAAAAGGTAATGAAAGCTGTTACCGACGCCGGCCCAACTACCGAAAACCAGGAGAAGCCATCCGAAATTCAAAACCTATTCGATCTCATGAAGGTGGTATCAACTACGGATACTTATGAGCATTTTGACGGCTTATACAATACGATGCAAATACGTTACGGTGATTTAAAAAAACAACTGGCCGAAGATATGATTATAGCCACAGCGCCCATTCGCGAAAAAATAAATGATATAGCCAATGACCAGGCCTACCTACGCCAGGTAGCCCGCTACGGCGCCGCTAAAGCCCGCGAAAGTGCGCAAAAAACTATTAGAGAGGTACGGGAAATAATAGGATTCAGAAACTTTTAAAGTTATTATTGAGCTGTTGGTTAATAGTTATTAATTGCCGTATATAAAACCGCAACTATAAAATTAGCCGCTATCTCAATTATCCTGTTAACTTAGTAACACAATAACTATTAACTTTACCAAATGCACATTGCAATTGTTGGAAATATAGGTGCGGGTAAAACTACCCTTACCAGTTTATTAGCTAAAAATTACGGTTGGGAACCACAGTACGAGGCGGTAGATAACAACCCCTATCTGGAAGATTTTTATAAGGATATGAAACGCTGGAGCTTTAACCTGCAAATATACTTCCTCAACAGCCGTTTCCGCCAGATTACTGATATACAGCAGAGCCAAAAAAATATTATCCAGGACCGTACCATTTATGAGGATGCCTACATCTTTGCCGAGAACCTGCACGATATGGACCTGATGGATACCCGCGATTATGATAATTACCAATCCATTTTTGAGAATATTACATCATTCATAAACCCGCCCGACCTGCTGGTTTATCTAAAGGCCTCCATACCTAAATTGGTTAATAATATACACCGTCGTGGCCGCGAGTACGAAATTGGCATCCGGTTGGATTATTTATCTAAATTGAACGAAAAATACGAAAAATGGATATCCGGTTATAAGTTGGGCAAACTACTCATTGTAGATATGGATAACCTCGATTTTGCCAATAACACCGAAGACCTGGCCACAATTATTGAACGCATTGAAGGCGAAATAAACGGATTGTTTTAGCCTGATAGGTTGATCGGTGAGTGATTAAGCAGTTTTTAACTTCTTCTCAATTCAAACAACCAACAACTTTACTCACATGAAAATACTTGGCATTATACCTGCACGTTATGCGTCTACCCGTTTTCCGGGTAAGCCACTGGTTGATATTACCGGCAAAGTAATGATACAACGGGTGTACGAGCAGTGTGTTAAATGCGCAAGTTTGGATGAAGTTATTGTGGCTACCGATGATGTGCGCATCCTCAATCACATTCATGACTTTGGTGGCAAGGCAGTAATGACTTCTCCTGACCATCAAAGTGGTACCGACCGTTGCGCCGAAGTAGCAGCTAATCATCCCGAATATGAGATCGTCATCAACATACAGGGCGATGAGCCCTATATCGATCCGGTACAAATCAGTAAAGTAGCCGCCTGTTTTAACACTCCTGGTACACAAATAGCTACCCTAATTAAAAAGATTACGGTTGCTGCCGACCTGCATAACGCCAACTCGCCGAAGGTAATTGTGAACAAGCTGGGAGACGCCATTTACTTCTCCCGCTCGGCGGTACCGCATATACGTGGTCAGGAGCCGGAACAGTGGTTTGAACATTTTGATTACTTCAAGCACATTGGTATTTACGGCTTCCGGTCGGAGGTGTTGCGGGCTGTAACACGTTTACCTGTTTCGTTATTAGAGAAAGCCGAAAGCCTGGAGCAATTACGCTGGATTGAGAACGGTTACCGCATTAAAGTAGCCGAAACGGAGCTAGAAACACAAGCGGTAGATACGCCTGAAGATTTGGAAAAGCTAAAACAGGCTACTAAATAATTAGCTGTCATTACGAGTGCAGAAACATTGTACTCTTACTATCCATTTTGCTACACAAGTAAAAAAGTTTTCGCCTACACCTTTTACTGTTGTTATATTTGATTATAAGCAGCAGTAAGCCAACCGGTTATGGAGAATAAGAATTTACCATTAATTACTATCACGTTATCGGGCTTATTTGCCATATTAGGGACAATTGTGGGAGGCGTCGTTCAAGGCTACTGGAATGTTCAGCTTGCGGAAAGAAAATATCAGTCGGATCTGGTGTTAAAGGCTTTGGAGTCGAGTTCTGCCGAAGAACGTTTACAAACACTTAAGCTGCTTGTTCATACCAACTTAATTAAAGAATCAGATGTAAGGGATAGTGTAAGCAGGTACATACTGCAAAGCGAAAAAGACCCGGAGACCATTCCCCAAATTAAACCGGCAGCAGCCCAATCTCTTGAACCGCCTATAATAAATAACGCCAGACTTTATTTACTAACAGGCAGTAAAAATAAGGCTATAGCATTTACCGACCTTAACAGCAAACTTACTTCAGCTGGTTTCAAAGTAATGGGAGCAAAAAATATCATTGATGTTGGTCGGCCCGATGCACCGGAGGTTAGGTATTTCAACATGTCTGATCAGCAACAGGCTGAAAAAATAGCAGAATTTGTAAGATTTAAATTTGACGCATCAAACTTTGCAGCCAAATACTATGTAGATGCCAAGGCAAAGCCTGGATATATAGAAATATGGCTGGGCAGGTAGCGCTATGTAAACTGATGCAAATCTGTTACTTGTACTACGTTCCATACTTTAAAACCTTTCATCATACATCAGGTTTAAGAAATTAAACTTTGGTGATGAAAAATCATTTTGCCTGCCTTTTTTTAATCTTTTTAACAGCAATGCTTTGCTGCTCCTGCAGCAAAAGAGGCCCGCTTGCACTGTTTAACAAACTGTCGCCACATGATGCCTATGCCCAACGATTGAAAGATGCTGGATTAGAACGCTCAGCTATGGGCAACGCCTGGTTGCAAAAAGGGCAGCTGAGCGTTAGCAATCCTTTAAACATTAGCATTCCATACAAGGAAACCGGTTATTTTTCGGCCGAAAAAATACCAGTTACTGCTTTGCGATTCGATGCCCGGCGTGGGCAAAAGCTAAACATAAGCCTAACTAAAAAGCCGCAGACCAATTTCTCCATCTATATAGATCTGCTGCAGGAACAAAGCGCGACCGAACAAAAAGTTTTAGCCTCGGCAGATACTAACGGCCGCAGCTTGGAATACGAGGTTAAGGAGAACGGTAAATACATATTACGCCTTCAGCCAGAATTGTTGCGCAGCGGCGAATACACCCTTACCATCACTTCCGGCCCTTCACTCAACTTTCCGGTCTCATCAAGCGGCAAGCCGCATATAGGGAGCTTTTGGGGCGATGGGCGCGATAACGGCGGCCGACGGCACGAGGGCGTTGATATATTTGCTATCAAACACACACCAGCCATTGCTGCTGCCAATGGCACGGTAACCAGGGTCACCGAAAACACTTTGGGCGGCCTGGTAGTATTTATGCACCCCGATAACCGCGATTATACGCTGTATTATGCCCACCTGGACAAACAATTGGTGCAAGACGGACAAACTGTACGCATAGGCGACACCCTTGGGCTGGTAGGTAACACTGGTAATGCCCGCACTACACCGCCGCATCTGCACTTTGGCATTTACACTAACGGTGGGGCAATTGATCCGCTGATTTTTGTCGACCGTGAAGTAAAGTCTCCACCTCCTATCAGCGCCTCGTTAACATTGCTCAATGCCACGGCCCGTACAACCGCCCGCAACAACGCCCTACATATCGAACCGACTGACAAGGCACTTACCCGCCAATCCGTACCCATTAGCACACCACTTACTATTGAAGCAGCCACAGACGGCTGGTACAAAGCCACCCTTCCTGACGGTACGCAGGGCTACATACAAAGCCGTAACGTAACCACAGCAACAGCTACTCTGCGCCGTATTACCCTCAATCAAGCCCGGCCGCTGTTAGATGCACCGGATAGTGTAACGGCTGCCCGTAAAGCAACCCTGGCCAACGGTACGCAGGTGGCTATCAGAGGCTCGTTCAAAAACTATTATTTAATTACTGATGATAACGAAAACACCGGCTGGATAAATATGAAAATTGAGTAGTTTTCCCTGCCTGGAGTTAATTATATATTAATAAGTTTAACCAAAAATTTATATAGCGTTAAACTTGTGAAAAAATCTTATTTCGTAGCCTTATTTATTTTGCTACAGCTGGTTGCAAAAGGCCAGGTCATTAACCAATTTTCCAGATTTGACTTCAGCATATCCGGAGGTATCAGCAAGTCATTTACCGATGAAAGAAACTCAGATGTTGCCGTTCTTGGTTTGGCAGGCATAACTTACAACCAAACACCTTACATAAATTACGTTGCAGAGATACAAGGCGGTCAGTTTATGGGAAACAGTAACTATGCTAACTCGTTACAGAGAGATTTTAAAACCAACTATCTGGCGCCAAGTTTCAGGGTACAGTTTCAATTGGGCGAGTTTGTAGATTATAACAGCAGCAGTTTTTTAAACACTTTAAAAAATATGTATATCAGTCCGGGTATAGGCGTTATTTATACCCGATCAAACGTAAACACTATTGCTGCATCCGGTAGCAGCTATACCACAGGCTATGATAAGGTAGTTGATTATTCAATGTTTATTCCGGCTCGTTTGGGTTATGAGTTTAAGATTTTTGTAGAGGATGAACCATTCATGAAAATTGATGTAGGGTATCAATTCAATTACCTTATTGGCGATAAATTGGATGGTAACCTCAGCGGTAAAAGTAATGACATGTTTCACCAGCTCACACTGGGTTTTAAATTTGCTATTCCGGGAGTTACCACTTACCGTAAGCCTATTTAGGTGAAAACAGCATCAGAGGTAATAAGCTTCGCCATTGCTTTTAACCCGACCGTTATCAAGCAACTGCCTGATCACGGTCAGTCTGTCGGCACTTTTGCCGTGTTTAAGCGAGGTAACCAGCTGTTCGAGATGCAAAGGGCCAGTGTTTAAGAGCTGAAGTATTTCTTCGGTAATTAAGCCCTGCAACTGACCAGCGTTTTGGGCCTGCTTCTCACGGCGGCAAACATCACACACGCCACATTTTGGAGCGTTCAACTCGTTGAAATATGCCAACAATTGCTGGCTACGGCATTGATTGTGGGTTACATAGCCCAGCATGGCTTCCATCTTTTTGCGGTACACGGCCTTACGGTTTTCCAGGTATTGGCGGTCAATCCATAAATGGTCTGACGTTTGGCGGGCTTTAAGATAGGTAACCTGCGGTTTATCGGTTTGCGGCAGGTAGGTTAAAACACTAAAGTCATTCAGCTGCTGCATAGCATCAGTTACCTGCTGTACGCTGAGGTTAGTACGCCGGGCAATATCAAACTCGCGCATGCGGGTATAGTTCTCAAATGCGCCACCGTATGAGCGCAGCAGCGTTTTTATAAAAGGATCCCAAGCCGGGTTTTGTATCTGGAAATTATATAGTTCCTCGTGTCCTATCTCAAATTGAAATCGGGAAGGTAGAAAAACGCTTTCGTTGAATGACAGGTATTCGCCCTGTTCCAAAAACTTAAGCGCATTTAAACTTTTCAAGGCATCGAGCTTAAAACGACTGCTAAAATCAGCCAAATCCAGATCAAAGCTCATACCCTCGCCAGCCCCATAGGCCAGCTGGTAATAATTGGCCAGGTAATGATATACCTGCTTAATTTCTTCTACGGTTGGAAATGCTACTTCAAATTTACGTTGCTGTTTAAGGCGGTCGTTTTCGTTATAAAACAGCACGGCGTAAGCTTTTTGCTCATCGCGCCCCGCCCTACCGGCTTCCTGATAGTAGGCTTCCAGGCTTTCGGGCAAATCTTTGTGCATTACATAGCGCACATCGGGCTTGTCAATACCCATACCAAAGGCGTTAGTGGCTACTATAATCCGTATATGATTGTTTTTCCACTGCTCTTGCCGGGCGGTACGCAAATCACCGCTCAGGCCTGCATGGTAATAATCGGCCGGGATGCCGTTCTCGTTAAAGAAGCGGGCCAGTTCGGTCGTTTCCTTTCGGCTGCGCACATAAACAATGCCGCTGCCGTTTACGCTTCGCGCCACCTCCAGCATACGGCGAAGCTTATTTTCTTCATGTTGTATCCGGTAACTTATATTCTGCCGCTCAAAGCTTTGCTGAAAAACATTGCGTTCCCTGAATAGCAGCTTATCTTGTATATCGTCCTTTACCTCGGCTGTGGCCGTCGCTGTCAGGGCCAGGATGGGCACCTTGGGGTGCAGCTGCCGCAAATCGGCCACGTGCAAATAAGGCGGACGGAAATCATATCCCCATTGTGATATGCAATGCGCCTCGTCAACCGCAATCAGGTTTACTTTCATGTACTTGATGCGTTCCCTAACCAAGTCGCTCATCAACCGTTCTGGCGAGAGATACAAGAATTTCACCGGGCCATAAATGCAGTTATCCAGTGCAATATCTACCTCACGCTTACCCATGCCCGATACAATGGCAACAGCCTCAATACCCTTTGCCTTCAGGCCATCTACCTGGTCTTTCATCAGGGCAATTAAAGGCGAAATAACCAGGCAAATACCCTCCATAGCCAGGGCCGGCACCTGGTAGCAAACCGATTTACCCCCACCCGTGGGCAGCAAGGCCAGCGTATCGCGCCCCTGCATTACCGACTCGATAATGGGCTGCTGCAACGGCCTGAAAGCCTCATGTTTCCAGTAATGCTGTAGTATTTGCGCTATGGTCATGTTTTGGTACAGCAAGTATAACGCATTTTGAGGCTGGGTGTGTGCGGGCGAAGTAGATTTGTTGGCTTTACAGCAGGCTAATGCCCGTTAGCATACTAATTGGCAGTCTAACCCTGTGAACGGTGGCGCGGTAATTAATTTAAAACGCTTGTACCGAATTGTACTTAAAGTGCATGCCGTGGGAATTGGCTCCGGAAGCCTTATCGATAATATCAATACAAAGATATTCCTATTCAATGCATGAAACTATTAGTTTATTTAGCAACGCTCCTATTACTAACATCAAAGCTATCTGCGCAAGTTATTAAAGCTGAAGAGGCTGCGGCAAACATTGGCCGGTATGGTTATGTGGACGGACAAGTTTACGAAATCAGAAAAATAGCGAACACTAAAACCACATTGATATATATAGGCGATCACCCCCCTAAACACCAGCTTGCAGTAATAGTAAAAGATAATACCGTTGGCTTAAAGTATTTAAAAAACTACACCGACATGTTAGGTGAATATGCCCGGGTACGCGGCACGTTAATTAAATATGGCGGCAAGCCGGCTATTGTACTACCTAATTGGGAAGAAGTACGGACGCTGGATTTTAAGGATGAGTCGCCAAAAAACTATGACAAAATCAGAACAGAACTTAGACAGCACCTCCGGCAGTTTGTTGATTAATGCTGCTCTAATGACAACCGCATAAATTTAAGCACCTCATCTGTAAGGTCATCTGTACTGTACATTCTGAAATGATGATTAACCTGACTTGTGCTACCAGGTACCAGGCCAATTTTGGTGAAGCATAAATTATCGTAATAGGCTTCTTTAAAAGGAAATACTACATTTATAAAATTCTTACCTAGCTGCGTTATCCAGGCTACACGTTTATCGGGATGACCTATGGCAATCATGGTTTTAGTAGGATGAAGCATGATGTTTCCCAGCCGTGCATATTGTTGTACGAAGTATTGGAACAAAGCAAGCGTCTGTTCGGATTTTCCGCTTAAAAAGGCCGCAATGAGTTCCGTATCGCCTGCAGATTGCGTATAGTTTTGCATAATTGAATATACTGAATTTTGTCGCATCGGTTCGCTAAAGCAGGCGCTTAAACAGCTAATTAAACCTTTTTATTTCTTAATAGTCAAAAAAATGTCTATTGAAAGCAAAAAACGCTTTGTGATAGCGGTGAAGATCATACTAGTACTAGCCGATCCTGGCCCGTCATGTATTTGACGGGCCTTTTTATAAAACTAATTTAAACATGGAAATTGATTTAACGCTCAATGTACTGGAAGAGACTGTAAGCAGCTTTTTCAAAGACTTTTTTGATGAAATGGATTTACGAGCTGTTCACATTCCTACCAAGGCGGTTGTGCTTACCGCCAGCCGTAAAGGATTTCAGTTCAAGCACACATTTAATTTAATGGAGTGGGATGTATACTTTGGCGCCAAACTGCAATTACAGGCTCTCCGTAGCATCAGAAGCATCATAGTACGGCAAGAACAAGCCTTATTAATGGAAAAACCAAAGGTTGATGGGAACATTTAAGCGTGCAGCAGCAATTAGCTGATAAGCATAATTCATGTTCGGGAAAACACAGATCAGTGTTCACTGTGCACACGAAATGTTCAAGGTAAAGGTTGCTTCTTTTCCCACATTAACACGGGTTTGAACGCAGATTAAATTTAGTACCGACAAAACCACGTGGCGAAAAATAACGGTCTTGCTTCTAACCAATCAACTACTCTTAACTCTTATAAGCCTGCCAGTATGTTATCCAGCCCCCAGCGCTCCTCTATCCCCAGTCCAAACAGTGCAAAGTCGTATTTTACCGGGTCGAGCGGGTCAAACTGGCGCAGGTGTTCGGTAAGTTCGAGAGCGGTTTGCCAGTCGGTTTGTTTGCGGGTAATGAGTTTCAGCCTGCGTGCTATACGGTCTACGTGCAAATCGCAAGGGCAAACCAGTTCTGCCGAATTGATGCGGTTCCAGATGCCAAAATCTACCCCCTGCTCGTCCTTACGTACCATCCATCGCATAAACATATTCAGCCGCTTGCAAGTCGATTTTTGCGATGGCGATGATACATGCTTCTTGGTACGGTGCGGATAATCGGGCAGCGAAAAGAAGTATGAACGGAAATGATTGAGCATAGCTTCAGCTTCCAAGCCGGCTCCTTCCCTGTTCTCTAAAGAGAAAATATATTCGGGGCTTGGCAACTCCTGCTCCACCTTCGGGCGGCCAGGGGGTAAAAACGCATCCTCCAAGCTCTCATATTGCTTATAATGCTGTTTAAAAAAGCTTATGAAGTAAAGGGTATCAACATCGTTAAAAGTGCGGTGCTTAAAGCTAAGCAAACGTTTCAAGTCGGGCTCCTGGTGGTTGACAATGAAGTCATACGGAGCGCCATCCATCAAGGCAATCAACTCCCGGCATTTTTTGATGATGGTTACCCGCTGCCCCCAGGCCAGTGTAGCGGCCCAAAAGCCCATGATCTCGATGTCTTGCTGTAGCGTAAACTGGTGGGGGATTATAATAGGGTCGTTTTCAATAAACTCCGGCCGGTTGTACTGCGCTACTTTAGAATCGAGAAAGGCTTTAATATCGGTAACCATGTATGGAGAGTAAAGAATAAAGAGTCAGGAATCAAGACTAAGATCCATATTGCCTAATATGACTTAAATGTCCTGCTTCCTGACTCTCTACTCTTGATTCTAGCTTAATGCGTTCTTCAAATCTTCCAGCAAATCCTCAATATCTTCTACGCCTACGCTGATGCGCAGCAGGTTATCTACCACGCCGGCTGCTTCGCGGGTTTCGCGGGGTATCGAGGCATGCGTCATGGTAGCAGGGTGATTAATGAGCGATTCAACGCCACCTAATGATTCGGCCAGTGTAAATACTTTGAAGTTAGAGGCAATTCGGAAAGTTTCCTTTAAATCGGCTCCTTTAAGCACAATGGAGATCATGCCGCCAAAATCGCGCATTTGTTTTGCGGCAATATGATGGTTTGGATGATCGGTAAAGCCCGGCCAAAAAATGCGCTCCACCTTAGGGTGATCTTTCAAAAATTCGGCAACGGCACGGCCGTTTTCGCAGTGGGCTTTCATGCGCAGGTGCAGCGTTTTAATACCGCGCAGCGCCAAAAAGCTATCCATTGGCCCCGGTGTAGCACCGCAAGAGTTATAGATGAACCACAAGCGTTTATACAAGTCCTCATCATTCATCATCAAAGCTCCCATAACCAGGTCAGAGTGACCGCCAATGTACTTGGTAACTGAATGCATCACCAGGTCGGCCCCTAAATCCATTGGGTTTTGCAGGTATGGCGAGGCAAAAGTATTGTCAACCACCAGCAATACATTGCTGGCTTTGGCTATGCCGGCTACTTCCTGTATATCTACCACCTGCATGGTGGGATTAGTTGGCGTTTCGATCCATATCATTTTGGTGTTGGCGTTTACATACTCACTGATAATTTCAGGTTTATGCAAATTCACAAAATGGAACTTAATGCCATAGTTAGCAAATATTTTGGTGAAGATACGGTAAGAGCCACCATACAAATCATTATTGGTTATTACCTCATCGCCTGGCTTTAATAGCTTCATTACCGCATCAGTAGCGCCCATGCCACTTGAAAAGGCCAGGCCGTACTTTGCATTTTCCAAGGCCGCCAGGCAATCCTCCAGCGCTTTACGCGTAGGGTTAGTACCGCGCGAATACTCGTAACCTTTATGATCGCCCGGCGCGGCTTGTGCATAGGTTGACGTTTGATAAATAGGCGTCATCACCGCACCCGTAGTTGGGTCGGGGTGCTGGCCTGCATGTATAGCTTTAGTTGCGAATTTCATGTTTATGTTTTCTTTACCCGGTTGTCTGCTACCTATGTTAATCTTAATATATCCAAGATACTTTCTGCAACAGGCAACCGCTAACTCAATTTAGTACGCTCTTGCAAACAACACCCTTTGGGTTGATGGCTTGCCGGTTAAAATGCATTTGCCTTCTTCCTGTTTGTTGTTTAAAGGTATGCAGCGTATGGTAGCTTTAGTTTCTTCTTTAATGCGTTGCTCGGTTTCAGACGTGCCATCCCAGTGGGCAGAAAGGAAGCCGGGTTTTTCGTCCAGCAGACGTTTAAATTCTTCGTAGCTGTCAACCTCGGTGGTGTTTTCGGCTCTGAAATTAAATGCCTTTTGGTAAATATTAGCCTGAATCTCTTCCAGCAGCTTTTCAATACGGTCGGCTAAGCCTTCCTGGTTTACGGTCTCCTTGGTTTTGGTATCACGGCGTGCCAGTTCAACCGTGCTGTTCTGCATGTCGCGGCTGCCTATGGCTATACGCAACGGCACACCTTTCAGCTCATACTCGGCAAACTTAAAGCCCGGGCGTTGTGTATCGCGGTCATCAAATTTTATGGAGATACCTTTTGCACGCAACTCGGCAGTTAAACCTTTAACGTAGGTACGTATGTTCTCCAGTTCCTCATCATGCTTGTAAATAGGCACCACTACAACCTGTATAGGCGCTAATTTTGGTGGCAATACTAAACCGGCATCATCAGAATGCGTCATCACAAGCGCGCCCATTAAGCGGGTTGATACGCCCCATGAGGTGGCCCAAACATAATCGAGCTTACCTTCTTTGCTGGTGAACTTTACATCAAATGCTTTCGCAAAGTTCTGACCTAAGAAGTGCGATGTACCTGCCTGCAAAGCTTTTCCGTCTTGCATCAACGCTTCAATACAATAGGTATCTAACGCACCCGCAAAACGTTCGTTAGGTGTTTTACGGCCTTTTACTACCGGCACGCCCATCCAGTTCTCCACAAAGTCGGCATAAACCTCCAGCATTTGTTCTGTTTCGGCTACAGCTTCTTCGGCTGTGGCGTGTGCGGTATGGCCTTCCTGCCATAAAAATTCACTGGTACGTAAAAATAAACGTGTACGCATTTCCCAGCGTACCACGTTAGCCCACTGGTTAACTAAAATGGGTAAATCGCGGTAAGATTGTATCCACCCACGGTAGGTATTCCAGATGATGGTTTCAGAGGTAGGACGAACAATCAGTTCTTCTTCTAATTTTGCATCCTCATCAACAATAATGTTCCCTTCACCATCGTTCTTTAACCTGTAATGTGTTACAACCGCACACTCCTTAGCAAATCCTTCCACATGGCTCGCTTCTTTTGAGAAGAAAGATTTTGGTATAAACAGCGGAAAATATGCATTGCTGTGCCCGGTATCCTTAAACATTTTATCCAACGCGGCCTGCATTTTTTCCCAAATGGAATAGCCGTATGGCTTAATGATCATGCAGCCTCTTACCGGTGAATATTCGGCAAGATCAGCTTTTATTACAAGGTCATTAAACCATTGCGAGTAATCTTCGTCTTTACTAATAATCCCCTTGCTCATATGTACTTTTGTGGAATAGATTTTGACTATTGAATGTGTTATATTGCGTCAAATTTATAAATTAATTATGTTTTTAAACTTCAACTTTTAACTTCCCTATAAAATGAAAAGGAACATACTGCACACCTTCGTTCTTTTAAGTGCACTAGCACTGGCTTCCTGTTCAACCACCAATAAAGTTGCGTCTAATCAGAAAGTTGATGATGACGTTTATTTTAGCAAGGCTGAAGCCGGCGAGGCGCCTGTTTACCGCCAGCCCGTAAGTGGCGACCTGTACACACAATCCAACACCGGCGATGATGATTATTATTACTATTATGATAGCTATTCATCACGTATAAATCGTTTTGGTTACAACTCACCGTTTGATTATTATGATGATTACTATTACGGATATTCGCCATATGCTTACAATAACCCATACGGCTATGCCGGCGTTGGGTCATACGGCGGGGGCTGGGGTTTGGGCCTTGGCTTAGGCTATGGTTACGGCGGGTACGGTTACGGCGGCTTTGGATATAACCCATGGGGTTATGGCTATGGTTTAGGCTATGGCTACGGTGGCTTATACTCACCTTACTCCTACTGGGGTACTGGGTACGGCTATGGCGGCGGTTACTGGGGTGTTTACTCGGCTAACAATACGGTAGCCAGGGCACGTCCATACCGTGGATCAGGTTTCCCTAGTTCTAATACAGGAGGCCGCACATCCGGCCGTCCGGTTGGCTATAATGGCAATTATCCAAACACAATGAGCTATCCCGGCCGCAGAACCAGCAGCGTAGAAGGCAACACTTATGGTGGCAACGGCGCAAGACCAACACGCGGCGCTGCAAGCCCTCAGCCAGTTTACCGCCCGCAACGTACTGAGGTTAGTCGCCCAACCTATCAACCAGCTTCTGTAGACCGGAGCATGTCTTCTGGTTCACAATCATCCGGTAGTTCATCATCAGGTGGCGGCGGTGGTGGTAGCAGAGGAGGCGGCCGTCCATCAAGACCTTAATATCTTATTGCATATACTTCAATGAAAATCAAATATTCATTACTGGCAATGGCTACAGTAGCCATTACACAGCAGGCTTTTGCTCAATATTCGCAAGATGCCATACGCTTTTCGGGGTCGCAGGCCGGCTCAACATCGCGTATTAAGGCAATCGGTAATGCTAACGTTGCTGTTGGCGGTGATTTGACCGCCATTGGTAGCAATCCAGCCGGACTGGGCTTTTTTACCCGTTCGGAACTTAGTATTACACCGGAGTTTAACATGAGTAAAAGCAATAGTTCTTACTTAACCGGTAACTCTAACGATAAACGAAACGATGCTAATTTTAATAATGCATCTGTAGTTTTCTACGGTAAATTAAACAAAGGTCGGGGTGAGGATAAAACTAAGGGCTGGTTAAGTGTAAACTTTGGCGCATCATATGCCCGCACTAATAATTTTTATCAGAACACTTATTATAGTGCCGTTAATCCCAACAGCTCTATTGCAGATTACTATGCCTACCTGGGAAACCAGGCTGTCGACAATGGCTTTAGTTTGGATGGTTACCTGGAAGGTTGGGCGCGCAATCATCAGTTAATTAACAACAATGCAGATCCCAATACTTATGTGCCTGCAACAACTTTGGGTGGTACCCAGTCAAACACAATTACATCAACCGGCGGCCAAACCGAATACAATTTCTCTTTTGGTGCTAACTACAGCAACAAGCTGTATATAGGTGCTGGTTTTGGCATTACCAATATACGTTACAACAGTACTTCCGATTTTGTAGAAGATAACTTTAACCTTGCTAATAATCGCGATTTTATCTCTACTTATACACGTGATCAGGTTACTAAGGGAAATGGTTTTAACGCCCGTTTTGGTTTTATATACAAACCGGTAGAAGCTGTGCGTGTAGGCGCAACAGTAACGACACCAACATGGTATACGGTTGATGACAACAGTTATGAGGGCTTGGCCACCAACTATGTGGGTGGTGCTAACTACCGTAACAGCGACACCTACCCTGCGCGTTATAACATGCGTACACCGTTTAAGGTTGCCGGTGGTTTAGCTGTGTTTTTGGGTAAGGCTGGCTTTATCACCGGTGATGTGGAATATCTGGATTATACCAGCACCAAAATTACCAGCGATGACTATGATGTTACCCAAGATAACAATGATATTAAACGTAATTACCAATCGGCCGTTAATGCACGTATAGGTGCCGAAGCCCGTTTACCTGGAAGCTTCTTTTTAAGAGGTGGTTTCGGTATACAAGGCAGCCCGTCCAAAACTAATGCAAGTGACATCAAAACGGCAAGTGGCGGTTTAGGTTACCGTTTTGCTAATTATTATATTGATGCCACTTATACCCATGTAAGGCGCACAAACTCGCAGCTGCCCTATGATATAGGTGATTTTAGCCCTGTTGTTGATATCAAAAGTAAAAACAGCAACGTATTCTTAACCATGGGCTTAAGATTTTAAAAGACCAAAAAGCAATAATAAAAAAAGGGTCGGCTATTTTAGCCGACCCTTTTTTTATTGATAACATGTTACTCAGATTAATCTTCATTTACAAATGAACGCAGCATCCAGGTGTTTTTCTCTTTGTACTGCATAAAACCGTTCACCATATCATTAGTCCCGTCGTCGCCGGCAGCAGCACTTATCTCTAAAATTTCGCGTTCTTTTTCAATTAGTATCGCCATATCTTCAATTAAGGCCTTAACTAAAAAAGTATCGGTTTGACCAATGGTGTTTACTTCTTTTATGGTAGATACCCTGATGTAGTCGTCAAAAGTACTATAAGGCGGTTTTCCTAAGGTTAAAATACGCTCAGCCAAATCATCAATGGTTTGTACCGCGGTGGTGTACATTTCCTCAAATTTAACATGCAGTGTGAAAAAGCTTGGCCCTTTAATATTCCAGTGGCAACCTCTTATTTTTTGATAGTGAATATGATAGTTTGCTAATAGCTCATTCAAATGATCAACAACTGGTTTTACCTCTTTCTCGTCGAGGCTTATTTCTTTTGCATCCATGGTACGATTTGTATTTATAAAGTTAGATTTTCAACACAAACCTAAAGTAAGTGTTTCAAAAAAGCTAACATTTAAATAAAAAGACTACTTTTAAACATGACTCAGTTAAAGCTGTTGATAGCCGAGCATTTTGATGGAGAAGTATGGCGCATGGAAATAGACCCTGTAACTCATACTCTGTTTGCTGAAATACGTAAAAGTGAAGACCGAAAAGTAAGCTTTGCCGCACTTGGCCTTACCAGCGGTAAAACTTATTTTAAAAATCACACCATTGATGAAAGTTGGTTAACCGGTATTGAAACTGCTTATGACGGTGTTTTGCTGCTCCATTACTACCAAACAGCCGGCAGCCCGGCACACAAAGGCCTGGCAGCTATTGAAGCCGAAAACGGACAAGTACTTTGGCATAACTTTAACTACACTTTTGACCACCTAAGTGCTAACGGCCCTGTCGTGTTCGATAACCGGCTGCAGCCACCCAGCTATAAGCTTGCAAACATTAAAACAGGCGCTGTACAACGTAATTACAATGCGGCTATTGATATAGTGGCCGACAACAAGATCATCCTTCCGCAAGTTATACCTTTGCCTGACAATTTTCCAAAACTTCCGGTGGAGCCCCACCGTAACAGTGTGCATTACGTAGAGCACAATAGCTTAAGAATTGTATCTTTGCACGCGTTTTGGGCAGGCCAGCTAAGGCAGTACTTATACCTTTACCAGGATGATGAGTTAGTTTTTGAAGATATATTAAATACCAATATACAAAAATTGCAGCCCGAGGCGTTTGTTTTATACCATAATCAACTTATCTACCTGAAAGACAAAGTAGAGATTAAGGTATTGAATTTATAGCTGAAAAGTTTAAACATGACATTGAAAATTTCTGTACTGGCAGGTGTATTATCATTGCTAACTGCACCGCTAATAGCCCGCCCCCTGCTCGACTCTGTTGGCGTCGAAAACCAGGATGGCAAAAAGATCATTCTGCATAAACTGGAACCCAAGGATAACTATTTCTCAATTGGTCGCCGGTATAACATTAAACCCGGTGTTATTATTCAATACAACAACAATGCTTCGCTTAGGGTTGGTGGTATTATTAAAGTACCAACCGAACAGCCCTTTGTTATAGCCGGTTCGCAGCAAGCCAGCACAGGTACAATCAATCAGGGTACTGCCAACGGAGCTATTACCGAATACAAAGTATCGGCCGGTGAAACATTATACGCTATATCCAGGCGTTTCAGCGTTCGGGTTGAGGATATTATTAGCCAAAATAATTTAAAATCAAGCAGTCTGTACCCGGGTCAGATATTGCAAATACGCGCAGTAACCACAGCTGCAACGCCGCCGCCAGTTGCCCAAACCACTACAACACAACCGGCCGCAGTTACAACACCACCTGTAACCGCACCTGCAGTTACCAAGCGTGATTCTATTCTTGTTGCCAAAACCGACACTAGTGCTGTTGAGCGCCGTTTACCGGCTAACCGTTATGGCTTAACCGAACGGAACGAGAAAGGCGTAGCTACCTATTTTGATGATGCAGGTTTAGGCCTTGACCCAAACAAGAAACTGGTTTTACACCAAACTGCGCCAATAGGTACCGTATTTAAGATTACCAATCCTATGACTAACCGTACCACTTACGCCAAAGTGGTAGGCCGTTTTACCGATAACCAAATGACTAAAGATGTAATCATTGTGCTCACTAAAAGTGCAGCCGATGCCTTAGGTGCGCTTGATAAGCGTTTTCAAGTAAATATTAGCTATGGAACGCCAAGTGAGCAACAATAAGCCTTACATCATTGGTATTGCCGGCGGTAGCGGCTCGGGCAAAACCTTCTTTTTAAAATGTTTTTTGCAGCACTTTACGGCTGATGAAGTATGCCTCGTGTCACAGGATGATTATTACATCCCGGTTGCCCACAATATGACGGCCGAAGAAAACAAGTTGTATAACTTCGACCTGCCCCGTACTATCGACAGCAAACATTTTCATGATGACATCATAAGCCTGATGAATTATGAAACGGTATTGAAACAAGAGTATACTTTCAATAACCCTACTGCAGTACCTAAAACGCTGGAAATTAAACCCGCACCCATACTGATTGTGGAAGGTTTATTTATTCTGCATTTTAAGGACATTGCCGAAAAGCTTGACCTCAAAATATTTTTAGAGACCGATGAAGATGTAGCGCTTAAACGTCGCCTTAAACGCGATTTGGAAGAGCGGGGTTACTCGAATGACGACGTAATGTACAAATGGCACAACCATGTAGTACCTGCTTATAAGGAGTACTTGTTACCCTATCGCGAAACATGTGATAAAATTGTGGTGAATAACACGCAGATAGCCGACGATATAATCAAAATAACCGATGACATATCGGCCGAATTAAGGCACAAGCTTTTTAACGAGTAACAAAAAAGGAGTAGCTGATTTAGCTACTCCTTTTTTGTTGCAAGACTGTGCAGAATCAAAACTGCTCGTGTATTTGGGTCATGATACGCACCATCTCGCCGCGTATGTCGGCTGTTGGGCGGGTGTAATTGTTGTTCATGTAAGAGAAAAGCAGCTTTTTGCCTTTGCGGGTCACAATATAGCCGCTCTGGTTGTGGTTATTAGATAAACTGCCGGTTTTACCCCAAACAAACGGCACACCATTATCGGTCTTATAGGCGCTTTTGAGCGTACCCGATACACCGCCCGTTGGAAATAAGTTGTGCATGCGCTCCTCGCTACCCAGCTTGGCAGATATTTTAGTTAGCAAAGCAATGGTAGTACGCGGCGTAAACAAATCCTGCCGCGAAAGCCCCGAGCCATCCACCCACTGTGGCACATCGGGCAAATCGCTCATATAGTTCTTTATGCTGTGTGCAATAACGGCCGACGTACTTAAGGCGCCGCCACGTAAGGTAGATGAACATACCAGCAATAATTGCTCGGCTATAAAGTTATCACTTGGCAACATCATGCGCTTATACACCGAGTCTGATGATGCAGAATAAAGTGTACGGGCGCTGTCTGGCATATTCAGCCTAATTAAGCTGATGGGTTTCTTTAGCGTATCCTGCAATAAAGCGAGTGTTAACTCCGGACTGGTTTTCCAGGGTATTTCCTGACGGAAATTTGCCGGCACAGGCATGGCCGGGTAACGGAACTTATTTTCGGTAAGCGAACGTTCCACTTCAAATGAACGCGGATGAAAGGATGTATCCTGCTGTAAATAAACTTTAAAGTAAGCAGGCCATATTTGCAAGCCACCTTTGCCATCGGCAGAAATTACAGCTACATTATCCATCACAGGCATATCGTTAATTTCGGCCTGAAAATAATACTTGTAATTATCGTAAGGCCAGTTCGCACCATAAAAGTCGCCTTTGTAGTTGGTTGGCGAATAAAACAACCGCTTGGATGAATGCTTAAGCAGCTCAAAAGCCTTGGTCGATTTTAAGGTTGAATGCAGGAAAGACGGATCTCCCGTACCCCAAAAAATCAGTGAATCGCCTTTGTTTACATAACGCAAGCCGGGGATAGAGTCACCCAGCATCTGCAGTGCAGTATACAGGGTGTAAAGTTTGGTGTTGGATGCCGGTATAAAGTATCTGTCGGCATTCATTTCGTATATCATCTTTTTCTGTTCCGGATCGTATAAAGCGAAGCCGGTATAGTGGTCGCGGTTAATGGCCGAAGATTCCACCATTTTGCGGATCTTATTTTTGGGTATGCTTTGTACGGTGCACCGGCTTAGCACTACGCAGACCAGAAGCAAACCCAGCAGCAATTTACCCTTAAGGCATACCGAAGATGGGTTAGCGGATAATGTAAGGCATTTATTCATTGTATAATTTTACAGATTAGTTGATAGGTTGCTGCTGGTAGGCTTTACGTAAAACGCGGGCTAGTACATCCAGGTCATTAAAAGTATGCAGAGCGTTCAGCACAATGCGTTTAAGCCGCACACCAGCAGGGTTAGGATACGGGAAAGAGGAAATCAAGATGCCTGAGTTGTAAAACACTTCCTCTTTAATAGCCGAAGGTAAGATGAATACAGGCAAATCAGGGTGATGCTGAATGCCAGGTAAATCCTGCACCAGCATCTCAAAGTAAGCGATATTGGTCTTAAGTTTTTCGTGCTGACGGGTGTAGATGTGCTGTCCTTTTAAAAATGCGTAAACCTGCGCCGGCGATATAGGTGTAGCGCCTGTGTATTCGGGCAAATTACGTAAAGCAGCAGCTTGTTCCTTTGTGCAGCTTATAGCACCGCCGCCTATACCTAAAGCTTTAGATAAAGAATAAGTTAGGATGTAGTTGAGCTGATTGTACCTTGGCAAGGTGGCGCTGGTGCCAAAACCGTTTTCACCCAACAATCCTATTCCATGCGAATCATCAACAATGGCCAAAGCTGGCTGCGACAAATGAGCCAGGAACGAAAAGTTAATAACAGTAGAGGTAAGCGGGTTAACAGAATCACTTGCTAATACCATAGGGATACCCACACCGGCCTGACGCCTGCCCTCACGCAATACCCATTGCTGCCATTCTTCCATATCCCGAATGATGGCCTTTTGCTGTAATATAGCTGGGTGCGAATTAGGCGAGTTGTACACCGTTAGGTGCCCTGCAATAGCTACCCGCCCGGCAGCAAAGCCAGACGAAAATAGCACGGTATCTTCAGTACCTGTAAGCTTAGCAAGCAAGGCCTCACAAGCTTCATATAAATCCAGCCGGGTATTTGAGATGCGCGAAGATGGGTACAGCCAACCATACTTATCCATACCTTCCGCTACCAGGTTCATGAACTCGGGGTCCGAATTAATGCCCAGGTAATGGTATCCGGTAAAAAAGAGATACTCCTTACCATTTACCACGGCTGTGCGGCCCGGCTTACCGTCTAAGTATAAATTGGCTTCTATACTTTCCATCTCTTATTATTTTGCAGCAACTTTATTAAATTTTTACTGATTCAAGCTTTTCTAAATAAGCCCGATCTACATCAGCCCCAATACCCGGGGCATCGGTAATCTCCAGCTCCATCCCATTGTACCAAAAGCCACCAATAACTGGGTCGGCCAGTTGGCCCAGTAAGCAGGTGTCCAGGTCAAAATAATGCAGGTTGGTATGAGCCATAGCAAAATGCACGTTAGCGGTAAGGGCCAGTCGGCTTTCGAGCATACTGCCCAGCATACATTGCACACCGTTCTTTTCAGCTACCTGGTTTATTAGGATGGCCTCGTTAATGCCCCCGCTTTTGGCAAATTTTATATTAATATATTTAGCAGCCTTGTTGCGAATGATGCGCTCTGCATCGCGATGGGTGTAAACGCTTTCGTCGGCCATAATGGCTATCGGTGATTGTTCGCACAGTGCGGGCAGCAATTCATCGTTATAAGTACGCATCGGCTGCTCGCAAAAGGCAATATCATATTTGGCCAGTTCCTGCAGCGCATAAACGGCCTCCTCAAACGTCCATCCCTGGTTAGCATCTATCCGAATTTGCGTTTCAGGTTTTAAGGCCCGCCGTATATGCTGCATACGTTCAATATCAGCATCAGGCTTTTTACCAAGCTTAACTTTAATAATGTTAAAGCCTTGGCTTTCGAACTTTACAGCCGACGCAGCCATACCCTCGGGCGTATCTATACCTACCGTAACATCAGTAATGATTTTTCTTTTTTGGCCGCCCAGGTATTGATACAAAGGCATGCTGGCTTTTTTTGCTGCCAAATCGTAGAGCACCATATCAAAAGCGCTTTTAATGGTATAGTTGCCTGCTGTATATAGATGCAGTTCGGCCAGGCGTGCTTCCATATCGGCAGCATCTTTATCTTTCCAAATGGCTGCGAAGTCTTTGGCCATTTCAAAGCCGGTTGCCTGCGTTTCACCCACTATCATGGGGAAAGCTGAGCACTCGCCTAAGCCGGTTAAACCATTATCGGTATAAGCCTTCACCAAAACGTTTTGGGCAAAGTGCATAGTACCCGTTGCTATGGTAAAAGGCTCAATTGGTATAGAGTATTTGTAAATCTCAAATGCGGTAAACTTCACGGTAAGCTTTAGTTATTTTATAAGTTTTCTCTTTAAAAATTCGGCGGTGGCTTCACTCACGGTTACGGCGTTACTATACTTCATCCAGTGGTGCGTATCATCCGGAATGGCCAGAAACTCGTAAGGCATGCCTTTATTTTCAAAACGGCGTATCAGATCAACCGTTTGACTATAGGCCACATTGCGGTCGTCATCGGCATGAATAAATAATACCGGCGACTTCCAGCCGTCTATCCAATTCACCGGAGATGATTGACGGGCTATTTTCAAGGCTTCTTCGGCATCCGGCGCTTTTTCCGGGCTTTGGGTTGCCGGAGTTCTCACCCAGTTGTGTACGCCATGTATGTCTACACCGGCGGCAAACCTGTCTGAATTTTTGGCTAAGGCCATAGCGGTTAAAAAACCACCGTAAGAGCCGCCATAAATACCTATGCGTTTGGCATCAATATTAGGTTGCGCAGCCAGCCAATCGCCAGCTGCCTTTATATCCTGATACTCGATAGCGCCTGTGGCGCCACCCTGAGCAGGTTTGTGAAATTCGTAACCGTAACCCACGCCCAAGCGATAGTTTACAGACAAGATAGTAAAACCCATGCTTGCCAAATATTGATTCAGGGCATAATCTATCGAATAATAGTCCATAAAGTGCCAGCCTAAAACCATTTGCCTTTGCGGGCCACCATGTACATAAACAATGGCCGGGCTTTTACCTTTAACGCCAACAGGCTCAAAAAGCTGCCCATGAACCTCTATCCCATCAGGCGCTTTAAACACTACCTGCCTGGGCGCAACCATCTGTTTAGGAAAGTTACCTGGGATTAGCTCTTCACCAATTAAGGCTACGTTTTTTTTCCGGGCATCCATTACAGTAGGCACCAGCGGCCGTTGGGCGGTTGAGCTTAAGTAAACTATGGTATTACCATCGCCGGTAAGCACAGGGTAAGCTTCAATACCATTGCCCGCGGTAAGCATCTCCATGGCAGCTTTATCAACCGCAACACGGCCTATATGCCTTCTGTCAATATCCTGTTTTTCGGTGCCTTTATTGGCACTAAACAAAACACTCTTGCCATCGGCACTTAGCATAACCTGCTCTACCATAAAGTTACCTGGTGTCAGTAACAAAGGCTGTCCGCCGGTTGAGGGCACGCTGTACAAATGCGGCCAGCCATCATGGTAGGATACAAAAACAATGCGGTTACCTGCAGCCCAGTTGAGATTAGCACCCCCATCAGTCGTAGGCATAGAGCCGGCCAGTGTTGCAGGGGCTTTCCATACTTGAGTTGCTTTGCCTGTATTTAAGTCGGCGGTCCATATAGCCCACGGCTGGTGCTTGCGAGGCAAAATAGAATCAGGCACACTGCCGGTACCAGGAGTGCGGATAAAAGCCATGTGCGTACCATCGGGCGACCAACGCGGCTGCCCGTCTCGCGCAAATGATGGAGCTATCCATTGTATTGGTTTGCCGGGGCCTGAGTATATACCTATAAAACTGTGATCGGCACGGGCAGAAACGAAAGCCAGCTTCTCACCATCAGGCGACCACTTAACCGAACTTGAACTGCCGCGGGCGGTAAATAAGCTTTTAGCCTGTACCGAGCCATCAATAGGCGCAATCCAAACCTGGCTGTTTTTTATAAATGCTACCTGATTACTTTTTGGCGAAATGGCTGGATAATCGCCTTCACTTAATGCCTTGGCTTCTCCGCCAGCAAAGGCAATGCTCCATACCTGCACTTTAGTACCCGCCGGATCAAAAGCCGGATTTACAGGCACACTACCCTCGTTTGAGCTGTGATCGCCGCCCCGCACAAACACCACGAAATTGCCATCAGGTGATATGGATAAGCTACTTATTTCCTGCCCGTCGTCTGTATTATAGTTAGTTAACTTTCGTAATTTAAAACTTGGCCCTTCAGCTACGTAAACATTGCGTTTGCCCTCCTCGTTAATAGCAACTGCAATTTTAGACCCCCGTTCACTACTTGTAAGCTCGGTTGGAAAAGGGTAGCTGAGTACCTGGTTTAAGGAGAACTTTTGAGCAAATGTTGGACCGCTGCAGAATGTAAGAGCGAATAAAACACGAAGTATCAGTTTTTTCATGGCTATGGCAGACGGGCTAATTTATAATTATTATTTTCTTATAGTTAATTTTTTGCTATAACTTCACCTTTGTAAAGTTTTAAAAATTAATTGGTAAACCCAGCAACAGCTATATAAAATTTACAATTAACATTTACACCAATCTTAAGCCATTTTTATCTAATTTTCTGAATAAATATTTAAGTTGTGGCCAAAATACATCCGTTTTGTATTGGATAGGCTATTCCTTTTCAGATAAATTCAATAATTATATTAAATTTATTGACTTTATTGAAAATTATTAACCATTTTCGTTAAAAACACTTAACATCAATAATCTTTTTGCGCTAAATTTACTACTTTATCATTTCATTGACTAAAATCCATTTTATGAAGAAAATTTTTACGTTAAAATTTCTGCTTCTGATGATGTTTTGCGCCGTAACTGCTGTGGCGCAAACCGTTGAAATTAGCGGTAAGGTTACCGACGCCAATGACAACACCCCCGTGACCGGCGTTACCGTATCGGTTAAAGGAACTACTACAGCCGTAGGCACCGACGTAAACGGCAACTATCGAATTAAAACGCCGCAGGGCAGCACTGCACTGCTATTTAGGTTTATTGGCTACACAAGCCAGGAAATAGCTATTAGCGGCCGTCGCACCATCGACGTAAAACTTGCTCCCGATAGTAAAATGCTGAACGAGGTAGTGGTAAATACCGGTTTAGGTATTGCCCGTAACAAAAAGGAGCTGGCTTATGCCGCACAAAGCGTTACCTCAGAAGAGCTGAATCAAAACCATCAGCCAAATTTGGTAAATGCCTTACAGGGCAAGGTAGCTGGCGCTACCATATCCAGTACGGGTGGCGGTCCGGGCCAGGGTGCACGTATTATCATCAGGGGTGTAAATTCTATCGATCCTAATAAAAGCAACCAGCCTTTATTTGTGGTAGACGGTGTTATTATAGATAACAGTACTTCTACAGTAGGTGCCGGCTCAGGCTTCAACGTACGCAGTGTAGGTAACCGCGGTTCAGATATTAACCCCGAGGATATAGAAACTATTAACGTATTAAAAGGCGGCGCTGCAACTGCGCTGTACGGATTATTAGGCTCAAATGGTGTAATTGTAATTACTACTAAAAAAGGCAAGGGTAATGAGCTTAGGGTTGACCTTACCAGCACTTACGGTTTTGAGAATCCAGATAAGCTCCCTAAGGTACAAAAAGAATATACCGCAGGTATTTTGGGAGTTTACACCCCCATTGGCTTAGGTCCAGCCTGGGGCCCTAACATTGCAGAGGCAAAACTGCTCGATCCAACCCATCCGGATGAGCTTTTTGATAATTATAAGCAAGCGTACCGCACAGGTCACCAGAATCGTAACTCGCTTTCTGTATCAGGCGGAACGGAGAATGCCCGTATCTTCTCGTCGTTATCTTACTTCAAACAAAGCGGTATGCTGCCATTTACAGATTATCGCAACATATCAGCCAGATTAAACGCCGACTTTAAAATCAGCAGTAAATTCAAAAGTTCAGTTAACATGAACTTTGTTAACTCGGGCGGTTACCGTTATGATGCCGACCGTTTTGGAGAAAGCCTGGCTTATTTTTCGCCACGCTGGGATGTAAGCGAATACCTTAATCCAGATGGTACCCAGCTTTGGAAGGGCACCAATAACCCAATTTACGGCGCAGCTACTAACCGTTTAAAGGATGACAACAACCGCTTTATAGGTGGTGTTACCTATAGCTATACGCCGGTTAAGTGGTTCGATTTAACTTACCGCTTTGGTGTTGATATCTATAATGAAAACCGCTTCCGCACCGCTCCGGGCCCGATGGGTATACCCGGCGAGCGACTGTACGATAACTCCGATGGCTATGTAGGTGATTATAATAATAAATACCGCTCACTGAGCTCTACCTTAATTGCTACTTTAAATGGCCAGATAACCACAGACCTGAAAGGAACTTTGCGTTTAGGACAAGATTTATTCGACAGGCAAAATTCGAGCAAAGGCATTACCGGAACCAAACTGGCGAAGTACGATTTGTTTACGCTTTGGAATGCAACTGCATTTCAGGATATAGTTGACAGCCAATATAAATACCGGTTAATGGGTTTGTTTGCCGAAGGCACACTCGATTATAAGAACTATTTATTCTTAACGCTTAGCTTAAGAAGAGATATCACATCTACCCTGCCAGAATCGAACAGGGCATTCTACTACCCTTCTGCCAGTTTATCTTATGCATTTTCCGATCAGTTCAAACTGCCCGAATTTATATCATTTGGTAAGCTAAGGTTATCATATGCTAAGCTGGGTAAGGATGCGCCCGAATACTCATACGTAAACGGTTATACCAGAAACAGCAGTATTGCTACCGGCTCAACCGGCTTTACCAGAACCAACAGCTTACGTAACCCCGAACTACGCCCGGAATTTACCAGCACTTATGAAGCAGGTTTGGAAATGAGCTTCCTGAAAAGTCGTTTTGGATTTGACTTCACCTATTATCGTTCTTTAAGTAAAGATATGATTACCCAGGCCGACGTTTCATCCGCAACAGGCTATCTCACCGCTTTTGTAAATGCAGGCAGCATACAAAATAAGGGTGTAGAGCTGATATTAAAGGGCTCCCCCGTACGTTCAAAAAACTTTAGCTGGGATGCAACTTTAAACTTTTCTGCTAATCGTAATAAGGTGGTTGAAACACTTAACCATGCTCCTGTTAACTACGGCGGCAACAGCGGTGGTTACTTAAACTCGCCGGTTACCTTACGTTTGGTTGAGGGCGAAGCTTATGGCAACCTGTATGGAACGGTTTGGCAACGCTATGGCGCCGACCCTAATGCAACCAAGGCAGAAAAAGACCTTCCATTGTTAATAGGCGCTAATGGTTTCCCGGTGTTGGGGTCGGTTAACAACCTTAAAATTTTAGGAAACTCACAACCCCGGTGGATTGGTGGCTTATCAAACACCTTTACCTACAAGCGACTAAGCCTTACTGCGCTTTTAGACGGTCGCTGGGGTTTGCAGAAATTTAATCGTCTGGAGAACTTCTTTGCTGCATTCGGTATTGCCGATTACACTGCCGATCGCCGCCAATTTAAAGTGTTCGATGGCTTATTAGCTAATGGTCAGCCAAACACTAAATCGGTATGGTTAGGGCAGGCAACAGGTCCGGATGGTGTAAATTACGGCGAGGGTTACTACCGTACATATTACCGCGCCATATCTGAACCTTTTGTGAGCGATGCCTCATGGATCCGTTTACGCTCAGCGAGTCTTAGCTACAACATTCCAAATAATTATTTGCCCAAATTTATAAAACGTGCTTCGGCATCGGTTACCGGCACCAACTTATGGTTGCATACCAATTATTATGGTCTGGATCCGGAATCTGTTTCGGCAGATAGCGGCAGCAACGTTGACGGATGGTCGGGCTTTACTTACCCCGCAGCCCGTCAGTTCTTTTTTACTATTAACGTAGGATTCTAATTTTACAGAAATGCAAAGAATATATAAATATACATCAATAGCACTTTTAGCCCTGGCTACGGCAACTATGCCGAGCTGCAAAAAGTATTTTGCGCTGGATCAAGACCCAAATTTGGTAAACGACCCCACACTGCAATCGTTGCTAACTAACACTACCTTTAAAATGGGAAATAACAGTTACAACGCTGGCAGTACAGTAGCGCCCTATGTACAATACCTGGCAAATCCAACGGCCAGTTCGGCCACCGATACTTACCAACAGGTTGATTATTCGGGCACGTGGGACGCCATCTACTATGCTTTGGCCGATGCTACTGACATGAAAAATAAGGCAGTTGCTCAAAATTCGAGTGAATTTATTGGCGTAGCTGATGTAGCTCTAGCTTATAACTTAAGCCTGATTAATGACCTTTGGGGAAGCGGCCCTTACAGCGAAGCTTTTAAAACAAATAACTTTACGCCGAAATATGACTCGCAGCAAGACGTTTACAACACTTGTGTTACCTTAATTAATGAGGCGATAACCCAATTATCAAAAACCGATGCGACCATAAAGCTTAACACTACACCTACTGCTGATCTGGTACACGGCGGCGACCGTGTAAAATGGCTTAAAACGGCTTATGCAATAAAGGCACGTTTATTAAACAAATTAAGCAAAAGACCCAATTATGACGCTACAGCCGTTTTAGCTGCCGTAAGAAGTTCCTACACCACCAATGCCGATGATGCAGGCATGGCTACCTTTATTACACGTAACCCGTGGGCAGGTGTAGCACTATCCAACGCCAACGCCACCTTAGGCGGCTGGCTGTCCGAACAATTGGTTGATCACCTGAATGGTACTACTTACGGCATATTTGATCCGCGGATTCGTAAGATTACCGATCCTACGGTCACTAATACATTTATTGGTACGGTTAATGGTGCGGGCAACAGGGCCCCAGGTGCAAATACCACTAAGGATGAGAACTATATTTCTCAAAAATCACCCTGGACGGCTGATACTGCTCCCCTGCTTATTGTAACTTATGCCGAAATGAAGTTTATTGAGGCAGAAGCAGCCCTGCGTTCAAACGACCGCACCAGTGCATACGCAGCTTACCTCGCCGGTATCAATGCCAACATGGATAAACTGCAAGTGCCCGCTACTGATGCTGAACGGATAGCCTACATGGCCAGCCCTATAGTAGCTGTTGGTGCCGCCAACCTTACTTTGGACTTGATTTTTAAAGAAAAGTATGTAGCCACCTACCTCAACCCGGAGGCTTGGAACGATGCACGCCGTTATGATTATAAATACAAGGACTTTACGCTGCCTGCCAACGCAGTGCTTACAACATTCATCCGCCGCTTGGCTTACCCAACCAGCGAGACCAGGAAGAATACGGCTAATGTGCCAAATGTAGGTGCACTTACTGACCGTATATTCTGGGACCAGCCGTAAACAGTTTTTCGGTTTAATCAACAAAAAGGCATTCTGTTAAACAGGATGCCTTTTTATTTTAATGCGGTTATGCAGGTATGGCTATCAAACGTATTTTTGCATCGCTGTTTCAGGCTGTAATTTCATGAACAACATCAACTCTATCGACCATACGCTGTACAAAGAATCCTTATTCACCAACCGGATCATCAAACATAGTACATTAAAAGACAAGCTTAATAAGCTGCGAATCCACGGACTATTTAAGGTAGATGTTGCTGGATACTCTGCACAGCAACGAGAGATTTATAGTGTAACACTTGGTCACGGCAGCACCTCCGTGTTGCTGTGGAGCCAAATGCATGGCGATGAACCCACAGGCACCCTCGCCTTTTTTGACCTGTTTAATTTTTTTGCCGCAAACGACAAGCACAACGCATTGCGCGAACACCTATTAAACACCTGCACGCTGCATTTCATCCCCATGGTTAACCCTGATGGTGCCGAACTTTACCAGCGGCGCAACGCACAGGGGATTGACATTAACCGTGATTTTTTACAGCAGCAATCGCCTGAGGCTCAATTGCTGGCTCGTTTGCAGCAAGAGGTACAACCCAAGTTTGGTTTCAATATGCATGATCAGGAGAGTTTATGGTCAGTGGCAGGTACTAAACAGCCGGCCAGCATATCCTTATTAGCCCCACCCTGCGATGCTGCTGCAACAGTAACGCCTAAACGGCTTAAAGCCATTCAGGTTATATCTTCAATATCCGAGATGCTTAATGAACTCATTCCCGGTCAGGTTGGCCGCTGGAGCGAAGATTTTGAGCCACGTGCTTTTGGCGATAATTTTCAGCGGTTGGGAACGGCTACCATACTGGTAGAAGCCGGCGGTCATCACAACGATCCTGAACGGCAACTGGTGCGTAAACTCAATTTCGATGTAGTGCTGCATGCCTTAAATCATATAGCAACCGGACAATACCGCAACCAAAGCGCCACACCTTACTATAATATACCAACCAACAGTAAAGAGCTATTTCACATCATTATCAAAAACTGCAGGGTAGCAACTTATGGCGGTACCATAACTGTTGATGTTGGTTTGAATTACACAGAAAAGCTTGACGTTGAAAGTAAAACCTTAATTAAGACTTACGCCGTAACCGACATAGGCGACCTTTCTGTTTGGAATGCCTACCACCGGCATGACGCAAACGGCGCTGTATTAAGCGGAGCGCTCATACTGGATGAAAAAGCCAACCTTACCATAATTGTTGACGATCAAACACATCTCGAATTTGTAAATGGCCTGCTAATACAACAATAATTATATATTGTATTAGCAGGCCTTTCAGCTTCTGCCCTTTGCTGTTACAACAATTGCTCACGCTCAATAAAAGCCTTGATGGTATCTGGTGCAGTCATTAAAAAGGTTTGGATACCTAAGGTTTTAGCGGCAGCCAGGTGTTGCGGGCTATCGTCAATAAATAAAGTTTCGGCCGGGTCAAGGTTATTCTCTTGTAACACCTGTTCAAATATGGCAATCTCGGGCTTGCGCTTGCCGGTGAAGTGCGAATAGTATATTTTCTCGAAAAGGTGGTCGTTATTATCAAACCCGAATTCATCTTTCAGGTACTTCATAATGAAGTTGTAGTGTATATCGTTTATATTACTGAGCAAAAAGGTACGGTACTTATCTTTCAGCTGCAGCAGCAGGTCATGTGTACCTTCGGCGATACCTACCAATATGCTGTTCCAGGCTGTATCAATTTCTTCGTCAGAAAGCGCCGCATTATTAGCTTTTTCGCGTATGCGATCTCTAAATTGTGCGGCAGTGATCTGCCCGCGGTCAAAAGCATCAAATATGGCATCCTGTTGCAAATGGCCATAAAATTCATCCACGTTGCTGATACCCAGCCCCTTCAGCGACTGTTGCACCTTCGCAAAGTCAATACTAAAGATAACATTGCCGTAGTCAAAAATGATGTTTTTAATATTTTGCATAATGTATTTGGGTATTTGCTGCAAATATCTAAATTTGCACCCGGAAAGCAAATCCAAACCGCGCCTATAGCTCAGTCGGTTAGAGTAGAAGACTCATAATCTTTTGGTCCCTGGTTCGAGCCCAGGTGGGCGCACCCAAGTGGGCAAGACTGATTTATCAGTTCTTGCCCTTCTTTTTTTTATCAGCTAATACACTGAAAAACAATCAGATAATGGCATTAGACAATTCATTACTTACTGTTGAGGTAGTACCGCGCTGACTTCCAGTTAAAGCTTTGTAGTCAACAAGGATTGGCAATCTCCAGCCATTAGGGACTATAATTGATCAATGACCATGAAAATAAAACATAGCCAGCGCAAACGCATGTGGCTTCTGGTCGCCTTTCTCACCTTGTACTGACAAAAACGGCAACCATACCTTAAATGCTATCTACTTCCTCTTTTGTTGGCCCGAGATTCAAATACTAGCAACTAATCCATTATCCTACTTAATGGATCTATTGTGATCAAACGTTAATGCTGATCCGTCCAGATTAGCTTTTCGACGTCATAGCCGAGTGCTTTGGCATGATCAAGGTATTGTTTCCGGATATTATCAGGCATAGACTTCTCTCTGGAAAGAAGCCAAAGATATTTCAGATTATTACCTACAACCAACGCATATTTGTAGTTGCTGTCAATCTCTATTACATTATAACCGGCATAAAAGGGGCCAAAAAATGACACCTTCAGTCTGCCCTCGGTAGGTGAACCGACCGCCTTGGCTTTGCCTATACTTTGTTTCCATTGCTGGTCTTTTTCCTTGAAGCCTTTATTATTTACGCTGATCGTTCCGTCACCATTGGCTGTATAGGTTACAGTAACACGAGATAATCCTTTCTCAAACTTAAAATCCATGCGGGCTATTTCATACCAGGTGCCCAGGTATCTCTTCTGGTCGAAGGGCCTAACCGGTGTAGCACCACGTGGTATGGAAACGCAGGACGCTAATTTCATTCCAAGCGCCACAACGCCTGCCAGACCGGCTATCAAGTACAGATTTTTACTCATGATATTACGCATTTAAATGGAACCCTAAATACTCCGTTTGTGTTTTGATGACTGTTTGCTAAAAGCTATTTAACGAATAGCAGGCGATCTACTTTTGATCAGCAAAAACAAAATGGCACGATTTGAAGTATTGGAAAGCACGGATAATTGAGGTTGATCATAGTAGCATGATTTTTGTCACTCCCGTAAACTATTATAAAAGCTAAAACGAGAAAGTGCTATGACAGGAAGGTCAATATTAATTATAGAAGATGATCCGGATATTGCGGAGGTCATTACAATTATTTTAACAGATGATGGCTACCGGGTTACGGCAATAGCAGAAACAGAAGACATCATCAATAGCGTGCAAGAAATCAAACCAGACCTGGTCATTACCGATTATATCTTAAACGGCATTAACGGAGGCGAGTACTGCAGTCAGCTGAAGCGCGACCCGCGTACATTACACATACCCGTAATTATTCTATCTGGCTATGGCAGAGTACTCGAATCTTTGGGACATTATGGCGCAGATCAGATAATTCACAAACCATTTGATAACGAAGATCTTTCTCGAAAAGTAGCAGCCCTTCTTAATTTGTCAGCTAGTGACAGCTCAAATGAGTAATAGTTTTTGTAGCAATGAGGTAAACAATCCCGTTGCTGGATCGCTAGCCTGCGTCACTTTGTTAAATCAGCTACTTTTATAATACGTATTAAACAGGGTTGTTTGTATTACCGAATCTAGCTCTTGGTGGCCTTAATTACTGCGCAGGGGGATCCAAATGCCACACTATTTGCAGGTATGCTTTTGGTAACAACGCTACCTGCTCCTATCGTACATCCATCCCCAATGCTAACTCCTGGAAGTATTACACAATTGCCTCCTATCCAAACGTCATTTCCTATATTAACCGGACTGGCAGAACCAATATGCTTATTGCGTTCTATGGGATCTATTGGGTGGCGTGCTGTATATATCTGCACATTCGGGGCAATAAAAACGTTATTGCCGATGCTAACCGGAGCGCAATCCAGCAACACGAAATTAAAGTTAATGAAGACATTACTGCCTATTGTTGTATTGATTCCATAATCAATCCTGATAGCCTTTTCGATATGAACATTGTCTCCTACACTACCAAAAATTTTTCGTTGTAAAGCTTCTTTTAAATCCTTATCACGTGGACCAGTATTATTAAATTCATCTACAAGCTCTCTTGTTTGATATCTTATTTCAACCAACTCAGGATCATTAATATGATAGGGTTGTCCAACCAACATTTTTTCTCTTTCAGTACTCATGTTTGTAGTTTTAATAAACCTCGCCACCTCACCCACCTGTAATCGGATGAATTGTATAACAGCTTATAAAGATAAGAACTGTACTACGATTATTTGAATTCGTTAGAAAAAGCATAATGATCGGTTCTTCAATACAGCCCATAAATGACCGTTTGTCTTATAGACTTTTAAGAGGTTATTATATCCCAGGATAGGTGTTACGGGTATGGGCAGCCACTTTCCAACCTGTTGCCTATCTATAACAAATTCGCTTATTAATATAAGGCTCCTATGAATTGATTGCAAATTGACCCACTCCGGGTAGGCACAAAAGACAGTTTGCCTGCACGGCTTAGCCGTAATCATAGGTATCATTTAAAGGCGGCTAATAAAACCCTGTTCTGCTCCAGCATTTTTATTACTTTGCAGTAGAACAAACTTAAACAATGCTTATGCCGCTACAGCGGTACCTGATATTCATGCTATTGCTTACCAGCCTGTTGCTGCCCGGCCAATTATTGGCACAGCAAAAAAGCCACCAGGTGGAGGGCGTGGTGGTGAGTAATACTACGCCGGTTCCTTTCGCTACGGTAGCCTTATTAACAGTTGGCGGGCTAACCAGGATCCAAACACTGACTGACAGCACCGGACGGTTTAAACTGCCGCCGTATAACATTAACGGCAGTTATGTGCTCAAAGTAAGCTACGTTGGCTTTATAACCTGGCAAAGCACACCTTTTAGGCTTAGAGATACCTTATTCAGCAGCATTAGTTTACAAGCATCGGCCAAAACGTTGAAAGATGTGGTAATACAAGGAAAAAAGAACCCAATCGAACTGGACGGTAGCACTTTGGTTTACAACGTAAGCGGCACCATTGCTGGGCAGGGCGTTACAGCTTTAGAGGCCTTAAAGAAAGCGCCCGGGGTATTTGTAGAGAACGAAAGCAATATAACACTTAACGGCAAAGCAGGTGTGCTGATCATGATCGACGGTAAGCAAACGTATTTATCTGGAAAAGAGCTAACCGACCTGCTGAAAGCCATGCCTTCCAGCAGTATCAAATCAATTGAAATTATGAATAACCCATCAGCCAAATATGAGGCCTCTGGCACGGCTGGTATCATCAATATCAAAACTAACCGCATTTTGGCTAAAGGTTTTAATGGCTCGGTCACTACAGGTGTTGCTTATGGTATTACGGCTAAACAAAATGAAGACATCAGCCTTAATTATCGCACTGGTAAGCTTAATGTTTATGGCAGCTACAGCCATTTTTTAGGCAATTATACCTACGTATACGGTACCGACCGCCTGCAAAGTGGCAAAAATTATAACAGCGATACTTATGATGTAGACAAGCGACAAAAAATGTCGGGCCGCGTGGGTGCCGATTATGTGATTAACCGAAAGAATACTATAGGGTTGCTGGTAAGCGGAAACTTTATTTTTGGCGGCGGTTTAACCGATACCAAAACGCTCATCAGCACACCGCCGGCATCCGGTATCGATCAAACACTCGATGCCTATAATGATTATTATGGGCAGCACACCGAACGCTATAATTTTAACCTTAATTATAAATACGAGGACACTGCTGGTCATACTTTTAATGTAGACGCCGATTACGGCTTGTTTAATAAGTGGAACGGCAATCTGCAATCCAATGTCTACCGTGATGCCCAAGCATTGCTGCAAAGCCAAAACTTGTATCGCACGCTGAATGATATTGATATTAACCTGCGGGGAATCAAAGTGGACTATACCACTAACCTGTTTAGCGGGCAACTGGAATCGGGTCTAAAATACTCATCGGTAGCTTCGGGGAACGATGCCAGATTTTACCATGTGCTGGCCTTTGATAGTTTGGATTACCGCCGGTCGAACGATTTTAAATATACCGAGCAGATTAGCGCCGGTTATGTGAGCTATAAAAAAACCATGGCGAAATGGCAGGTACAAGCCGGATTGAGACTGGAAAACACAGCCTCGACCGGCAACCTACGTTACCAAACCCTCACCGCCGATTCGCTGACCATCATTCATCGCAACTATACCAGTTTATTCCCGGCGGTTAGTATTACCTTAAAACCAACTAAGCTACACAGCGTTGCCCTGTCATACGCCAAACGTATTGAACGGCCGGCTTACCAGGATTTAAATCCATTTGTGTATTTACTGGACGAGCTTTCTTTTTGGCAGGGTAACCCGTTTTTAAAACCTCAACTGGTTCACCGCTTAGGGCTGTTGTATGCCTACAAAAGTTCCACCATCGTTGGCCTAAACTTTTTACACACTAATCAGTTCAGCGCCAACGTGACCGATACGTTACAGCAAAATAAAATTGTAATGGTGAGCCGTAATCTGGGCACGCAAACCAATTGGTCTGCATCATTGACGCAGCTGTTTGCGCTTACTAACAAATGGGACGTCACCTTTAACGGCTTATTATACTATATTAAAAACGATATTGCTTTTGATCAGTACCGCGCCTTAAACCTAAAACAACTGGCCTACCGGATGAGTTTGCAGCAAACTATAAAACTTCCGTTTGATTTGACCGGCGAAATTATCTCCACATTTAATTCGCACCGCTTAACGGGGGCTAATAACTTTGTACAGGCAACCAGCCAGTTGGATTTGGGTTTGCAGCGCCTACTATTCAATAAAAAAGCAACGATCAGATTAGCCGTAAATGATATCTATAAGGGCAATCAATCACGCTTCACCCAAAGCTTTCCAGGGTATTATGCAACCAACTACGGATATTACGAATCGCGACAAGTGCGGTTAAACTTCATCTACCGGTTTACGGGGGGCAACGCAAAAGGTCCGCGCGCCCGAAACTCGGCACTTGATGCAGAGACTGGAAGGATTAAATAGTAAACAACGTATAGCCGAGTATGCTTAATTACAAGTAAACTCAAATGAGTAACAAAAATCATTACGCATTTCAAATATCGCTTTAAAATATTAAGATAAACCTGAAGGTAGCTGTAAATCAAAGCAATATAAATCAATATCATGCATCTGAGAGTATAGCCGAATTTACTTTTTATACCAGTCTAATGAATCAAATGAGATCCAATCTTTAGCATATTTGGCAGATCTGTCTAAAACGGTTAACTCGGCTTCGAAATCCTTCCCTGAACCCAGCTCGCCAAAAAAATAAGTTAGCCTATTCTTTTTGTTTTCCCAAACCCGGTAAGCTTGTTTTTGCTCTTTGCCACGTTCTATTGGGTCTCCATTCAGGTCCAGTGCTACTTCTCCTTTATCCAGACCAATTTTTTCAAACTGTGGTTTCCCCATTTTCTCTAGCTCCTTCAGTAAAGCGTCAGCTTGTTGCTGTGTGTAAAGCGCAACCACGTAAAAAGCCAGCGCCTTTGTCTGATCATCATAATGGAATAAGACGTGGTTTTTGTTCGTGCCGTTCGCTCCAGACAAATCTATGCCGCCAAACCGCAGTACATTAGCGTTGCTGCTTTTTAAAACCTCGTAACCTAATAACGTCTGCTCAACATCTGAGACGGGCTCAGGTTTAACTTTACGGGCAGCTATCAGACCCGGCGCATTCTTTTCTTTCAGTGTAAGTGTGGCCAGATCGAAAGGTCCGGTATTTGATACCGACGCCGCAGCGTTTGTAGAATCGGCTTTGGCGTTATCTTTACGCCCCGATGTGCAAGACAGTACCGTTAAGCTAAGTATTATGTTTACAAAAAGGTATTTCATCAATATTATGGGTTAATATAATTAACTACTGAACGCACCTATCAAGCCCCGTTTAAATTTCAAGTATATACACAAGCTTTAGCTCGAATATACAATTCAAAGTAACCAGGCAAAGCTATCATTGTTTAATTGATCAGCGTTTTTCAACACGCAGAACCGGGCCTGTAACGATATTCTGCGGGTTACTGACTTCCATCGAAAAGCGTCCCTTAGCTTGGCGAAGCAAACCGATGGCAGTAAATGTGTCACCCAACGGCGACTCGACCCTATAATCAATCTGCAAGTATTTCTTATGGTCCTTTATTGCGCGTGTTTTTGCGCTTCCAATTATTGTAACATATAACAAAGGGATAGAACTGTCTTCACCCATTGACATTGTTAATGTATTATTCCGCTCCTCAAAATCACACAGGTTGCCTGAGATCATTACGAATTGCCCTATGTGCTTTGTTAATTTTGATTTTGTAATATATTCTATATCTAAGGGTGCTATAAGCATTTGGTTTCCGTAATCCTGATAAGTCCGTTCTTTCAATGCCTTTGCCGAATAGTTAATCTTTATATTTTCAATAGCCTGTATTAACCAGCGGTTGTTTGATTTTGCTAGTCTGGCCCGTTGTCTAATATCTGTACCGTCTTTAAGCATTACGGTATATAAAACTGTAGCAATATCATTTTTGAATTGCACCGTAAGTTCCCCGAAATTCCATTTCTGACCGTTGTAAAGTGCATATTTATCCTGTTCAATAATGGCTATTTGCTTTATAACCTCAGGGGCAGCCATAGTTTCGGCACTTGTATACTGTCCGTTTCGCAGCTCATTCAAAAATTGCCCAGTTAATCTTTTTGGCCCTGGTGTACAACCGCTGGCAAACGCCAGCAGTATCAATAAACGTATAACCCACAGTAGTTTTTTCATTTTATAATTTATCGGGTTTGCCTAAATAGCCAATGGAATAACGTTAAACCAAGAACCCCATTATTTTGTATCGTCTTGTACCTTTTCTGAACTGGGTTTATGGTCGCCCTTGCAGTGGCCTTGTTTGCATTTGCAGCAAATGTCTTATCGCCATACCGGGAGTGTATAGCTACTTTACTGGCCAAAAGACTGCAAGGTCCGGTTTTGGTAAGTTTCCATAAATAGCCTCTTTATAAAAAAACATGTTACAAGTTTGCACATGAACGCTGGTGGTTTATAACACCGCTACCAAGATTAAGACAATTAACTCTATCCCATAAAGAGCATTTAACTTCATAAGCCAATATTATTTATTTGTCACTTTACATATTTCAAAACGTTTGCCGGGGTTTGATGTTTGCATTTTATTGCCGATGGAACACACGCTTACCGTGCAGGAAGTGCTTGAGCAGGGACGAAAACAACTTCTCCTGCCACGTATATTATTGCTATTTGGAGCTTTAATCTTTATAGCGCCACTTACTTTGCTTGCCCTGATCGTTGCTAATTATACCAATGGTTCCGGGCAGCCATTACTAATTATGGCAGGCGTTATCCTATTTACTTTTTTCCTCTTTATTTATTTGCCCTTTCGCTATTGGAGCAGAAAAATGATTTCATGGAACTTATGGGCGTTTGCGCACTGCAGTGATGTGCATCAATTACGTAAGGACGCTAAACTTGCCGGCCTCTACCTGGATAATGACACACTTATTGGCCGGATGCTTCCAATCACACCGGCAGACCGTGCGATATGGAAGGAACTAAATGAGCGCTTTGCCCAGCCGGTTCAATTTGTTGACGACCCTGGCGTACCGGCTAAAACCACAATCGGGATCTCTTGGCGGCACTGGCTATTCAACTTTGCTTTTCAATTGTTGGGTATGGGCTTAGCAACGATTGTGCTGATATATGCACCAAAAGATGTAAGCTTATTAGCTCGTATTCTGGCTGGCGGATTGTTACTTGCGCTGGCTTATACTATGATTACGCTTATTCGGGATATGCTGATTAAACGGCCTGAATTGATTCTTGACGATGAAGGTATACAAACTGTTCAGTCGGGTTTTCATTCCTGGAAAGATATCAAAAATGAAAGGATCGTTGAACGTTCGCTTGGCAAAGGTGCCCGGTCAGATTTCTTATGTTATGATCATAGCAGCGGAAGTGAGGACCTTAAACTCACCTTATACGCCATAGGCCGTATAGAGCTAGAACGCTTGCTATATGTCTACCGTCGTCGTTATGACAGCCATCTAACGGCTATTGATAACAATACCGATCAAATGCGAACGGCAAAAAAATGAGCATTCATATCATTGATACGATTTAAAAGTTTTAACCATGAGCTTAACTATATTCAGAACACTATTTTTTTGCCTCGTACCATTAGGTGTGTTCATACTTATTAAAGCTATCCGCATGCTTAAAGATATATTCAATGGAGAAGTCATTGCAGAAAAGCCGTTTACCGAAAAAGAGATCCACTTTGAAGTCAAAAAAAAGGGGGTGTATGCTGTTTGGCAGAAAGGACGGTTATTTCGGCGTACTCCGGTTGATAGGTTTGCTTTAAAGCTATTTAGTGTGCCATCCGGTGAGCCTGTTCCAATAGACGCATCTGTTTTTCGTCCTCATTCTAGTAGTTTGGATACGGCGCGCATGGAGATGAACCGGTTCTTTGCTGAACCTGGTCACTATCGTCTGCAAATTGTGGAAGGATCGAGCGTATCTTTGTTCGAGCGCTTGCTTTTTGAATTATTTCCTGGTAAGCCCGTTGACTATAGCCAGTATTTTTTACAGGTGAGAGAAAGCAGGTCGGCTTATTACATGGTTGCTGCCATACCGTTATTGATACTTTGCGCTTTCTGTATTATGGGTGGTTTCGTCGCCGGGTTTATGGCACCTTATATCTTAACAGATTTGGGTATTCCGTTTAATCCATAATCATATATTAAACAATATCTACACTATGCACGCATCAGATGAGGTAACTATCAAATTTTCTAAGGCAAAGATACTATGGTTTATGGCCATGGTATTAGTATTCATTGGCGGCATAGTTTCATTGCTGCAGGGTGGCAGTATCATCAAATATATTATGTCCATAGTAAGCATAATAGTTGGTGCTACACTGGCCTATCAGGAATACTGGAACTTATTGAACTTGAATAAGCCTCAGCTTGTTATCAGCAACAAGGGCATTACCGCTCACGACGGAGAATTTTATGAGTGGCAGTACATCTCCAATGAAAAGTTGATGCCGCTCGGTTCGGTTAAACCAACATGGTTTCTGTGGTTTGAAACGCCCGGCAGAAACCGTAAACTCCATTTAGACGGATTGGACAAACGGCCTGAGCAAATATTGGCATTGATCAAAGATTTCCGCAAGGCCTCAGAGATGCATCGTTAAAACTGTGAAATTCCAAAATCACCATTGGTAAAATACCGAAACTGAAAGATAAATGCGGCCACGCTCAGCGCCCTTTTAAGCGATTATAATGCATTGTTTCACAAGCAATCAGGTAAATAAAAAAGCAGACGCAGCAATCAGAACAAAAATCACAAAAGAGATGACTACATCTTTGCTGACAAACCAAAACGCTTTCTCTGTGGCGGTGGATGTTTGCAGCTTACTTTTTAAAAGTTCAACCTGCACCTCGTTCAATGCTGCTTCTGTCTTCATCATCTTCACGTTCGGGAACTTTCGCCCGTCCTGTGAGGTAACCGGGTAAATAACGTAAAGCCATCCGGGTGTTTGTAGATAGATCAAAGAGATGTTATTGGTGATTTTCTTAAATTCATAATGCACCACATTTATATACTCATCATCAATCATAACACCGTTGAACCAAGTAAGCTTTTTACGCGCCCAATAAAAATATAAAAATGTAGCCAGGATGATTACTGGTCCGGCCATAAAGGCGGTCGAACTGTGACCAAAGTAATCATTTATGGCATGAGCCTGCTCTGCCAGCTTTGGGAAACCGCTATACTCTGCCATCTGACAAAGAAAAACTAAGCTAAACAACCAAAAAATCATGCAGAATATCAGAAACGCGGCGCGCACGTTGCCACACTTTAAATTCACACTGGGCTCACTGTCACCGGCAATAACTGTGGATTGGCTGTATGGCATAAGAATGAAACGAAGTTTCGCGATCAAGGTTTTATAACTACGCCATCAACAGATTGGAATATCCTTTTTAAGAAGAGAAACGCCAGATATAAGTTGTTTTACGTTTAATGTAGTAAACGCGCTGTAGCCCATGTGTTGCAGGGCTGCAAAGTGAGTAAAACCAGTTGAATAAGCAATTTTTCGCAATAGACACCTTTATTTGGGGCATTGAAGAATGCACAGGAATCAGTATTAAAAACGACTACAACAACCTATAGTTCGGCTACAAAAGTATACTAGGATGTGCTGAACTTTGTGTTATTAAAAGTATAAAGTATGTCAACAAAAAACAAAATTGCAATTGTAACCGGTGGTAGCCGTGGTTTGGGCAGAGATATGGTGATCCAGTTAGCGAAAAATGGAAACAACATCATCTTCACCTATCGCAACAACAAGGCAGAAGCGGATAAAGTGGTACAAGAAGTATTATCCATGGGCCAGAAAGCTATTGCTTACCAACTGGATGTGAGTGACACCAAAACTTTCGACGCTTTTGTAGCGCAGGTTAGTCAGCATTTACAAGAACACGAGGGATCACCTAACTTCGATTTTTTAATTAACAATGCCGGAGCCGGCGTATATGGTTCGGTGACGGAGACTACCGAAGAAGCATTTGACGCCATGATGAATGTTCATTTTAAAGGAGTTTATTTTCTGACTCAAAAACTTTTGCCCATCTTAAACAACGGCGGAGGGATTATTAATATTTCCTCAGGGCTAACAAGAATAGCCTTCCCGAATGTTTCGGCCTATGCAAGCATGAAAGGCGCAATTGAAACTTACACCAAATGTTTGGCCAAAGAGCTTGGAGCAAGGCAAATTAAAGCCAACGTGGTTGCACCCGGCGCAATCGCTACTGATTTTGGCGGAGGATCAAATAAATCTGATGAAAACAAAAGAAACATGATATCTTCGGTTACCGCGTTGGGACGTGTGGGCGTACCCGAAGACATTGGTGGTGTAGTTGCTTTTCTTTGTACCCCTGAAGCCGGCTGGATGAACGGCCAAAGGATTGAACTCTCCGGTGGAATGATGATATAACATTATTTGTAAATTTGAATATGAGTCAACATCAGGTACACAGGGTAAGATCGATTGCTGAATTTCACAAAATGAAAGGCTTGCCTTCACCTCAGCACCCCTTAATCAGCTTGTTTGATTATGGAACCTTCAACTGCTCTGAAGAAATCCATCATAAGAACTTTGTATTTGATTTTTATCATATCTCCATCAAGCGCAGCATTGGTGCAACATTCAAGTATGGGCAAAACCATTACGATTTTGATGATGGAGTGATGTTTTTTATTGCCCCTAACCAGGTTTTTGGTATTGAAACCATCGAAGAACTGGCATCTACTAAAAGCGGCTGGATTTTAATGATCCATCCTGATTTTTTATGGAACACGCCCCTGGCAAAAAGCATTAACCATTATGAGTTCTTTGATTACGCCGTAAATGAGGCGTTGTTTCTTTCTGAAAAGGAAGAGGCAACGCTTAATGCTATTGTTAAAAATATTGAACAGGAGTATAATGCCAATTTAGATAAGTTCAGTCAAAATATCATCGTTTCTCAAATCGAAACCCTGCTTAACTATTCCGACCGCTTTTATCAAAGGCAATTTCTAACCCGCAAAGCTAACGATCATAAAATTTTAGAGAAATTAGAAAAAGTTATTGACGATCATTTCAACAATGAAAACACCACTGGTTTGCCAACTGTACAGCATATTGCTGATTCTTTGAATATATCGCCCATGTACTTAAGCAGCTTACTTAAATCACTTACGGGGTTAACCACGCAACAGCATATTCACGAAAAACTAATAGAAAAAGCAAAAGAAAAGCTATCAACTACTGAATTATCTGTTTCGGAGATTGCTTTTCAACTGGGGTTTGAGCACAGTCAGAGCTTTTCCAAATTGTTCAAGATCAAAACCAGTGTATCGCCTTTAGCGTTTAGAAGCTCATTTAATTAGCACTACTTTTAATGTTTTGATGTAGTAAAGGATAGTATATTACCGGAATACTATCCGGCTGTAAATATGAATCCTTTCCTTCTTGCCCTTAAAGCAAGCAAGCTAACGGTAGAGATTCATCACCACGCTGCGTACCAGGGGGTATTGCCTGCCCTCTTCCCTAATCTGAAAAAAAACGGTTAACCTCAGCTTTTCTCAAGTTATCACTTCTCAAAAACTTAAAAAGAGCTAAAAGCACATGTTAATACATTCCAATCCATCTACTAAATACACTATGCCATTTTACAACAAAATGTTAGATCAGATTAATGACCGGTACGGCCGGGCCAGATGGTTTATAGACGCTTATGAAAGATACAAAGAGCTGCAACTGCATAATTAACTCCTCAGCCCATGCTTTATAACCAAGATTGAAGATGTTATCCGTGTAGAGATTGAGTAGCGAGAGCTTTCTTGGTAAAAATGGTTTGTTCGTTGCGCGCGATCTTTCCTTTCATGTTCTCGAGTATATGCAATGCCATTTTAGACCTCGAATAAAAGTTCCACTCGAATAAATTGAAGGTATAAGAAAAAGGGATATTATGGTAAGTAGCACTGACCTTTAACATTTTGGCGGGCATCTGAATTGCCTGAAAGTGCATTTCGTCGAAGAATCCGTCAAAAGACTTTTGTATAAAGCCTTCTAGCGTATCCAGTGTCATCTCAACTTGTGTATTCATAAGATCTGGTTGTTAAAGTAAATATGCCCGCCCATAAGAACGAGCTTACTTACGATACCTTTAGTGCACATACCATAAAGCGAATTCTGCTTTTAGTCCACCACTTGCTGCTTGTACGGCTTAATTATTTAAAAGTTGCAAACCGCGTTAAAAATAATTGAGTTGGATATAAACGGCGCAAAAACAAAAAAAGCCGGCGCTTAGCCGGCTGTTAATTGCTAGTGTTACATTTTACAATTAACTAAAGTTAAATTTAGCGCCTGTTAGCACTTCAGTCATTTGCCATAATCGCTTGGCACTGGCCTCCTCTAATGAATAAGATTTTACACCGTTGGAAATGGGTGAATTAGTAGCTAAGGCAGCTACGTCAACATCTTCGAGGTACACACCGCCTGTTGAGCTAAGCAACGGGCTCGTAGCAGCCCAAACTGTGGTGGCGGCACCTTGCGGAACTGTTTTCAGCGATTCAATTACTTCGGGTACAGCCTTGCCCTTGTCGTCATAAAAGCCAAACTGCTGTAATATCTCCAATGGTGCCTCCCTGGTTAGTTCTGTTCCCCATATATTACCCGGATGTAAGGAATAAGCTCTTACTCCAAAAGGTTTGGCACGATTGTCCAGTTCGAGCGAGAACAAATTGACAGCTGTTTTTGAGTGACCATAAGCCTGCAGGGTATTATACTCGCGCTGCTCAAAATTTGGATCATCAAAGTTAAACGGTGCAAAATGATGCCCCAGCGAAGAAACGTTAATTACTCTTGCGCCATCAGCTTGTTTTAGTGCTCTCCACAACAGGGCAGTGAGTTGAAAAACGGCCAGATAATTGACTGCAAGTTGCGATTCGATACCGCGTGAGTTGCGACGTAAAGGCACGAACATAATACCCGCGTTGTTGATGAGCAGATGTAACGGCCGACCCGATGCCAAAAACTTTTCGGCAAAAGTGTCAATAGAATCGGGGTTCATCAGGTGCAATTCCTCTATTTCAACGTTAGTAATCCCTTCGAGGTTTTTCCTGGCCTTTTGTACATCACGTGCTGGTACAATTACTGTTGCCCCTGCTTTGGAAAGTGTTTTTACCGTCTCCAAACCTATGCCTGTATTACCGCCGGTAACAATGGCAATTTTTCCGTTGATATCTATTCCCTTAATTACGTCGGTAGTTGTTGATGTGCCGTTAAAGCCTGTACCTATGGGATGCTGTAACGCTCCGTTATAATTTTCTTTTGCCATTTTGATTATTTATAATGTGTAAGGCAGGTTTAAACTAAAATCAGAACCCGTAAATACCGCCTGATACAGAAATTTTTTCTCCGGTTATCCAGGCAGCTTCATCAGAAGCGAGGAATAAAGCAACTTTGGCAATGTCGTCGGGCTGGCCGATACGACCGAGCGGTGTATTGGCAATCAGCATCTTTTCAAGATCGCTACCCGTAATCCCTGTGCTATGCGTGCCTTCGGTTTCTACTGAACCGGGTAAAATGGAGTTAACACGGATATTTTTGGCGCCCAGCTCTTTAGACAAGGCGATAGTAATAGCATCTAACGCAGCTTTAGTTGCTGCATAAACCGATCCGGTACTCATAGGCATTTTGCTTACTTCTGAGCTGATATTGATAATATTGCCACCATTATCACCAAATAACTTTACCGCTTCGCGTATAGCCAGCAAAGATCCCAACACGTTGATATTAAAATGCTGATGAAAAGAATCTGTGGTGAACTGCTCGATTGGACAAAACTGGTAAACACCTGCATTGTTTACTAAAATATTCAGCGTGCCGTACGCATTTTTTGTTTCTTCAAACAGCCTGATCACGTCGGCTTCTTTAGATACATCGGCCTGTACCGCGATGGCCGTACCCCCGTTAGCAGTGATGGCTTCAACTACTTTATCTGCCCCCTCTTTGCTCGAGGCATAATTTACTACAACCTTAGCACCTTCTGCTGCAAAATATGTTGCAATAGCGGCACCTATGCCTTTTGATGCACCTGTAACTATAGCTACTTTGTTTGTTAACTTATCCATATTGTTGTTACTATTTAGGTTGCAAAGCTACATCCGCGAAATATATTTTAGTAACTTTGTATACAAAAGTAACAGTAACCTTGAGGTAACGAAGTAACCTATGGAGTGCAAAAAAGAATTTCAAACAGACCGCAAAAAAGAGATGATGGCGGTCCACGATGCTATGGACGTGTTAAACGGGAAATGGAAAATCTATATTATATCTTCCATCTGCCATTACAATAAGAGGCGATTTACAGATATTTTAAACGACGTTGTAGGCATTTCGAACAAAATGCTCAGTAAAGAACTAAAGGAGCTTGAAATTAATAAGTTAGTAGAACGAACCGTTTTGGACACGCACCCGGTAACAGTTCAGTATGAACTGACCAAACATGGTAAAACATTACAAACAATTATAAACAACCTGACTGATTGGGGAATAAGACATCGTCAGGAAGTGATCGGAAAAAGTTAAAGCCCGCTTATTTGCTTGATGCATACAAGGTTTCAAGATCGTTCTCAAACTTGTAACCTATTGCATTTAGCGGTGATTTGACTACGGCTTCTTTACTTTTAAGTGTTACAATGGTCAAGTTGGCCGGCTACAACAACCGTAACATTTCTACATGGGGAATGCCGTCTTCATCGTAGTGTTCGCCCTGGGCTTGGAAGCCAAACTTCTCATAAAAAGGCACGGCATAAACCTGCGCGCCAATACGGATAGGCCCTGTACCAAATAAACGCTGGCACTCTTCAATAGCATGGCGCATCAGTATAGCGCCCATGCCGGTTCCCCTAACCGAGCCACTGGTAATAATTCGGCCTATAGATACCTCGCGGTAAGACAATCCGGCTGGCACCAAACGGGCGTAGGCCACTAATAAACTGTCCTGCCAAAGCATCAGGTGATAGCATTGCTGGTCTTTATTGTCTGCATCCTGAAAAACACAGTTTTGTTCAACCACAAACACTTCATTACGCAGCCGCATGGCTGCGTACAGTTCTGTATTAGTAATTTCGTAAAACGATTTACAACGCTGAATATAGCTAATAGGGTTTGCCATTGATTATTTTGATGCAGATAGTATAAGCTAACTATTTCATTTAACACCGGATGCCTACAGAAATTTATCCTAAGCACCGGCATTTTAGATATAAAGCTCGTTCCCCCGCAAAGGTAATCTAATTGTGCACTTTGCGGTTCAGCGAATGCGGAAATCACCTTATAATACACGTACAGTAAATTGAAACGGTTTTTAACAATTTATAATTATACGACCACCTGTTACTACCTTGCCGCATTTAGCCCTCAATTTGTCGTTCTATCCCTTAAAAGGTTTACCGTACTTGTGTATGTTTGTGTAACACAGTTAAACTTATACCATGAGAAAATTAAAGCTACAGGTGCAAATGACGATAGATGGCTTTATAGCCGGACCAAATGGCGAAATGAACTGGATGACTCTACCCTGGACAGAAGATCTTAACAAATATGTAGGCGAGATTACGGCAACTGTTGATACTATTGTTTTGGGCAGAAAACTTGCCGAAGGCTTTATCCCCTACTGGGCTTCTGTTGCCGAAAACTCAGACGCGGCCGACTTTATTGCTGGTCAAAAGTTCACTAATACACTCAAAGTTGTTTTTACAAAAACACTCCAGCAATCAACCTGGAACAATACCGTTTTGGCAAAAGGCAACCTTACCCAGGAAATCAACCAACTAAAAGAGCAAGACGGTAATGATATTATCGCTTATGGTGGTGCAATGTTTGTATCATCGCTTATTAAAGAGGGGTTGATTGATGAGTTTAACTTATTAATTAACCCGACCGCGATTGGAAGTGGCATGGCTATTTTCAAAGATCTGGATAGCCAACAAAGCTTGAACCTGGTAGGTTCTACAGCATTTGAGTGCGGGATTGTAGCTTTCCAATACGAGTTAAAGCGCAGCTAAGTACGGCATTGACCACCTAAACGTTTTCAACGTGATGAAAGCTAATCTATTTTAAAGATCTTAAAATAGATTTGGCCCAAAATTCGCCTAAAGCTTTATCTCCTTTTTGATTGGGATGCAGGTAGTAAACACCCGAGGGGCCTTTCTGCTCTTTAAAATCGGTAAGGTAGTTTTCCTTGAAATATTGATAAGCCTTTTTATCACCCAGAAATACACGTTGCGGTCTGGCCTTTTTGTACAGGTTGGTAAGCGTATCAATTTGCTTTTGGTAAAGTAACACCCGCTCCTGCCCCGCCTTTAGATAAGAGGAATGACCATTAGCTGTACTATCGCTATACCATATCGGATAGTTGATAATAACCCTGCAATACGGATAACGGGCCATAAGGCTATCGGTGATAGTTTTAAGATTAGCACGATAGTTTGCGGGTGTAAGGGGTGCACCCAAAGGCCCTTTTATGGCGCTATCATTAGTACCCAACATAATGGAAAAAATCAGCGTTGCATTTGTATTTGCCTGAATGGTATCTGCAGCAAGCTTAACCTTTTCATAAGTGCTGCTACCTGGTAAAAAGTTAAAGGTGGTGTAGCCACTTATACCCGCGTTTGCCACTTTTACTTTACCTATGCCGCGTTGTTGTTGCAAGTACTCGCCCGCAAATCGGGGTGGCGACTGCACGCGTGGCACAGAACCAACCGTAATACTGTCTCCAATAAACACAACACTCAGGTTTTGCTCATCTTTAATAATGAACGAACAAACCACAACAAAAACGAGCAAAACTGCCCATTGAAAGCTCCGATGCATGCTATGCAATTTTTGGTAGAAGATGAACTGGTGAAGTTAAGCGTTTTGCCTGACACATTTTTGCTTTAGGCTTAATTACATACCCCTGCGCTTTTTTTCTTTGATAATCAATCCCAACTCGCGGCTCATTTGGCCGGCAATAGCCGTGTTTTCCTGCGCTCGGCGAAACAAGTACGGCATTACTGCTTTCACTGGTCCGTAGGGTACATATTTTACCACATTGTAGCCCGCATTGGCCAGGTTAAAGCTCAGGTTATCGCTCATGCCGAGCAATTGCGAAAAGTATACATGCGGATGGTTATGCGGTATATGCAGCTGGTTCAGTAAATCGGCTAGCAGACGGCAGCTATCTTCATTATGCGTACCGGCTACCAGCGCAATACGATCTATATGCTCAATGCAAAAACGTAAAGCGTCGTTATAATCGCGGTCGGCCGAAAGCTTATCGGGCTGTATGGGCGATGGATAACCCATTTCTGCGGCGCGGCGGCGTTCCTTTTCCATATAGGCGCCACGCACAATTTTAACGCCCAGCATAAACTCTTCAGTACGGGCTATATCAAAATCAGTTTTTAATGAGGCTAGCTTATCGTGCCGGTAAATTTGGTAGGTATTAAATATAATGGCTTTATCGCGGTTATACCGGCGCATCATATTCAGCGTCAGTTTATCAATCGTCTTTTGTATCCAGGTTTCCTCTGCATCAATCATAACCGGTATGCCGGCCTGATGCGCTTTTTGGCAAATGGCCTGTACCCTGTTCTGCACTTTTTGCCATTCCTCTTCCTCTGCCTGCGTTAAAGCGGTACCAGCATCCAATTTCTCGAGCAGGCCAAAACGCCCTACGCCGGTTACTTTAAAAACAGTTATGGGAATGGCCGGGTCGCCGGTGGCACGTTCAATAGTACGAATAATTTCGTCGCGCGTATGATCAAACACTTTTTCATCTTCCTCACCCTCAACAGAGTAATCGAGAATAGTGCCTACCCCCCCTGAGTATAGGTTTTTTATGGTGTCATTGCATTCTGCAATGGTTTCGCCGCCGCAAAATTGTTTAAATATAGTAGCCTTAATAATGCCTTTAATAGGCAGGCCAATGTTCATGGCAAAATTGGTCATGCCTGGGCCAATCTTCACTAAAAAGTTGTTGTTTATAGCGGTAAACAGCCAATAAGCACGTTTTAAATCGGCGTTGGAGGCATGCTTAAAAGCAATTTCTGTATTCTCAAAAGATAGGTTACCCTTTTCGGGCTGTGGCACATCGGTAGGTTCAGCAAACATCGCGCAAAATTAGAAAATCAATCTATATAACTCATTTTATGCGGTAATAGTTTATTTTTGCCAATATCATGATTGAATTTAAACTAAACGGCGACTTTATCCCTCTAATACAATTATTAAAGGCCACCGGTTTAGTATATACCGGCGGCGAAGCACAAATTGTGGTAACTGAAGGTGAAGTGAAATATAACGGCCAGGTTGATTACCGCAAGCGTCTTAAAGTAAAAAAAGGCGATGTAGTAGAATTCCGGTCGAAAAAGATTGTGGTGATTTAATTTTATGGATACGATTGATAGCATTGACTACCCTGTATATTTTGAGGATACGCTAACCCAACTGGTTAATTTTATTGAACAAGGCAATTACTCCCGTTTTTTTATTTTAACTGATGAACATACAGGCCAGCATTGTTTACCATTGCTGCAAAGCCGCTTAGAGCATTTAAATAACAATTATGATGTAATTGAGGTAAATGCCGGCGAAGAAAGCAAGAATATTGATTTTTGCGCAGGCATTTGGAAAATGCTGATCGATTTTGGCGCCGACCGCCATAGCCTTATGATAAACCTGGGAGGCGGTGTAATTGGCGATATGGGTGGTTTTGCCGCTTCAACCTACAAACGCGGGATAGATTTTGTGCAAATGCCCACTACCCTGCTTTCGCAGGTTGACGCGTCTGTTGGTGGCAAAACAGGTATCGACTTTGATAACCTCAAAAATATTATAGGCACTTTCACATCGCCTAAAGCGGTTTTTATAGAGCATGCCTTTTTAGAGACGCTTCCCGAACGCCAGGTTTTGTCTGGCTATGCCGAAATGCTGAAACATGGCCTGATACAGGATGCCGCTTACTGGAATGAGTTGAAAGGCCTGGGCAGTCCCTTAAGCTTGCCATCGGCCCAGTTGGTTTATCAATCGGTAGCCATAAAAAACAAAGTCGTAGTTTCCGATCCGTTTGAAAAAGGTTTTCGCAAATGCCTCAACTTTGGCCATACCGTTGGGCATGCGGTTGAAACGTACTCGCTGCAAAACGATGATAACCACTTAACGCATGGCGAGGCCGTAGCATTGGGTATGATATGTGAAGCCTGGCTATCACACAAAAAAGCGGGCTTAAGTTTGGAAGAACTTAATGAAATAAGCAGCGTTTTAAAAGCGTTGTACCCTAAATACGTGTTAGAGGATTCGTGCCATACGGTTCTGTACGCATTAATGAAAACCGACAAGAAAAACCAAAATGGCTTAATTAACTGTACCCTGATCAATAAAATTGGAGAGTGCAGTATAGACCATATATGTACTGAAGAAGAACTGTGCGATAGCTTAAGCTATTACAATAAACTGTAAAAAACATAAAGGGAGGCTTTTGCTTAAAAGCAATAGCCTCCCTTCAATTCAAACTACACGGAATACTTATCTTTCAGATTCCGGAAAATCTGCACTCAGCGTAAGGTCTTTCAACGATTCGAAGTTCGTTTTCAATTGATCGATCTTTTCCATTGCTAAATTGTAAGCGGGCTCACCTAACAGTAAACGCAACTGGTGCTGCTCCGCTTCTACCGCTTTAATAATGGCCTCGCAGCCTCTAACCGGGTCGCCCTGCTGCTTGCCGCTTCCGTTTTGGCTGGCTTCCATGCGTTTGCCTACCGCATCGGCATAATCTGCTATCCGAACCGGCGTACGCGAGGTTGAACGCCCGGCCCAATCAGTGCGGAATGGTCCGGGCTCAACAAGTAGTACTTTAATTCCCAATGAGGCAACTTCCTGCGATAAAGATTCAGACAAGCCTTCTACTGCAAACTTGGTAGCATGATAATAACCCGTTGCGGTAAATGCCCTTAAGCCGCCAATAGACGAAAAGTTAATAATATGCCCCACTTTACGGCTACGCATACCGGGCAACACAGCCTGTATCATACTCACTAATCCAAAAAAATTGGTTTCAAACTGTGCCCTTATCTTTTCTTCTTCGCCCTCTTCAATACTACTGAAATAACCGTAGCCGGCGTTGTTCACCAACACATCTATCTTACCAAAGGCTTCTTCGGCTTTGGCCACAGCCAGCGCGATCTGACTTTTATCGTTTACATCCAACGGCAGTACCAGTGCCGAATTTTCGAAACCATTGGCCAGATCTTTGACCTGGTCAATATTGCGGGCTGTTATTACCGCATTCCATCCGCGATCTAATATCAGTTTGGCCAGTTCTCTGCCAAAGCCGGTAGAGCAACCTGTAATAAACCAAACCGGGTTATTGTTATTTATCATAAGTTAATATTTTGTTCTTTCTATAAAAGGTTGCACCGCATCATTGTTTTAAACAAACTATCATTTGAGTGTAAAGCATTGCAGCAATAAATAACTCGCAAATCATGAATCTGACTGCACAAAGTATCATAGCAGCCTATATGATAAGTGACATCCTCGGATATCACTGTTTAACCTGGCTTGAGTACTTCACACGCTTATCAGTTAGGGGTAGTGTGTTCCGGTTAGCGGCTAGGTTTTTAGTTTAATTACTGTACCTATGCCCTTTTTCAGAAACAGGTGTTTTACAAATTATTATTATACTAAAGAACAGCCGGTAAAAACGTTAAAACGCTTGTTTACCAGCCTCATGAAGTGTTTGCTTAATCGGCGAGAATGTGTCTCCATTACATTTAACGCACTTATAAGGTTGTTCTTTACAATAGTCCCATAATGATAGAACGCTTATTTTTCTCTTTTTATCACCAGCTTGGCACTCCCTATCCCCTCAACAAGTGCTACCACAAACCCAACAAAATTTGGTTTAAATAACTTTTTTAAAATTTTCTCTTGACAGTTCGTTTTTATCTTGTACATTTACCGTCAACAACACAACAATGAAGTTAAACAACGCATTCGGTTTTGGTTTCTATTACTTTTACTTTAGCAGTAAGAGCCGGGACTGATATGCTTTAACAAAGACATATAAACAACAGAAAGTCCCGGCCCAACAGCCGGGACTTTCTGCATTTAACAGGGTTATGGAAAGTAAAACGCCACGAGTGGCCATACAAGGTATCCGCGCATCGTTTCATGAAGAAGCGGCCTTTAAGTATTTTGGCACCAACATACAAACGGTGGAGTGCAACTCATTTAAACAAACATTTGAGGCACTCAAAAATAAACAGGCCGATTATGTGGTGATGGCTATTGAAAACAATATAGCCGGCAGTATACTGCCCAACTACTCGTTGCTCATGAGTTATAACTTCCCTATTGTGGGCGAGGTATATTTACCTATACAGCTGCATTTTTTAACGCTACCTGGCGTTAAGTTTGAGGATATTAAAACGGTTATTTCACACCCCATTGCCCTGCGCCAATGTGTTGATTTTATGGATGAGTACCCGCATATTAAAGTGGTGGAGAGCAGTGACACCGCGGCCTGCGCTAAACGGGTACACGATGAAAAATTAACCGATACCGCCGCTATTGCCAATAGCTTAGCAGCCAAGATCTATGATTTAGAGGTTAAGGAACGCCGCATAGAAAGCAATAAAAAGAACTTTACCCGCTTCCTGATTTTTACCAGCCACGAAAACGCAAGAAAAGTACCAGCTAACAAAGCCTCGCTATGTTTCCAGGTGAGCAACGAGGTAGGCGCATTGGCTAAGGTGCTGAATGTACTGGCTGAGCAGGAAATTAACATGAGCAAAATCCAGAGCATGCCGGTGCTGGGCAAGCGTAACGAATACAACTTTTACGTAGACATAGAGTGGAATGAAAACACTCAATATGACCAAGCCATACGCCAAATACTGAAGTACACGCAAAACTTTAACATTTTGGGCGAGTATGAGCGGTACGTGGAGGAGGTTTTGAGCCCCTAACACCGTGTGCTTACATACAAATTAACACTAAACAACAACACATAATTTATAAAATACAAACTCCCGGACTTAACGTCTTGCTAACTTCCGGACTAAAAAAACGCATATGAAACTCGATTTAAAAATACAGCCGCTTAGCTCTTGGATTACCGCTAAAAAAGAGCCTTTGTTAATTGCCGGCCCATGCAGTGCCGAAACTGAAGAACAATTGGTAGCAACCGCACACCTGCTGGCAAACACCGGCAAGGTAACCGCCTTGCGTGCCGGTATTTGGAAACCACGTACCCGCCCCGGCGAGTTTGAAGGGATTGGCAGCATTGGTTTGGAATGGTTAAAACGCGCCAAAGCCGAAACCGGCCTGCCTACAGCTGTTGAAGTAGCCACCGCAAAACACGTAGAAGAAGCGCTTAAAGCCGGCGTTGATATTTTATGGGTGGGTGCCCGCTCAACCGCCAACCCCTTTACCGTACAGGAAATTGCCGACGCCTTGAAAGGAGTTGATATTCCGGTAATGATTAAAAACCCTGTAAATCCCGACTTATCTTTATGGATTGGGGCTTTGGAGCGTATTAATAACGCTGGTATTACTAAACTGGCGGCTATTCATCGCGGCTTTTCATCTTACGAAAAAACAGCTTTCCGTAACGAGCCAATGTGGGATTTGGCCATTAATCTTAAAACTCATGCACCGGAGTTGCCTATCATCTGCGATCCGAGCCACATTTCTGGCAACCGCGAGCTGATTCCTTACGTGTCGCAAAAAGCTTTAGATATGGATATGCAGGGTCTTATGATCGAATCACATATCGACCCATCGGTAGCCTGGACAGATGCTAAACAGCAAGTAACCCCTGCCGCTTTAGTGGAGCTGATTGACCGCCTGGCGCTTCGTAAGCCAGAGGTAGTAAATAATGATCTGAAAGACAAACTGGCCGACCTGCGTAATGGCATCGATAAACTGGATGACCTGGTAATTGCCAAACTTGCCGAGCGTATGAAAATTGTGGAACAAATAGGCAACTACAAAAAAGAAAACGGCATCACCATTTTACAAGTTAACCGCTGGGACGAGATACTGCAAAAACGCACTAATTATGCTAAAGCCTTAAATCTGAGCCCAGAGTTTACCGAGAAATTGCTCGAACTTATTCACGGTGAGTCTATCCGTAAACAAACCGAGATCATGAACAAAGGCCAGGGCAACGCACCGGTTCAGGAACAATTGACGCACTAATTAGCTGTTCATCAAAAAACTTGTCATTCCGAACGTATAAGAGAAATCTTTTGAAGGCAACTAACTTGTTAACCTAAAAAAATCTTTCGCCATCGTTCGGGATGACATCATGAGATTTGTATACAATTACACAGCTTCATATGTCAAACAACATCACCCTTAGCCGCAACCACAAAACGGTTAAGGCTAACATACAACTTACCGGCTCCAAAAGCGAGTGCAACCGTGCGCTGGTTATTGAAGCACTGAGCAAAGGCAAAGTTAAGGTAACTAACCTATCAGATGCTGCTGATGCCGTTACCCTGGCGGGGATATTAAGAGGCACAGCAAGCGAAGCAAAACTTCCAGAGAACAAAGAAAACTTTAGGTCGTTATCCTCTCTACCGGCCTCCACGCTCCTTGCTCCCGAAGTAAACATTGGCCCCGCTGGTACAGCTATGCGTTTTCTGACAGCATATTTTGCGTTGCAGAACGGCGAAGTGCTATTAACTGGCACCGAGCGCATGAAACAGCGCCCTATAGGCATCTTGGTAGATGCTTTAAGATCGTTAGGTGCCAACATTAGCTATGCCGAGAATGAAGGCTATCCGCCCCTGCATATTAATGGCGGCTTTACCCAACTTACAGATAACATCACCATTAAGGGAGATATCAGCAGCCAGTACATCACTGCGTTGCTATTGATTGCCAGTAGTTTGCCGCAAGGATTGCAACTACATATTGATGGCGAGCTTACCTCCCGCCCCTATGTTGAAATGACACTAAGCATGTTACAGCAAGCTGGTATTCAGCACCAGTGGGATGACAAGGTGATCAGCATAGCACATCAAGACTTTAGAGAAACCAGCATATGGGTGGAGCCCGATTGGAGCGCCGCTTCTTATTGGTACGCCGTAGCCGCTTTAGCCGATGAGGCCGAACTTTTTTTACCAGGATTGACCTCGTACAGCTTACAAGGAGATAGTGTGATTACTGAGCTGATGGCAAACTTTGGTATTACCTCACAGTTTAAAGATGGCGGGGTATACCTCCGTAAAGACCCTAAGCCGGTTATCCGTAAAATATTTGACCTTAAATCGTGCCCCGACCTGGCACAAACGCTGATTGTGGTTTGTGCAGCTTTAGGTCATGATGCCACTTTTACCGGGCTGGAAACACTTAAAATTAAGGAAACCGACCGTATAGCCGCCTTACAAAATGAGCTGGCCAAAATGGGCGTTAAACTGATTGAAAAAGGCCTGGTGTATAAACTGGATTGCAGTGAACGCTTTATTCCAGAGCACATCACTATCCAAACTTACGAAGATCATCGTATGGCTATGGCATTTGCACCGCTTGCCCTAATCATTCCTCAAGTAGAGATAGAAGACGCACAAGTGGTCGAAAAATCATACCCTGCTTTTTGGAAGGATTTTGAAAAGGCCGGGTTCGACGTAAAATAAGGGAAAAGAAAACCAAGTGCTAAGCAACAAGAATCAAAGATGCTTGTGCAAACCGTAATTGCCTCACGCAAGCAATTACGGTTTGCTTTTATAAACCTCCCCATCTGTTATTTCAAAAGCTCTGATTTTTAGCTAGTGTTTATGATAACCGCTTCTAAAGATGGTTTAATATGCATAATAAGGGAGATCCCCACTCTTTACTCGCAGGCCAGAGTATTATCACCCTTCCTATTCTTGTATAACCCATGCAAAGAGTTGCATATCATTTACATCATTATCATCGCTAATGCAACTCATGTGATCGGCGTTCGGCTTGTGGAAAGCCCAAAGCGCAAAGTTGCTGTTCAGGCATATTACTTTAGGCAAGCCATAGCGTTTGCCACAAACCTTTAAAGCTCCTGCTTCGCCGTAATTATCGGTATATTGAAACAACGAAAAAGAATGTAAGCGGCCCACAAGTTTTGGCATTAGAATTTTGTGATATTGCCATGGCGGTGGCTTTGCTAAAAATATTTAGCGATTTAATAATTTGCCTGCTGCTATCTAACGTTTATGAAAATTCACATCAAAAATATGGTTTGCCACAGGTGTAAACTGGCGGTGGAACAAGAGTTGAAGCAAAGCGGGTATCATCTGCAGCACCTGCAACTGGGTGAGGCCACCATTCAGGAGGAATTGAACAGCCAGCAATTACATAACCTCGACCTACGGCTAAAACACTTGGGCTTTGAACTAATTGACGACCGCAAAAGCCGACTGGTTGAAAAAGTTAAAAACCTGATTGTAGAACTGGTACATCATACCCATGAACCATTAACAATAAATCTTTCCGAGTACCTCGCTGGTCAGCTGCATTATGAATATAATTACCTAAGCAATCTCTTTTCCGAAGCGGAGGGCACTACCATTGAGAGATACTACATTAGCCAGAAAATAGAGAAAGTAAAAGAGTTACTAATTTACGATGAGCTTACTTTAAGCGAAATTGCGTACCAAATGGGTTACAGCAGTGTGGCCTACCTGTCGAGCCAGTTTAAGAAAGAGACCGGTTTAACGCCCACTTATTTTAAGCGTATTAAGGATACCAAGCGTCGTAATATCGAGGAACTGTAAATTTCGAAATACTATCTATAAAAAGTATAAACTCTCCACATCATACCGCCGTACCTTTGTATTGTAAATAACGAAGACATGAAACACACCTATAACGTAACCGGCATGACCTGCGCCGGTTGTCAATATAAAGTACAGCATCTTTTATCGCAAGTTGATGATGTAAAGGAGGCTACTGTTGATTTAGCCAAGGGCGAAGTAACCGTAGAAATGGATAAACATCTGAATACCGCTACCCTGCAAAATGCTTTAAAAGATTACCCAAAATATCAATTAACCGACATACCTGCGGCAGTAGCAAGTCCCATTAGTGGTGATACAATGGGGGATGGTGAGCAAAAATCGTGGTTGGAAACTTATAAGCCTATTGTGCTTATCTTTTTTTATATCACGCTAGTATCCATTATAGCCGGCTCTACCCTATTGGGTTTTGATGAAATGCTGGCCATGCGGGTATTTATGGCTGGCTTCTTTCTGGTATTTTCATTTTTTAAATTGCTCAACCTTGATGGCTTTGCCGAAAGTTATGCCATGTATGATGTAATTGCACGCCGCTTTAAGAGCTGGGGTTATGTGTATGCGCTTTTAGAACTGGCACTAGGCATCGCTTATGCCGCTAACATTAGCCCCGTTATAACAAACCTGGTTACGCTGGTTGTCATGTCGGTAAGTATTATTGGTGTACTTCAAAGTGTACTCAACAAAAAAGCAATACGCTGTGCCTGCCTGGGTGCTGTATTTAACCTGCCCATGAGCACTGTTACCATTATAGAAGATGGCCTGATGATTGCCATGAGCGCAGTGATGCTATGGATGATGGTATAAAGAAAGTTACTGGCCGATTTCCGCTATCGTGCCGACCTCTCCCTCGCCGGGAGGGGTTAAAAGCATAAGTAAAAACCCTTACAAAGAAGCGTATACCTGCTATGAGGGTGCGGAAGCAATTTCAAATGTGTATTATTCCGGACCGCTATATGCTACGTTTAAAAGGTATGTATTAGCATTACAACTTTACGGTTTTATCCCTTAACCAATGATCGGCTAATACTAATGCCGCCATTGCTTCCACAATAGGTACGGCGCGGGGCACTACGCAAGGATCATGACGGCCTTTACCTTGTATTTGGGCAGCGTTGCCTTCGGCATCAATAGTGTTTTGATTGGTCATGATGGTGGCTACCGGCTTAAAGGCCACTTTAAATTCTATAGGCATACCATTACTGATCCCGCCTTGTATACCGCCCGAAAAATTGGTTAACGTTTTAACCTCGCCCGACGCTTCTTTAATAAAAATATCGTTATGCTCCGAACCTAGCATTTCGCTACCGGTAAAACCCGACCCATACTCAAAACCATGCACTGCATTAATGCTCAACATGGCTTTGCCTAAATCGGCGTGCAGCTTATCAAAAACCGGCTCGCCCAAACCAACAGGGCAATTGGTAATAGTACAGCTAATTTTACCGCCTATAGTATCACCTTGCTTGCGTATCTCGTCAATACGGGCAATCATCTCTTCGGCAGTGGCCGGATCGGCACAACGCACAATATTGGCCTCCCGTATTTCCAAAAACTCATTGGCCGATGTAATGCTGATATTAGGCGCATCAATAGTGCCTACGCTGCTTACATGAGCCAGCACATCCATACCTGCCGTTTTAAGCAGTAATTTGGCTACGGCGCCTGCCGCCACACGCGCAGCAGTTTCACGCGCAGATGAGCGCCCTCCTCCTCTATGGTCGCGTATGCCGTACTTGGTAAAATAGGTGTAATCGGCATGCGAAGGGCGAAAAACATCGGTATTATGACTGTAATCTTTAGAACGCTGATCCTCATTGGGTATCAGCATGGCTATAGGCGTACCGGTAGTTTTTCCGTCAAACATGCCTGATAGTATCTGCACCGTATCGCTCTCTTTGCGCTGGGTAGTAATTTTAGATTGGCCCGGTTTACGCTTATCCAGTTCGGCCTGTATATATTCCATATCAACAGGTAAACCAGCCGGGCAACCATCAATAATTACCCCAATGGCCACACCATGTGATTCGCCAAAGGTAGTGATACGAAATATTTGCCCAAATGAATTGCCAGCCATTGCTCAAAATTATAGATTACAAAATAAGAGTATACATGGCAAATATGTGATTTTTTGATGGAACTGCCTATCCTAAAGTCATCAATATTGACAAGAAGCGCCAGCCTCAGCTTATAAAACATCCGCTTAAGACGCGAAACCTATGTAAATAAAAAAGCCTGCCTTTAAAAAAGGCAAGCTCTGAAATCCAAGTTTATAATAAGTATATTTTTAGAAAGTGAAATCTTCTTCCGTAGCTCCGGCAACACCGGCTGCTTTAGTTATTTCATTCAGCTCGCTGTATTCATAACGTTTTTCAACTACTTCCTGGTTGGCTTTGATGTAATCAACAGTATCTTTCAGTCCTTCTGCGAATTTCTCGAAGTCTTCTTTGTAAAGGAAAATTTTGTGTTTCACAAAAACACCATCCTCTAAACGCTTCTTACTCTCCGTAATTGTGATGTAATAGTCGTTTGAACGTGTTGCTTTTACATCAAAAAAATAAGTTCTCTTTCCGGCTCTTACCTTCTTCGAGAAAACTTCATCCCGCTCTCTGTTGTCAAAATCTCCCATTTTTTTAAAAGTGTTGTATTAGTTTGATTGCATAAATATAATCATTTTTTGAAATCGCAAGTATTTTTCTTAACAATGTTGATAAAAATTAAACTATTAACACTATTAAATATATTCTACTTAATAAATTCTAATACGGTGTTGTGCCTTATTTTGTTACTTTAGGTAACGGCCAGATATCTCATCAGGTGCTGTACATCCATTCCCTTGGCAGCGATATTGGTTTTAAGGTGCTAATGGATCTCCTCTTGCTCCTCCAGCAACTGTTTATCATACAAATCGGCATAAACGCCTTTCAGGTCCATAAGCTGCTGATGGTTTCCCTGCTCGGCAATGCGGCCATTTTCCATTACCAATATTTTATCGGCGTTACGAATGGTGGAGATGCGGTGGGCTATAATGACGCTGGTTTTCCCCTTCATGATACGGCCCATATTGCCTAATATGGCTTCTTCCGTACGGGTATCTACTGCCGAAAGGCAATCGTCGAATATAAGAATCTGCGGCTGTTTAATAATAGCCCGGGCTATACTTACACGTTGTTTTTGCCCACCCGAAAGGGTAACACCCCGCTCGCCAATAAGCGTAAGAAACTTATTTTCGAGCTCCGCAATGTTATCATACACGGCGGCATCCTTAGCGGCCTGTTCAACAGCAGCCATATCCAACTTGTTGGCGCTAAAGGCTATGTTATTAGCTATGGTGTCCGAAAACAGAAAGACCTCCTGCGGCACAAAACCCACCTGTGAACGGTAATCTTCTAGATTAAGCTGCCTGATCAATTGGTTATCAATTCTGATCTCGCCGCCGGTAACATCGTACATACGCATCAGCAAGTTGGCCATAGTTGATTTACCTGAACCTGTGCGACCGATAATAGCCACCAATTGCCCGGGCTCAATGGTAAAGGAGACAGATTTAAGCGCTTCTATACCGGTATCGGGATAAGTAAAACTTACATTATCAAACTCTACCTTGCCTGCAACGGTGTGTATAGCTGTAGTTGCCGAGGTTATCTGCGGCTGTTCATGTAAAAACTCGTTAATGCGCTTTTGCGAGGCTGCTGCGCGTTGTATTAAAGAGCTTACCCACCCCAAGGACATTACCGGAAAGGTTAGCTGCCCCAGGTACACCACAAACTCGGCAATGTTACCTGAGGTTATGTTTCCCTTCATAACCTCTACCCCGCCTATGTAAATAATGAGCACGTTACTGACACCTACCAGCAGCAGCATCATCGGAAAAAACAATGCCTGTACCCGGGTAAGTTCCATCGAATGACTTTTGTAGTTCTCGCTTTCGTGCTCAAAACGTTCGTTTACAAAGCCTTCGCGCACGTATGATTTAATAACCCGTATACCCGATATGTTCTCCTGCACAAAGCTTGACAGCGACGACAGCTTTTCCTGTATCCTCTCGCTGCGGTGTTCTATTATATTGTTTACATAATATATACTCAGCACCAGCAAAGGCATGGGTAACAGAGAAAAGAAAGCCAGCCGTACGTTTACACTCATCATAGCGTAAACGGTGAGTATAAAGAGCACAATGGTGTTAATGGCGTACATAATACCCGGCCCCAGGTACATGCGTACCCGACTTACATCTTCGGTAACACGGTTCATTAAATCGCCCGTATTGTGGCGGCGGTAGAACGCAAGCGACAATTTTTGATAGTGCTCGTACAACTCATTCTTTAAATCATACTCTATATGCCGCGACATAAGGATGATAGTTTGCCGCATAAAGAACAGGAACAAGCCCCTCAATAGAGATAGCACCAGCACTAGGCTCCCAAACAAAAGCAGGCTCGCCCCAAAGATGTCATAAATAATACGCTGCCGCTCAAATCCTGAATAAAGGTGATATATCTGAATATTTTCGGCCACCAGGTTAAATGCAACCCTGATTACCTGTGCGGGCAACACACCAAAAATATTGGATATTACTACAAACAATACACCCGGCACCAAGCGCCAGCGGTACTTGTAAAAGTATTTATTAAGGTAAGCAAGGCTTTTCATGTTGCAGGGCAAATGTACTACAAATACCAGGCCCATCCAAAGTAAGGTATCTTAAGTAGCGCCCCCGCATCCCGGGAAAATAGAGTTATTATAGTGCTTGCAAGGATATGCACTTTGCGCCCACATGCTCAATACGCTACAACTTTTCTGTGCTCGGCTATTTACCTGCAAATAAAAATTGCCTACTTTTGCCCCATAATCGGTTCATTGATTTGATGGGTTCAAATGGTTTGCGGAATTTGTTCTAGCGCTAATTAATTTTTTAATTTGCTGCAACAAAAAAACCGCTTTGCTACTTAACTACTTTACTTAATAACCGTTAGCTAAAATTTGAATAATACATCTTACAAAAATCGTTCTTATCCATGTTAAATAGAAGGCACCTGAGGGTAAAAGTATTACAGGCACTGTACGCTTATCATCAATCTGAACCAAAAGATGCGAGCCAGCACGAAAAACTGCTGTTGCAAAATATTGACAAGGTTTTTGAAATGTACATCTGGATGCTGTCCCTTATTGATGAGGTGATACAATACTCCAGCAACGATGCTGCCGAAAGGGCTAACAAACACCTGCCTACTGCCGAAGATCTGAAACCCAATCTTAAAATTCTTGAAAACCGTTTTATTGCCTCGCTGCATGTGAACAAAGATTACATTGCCGCTATCAAGAAGTACAAAGTATCATGGGATTTTGAACCTGAATTGGCTAAATCATTATTTATCATTCTTAAAAGCTCTGATGAGTATAAGGCCTATCTTCAAAAAACGGATGATACACTGCAATCCGATAAGGATATCATTAAGTTCATCTTTAAAAAAGTAATATTAAAATCGAGCCTTGCCGAGCAGGTTTTTGAAGATAAGTTCATATCATGGCCTATTGACAGGGACGTATTACAGGCGTTGATTGCCAAAACATTCAAAAACTTTTCTTTTGACAATCCTCAGCAAAATAAATTGGCTGATGTAACCGGTAACTGGAATGAGGATCGTGATTTTATTGTAGACTTGTTTAGACAGGCAGTAAGACATGATGCCGAATATCAAGAGCTAATTGGACAGAAAACCCAGAACTGGGAGCCTGAGCGTATTGCCATGATGGACACCCTGCTCATGAAAATGGCCATTACCGAATTTGTCAACTTTGCATCGGTACCTGTAAAGGTCACCATAAATGAGTACCTGGAGATTGCGAAGGAACTGAGCACGCCAAAAAGTAATTCGTTTATAAACGGTATATTGGACAAAATTTTATTTGAGCTTAAGGAACAAAACAAGATCCGTAAATCCGGACGTGGCTTAATTGAATAATGATTAAAAAAATAACCGCAGTATTAAGTATGGCCATCGCTTTGGCCGCCTGCAACCAAGCCAACACACAAACAAAAGTTAGCGGCGATAGTGCAAAAACAGGCACAACCGTAAATGCAGCTAATGCGCCGGTAATGAAGTTTGAAACTGAATCGCATGATTTTGGCAAGATAAAACAAGGCGATAAAGTAACTTACGAGTTTAAGTATACCAACACTGGTAAATCGCCTTTAATTATTACAGATGCCTATGCAACTTGTGGTTGTACCACGCCTGAGATTGCAAAAGAGCCTATACAACCCGGCGCTGCAAGCACCGTTAAGGTAACTTTTAACAGCGCAGGCAAAAGTGGCCTACAGGATAAACTGGTAACGATAGTGGCCAATACCGTACCTGCAGAAAACCGTGTACACTTAACCGGCGAGGTAACAACCGATAAAAAGTAAATTTAAACAGTAAATGACAAAAGCAATTTTATTACAACTTGGAGGTGGCATGGCTACCGGCCAGATCGTCACTATGGTGTTAATCATTGTGGTGTTTTATTTTTTCATGATACGCCCTCAGGTTAAAAAGCAAAAAGACCAAAAAAAATATGTTGATGAGTTGAAAAAAGGCGATAGGATAGTTACCACTGCCGGTATACACGGCCGCATCATAGACCTGAACGATACAACGTTTTTGGTAGAGGTTGAAAACGGCAAGATCCGTTTTGATAAATCGGCAATATCGCTGGATGCTTCTAAAGCCTTAAATACTCCTGCAGTTACTAAAGCATAACCGCACTGAAATAGAACTTAAAATGCCGTTCCCTTGCAAGTAAGGAAACGGCATTTTACATTTACGCTAATTATACTTTTTGCATGCCCATTATAAAATTGTCAGTATCTGAGCGCAGACGCCTTACGGTGTTTTTCTTTTGCCTGGTGCTGGCATTAGTGGCCTGGGTATTCGCTACTCTGTCGGGCAGCTACAATTTTACGGTTAAGCAGGTACTCACCTTTAAAAATGCGCCGCAGCGCCGTGCGTTCAGGGCTCTGCAAGCCGATACCGTAGAAACCACCATACAAGGCAGTGGGTGGCAAATGCTTTTTTCCCGTATGAAAATTAGCGACCAGCCTGTGGCCGTAGACCTCCATACTTTAGAACATAGCAACTTTATAGCGCTTAACACACAAATAGAGCAAATCAACAAAAAGAAAGATTCAGCTCACCGGATAATCGCTTTTAACCCCGACACATTATACTTTGACTTCACTAATCGTGTAGTAAAAAAAGTACCTGTGGAACCTGTTCTCGACATTGTTTATGAGCGGCAGTTTGCTCCATCAGGTAAAACAAGCATTCACCCGGCATATATTACATTAAACGGGCCCGAAAATGTTATTACCAGTATCCATTCATGGAAAACCGACACCTTAGCAGCAACACGTGTAAATAATGATGTAACGGCTACGCTCAAACTACAGCCTGTTAAAGTAGGCAACATTAGTATTTACCCTAAAGCGGTGCAAATACATATTCCAGTTGAGGAGTTTACCGAGAAGACTTTGCGTATTCCCATAAAGCTGATTAACAACCCGCATTATTATCATGTAAAAATTGTTCCGCAGTTTGTAGCTATAAAATTTATGGTGCCGCTTAGTCGTTACATGGAGATTGATGAAAACTTTTTTGAAGCTACAGCCGATCTGGCTTTATGGGAAAAAGGGTACAGCGTATTGCCTGTAGACGTTAGCCGCATGCCGGCCTATTGTAAGGTAATGAGCGTTGTACCGCGTAATGTTGATTTTTTAGTAACAAAATAAGATGCTTAAAATTGGGATAACAGGCAATATAGGCAGCGGAAAAACAACCGTAAGCCAGGTGTTTGAACTTTTAGGCATACCCGTTTTTTATGCTGACTATCATGCTAAAAATGTGATGGTAACCGATGCAGAATTGATAAGCGGCATCATGCAAGCTTTTGGTACTGAAGCTTATTTTGCTGATGGCCAATTGAACCGCAAGTACATATCCGGCATTGTATTCAATAATGAGGACGAATTGCAAAAACTAAATGCATTAGTGCATCCGGCAGTGTTCAGGGCGTTTGATGCCTGGGCTTTACAACATATCCATTCGCCTTATGTGCTTAAGGAAGCTGCCGTACTGTTTGAAAGCGGCTCCTATAAAGATTGCAATTACACCATTATAGTAACTGCACCAATAACTATGCGTATACAGCGTGTTATGCAGCGCGATGGTATTAGCCAGCTTGAGGCGGAAAGCCGCAACGCCAAACAAATGCCGCAGGAAAAAAAAGAACAGCTGGCCAACTTTACTATCAAGAATGATAACTCAGAGCTGATCATTCCGCAAATTTTGGCTTTACACCAACAGTTCCTCGAACTGTCTTCTACCCTTTCATGACTATTTTAGATGACTTTTTGGCCTTTGATGAAAATGGCCTGTACTGCAAATACGGTAAGTTTTATTTGGACCCCAAGCAACCTGTTGAACATGCCGTAATAAGTCATGCTCATGGTGATCATGCTGTACCCGGCAATCTTAACGTTTACTGCACCACTCCCACAGCCGATTTTATGCGGCTGAGATATGGTAAAAATGCAGGTAAAAATTTTAGCTTGTTCGGTTGGCACCAAACGTTTTTGTTAGGTGAGGTTAGCGTAAGCTTCCTTTCAGCCGGGCATATATTGGGTTCGGCACAGGTAATTATGCAGCACCGCGGCGTTACTTACCTGTATACCGGCGATTATAAGCTGCAGGCCGATGCAACCTGCGAACCAATTGAATGGATAAAGGCTGATGTGCTAATTACAGAAAGTACATTTGCTAACCCCGCTACGCTCCACCCTGATCCGGAGGCTGAAATTCAAAAACTTAATTCCATTCAAAGCAATATATTGCTTGGCGCTTACGGACTGGGCAAAGCGCAGCGCCTTATTAAAATGATAAACGATTACGCACCACAAAAACAGGTGCTGGTTCATTTCCGCATTGCACCGCTAAATGCCATTTACGAAAAAAATGGCTTTAACCTGGGCAAATACCAGCTTTACAACCGCAAGCTAATGAAGAACCAGGAGCAGTTTGTTTATGTAGTGCCGCCGTTTACTTTTGATAGTTACGCACGTGCCACAGGTGTAAAGCGGCTGTTTGCCTCAGGGTGGAAAAACCTGCAGGTGAATGAGCAGGATACCCTATTTATATCTGACCATGCCGACTGGAGCGACGTATTACAGGCTATTGACCATGTATCACCTACACAAGTTTGGACATTGCACGGCGAGGGTATACATTTAAAAAATTATCTTGGTAGCCGAATATTTACTAAAGCCCTTAACTAAGCCGTATGCTAATTAAGGGTACCGACTATTACATTAACGTTGAAGGAAATTATGTTTTCACGCGCGAGTATCACCTCAAACGAGGGCATTGCTGTAAAAACAAATGCCTTCATTGCCCCTGGCTGTTTGGGCAACCAAAAACACCAAAAGGTTGTAAAAAAAAATAAATGTAACAGCTTATTTACTATAATTGTAACGGATGAAAATAGAAGACGAAATACAGAGCAGTAAATTCGAAGACAACTACCATAAAGCAGTCATCAATATTTCATATACTTATAGTTGGATGAGCAACCTGCTGCGCATCCATTTCGAAAAGTATAACCTTACCAGCCAGCAATTTAATGTGCTGCGTATTTTACGCGGCCAAAGCCCCAAACCGGCTACCATAAACATGATTAAGGAGCGCATGATCGACAAAATGTCGGATGCCTCGCGTATTGTGGACCGCCTGGTGCAAAAAGAACTGGTATCGCGTTGCACCAACAACGCTGACCGCCGGGCGGTTGATATTCATATTACCGAAAAAGGTTTAGAGGTGCTTGCAAAAATGGATGCCGAATTTAAAACGGCCAACCTTTTCAAAAACCATTTTACTGAAGAAGAAGCCTCTACCCTAAGCAATTTACTGGATAAGTTGCGAGGATAATATTGTATTAGGTATAATTACCGTGCAGTTTTGAAACCGTTTAGATTAAAAAATTAGAACGGCAACCCTATACCAAAATTAATCTGCATAAAACGGTAAGGCTCGTTATTGCTGTTATAGTAAGCATCTTTAAATGATCCTGCTTTAAACAGTTCGTCGAAATGCCTTAACAGCACATACTGATCGCGACCTGTGAACTGTGGATCCTTAAACTTAAACGCTGCATCCAAACGAAAAACAAAGAAAGTTAAATCAAACCGCAAACCGGTACCGATACCAATAGCGGTAGACTGGAATAGGTTGTTCAATTTAAATTCGCCGCCTGGGTTCTCTACAGATTCTTTTAAGCGCCATATATTTCCAAAATCCATAAAGAAAGCGCCTTTAACCTTGGAGCCATAAAAGTCATTAGCTATCTTATACCGGTATTCGGCATTGCCTATAATTTTTATCTCCCCAAATTGATCGAGGTATTTTAATCTGTTACGTAGCGTATTGGTAGTGTATATAGCTCTATTAAACTTACCCGGGCCAAGTGTGCGTGGTAACCAGGCACGCATGTCATTAGCACCGCCTGCATAAAAGTTCTTTTCAAAAATAAGCTGATCGCTGTTACCAAATGGAATGCCAATGCCCGGGTTTATGCGAAAAACAAATTGCTGCTCATTAGTACCAAAGCTCTTGTAAAAACGCAAGTCTACATCGGCCTTGGCATATTGGGCAAATGTATAACCAAACATAGTACGCTGCCCTGCGGTATCACGCGGCGTGTTAAACAAGTTACTGAGTGCGCTTAACGTATTGCCACCAATATCTGCCGAACCTCTGAAGTATATAAAGTTTGCCAGTGTGTTCAACTTATTGGCATTAAGTTGAAATGTATATTGTGTGCTGGTAGTAAATACGGTACGGCCAATAAGATAAACGTATGAGTACCTGTCCTGCTTTAATAATGAATCTTTAGCGCTGGGATCAATGGTTCCATTTGAAAACTCAATACTGATTGGTGTAAAGGAGTGCTGCTTGCGGGTAGTCTCTATCCAGTCATAAGTAATGGAATTGATAAAGCTGCGGCGTTTAACCAGTCCATTTTGATAGAATAACTGAAAGTTTGACGAGAAGGTGGTATGCGGCACGCCGTACTTACCTAATACCGGCACATTAAAGGGCGCTATAATGCGCGGATAAACCAGATTTACCCCAATTTTAAAGTCTTGATTTTGTATGCCACCAATTATGCCTGAATTTTCGCCACCATATAAAACACTATAATTGAGCTTAAATTGCAATATTTCAGCCTGCTTAAACAAATTGCGGTTGGTAAAAGTGTTACCGATGTTGAAGCCGAACCCGGTCCCCGAAAAGAAATCAAAAAACGCCGGTCCTGAGTGCAGGTATTCAGCCTCAATCCGGTCAGACATGCGCTTGAGTGGAATAATATCTATACGGCTGTCTAAACGTCGGTTAGTACTGTCGGGCAGCTTCTTATACACTGGGTTAGGCACATTCCTGAACACATTAAGCTCTGATAAGCGCGATGTGGTGAGTGTTTGCTGGTCAATGTTATAAATATCTCCCTTTCGCTGAAATATGTACCTGGTAAGCGCATTAGGCTTAAAACGGCGCGAATAATCTACAAACGTAAATTGCGAGTCTACTTTTAAAGTATCAGCCAAACCGGTAGTGCGGCCGGTTGAGGTTGATATTGTAATAAGTGTGTTATTGATTTTGTATATGGGATGTTCTTTTTTGCCGGGCGGATTGTCGATGATCATTTTGATATCCACTACGCTATTGTTAAAAGTGGTATCGTAGTTGTAGTTTACGTATTGTCTGTAAAAATCATAATAGCCATTACGTTTCATCACCTGGTAAAACTCGTCGCGGTCGTAGGCTAAACTATCCAGGTCAAAACGCCCACCGGGCTGTACATGCGAAAAACGCCTGCGATTCACCCGGTACAAGGCCTGAACTTTAGGGTCGCCCACACTATCCTGAATGTTCCTTATCCTGAAAAGCGGACCTTGTTTGGCGGTAAACTTAAGGTAAGCCTTTTTTTGCTTGGTTTCGATATCGCTGGCCACGATTGCCTTTACATAACCTTTGTTACGCAGAAAGCGCTCAATTTGCAGGCGCGAATATTCGACCAGGCTACTATCTAACAAAGCGGGTGGTTCACCTAAATCTTTTTTGCCTTTTCTGTTAAAAAGGTAGTAAAGTTGCAGGTTAAACCAGCTATTAGGCTGTTGCAGGCGGTCAACGTGCAATAAAGCTGCATCCGAAAATTCTTTGTCTACGCTGTCAACTTTTATACCACGCACCAGGTACTGGTTATCGGGTACCCCCCGGGTTAAGCTGCAGCCACTCACCGTAAAAATTAAAAGAATACTTATTATTGCAAGGCAGTAAAGCTTAGTTTCCGGGTAGAATGGTTTCAAAATCTCAGATCAGTTTAATAAAGTCCTTACAACAAAAAAAATTCCGCAAAGAGCACCGGCTTTTTGTGGCCGAAGGCTATAAATCTGTATCAGAATTTATAGCAGCAAGTTACCATATACAAACGGTATATCATACGCCCGATGTAAGTGCAAAATTGCATAAACTATCAAAGAAAATCAATTTTCAAGAGATATCGGCAGCAGATCTGCAAAAAATAAGCAGCCTTACCACTCCACAGGAAGTATTAGCCGTTATAAAAATGCCCGAATGGCCCGCTTTAACGCAAACGCAGTTGGTTAATACTTTTACGCTGGTGCTGGATGGCGTACAGGATCCCGGCAACTTGGGCACCATCATTCGTACGGCCGACTGGTTCGGCATCCAAAATATTATTTGCTCGGAAGATACTGTTGATGCTTATAACCCAAAGGTTGTACAGGCTACTATGGGCTCGTTGGCACGTGTAAAGGTGCATTATAGCAACCTGGCCGAGCTGTTACCACATCTCAATTTACCTGTTTTAGGCGCTATGCTAAATGGTGATAACATTTACACTACCGAATTTGGCCACGAAGGATTAATTGTGATGGGTAACGAAGGCAATGGCTTACGCGCTGATATTCAACGCCTCGTTACACGGGCAATCACTATACCGCGCATTGGCGAGGCTGAATCATTGAATGTGGCGATAGCAACAGCGCTGTTTTGTTCAGAAATAGGTAGAAAAAGGTTTAAATAATATTGCTGGTGAATAAATAATTGTTATTTTTGCGCTCCATTAAAATGGTCGGGTGGCCGAGTGGCTAGGCAGAGGTCTGCAAAACCTCGTACAGCGGTTCGAATCCGCTCTCGACCTCCAAAGGGTTAACCGTTAAAGATAAATTACCATGGGCGTAACACGTTTAAAAAGAAAAGACAGAAAAAATAAAACTGTATCTCGTTTAGAAGTACAGTTCTTGAAATTGGCTACTAACTTAGAGCTGGGAAGCCGCTCAGCAGAGCCTAAAAAGAGCCAGATTGCTAAAAACAATGCAGTTTTAGCTCAGCTTTCTTCTAAATAAGAAAACTGTCGTAATCAAGCAACAAAAAAAGACCTGCAGATATATCCTGCAGGTCTTTTTTTGTTGCTCATTTTCTCCGTGATCGCAAAGCAGGGATTCCAAATGACAATTGTTAGCTGGTTTGCGCTAACAACTTTTGATTAATGCGGCCAATCAGCGCCGGCCCTTCGTAAATAAAGCCGGTATATAATTGCACTAATACCGCGCCGGCAGCTAATTTCTCCAACGCATCCTCCGGTGAGTGTATGCCACCCACTCCTATTATTGGAAACGATTGATTAGACTTTTGCGCCAAATACTTGATTACTGCTGTTGAGCGTTGCGTTAAAGGCTTACCACTCAAACCACCCATTTCATTAACCACGCTTTGCGGCGCTGCTAATCCATCCCGACTTATGGTTGTATTTGTGGCAATTACGCCGGCGATACCGGTTTTTTGTACAATCTCAACAATATCGTTCAGTTGCTCATCCGTTAAATCGGGTGCTATTTTAAGCAGTATCGGCCTGCTAATATCATTTTTGCGATTGCGTTGCTGCAGCGTGTTCAGGATGTTCATCAATGGTTCTTTTTCCTGCAGCGCCCGTAAGCCGGGTGTGTTAGGCGAGCTTACATTTACCACAAAATAATCAACCACATCAAACAGGCGGTCAAAACATTTTATGTAGTCGCTTACGGCGTCTTCGTTAGGCGTGTTTTTATTTTTGCCGATATTGCCGCCAATAATGACCGGATTTTTGGCAGCCTCAGCACTTTTGCGGTAAGCAGCTATACGCGATGCCAGTACATCTACCCCAAGGTTATTGAATCCCATTCGGTTAATTAAAGCGCCATCGGCAGGCAGTCTGAACATACGGGGTTTGTCGTTCCCGGGTTGTGGCAATGGTGTTACCGTGCCCACTTCAATAAAACCAAAACCCAGGTTAGCCATTTCGGCTATGGTATCGCCGTTTTTATCAAACCCGGCTGCCAAACCAACCGGATTTTTAAATTTCAGACCGAATACCTCGCGCTCCAGTCGCTTATCGTTCACTGCCCAAATTGAACGACTAAGTGCCGCCCCACCGGGTAACCGGTTAAAGCGTTTCAGGTTGCGGGTTACAAAATAATGTACCTTTTCAGGATCGAACTTAAATAAAATGGGTTTAAGTATGGAATACATAGCGCGAAGTTATAGCTTTATACACTCAGTTTGCAGATTTGATGCAAAGAATATACTTTAGCAAACCAACTTATTATAATGAGTAACCAATTTAACCGACGTAATTTTATAAGCAGTGCCGCCACAGCCACTCTTGCTGCCATCGCTATACCCGATATGGTATCGGCTGCTGTAAAAAATGAGAATGCTAAAAAGCTAACCTTAAATGCTAATGATATCATCCTGTTTCAAGGTGATAGTATTACCGATTCCGGTCGCAACCGCACTAATACATCGCCTAATAGTAACGGGATGCTGGGCAGTGGTTATCCATACCTGGCCAGCGCCGATCTACTGCTCAAAAACCCCGGAAAGGATTTCAAGATATATAATAGGGGGATCAGCGGAAACAAAGTTTTTCAATTGGCCGACCGCTGGGATGCCGACTGCCTGCAGATTAAACCCAATGTACTGAGCATAATGATAGGCGTGAACGATTTTTGGCATACGCTAACCAACGGTTACCAAGGCACGATTGATACTTACCGTACTGATTACAGGAAGCTGTTAGACCGTACTAAACAAGCGCTACCCGATGTGAAATTTATTATAGGTGAACCGTTTGCGGTTAAAGGTGTTAAATCTGTAAACGATAACTGGTATCCCAAATTCAATGAATACCGCCGGGTGGCGCGCGAAATTGCTGCCGAATACGATGCGCCTTTCATCCCTTACCAGGATGTATTTGATGAAGCACAAAAAACAACCCCAGGCAGCTACTGGACTGCTGACGGCGTACACCCTACTCTTGCAGGCGCCAACTTAATGGCCCAGGCATGGTTAAAAGCAGTGAAGTAATACAGATAGTAATGTACAAACATTGAGTATAGTTAGCTATGCTCAATGTTATAAGCGCTGGCCTGTAGCATGGCCAGTATATTTTCATCCTCGATAATTTTCATACCCAGCCTTTCGGTATTTACACCATTTTCCAGCTTATAGTTGTAAAAAGCGTCGTTTCCTTTTAAGCTGGTGCTAAAGCATTTAAAAAAAACGCCATTGGTTTCCTGCAATTGCTCGGCAACTTCTATAATATGAGTCGATACAATTAATATACATTTTTTAACTTGGGCAAGCGCCTTAATGATTGCCAGTGATGCATCATAAGCATCCTTTACATTTGTACCTCTAAAAAGCTCATCAAAGATCACTACAATGCTTTGAAGGTGGTTAATATGTTGAGCCATTTCTTTAACTCTTAAAACCTCAGCATAGAAATGGCTGTGCCCTAAATTTATATTGTCTGAGAGATTGATGGTGGTAAACAAGCCTTTAAACAAGGAAGTCTTCATTGCCGACGCAGGTACAGGAAAACCAATATGTGCCAGCAAAACAGCAACGCCGATTGATTTAAGCAGGGTAGATTTACCAGCCATATTTGCCCCCGTTACAAAACACAGGTTGTGTTTGGCGAAACTGATGTTGTTGGTTACCGGTCGTTGAACAAACGGATGGAACAAGTTTTCTAACTCTAACACAGGACCATCTTTATCAACAATTACCGGGTATGAAAACCCTCTTGATGCAGCAGTGCAGGCTACTGCGTTATAAACATCTATCTCATAAACCATATCTAAAAATGCTTTCACCTGTTGATGCGCTTTTCGTCTGAACAAATAATCACACCGCTCGAGATCCATTGCACTTAGGTAGCGCTTGTTTTTTAAACTGCTGATAATAATGCCATCCCCTGCATCAAGGAGTACACTCGTACAAAGGGCAAAATCAACAAATAATGACGGCCTGTGTTGTGAATGGATACTTTGAAAAAAGTTATCCATATAATTAAGCAACTTCACCAATAACCCAACCCCTCTTTTAACCACATAATAATGGTTTGAAGGACTAATCTTATTCAATAAATCATTTTTAACAGCCCTAACTTTTGATACGCTATCCGGACTTTGCCCCTGCCTAAGGTAATGTTCAATAAAGTCCAGCTCTTCCTTGTCAAACTTAATCCCGAATTCATTTACATGTAAGTAAGCTATTACAGCCGATCGATTCCGCAGCAATTCCATATCAGCCAATGGGTGATTAAACAACTGGATAAGCATTGTCTGTCCTCCCAACGTATCAGGCTTAAATAAGCTCGTTAAGGATTGCTGTGTTCCTGAACCAGCTACTGCCAAATCGGCCAGCGTTTGTCGATCTAATGTAAATTGCATAAATAAGGAGGGCGATGTTATAGTAACTTTATTTAGGGTGAATTAGTATGATTCTAACGTATTCATTTTTAAGGTAATGCCAAACGCAATATTTGAATCAATTAAAGCATTTTTGACAATCCCCTTTACCTTTCCTCTTTAGCCTTTCGGCCCAAAATGGTATATTTGTAGGTAAATGATTGCTATAAATAACCTGACGTTCGAGATTGGTGCCCGTGCCCTGTATGATGAAGCTAACTGGCATATTAAACCCGGAGAAAAAATAGGCCTAATTGGGGCCAACGGAACCGGTAAAACTACTTTACTTAAAATTATTGTAGGCGACTACAAACCTACATCGGGCACTATATCAAAAGCCAAGGATTTAACTATTGGCTATCTGAACCAGGATTTGCTTTCTTATTCGTCAGACAAATCGATTTTGCACGTGGCGATGGAAGCTTTTGAACGCCAAAATCAACTACATACAGAAATTGAAGCGCTATTAAAAAAACTGGAAACCGACTATAGCGAAGATTTATTGCACAAACTGAGCGACAAACAAAGCGAGTTTGAAGCTTTGGACGGTTACAGCATTGAATATAAGGCACACGAAATTTTAGCCGGTTTAGGTTTTGCTGATGAAGATCAGGAACGCAAACTGAGCACGTTTTCGGGTGGGTGGCGCATGCGGGTTATGCTGGCCAAAATACTTTTACAAGCACCCGATATTTTGTTGCTGGATGAGCCTACCAACCACTTAGACTTACCCTCTATTGTATGGTTGGAAGATTACTTAAGAAACTTTGAAGGTGCTATTGTAATCGTATCGCATGATAGATGGTTTTTGGACAAGGTAATTAACCGTACGGTTGAATCGCGCAAAGGTAAGCTCACGGTTTACTCAGGCAATTATACTTTTTACCTGGAAGAGAAAGGCATGCGTGAAGAAATTCAGCGTGGTGAGTTTAAAAACCAGCAAGCTAAAATTAAACAGGAAGAGCGCCTGATTGAGCGTTTCCGAGCCAAGGCATCTAAAGCCAAAATGGCCCAGTCGCGCATAAAAATGCTTGATAAAATGGAACGGGTTGATGATGTGGATGATGATAATCCATCCGTTAACTTCACCTTTAAATTTGGCAAGCAATCGGGCCGTAACGTTATCACTGTAGAAGGCATAAACAAGAGCTATCCTAATTTAACTATACTGGATAATGCCGATGCTATAATTGAAAAAGGCGATAAAATTGCATTGATTGGTGCTAACGGCCGTGGTAAATCTACCTTGTTACGCATTATTGCAGGTGCCGACAAGGAATTTACGGGCAAATGTGAAACTGGTTACAACGTAACACAAACCTTTTTTGCCCAGCACCAGCTGGAGTCGCTGCATTTGGAAAGTGAAATTTTGCAGGAACTTCAAAACTTTGCCCCTAAGCATACCGACACTGAGCTGCGCTCTATTTTAGGTTCGTTTCTATTTACGGGCGACGATGTGTTTAAGAAAATCAAAGTACTATCGGGTGGTGAAAAATCGCGGGTTGCGCTGGCTAAGGCCCTTACAGCCGATGCTAACTTCCTGATACTGGATGAGCCTACCAACCACCTGGATATGCAATCGGTAAACATCCTTATACAGGCCCTGCAACAGTACGAGGGCACGTTTATAGCGGTATCGCACGATAGGTACTTTCTGGATAATATTGCCAACAAGATTTGGTTTATCGAAGATCATAAGATTAAAGAATACCCGGGCACTTACCAGGAATACGAGGAATGGATGAGCAAGCGAAAGTTTGAGCCTAAAGCTACACCTGCTCCTCAGCCTAAAAAAGAAGAAAAGAAAGAGCCTGTTAAACAACAGCCTACAGAAGATAAAAATAAACAGTTAAAAAAGCTGAACGGCGATTTAACACGCATGGAGCAGCAAATAGCCGACTTGGAAAAAGAGGTAAAACAGCTGGAAAGTAAATTAGCCGAAGATGGCGTTTTTAACAACGCTGCTAAGTTAAAAGAAACCAATGCCACCTATCAGCAAAAGCAAAGCCAGCTTAAACAGGTACAGGGGCAATGGGAATCTTTGGCCGAACAGATTATGGAGCTGGAAGCTTAAGGCTTACTTATACCTGTAAAATGTCATTTCGAGTGATAACGAGAAACCTTTTTAAAGCTGCAGGACGCAAAGTCTGCAATTCAAAAAGGTGGTTCTCTAACGTTCGGAATGACATTTTTTTTGCCGCTCTTTTAACATGCGCTTTTTTTCTGAGCTTCGGTATACTACCATCTCAGGCACAAACAGGCATGCAGTATACCGATCACACGTATCGCGCAAGCATCAAAAGTGTGGAATGTTATAATACTACTAAGCCGGGTTCCTTCCCTATCATACAACTACGCTCTAACGAACAAATAACGCTGGCTTTTGATGATTTAGAAGGCCGTAGCCGCAATTACTATTATACGATTGAACATTGTGACGCGCAGTGGAACACTTCCCGCCTGTCGCCGGCTGAGTACCTGCAGGGCTTTATGGAAGACCGCATTATGGATTACAATTACTCTAGCGGTACGGTGCAAAAGTATATTCATTATGAAGTTAAATTGCCTAATCAGAACCTCAGTCCTAAACTACCCGGCAATTACCTTCTGAAAGTTTATGAGGATAATGACCAAAGTAAGCTCATTATTACTCGCCGCATTTATGTAACCGGCTCGGCTACAGGTATTAGTGCCGAGGTGGTACCATCAAATAACGTGACCTTAAGGCTGCGGAATCAGAAGCTCAACTTTCAGGTAAGCTACGGCGGCCTTAACGTGCAAAACCCTTATAATGATATTAAGGTAGTGGTGATGCAAAACGGCCGGCCCGAAACTATGCAGCTCAATACAAAACCAACGTTTATCCGAGGCAATCAGCTAATTTACAATGACTATAACATCAACGATTTTGCTGGTGGCAATGAGTTTAGACATTTTGATACACGCACGTTAAAATTAAACTCTGAGCGCATTGCACGCATATTTAAGGATACGGCTAACACCGTTTTATTGCTCGGAGATGAAAGCCGGAATCAAAACGCTTATTTGTTTCAGTATGATATTAACGGCAGCTTTTACGTAATTAACCAGGACGGCCGCGATGCCCGCACCGACGCAGACTATGCATATGTATTCTTTAACCTCTCGGCTAGCAGCGTACCGTCAAAAGGCGATATCTATCTTACTGGCAAGTTTAACAATTATGAGTTGACAGAAGCAGGTAAACTGGTGTTTGACGCCTCCCGTAACCAGTATACCGCCCATGCCCTGCTTAAGCAAGGGGTATATGATTATCAGTACGTATGGATAAACTCCGATACAAAAAAACCCGACAGCCAGCCATTAGAAGGTAGCTATTTTGAAACTGAGAATGACTATCAGCTCCTGGTTTATTACCGCCCCCCCGGCTCGCGCTGGGAGGAACTCATTGGCTACAAAGTGGTGAACACTAAGCGCTGACTGAGCAGGGCGAGGTGCTCAATATGACGGAAAGGTCAAAAATTCTCAAGGTAAACACACACCAACTTGCATCACTTTCTTCCGCTTCTCGTACCCGCTCCCCACCCCTTACCTCTCGCTCGCGCTCTAACAAAAAATTTTATCTTTGCCTTATGCAAGCCAAAAAGCCTCAGGAATCTTTAGTTATAATGAATGAACTGGTATTACCTAATGATACCAATATGATGCACAACCTGATGGGGGGGCGCTTGCTGTACTGGATGGATATTGCAGCGGCCATGTCGGCCCAAAAACATAGTAACCGCCTGGTGGTTACCGCATCTGTTGACAATGTTTCCTTTCAGCAATCTATTAAACTGGGCGATGCCGTAACTATTGAGGCCAAGGTTACGCGTGCATTCAACAAATCTATGGAAGTGCGGCTGGATGTGTGGGCACAAAACATACCGTCGGGTACTAAAGTTAAGAGCAATGAGGCTTATTATACCTTTGTAGCCTTAGATGATGCGGGCAAACCAGTGGCTGTTTCTGAAATTGAACCAGAGACCGAGCAGGAACAACTGATGTATGACGGCGCATTACGCCGTCGTCAATTACGTCTTATATTAAGCGGCCGTATGGAACCCAATGATGCTACCGAATTGAAAGCGTTGTTTTTGGCAGCTAAGCACGAGTAACCTGACTAATCATCTCAGAAGCAATTCATCTATAAAAAAAAGCTGTCGCTTCTTACTTACGTTCGAAACGACAGCCCTGCTATTGAGACGAAGCTTTGCTTAAAAATGTCCCCTTATTTTGTTATAGATCTGTTCATCGTACAATTTTCTTAATTGCTGATGCACATCTGCAGATAGCGGAGCCAGATCTGATGCCTCTACATTACTGTCAACCTGACTAATTTTCGAAGCACCTGGAATAACTGTAGTTACTTCAGGATGGTCTAAAATCCAACGAATAGCCCACTGCGCCATCCGTTCGTCAGGTAACAGTGTTTTAATTTTGTCCGAAAGGTTAACCCCTTCTTTAAAATCTATTCCAGAGAACGTCTCACCTGCGTTAAATGACTCACCATTTGCGTTAAAATTACGGTGATCATTACTTTCAAACTTAGTTTCTTGGGTAAACTTTCCGCTTAAGAGCCCGCTGGCCAGGGGCACACGCACAATCAGCGCCACTCCTTTTTCTTTGGCTTTGGCAAATACCTCGTCGGCCACGTGCTGGCGAAACAAATTGAAGATGATTTGCAGCGATGCCAATCCCTCTTGCTCCAAGCATAAAAGCGCTTCTTCCGAAGTCTCCACACTGGCGCCAAAATACTTAATTAAGCCTTCCTGCTGCAATTTGCGCAAGTGGTCAAATACCTTCCCCGAGCGCATTTCTTCAGTAGGAATACAGTGTAATTGTTCTAAAAACAATTGCGATACCCCCAGGTGCTGTAGCGAATCTTCAGCCTGGCGCTTCATAGCGTCGTAAGTAAAATTTTGCGGCCATCCATTACCATCATCGCCGCGCCGACCTAACTTTGTAGCAATGTAAATTTTTTTGCCAACCGTTTTTAAAAATTTACCAATAACCGTTTCGCTCACGCCCATGCCGTATACATCGGCCGTATCAATAAAGTTACCGCCTGCATTTGTGTAAGCTTCTAATATTTGCAAGGCTGCCTCTTCGTCAACGTTGCCCCAATCTGCACTGCCCAATTGCCATGTGCCCAAGCCCACTTCGGCCACCTGTTCTTCTTTAAATGATCTGTATTTCATGCTAGATATCGAAAACTTTTATCTCGAAAATGATGTCTTTTTAATAATGCTGTTTAAGACGAACAAACAACTTTACTTAAAGATTGAATACTGCAATGATTATTTAACTGCCCATTTCAATAATGCGGTCAAACTCTGTCGCCTTAAGTTCCATTACCGACAAACGACCTTGCCTAACCAGCGAAATATCTTTTAACTGATCATCAGCCTTGATCTGCTCGAGCGTAACAGGGTTCTTCAAAGATTCAACCGGCGACAAATCTACCACTACCCAGTTAGTATCATCCGTAGTTGGATCCTGATAAGCTTCTTTAACCACCTTGGCAATCCCTACCACCGCCTTACCCTCATTACTATGGTAAAACAGTACTAAATCGCCTTCCTGCATTGCTTTCAGGTTATTACGCGCCTGGTAATTGCGTACCCCATCCCAAAAGGTCCGCCCATCCTGGTTAAACTTTTCCCAACTGTATTTGAAAGGTTCTGATTTGACTAAAAAATATCGCATAAATCCCTGATTCTGATAATGTTTAAGCAGTTTTGCTTTGTCGTTAGAAGGCCTGACGACGACAGTAGCTACAAAATAAGGCAAAAAAATGCAACAATTAAAAAGGTCGCTACTAATTCATGGCATAGGAAGACTATGAGTTTTTTCTAGCCGGCCTAACTATTGTGAAGGCATAGACAAGCTGTTTATTTACTTCCACTACATATTAAGTGGCGAACAGAATCAGGACGACATTTACAGGCTTGCAAGGTGTAAAACTGTTTGAAATAATAAGGACCTATCTTGTTGCATGATCCTAACGTATATACAATGGTTGTAGGTTAGCTCTGTTCTTCACCCCTCTTAAGGGATAGCCTTTTTTAAGTATTAAATAATCATAACAAGCATGTGATTTCCGCCTTTAAGGTTTGCAAAAGCATTACCGAAAAAACATCGCATACTAATTTGTCCGATTTTAATGATTATCTGCAAACCAGAGCATTAAACATTTGTATTTAAGAATATGGTATCTGACAAAGATTCTCCCTCTCAACTTTATGCTATCAGCAGGTCTCAAATAGAGCATGATGACATTTCCATAGGCATGAGGCTGATCTGGCTTAATAACTGCCTGGCATTTATGTTTGGTGTATATGCTGCAGTTACCCTATTTTCATCACCAACTACCTACTGGCATGCCAAGGCACAAATGTTAAGTATTGTGCTCCCGTATGTTGGCGTATTGGTAAGCCTCTTTACCTTGTTAGATATCGTAAAGGCTATAAGGCGGATGAGCAATATTAGAAAAGATTACGAACTACATAAGAATGCCGAACTTAGCGGCATACCCATGCTGGATGGAACTTATTTCGACCGCCTGTTTCAGCGGCTCTCCCCGGTAGCACAAGCCCTGTTTTTTTTGCTGATCTGGCTCTACCTTCTGCTTTATGACAAGCAGGTGTTTTAATGCATATTGCATCATTAACACTTACGTCAGCTTGCTTTTGGTTGGCTATGCTTGTAAATTAAACATTTATTGATTGCTCACTTAATGGTTATGGACGAACGCTTTTTGTTAGAAGTGATTTATAACGGAGAAGTATTAAAGTATGATGCTGAATTTCGCAATTACGGCTATGTCCAAAAGGTAGCGGTAGATTTGGATGGCTTAATAGTATTTTTTGAGCCCGATGAAGAAGGAAGTTACAGAGCATTAATCAACCCAGAACAATTATCTGACAAAAATAACAAGCTGGAAATTGGTTTACTTCAGGCTATTGCTTTAAGATTACAGGCGCTTCAAGCGTGAACTAAGATGTTGTTTTGAAGGAAACCACCAGTACATTAATTTTTTTCATTAAATGTGGCCGGCAAGTATTTGATTAAGCAAAAGGTATCTTCATATAAAAAGTTGAGCCTTTTTTTACCTCGCTTTTAACGGTTAAGTGCCCGCCCAGCGCCTCTATGTGGCTTTTTACTAAAAACAAGCCCAGGCCTTTCCCTTCAACCTTAAAATCAAATCGTTTGTAGGGCTTAAATAATTCATGGCCGTGCTTATTCAAGTCAATACCTTTACCGTTATCGGCAACATAAATTACGGTATGCTCATCCGTAAGGTAATAATCTATTTTAATGTAAGGCGTTTGGTGTGATTTATACTTAATAGCGTTACTGATTAGGTTATAAAAAATGCTGTGAAGGTAAGCGCGGTTGGTGCGCATTACCACTGGTTTAACCGGTATTTTCACATCTGCATCAGTCATTAAAATTTGGGGCTGTAAATCTATCAATACCTGTTGCAGGGTATCCTGTAAGTTTACGGGTTCTTTCAACAGCTCTTTGCTTGCATTATTTACGGTAAGTATATAACTTAGGTCTTTAATTACGGTGTCAAGATTGCTGGCCGATTTAGATAATTCCTTGAGCGTCTGATTTAACGTTTCGCTGTCGTCTTTAAATAACTCCATCAAATTAATTAGTCCAACGATATTGGCTACAGGCGAACGAAGGTTATGCGATACAATGTATGCGAACTGGTGCAGTTCCTTATTTTGCCGATACAAATCATCGGCCAGTAAACGGAGCTCCATTTCTGTTTTGCGTTTTTCAGTGATGTCAGAATGTATAGTAATACACATTTCCATCTCACCTTCCTCATTCAAAACGGGCGCAAGTCTAAGCAAGTTCCAATAACTGGTTCCATCTTTTTTATAACAGAGCACTTCGCCTTCCAATGGCAGGCCGTTCGCCATTTTTTGCCGGGCTACTTTAGCTACCTCTGTGTCGGTTTCGTCCATTTTAAGCAATTCTCCCAAACCCTTGCCTATGGCATCCATGCGGGTGTAACCGCTCATTTGCGTAAACCCATCATTAATAAGCTCTATCTCAAAATTCTTGTCCAACACCGCCACCCCATTGGTAGCTTTATCGGCCACAAGTGATAGTTTTTTAAGATTTTGCTGCAGCGCTATTCGTTCGGCAATATTTTTTACTACTAAATAAGTTTCGATAGTTTTGCCATGATAAATAACAGGTATCATGGTTAAGTTTACATCCAGTGGTTGTTGTTGGGCTGTCAAAATCTGAATATCAAACGTTGACCCTTTACCGAACTTGGTTGTATTAACGTATTCTCGTAACACCCGCTGACGGTATTTGGTAAGCACAAAATTCACAAACGCGGTTTGTTGCAATACAGCCAGGTTGTAACCTGCATCGGCGTAAAGCTGCGGGTTAATATTTGTAACCTCGCCATCGTTATTTAACCTTAACACACCAAATGGATGCCCTTCGAAAAAGGAAGCATGTGTTTGTTTAACTTCATCCATTTCCTGCTGCGCCTGCTTGGTCACATCACTCAGGCTAATCATTATGGTGTGGCTGTTGTTGCCTTGTTGCGGCAGGCAAGTAAGTACCATGCCGGCCCATTTAACTGCATCTTTGCAAAAAAAAGCTATACGCGGCAGGTTAAGGCTATCCTGAAAATAAGGCTCACTCAAAAAGTTGTTAACTAACTGCGCGTAGGTAGGTAGTAAGTAATTTTGTATGGGCTTTTGCTGTAATTCAGAAAGATGATAACCTGACCAGGCCTGAAATGAATTATTAAAAAAGGCTATTCGCCCTTCTGCATCCAGCAGCAAATGAAAATTCATGTATGTAACGTTGGGATGATGCCATCCGAAAGTACAACTAAAAACTCTAAAGCGTAAATTAAAGAGGTGATATTATTATAACTGTTATTTAAGTTAAAAGGAACTTTACTCAAAATTAAAATATGCCGCAAAACATTCATTTCTTTAGACAGTTTAAACAAAAAGCTCAATAACTATAATATGAAAAACGGATTATTTGAATACGGAGACGAGGTGGTAATTACGGCTACCGATGAAAAAGGCACTGTAAATATAAACCAGTTAAAAGATGGTGACCCTGTTGAGGTAGCATTGGCATCGGGAGAGGTAAAGCAGTTTAACGAAGATGAACTGGACTTTGATGAAGATTACCAACCAGACAATACAGGCGAATAACGTATAAAACCAAGAGTTAAGAAACTAAAACCATGTTATTATTCCTTAGCTCTTGGTTCTCTTTAATGCAGTACCTTAAATACTAATTCTTTTAAGAGCTCGCCGTGCGATGCAGAAGAGTTTAGGCCTTTGCTTTTAAGATCATACTCGCGTAGCCAGCCTATAATTTGGGTAGAACGATAATAGTCGAAGCTGCGGGCTGCCATTTCATAATCCTTGATAAAATATGGGTTTACGCCCAACTCGCGTGCAACGTTTTGTGGTGTTTTATCTTTCACGTAATGGTACAGTAGTACCTTACTGAAAAAATTATTAAGATTACCTAGTATAAGCACAATAGGGTTTGCCTTGGGGTTAGCTTCAAAATAATTTATAATCTGATTGGCTTTTAGCACATCTCTTTTAATAAGCGCCGATTGCAGCTCAAATACATTGTATTCCTTGCTTATACCAATATTATCCTGAACATCCTTTAATCCAATCTCCTGCCCTGCCGCAATGTTGAGCATTAGCTTATCCAGCTCGTTAGCTATCTTAGAAAGATCATTACCCAAATACTCACAAAGCATGGCAGCCGCCTGGGCGCTAATTCGATACTTTTTTTCGGTGGCATAGCTCTCAATCCAGGCCGGTATCTTATTATCATACAAAGATGCCGACTCAAATACCAAACCGTTCTTCTCAATGGCTTTGTAAGCCTTTTTGCGCTTGTCAAACTTTCCGTACTTGTAACAAAATACCAGTACAGTACTGTTAAGTGGATTTTCGAAGTAGCTCAGCACTGGGTTTATGCCTTTCTTATCGGCATCTTCCTTGCCCCACTTCATATCTTGTGCTTCTTTTATAAGGATAACCTGGTATTCAGCCATCATTGGGTAACGCTTAGCTGCGTTAAGCACCGTCATTATATCGGTATCCTTTCCGTACAAAACGGTTTGATTAAAGCCTTTTTCCGCATCAGACAGCACATTGTCTTCTATATAATTGCCAATCAAATCAATAAAGTACGGCTCCTCTCCGTGCAGCAGGTAAAGCGGCTTAAAACGGCGGTTTTTTATATCTTTTATAATGTCGTTAGCGGTCATTGTATAAGGGCAAATTTACGAATACCGATTAGGATTTGGCAGATTTAATACGGAATTTAGCCGCATGGATTTGTTGCAGCCTTTGGCTTTGCCACCCTACCCTTTTAAGTTAACAGAGCAAAGCGGCCAACTCTATATATTTGACGATATACGTAAAAAGCAACTGGTTTTAACCCCCGAGGAATGGGTACGGCAACACTTTGTGCAGTACCTTATTCAGCAAAAAAGCTATCCCAAAACACTTATTAAGCTTGAGGGAGGGCTCAAAGTACATGGTATGGCCAAACGATCCGACATCGTTGTATTTAATCCGGCGGGAGAAAAAGTATTAATGGTTGAATGCAAAGCGCCGGGCGTGGTCATAGATCAAAAAGTATTTGACCAGGTTGCCCGTTATAACATAACTCACCGCATAAAGCTGCTGGCAGTTACCAATGGCTTGCAGCACTATTATTGTGCCATTAACTTTGACAAGAAAAACTACCGTTTTTTAGAAGAACTGCCCGCCTACGGGTTATTTTAGGCCGACGGTTGATTAAACATGGCCTTACGGTTCACTAACGTAATAATCTTCTGCTTTAACTCTTCAGGTTTAAAAGGTTTCGAAACATAATCGTTCATACCTGAACTAAACACTTTTTCGCGTATATCAGTTAACGCCGATGCCGTTAACGCAATGATAGGTATACTTGCCTTTTGCGAATCGGGCAGTTTACGTATCTCCATAGCAGCATCAAACCCGTTTAATACCGGCATCTGCAAATCCATCAGCACAATATCAAAGTTGCCATACTGCATCATTTCTATTGCACGCTCACCATTTTCGGCAAACGACGCCTTTACTTGCCACTTCGAGAAAAACTTCTTCATAAGCATGGTATTAACCATGTTATCCTCTGCTACCAGTATATTAAGGTGGTTTATTTGACTATCACTGTCATCACTGTTACTAACTTTTGTAGCAGGTTCTTCTAGTCTTTCTGTTGCTACAGGCAAATCAAGATTAAAAGCAAACTCCGATCCCTGCCCGGGCTTACTGTTGACTTCCATTTGCACACCCTTTAACTCCAGTAAACGTTTAACTATGGCTAAACCTAAACCGGTACCACCATATTTTCGCGTAGTGGTAATGGATTCTTGTGTAAAAGGTTCGAATATCGCCTTTAAGTTATCGCGCTCAATGCCAATCCCCGAATCCCTAACCGAGAACCGGATCAGGACCTGATTATGCCTGTCTTCTACACAATTTACCTTTACTTCAACAAAGCCCTGGCGGGTAAACTTAATGGCGTTGCTTACCAGGTTAAAAATAATCTGTGTAATACGGGTAGGATCACCAATTACAATGCGGTTACGCAGTGCATCATCTATCTTTAGCTTAAATATCAGCCCTTTTTCGTTTGCCTTGATGATCTGGCCGCCGCAAATATTGTGCATCAACTCCATAAGGTTGAACCGAATGTTTTCAAACACAACCTTCCCTGATTCGATCTTATTAAAGTCGAGCACATCGTTTACAATAGCCAGCAGGTTGTTGGCCGAAAATTTGAGTATTTCCAAATTTTCCAACTGATCGGGCCGTGGATTACCCATTAACAACAGATTGCTCATCCCAATTACCGCGTTTAATGGTGTGCGTATTTCATGAGACATGGTAGACAAAAACTCTGACTTGGCATGCGACGATTTCTCGGCCTTTTCGATAGCTGTTTCCAAATTCAGATTAAGGCGAGCCTGGTCTTCACTGGTACGTTTAAGTTGCCAGATATTCTTCAAAAATGCATTGTAGAAGTGATTGTGTATGAACACCATCAAAGTAAAATTCGCTATAACGCAAATGATAATGGTGGATTGCTCTAACACCTCAGGCTTCATGTCGATGATGTATATGTTATTATAGCTATAAACCATAAATAACAGAACAGGCAACAAATTGGCTAATGAGTATAACAAGCCCCAATTTTGCCCAAGCATATAAAAAGCAAATATTATAATGAGCAGTACTAATTGCACTGTTAAAATATCAACTTTTTGAAAAATCAAAAATGCGTCCGAAAGGTTAATAATTGTACCTATCACCAGCAGGATATGGGCAACGGCTTTCCAGTCAGCTTTCCACGTTAGGTATTTAAATAGCACGGCAGCTATAACCAATACGCTTGCGGCAATTACTACTAATGCGCTTTGACGCAAAAAAAGCACATTTATTAATACAGCACTTACAGATACAAAAACCAGAAACATACCATAATACAACAAGCGAATACGCGCTTGCGTAAGCATTGACTGCCCCGCAAACACAATATTCTTTATAGAGAGGTTAAAAAAACCTGCTTCGTTACTCATTTTTATTACAGTTTGTACTTATCAATTAGGGTTAATAATAAGTATTAGGTTGGGCAATAATTAAAGTTGTTTATTTGGTATTACCCCTGTGGTGCAATTAGTTTGCCAAAAAATTCAAATTATCTTCAATTATCTGCAGCTTGGCTTGTGCATCGGCCTTTTTCTTGCGCTCATTCTCTATAATTTCGGGCTTTGCGTTGTTAACGAATTTTTCGTTAGATAGTTTAGCATCAACAGATTTCAGGAAGCCGATTAAATACTCTTTTTCCTTTTGCAAGCGTACCCGCTCTTCCTCTGCATCTATATTATTGCTCAACGGTATAAAAAATTCGTCTGTTGATACCATAAAGTTTACAGCACCAGCTAATTTATCATCTGTGAAGCCGATGCTCGAAATATTACCCAGCTTAGTGATAATGGGCACAAAAACCTCATAATTTACCATTGAATTTTGCTTGATGAATAGTTCGAGGCTTTCTTTAGGAGACAGCTTTTTTGCGTTGCGGGTATTGCGTATTTCAGTAATTATCTGTTTTATATTTTCGCATCGCGTCAACAGTTGTGTATCTGTTTGCTCAACTACAGGCAATTGTGCAACAATACAGCAATCTCCAGCCGCACGGTTTCCAAATAGGTCGTCATGCCATAACTCCTCGGTAATAAAGGGCATAAACGGATGCAATAACTTCAATATATCTTCAAAGTAAGCTATTGTCACTCTAAAAGTCTCGGCATCAATGGGCTGCTGGTAAACCGGCTTAACCATTTCAAGGTACCAGGCACAAAAATCGTCCCATACGAGTTTATAAACGGCCATTATGGCTTCAGATAAACGGTACTGATCAAACAGGCCTTCAATTTCACCCAAGGCCTCGTTGAAACGGTTTTTAAACCAGCTTATCGCCGTCGTGTTAGGATTTTCTAACTCCTGACTTACCTCCCAGCCTTTTACCAACCTGAAGGCATTCCATATCTTATTGGCAAAATTACGGCCTTGCTCACAATAGCTTTCATCAAACATGAGGTCGTTACCTGCGGGCGAGCAAAGCAGCATACCCACGCGTACACCATCTGCACCGTATTTTCCGATCAAATCTATAGGATCGGGGGAATTACCAAGCGATTTTGACATTTTACGGCCCAGTTTATCGCGCACTATACCGGTTAAGTACACATTCTTAAACGGCGCTTTACCTTTAAACTCATGCCCCGCCATAATCATACGCGCCACCCAAAAGAACAGGATCTCAGGTGCAGTTACCAGATCGTTGGTTGGATAGTAATAATTAATATCTGCGTTGTCAGGGGCCTTAAATCCATCAAAAACAGAAATGGGCCACAACCATGATGAAAACCAGGTATCCACCACATCTTCATCCTGGCGCAAATCTGCTATAGTTAAGTGTGTGTTTTGTGTATCCAGCTTCTTAGCTTCTTCTAAAGCCTCAGCAGCCGTTTTAGCAACTACAAACTGCCCATTAGGAAGGTACCAGGCGGGTATTTGTTGTCCCCACCAGAGCTGCCGGCTAATGTTCCAGTCGCGCACGTTCTCCATCCAGTGCCGGTAGGTATTAATGAACTTATCGGGTATGAGTTTTACGTCACCATTTAATACATAATCCAGCGCTGGTTTGGCCATCTCGCCCATCTTGCAAAACCACTGCATAGATAGTTTAGGCTCAATTACAGCATCAGTACGCTCCGAGAAACCTACTTGCGATTTGTATTCTTCAACTTTCTCCAACGCGCCGGCCTCTTCCAACAGCACGGCTATCTTTTTGCGAGCTGCAAAACGATCTTCGCCTATAAGTATCTCGGCACTGTCATTCAACGTTCCGTCATCGTTTAAGATGTCTATCACCGGCAAATTGTGTTTTTGGCCCAGCTCATAGTCATTTAAATCGTGTGCAGGTGTCACTTTAAGACAGCCTGTACCAAAATCCATGGTTACATACTCGTCCAGTATTACTGGTATCTCGCGGTTAATTAGCGGCACTTTAACTTTCTGACCATGCAAATGTGTATACCGCCCATCTTCGGGATTTATACATACCGCCGAATCGGCCATTATCGTTTCGGGCCGGGTGGTGGCAATAGTGATATAGTTAGCAGGCCCCTCGGTTGTTTGTGCCGGATCAAGTTCATTGATAACTGATAGTTGCTCGCCCACAATTTCATAACGTATGTAGTAAAGTTTCTGATTTACTTCCTTACGGATCACCTCCTCGTCAGATACTGCGGTAAGTCCTCTCGGGTCCCAGTTAATCATACGTACCCCTCTGTAAATCCAGCCTTTTTTATAAAGATGAATAAAGGTATCAATAACTGCTTCAGATAAATCATCCTCCATAGTAAAGCGGGTGCGGTCCCAGTCGCATGATGCGCCCAGCTTTTTTAACTGATCCAAAATTATACCGCCGTATTTCTCTTTCCACTCCCATGCGTAGTTTAAGAACTCTTCGCGGCTGAGGTCAGTTTTAGCAATGCCGCGTTCTTTGAGCATAGCAACAACCTTAGCTTCGGTTGCTATACTTGCATGGTCGGTACCGGGTACCCAACAAGCATTTTTGCCTTTCATGCGGGCCCGGCGTATCAATACGTCCTGAATGGTATTGTTAAGCATGTGCCCCATATGCAGCACACCGGTAACGTTAGGTGGGGGAATAACTATAGTGTATGGTTCACGCTCATCGGGCACCGATTTAAAAAACTTATGTTCGAGCCAATAGCTGTACCATTTATCTTCAACTTCATTAAACTGATAGGTCTTTGAAATACTCATAGCCTGCAAAAATAATGTTTTGCAGCAAATAACTTAGCTAAGTACAGCAAACGATTACATATAAATATGAATGTTAATTTCGCAGCTATTCCTTTTAAAACTAGGGTGTTTACTCACAAGCCCCGGTGTAAGCTTACACGCCTGCGGTATTTACTTTAAGTAAGTAACTGCCCACTATTGGTAAGGTATAAAACTCATTTTTGGGCATAAAAAAAGCGCCATGTTTAATAATGGCGCTCTACTCACATTTAGCAGGGAGGTAGCTGGCTGGCCTTACTCCTGCATTTGGAATACGATTGGAATAGTATATTTTACACGCACAGGTTTACCGTTTTGCATGCCGGGTTTCCAAGCTGGTGCTAATTTAAGCACCCGCATGGCCTCGCGGTCAAGCTCAGATACTACACCTTTTATAACTTGCAGATCGGTTAAACGACCATCCTTCTCAATAATGAAGCTGATCACCACACGGCCTTGCACCTCGGTATCAGGGTAGCGTATATTCTTTTGCAAAAACCTGCTCCACGCAGCTGCACCACCATACGGCTCAGGCATAACGTCCAATCCATCAAGGGTTACTGGATCGTTTGTGGTGCCCTCTCCACTACCTCTTGGATCGGTGATGGGGCCGTTGCCCGGGCCAACCTGGGTTGTGGTATTTAAAACCGGCTGGTTATTCTTGCCCTCATTATTTACGTTCGAAATAACCCTCTCATCAATTGGAGTTGGTTCTGTAGTTACCGGATTATTTGTTACTACCGGTTCAACATATCGACGGCTGGCTACGTCTGTTTTCGGTGATGTTACTTCTGTTTTAAGCCCCTGAGCTTGAGGTTTTAGCTTGGCCTCAATTGGCTTTTCTACCTTAGGTGGTTCTACATACTTCGTAGGTTTAAAATCCCTATCTATTATTACTTCAGCCGGTTTTTTATGCCCAAAAACGATTGTTAGAGACACCGCGGCGACTGTAAACCCTAACACAGTTACGGCTAATGCCTTAAGCATATTTTCGCCGTAATGGGCTCTTAAATCATAAGCGCCATAATTTTTGTTCCGGCCAGCGAATACAAGGTCGAGCCACTCGGTCTTGTACAAATCAAATTTTGGGTTAAGCATAGTGATTGAAATTATATTTTAAATATAACATCAAACACCTCTTATTTATTTCACCGTATCTTATTATTGTAAAAATAATATTTACAGATACATGTTATAACAAACTTTCTATTTCAAACACGCTTTTACAAGAAAAAAGCTAATGAATTGTTTAATTCATTAGCTTTTTTAAACAGCCATACGTGCTGATTATCAGCACAAATATGGTTGGCAAAGAAATTATCTACCAATTCTGGGTATTAACTTTCTTTAAACCTGCGGGGTTACTTTTTGCCGGCTCGGGGTTATTAATATAATTTTGAATAAGCTTGTCCACTTTAGCACAATAAGCACCCAACTTATCTAAATAATTATTAAGCTGTTTATCGCTTATTTTTCCTTGCGCTTTTTCAAGGGGGGTAGTAATGCCCGTAGGTGCAAACACGCCAAAACGGTTGCGCTGATATGGCGTAAACATAAAATCGGTTATCATGAGCCGGTACTTGTTATCTTTAAAATCAACAGTCAACTTATAGGCAATTTGCCCATCTTCCTGCCCGGTTACTAAACCCTGTTTGTACACCAGCATACCGCCCTTAGCGGCCATGCCGCCGTTATCAACCACAGTGGCAGACTGCACGCCCGGCTCATTCTTTTTGAGATATGCTGCCAGCAACTCCGCGCTAACTGGTTTGCTTACCGGCTTTACTTGGAAATAAGTATACTGGTTTTGCTCGTTTAACGACAACAGCCCTTTTTGTGCATAGCTAAACTGGCCTATACATAAAGCTATAAATAATAACATTAACTGTTTCATCATAAAAAAGGGCTACCGGGATTAACATCGGCAGCCCTCAAATTTAATTTTTTGTTTTACTTAAAACGCGTACACAGCTGCGAATAAAAATTGGCCGGCTGATTTACTTGGTGCACCACTCTTTTTAAAGAAAGAAGCATCACTTTTGGCGTTATCTAAACGCACTTCAGGGATAAAAGTAAGCGGCCCGGCTTTCACATTAGCCGTTAAAGTAAATGCCTTTACGTTATCACCTGGGATAATATTGGAGTAAGCGGCACCTGTTTTGGCCTTATTTTTAAAAAACTCACCTCTTAAACCTAATGTTACGGCATCAGATACCGAGTATTGCGGATACAGTGCGGCACCGGAAAACCCTCCGCCATCTTCTGGCAATGATAGGGTTGCTGCATTTAAGCCCAATTTGAACTTGTTGGTTATTTGATAAGAGGTTGTTAAATCAACTTCAGTACCCGAAGCATAGCCGCTCAACAAATTCACATAGGCTGTCCAACCGGTAACCGGGCTTACCATTAGCTGTGCACCAAAAGTTGATACATCACGGCTTGATTGGTAACTGTTCCAGCTGTCATTAAATACGCCAGCCATCAGGCTTACCTTATCAGTAAAAGCATAAGTAAGCTTTACACCAGCATTTTGGAATGGACCGTTAGTAAATAAATAAGAAGTTGAGTAGTTGAAATTACCTACCGGCGATATCACCTCATAACCTACAAAAGTAGCCATGTACCCCGCAGTAACGTTCAATTTATCGGTCAGATCATAACCTACATACAAGTTTTGAATGTGGAAGCTTTGGCTACCTATTACATTGGTATTATTGTAAGGTACGCCATTATCATTAACAACAATACCGCCTGTTAAATCCTGATTGGGTATTGATTGCCCCTGACCACGCGGACCGAACGACAATTCGCCTACAAACAAGGCCTTTTTATACTTCTTTTTTACTCCTAAATCAACCATTCCTATGGAAATAGAATTGGATTCATTGGCAAAGCTGGTAGCAATGTTTGCATTTTTTTTACCGGCAAAATCATACTTGTAATAAGTATCAACCGAGCCAAAGATAGTTAAGCCCGGATCGGCCGTTGCCGGGGTGGCCTTGGTCGTGTCTTGCGCCTGCGAAGCGTAGGCGGCAAACAATAGTGCACCTGCAAGTAAAAATTTCTTTTTCATGTGTGATAATTTAATTAAGGGTTTGATGTTGAATTAATTATACGTTTACCGAATGCCTTTGCAATAGACATAGCAATGGCTAACCAGCTATTTTGTTGAAATAACACGGGCAATTAAGCACGGCAAATTTTCAGTTAATGAAGCAGATAATAAAAGCGCTGCATTGGTATAAAATGCAGCGCTTTTATTAATATTTACACGGTAAGGCGTTGTGATGTGTAACGCTCGTCGTGCTGGCTGGCATCCAAACCAAGCTCTTCTTCTTCGGTAGTTACGCGAAGCGGCTCAATTAGGTTAACCAGTTTAAAAATCAGGAATGATACGATAAAGCTAAATGGTATTACTACCGCAAGGCCTTTCAGTTGGGTAATCAGGAAACCCACGTCGCCATACAACGCACCGTTAGGGCCTCCTGCATTTACAGTTTTGGTAGCAAAAACACCGGTAAGGATCATACCTACTATACCTCCCACACCGTGGCAAGGGAATACATCTAACATATCATCAAGGCTGGTAGTAGTTTTCCAGTGTGCAACCAGGTTTGATATAATTGCCGCAATAAAGCCGATAAAGATACTTTGCGGAATTGCCACAAAACCTGCACCCGGCGTAATAGCAACTAAACCAACTACCGCACCTATACAAAAACCTAAAACCGATGGTTTTTTACCGCGCAGTACATCAAAAAACATCCATGATAAACCGGCAGCACCAGCAGCAGTATTAGTAGTAAGGAAAGCAGAAACAGCTAAAGGGTTTGCAGCCAGCGCAGAGCCTGCATTAAACCCAAACCAACCGAACCACAACAAACCGGTACCAATTAATACATATGGAATGTTGGCGGGCGGAATTGATAAACCTTCAATATGAGCTTTGCGGCGTTTTAAAACAATAGCACCAGCCAAAGCAGCACAACCGGCTGAAATGTGCACTACAGTACCACCGGCAAAATCCCACACACCCATTACCGCTAAAAAGCCTTTTGGATGCCAGCTCCAGTGTGCTAAAGGCGCATAAACCAGTAAGCTAAATAGAACAGTAAATAAAATGTAGGAAGTAAAACGTATACGTTCGGCAATAGCACCCACTACCAAGCCGGGAGTGATAATGGCAAACATTAACTGGAAAACGGCAAATAAAGAACGTGGAATGGTAGGAGCCAAATTCCATGGACCGCTTGAGTTCACACCTTTGAAGAAAAGGTGGGTACGCGGATCACCAATGAAACCGCCAATAGAATCGCCAAAGCACAGGCTATAACCTACTACGATCCATAAAACAGTTACTACTCCGGCCGCTACCACACTTTTAATCATGGTCGACAATACGTTTTTCCGTGTCACCATACCGCCGTAGAAAAAGGCAAGACCTGGTGTCATCAGGAAAACTAGTGCTGAAGCCACAATTACCCAGGCAATGTCGGCACCGTTATATTTGGTAACATCGGCAAAGTCTGGGAGAGCGGGAATAAAAATAGAAACGACCGCTATTGCGAGTAATACAATGAAAGGGAGATACCTTTTAAACGAATTTTCCATGCTTTTTTGTCTTTTTGGGTTAGTTTTTAATCATTAAGTGAATATTTTATTTAGTTTTTCTAAATTTAGCAACAAAAATGTAAAAAACTACAAATATTTTTAATAAAATTTTGCCAAACACACATTTTGCCTAATAAAATATCTCTACTTACCTTACAGTACAATTAAATTCGTTTAACAATAAATCTTCTGGCGTTTTAGTTGGCGTTAGTTACATTCCCTTTAACTTTTGTTAGGTAACCTTATTATCCAAGTGATTTTTCGATCTCAACTAAGTATTTCACTACATTTTTACATCAATTCCACCTATATATATAAGGTATAGCAGTATATTTGGCAACTTAAAGCCTTAAAGCAGCAGTTATATATGTCTAATATTCGTTTTCAGGCACTTCAAGCAGTGCTTACACGTACAATTCCTGAAGTAAAAGCACCGGCGGCAAAAATTTCAGAGTATTTCGGTTCTAACGTTTTCGATAAAAAGAAAATGAAGGAATATTTATCTAGAGAAGCTTTTGAAAGCATTGCCAATTCCATAGATATGGGCGAGCCTGTTGAACGCGACATGGCCGACCAAGTGGCATCTGCCATGAAGGCTTGGGCATTAAGTAAAGGAGCTACACACTACACGCACTGGTTCCAGCCTTTAACCGGTACTACTGCTGAAAAACACGACGCTTTTTTTGAGCCAACATCCGACGGAGCTATTGAAAAATTCAGTGGCGACGCATTGGCACAGCAGGAACCTGATGCTTCCAGCTTTCCAAATGGTGGCATACGTAATACTTTTGAAGCCCGCGGTTATACCGCCTGGGATCCCTCCTCGCCGGCTTTCATCATGGGCCGTACATTGTGTATCCCTACGGTATTTGTTTCTTACACTGGCGAAGCACTTGATTATAAAGTACCTTTATTAAAGGCGCTGAACGCGCTGGATAAGGCAGCTGTTGACGTAGCGCAGTATTTTGACAAAAGCATTGAAAAGGTAAATGCTTCGTTAGGTATTGAGCAAGAGTACTTTTTAGTTGATTTAGCTTTATTTAACGCCCGCCCCGATCTTTATTTAACCGGCCGTACGCTGTTCGGTCACATGTCGGCCAAAAACCAGCAACTGGAAGATCACTACTTTGGCTCTATACCAAGCAGGGTGTACGTCTTTATGCAGGATTTTGAGAACGAAGCGCTGCAATTAGGCATCCCGTTAAAAACACGCCATAACGAAGTAGCGCCCTCTCAATTTGAGTGTGCACCAGTTTACGAAGAAATTAATCTGGCTATTGACCATAACCAGCTGTTAATGGATATCATGGATCGTGTGGGCAAGCGTCATAACTTTAAAGTTTTGCTGCACGAAAAACCATACGCCGGCGTAAATGGCTCGGGCAAGCATAATAATTGGAGCATGATTACCAATACAGGTAAAAATCTGCTTTCGCCAGGTAAAACGCCAAAGAGCAACCTCATGTTCCTTACGTTTTTTGTAAACACCATTAAAGCAGTTTATGAGCATGCTGATCTGTTACGAGCATCTATCGCATCAGTAAATAACGACCACCGGCTGGGAGCCAACGAGGCGCCGCCTGCTATTATATCTATATTTTTGGGCAGCCAGCTGAGCGATGTGCTCGACGAGATAGAGACCTCACGCATCAGCAAAAAAGCTAAGGAAGAAGCTTTGTTATGGCAAGGCATACCTAAAATACCTCAGATATTACAGGATAACACTGACCGTAACCGCACCTCACCTTTTGCCTTCACCGGTAATAAATTTGAGTTACGCGCTGTAGGGTCATCGGCCAACTCAGCTAACCCCATGACCATCCTGAACCTGATCGTAGCCGATCAGTTGAAGAAATTTAAGGTTGAGGTTGATAAGTTGCTAAAAAAAGGCGAAAAGAAAGATGTAGCCTTGTTAACCATCATAAAAAGGTATATCAAGGAATCCAAATCAATACGTTTTGAGGGAAATGGTTACAGTGATGAATGGCAGCAATTGGCTGAAGAACGTAACCTGGCCAACATTAAAACTACACCAAAGGCCCTTGATGCACTCATTAGCGAAAAAGCGGAAACGGTATTTGAAAGTACCGGTGTATTTACTCGCCGCGAAGCACAAGCGCGCCATGAAGTGCTGTTAGACGATTTTTATAAAAAACTCCAGATTGAGGCCCGTGTTATGGGCGAACTGGTAAATAATGTTATTATCCCTGCAGCTATCAACTACCAAACCAAGCTAGTAGAGAACGTAAGAGGCTTAAAAGATATTGGCTTAAAAGAGGATGTCTACGCTGCGCAAATGGACATTATTAAAAAGCTTGCCGAGCACATCAACTTCATCAAAACCAACAATGACGAGATGGTTGACGAACGCAGGAAAGCTAACGTAATTGAAGATGCCCGCGACAGAGCCATTGCCTATGACGAAAAGGTAAAGGCTTACTTCGACCCAATCCGTTACCATGTAGACAAGCTGGAGCAATTGGTAGACGATGCCTTGTGGCCATTACCTAAATTCAGGGAATTGTTATTTATTAAATAGTTATAAAACAAGAAAGCCTCCAAATTGGAGGCTTTCTTGTTTTATAATCAGCAAGTGTGTGATTAAGCTGATATCGCGTTGATAATGTCGTATTGCGTAATAATCTCAATCTTGCCTTCCTCATCTTCAACCAGTACGGCAATATTGTCTTTGTTAATCATGCTCGATATTTTATCTATAGAAGCATTTAAGTCAACAAACGGAAATGGTGCAGTAGTGATAGTTTGTACCGGCTGAGATTTAAGCGCGGGGTTCTCCAACAAAGCATCCAAAATATCGCTTTCGGTAATCTTACCTATTACCATACCCTGTTGTGTAACCGGAATTTGCGAGATATTAAGCGTTTTAATGGTATTAATAGCCTCTAAAACCGTTTTCTCCGTATCAATAGTAACAATCTCCGTACTTTCCTTTTTGCGGATAATATCGCGGGCCGTCAACTTATCGTCTTTCAGGAAACCTCGCTCGCGCAGCCAATCCTCATTATACATTTTACCCAGGTAACGCGTACCATGATCGGGGAAAATGATCACAACCACATCTCCTTCTTTGAAACGGTCTTTCATTTGCAGCACACCGGCCACTGCCGATCCGGTCGAATTGCCAGCAAAAATGCCTTCTTGCATGGCTATTTGGCGGGTCATTAAGGCGGCATCCTTATCGCTCACTTTTTCAAAGTGGTCAATTAAGCTGAAGTCAACGTTTTGCGGTAAAAAGTCTTCACCAATACCCTCGGTGATGTATGGATAAATTTCATTCTTATCAAATATTCCAGTCTCTTTGTACTTCTTAAATATAGAACCGTAAGTATCAATACCCAACACCTGTATATTGGGGTTCTTTTCTTTTAAAAACCTGGCCGTGCCTGATATAGTACCGCCAGTACCTACTCCCACCACTAAATGAGTGATCTTTCCTTCCGTTTGTTCCCATATCTCAGGACCGGTTTGCTCGTAATGAGCCTGAGAGTTCGACAAGTTATCATATTGGTTGGGCTTCCACGAATTAGGTACTTCTTTCTCTAAACGTGAGGATACTGAATAATATGAGCGCGGATCTTCGGGCTCCACGTTAGTGGGGCATACAATTACCTCAGCACCAAAAGCGCGCAGGGCGTCAAACTTTTCTTTTGATTGCTTATCGGTACTGGTGAAAATACATTTGTAGCCTTTAATAACGGCGGCAATGGCCAGACCCATGCCCGTATTGCCCGATGTACCTTCAATGATGGTTCCGCCCGGTTTCAGGCGACCGTCCTTTTCGGCATCTTCTATCATCTTTAAGGCCATACGGTCTTTAATAGAGTTACCGGGGTTGGTGGTTTCTATCTTAGCCAGCACGGTAGCCTTAATATCCTTTGTTATTTTATTGAGCTTAACCATGGGCGTATTGCCAATGGTTTCCAGTATATTATTACTCCACATAGTTAGTAGACAAATTTGGGATTATTAAATGAATATAAAAGTTTTAGTTGCAGAAATTATCGCAACCTCACATTTATACAGGATCAAGAAATAGCCGAACAGCGAATTACGCAAACCTACAAAGCTTGGTTAGCTGCATAATAATAAAGGCGTCCCCCTATCGGGTCATGCTTTAGGTTCATACTGCACAGGCCTTAGTCACGGGCCGGTACCCACTTCAATTTTTAACGCAGGGTGTGCGAAAGCCTCTGTTGTATTAACCTTGCACTTTGTTCACCTCGTCAATCAGCATTTTGCTTAAGCCGTTAAAGTATCGTTTAATGCCATATCCTATCACCCATTGTATGCCACGGGTGGCATTAGTAACAAACACCTCATCTGCTTCGTGCAAAATATCCGGGTTAATCTGCGCTTCGGTAACTGGAATCTCCTTTGCTATGCATAGGTTGATGACCACCTGCCGCATTATGCCGGCCACGCAGCCCTCACTTAACGCAGGCGTGTATAAATGGTCCTTGTACCACACAAACACGTTCGAACTGATACTTTCACACAAAAAGCCACCCTGGTTTAGCAAAAATACGTCGTCGAGCCGGTGTTCAGTTTTATAAAGGCCTGCCATTACATAAGGCAGGGAATTACAGGTTTTGTAGTTAGAAAGGAAATTTACAGGCTTAAGCAATTCGGTATACACGTCCATTATAAGCCCCTTTTGGTTGAGGCGATAATTAGAAACTTCATCGGGCTGCAGCTCCAAACACCAGCCCGATTTATTGTCATTGGGCGTATACAAACCATCAGCATCACGGTAAACTGTTAAGCGTAGCCGGCCATTTTTGGCCTTATTCCAAACAGCCAGCTCTTCGGCCTTATCCTTTAAAAACCAGGAATCCAACAGACTATACCCTTCCAGCTTCAGCGCCTTCATTCCTTGTTGCAGGCGATCGGCGTGCAAATCGGCGAACTTAAGCTGTCCATTTACCAGGCGCATGCTCTCAAACAAACCATCACCATATTTAAAAGCCCGGTTAGCAACCGTTAGCAAAGCATTGTCAGCAGGTAACAGCTGACCGTTAAAATTTACAAAAAAAGGCATCATGCAATGGTGTAAACAACTTTTCAGGCATTTTGCTCTACTGAGCCGCTAATATATTTTCGCCATTTTTGTAAAACGGCATCAAAATCGGCAGGCAGAGGCGCCTCAAAGTAAATGTATTTGCGGGTAGTTGGGTGCACAAACCCTAAACTTTGTGCGTGAAGGGCCTGGCGAGGCATCAGCTCAAAACAGTTTTCTATAAACTGCTTGTACTTATTAAAGGTAGTTCCCTTTAAAATCTTATCACCACCATAGTTGGCATCACTAAATAAAGGATGTCCTATGTGTTTCATATGTGCTCTGATCTGATGCGTGCGCCCGGTTTCCAATTGGCACTCAATTAGTGTAACATACCCAAAGCGTTCTAAAACTTTATAATGCGTTACCGACCATTTACCTTTGCTTTCATCTTCATAAACCGACATTACGCGCCTATCTGCAATGCTGCGGCCAATATAGCCACTTACCGTACCATCCTCCTCCAGATCTCCCCAGGCAAGGGCCATGTATTTGCGCGTAATAGTATGCTCATAAAACTGACGTGCGAGCCAGGCCATAGCCCGCTCGTTTTTACTAATGAGCAGCAAGCCCGATGTGTCCTTATCTATCCGGTGCACCAGCCCCGGCCTGCCATCGTTACCCGGCAATGTGGGCAATTGCTGAAAGTGATACACCAGGCCATTAACTAACGTGCCTGTATAATTATTATAACCGGGATGAACTACCAGCCCGGCCGGTTTATTTATAACTAAAACGTCGTCATCCTCGTAAACAATGTTTAATGGAATGTTCTCGGGGTAAACTTCGGTATCACGTGGCGGATGTGGCAACACAACCGAAATAACATCCTGCGGTTTAACCTTATAGCTGGATTTGGCTGGCTTTTCATTCACCAGCACATTACCTAGCTCAATAGCGTTTTGTATGCGGTTGCGTGATGCATTCTCTATCCGGTGCATCAAAAATTTATCTATTCGGAGCAGCGATTGCCCCTTATCAACCACAACGCGAAGGTGCTCATACAGATCCTGTTCGTCAGGCTCATTAAATGCTGTATCTGTTAACATCGGCGCAAAAATACGGCTTTTTAAGCCGGCAGTTGTCAAGTAATTTTTTATTAACTTTTATATATATATGAAAAAACTTTTGCCCCTTATCACAATCATCACGCTGGCTGCAACGCAGGTTAAAGCGCAAGACGATGGTATAGCGCAATTACTTAAAACAGCACCAGGCGATGCAGGAAAGTTGATTGGTGCATATGCTAACCCGCTTTTTAAGGGCCTGGGCACCGGCTTAAATAACGGCTGGACCAACACTGCAAAAACTAAAGGCCTGTTAGGCTTTGAACTAAGAGTATCGGCATCGGGTGTGTTTGTGCCCACTGCTGATAAAACTTTTGATGTTACGAGAATTGGCTTATCAAGCAGTGTACGTCCTGTTCAGGGTAGCCCCAGCATTACACCTACTATTGGTGGCAGTAATGACACCAAGCCAGCTACATTGGGCATATACTCCAACATAGCCGGCACAGAAGCCGAGGTTGACCGCTTCACCTTACCTGCACGTGTTACCCCTATTATACCGGCCCCGCAATTACAGCTCACCGTAGGTTTGATACACCATACCGATGTAACTATACGTGCCATTCCTAAAATAAAGGCAGGTGATGATGTAGGTTCTATAGGTATGATTGGCTTTGGCTTCAAACACAACATCATGGAAGATATTTTTGGCGGTGTTGGCGGTAAACTAGTTCCTTTTGATTTAGCAATCGCTGCTGGTTATACCCGCATCAACTATGAACTACCGGTACAGGTGCGCCCAAGTTCGGGCAAAGTGCCGGAGCCGGGCAGTGTTGGCCGTACCGACTTCAGCACCCAACGCTTAGACGGACACTTTAACGGCTTTAACGTGCAAGCTATTTTTTCAAAAAAACTATTGGCTTTTACCCCTTTCGCGGCTTTGGGCTACAATACTTCTAAAACCGATGTTGGTTTATACGGAAATTTTCCGGTGACCAATGGTGCTGCAACCTACACGGTATACACTGATCCGGTTCGTATTAATGATAAAAGCAACGGCATTAATAGCTTCAAGGTAGATGCCGGCTTTCAGCTGGATCTGGCGTTCTTTAAATTCTATGCATCCGGAAGTTTAGGTAATTACAAATCAGTTACTACAGGTATTGGTTTAGGCTTGTAAATTTGCCTAATGTTTAATTTAGAAATATTCAGCCCCATTCAGCCGTGGCAGCATCCGCTGTTTGCTGAAAAGGGGCTGAATGTTTTTATTAAGCGCGATGATCTCATTCATCCGCTGATATCGGGCAATAAATGGCGCAAGCTTAAATATATACTGCAAAAAGCGCATTCGATAAACAAAAACCACCTGGTTACTTTTGGCGGTGCGTATTCCAACCATTTGTTAGCCACGGCTGCGGCGGCGGCACGTTTTGGCTTTGCATCTACCGGCTTTGTACGTGGCGAGGAGGTGCAAAACGACACGCTATTTTTATGCCGCCTGCACGGTATGAAGCTTATATTTGTTGACAGGGACACTTACCGGGAAAAACAAGTGCTTTATGAACGTTACTTTGGTGATGACCAACGTGCCTATTTTATAGGTGAGGGTGGCGCATCAGCTGAAGCGGTACAAGGTTGCGCCGAACTTGTTGATGAGTTACCCATTTCATACAACCACCTTTTTTGCGCATGTGGCACGGGTACAACTGCGGCCGGCATCATTACCGGCTTAAGCCAGCATAAATTACCTACCCAATTTCATGCTGTGCCTGTTTTTAAAAACGGCAATTTTATGCGAAACGAAATAGATCGGTATCTGCCGTTTAAAGCCGACTATACCTTGCATACCAAATACCATTTTGGTGGCTATGCCAAAACCTCTCCCGAGCTTATCAGCTTCATACAAAGCTTTGTTGCTACTACAGGTATACTGATTGAGCCGGTTTACACCGGCAAAATGCTCTATGCCCTTTATGATCAAGTTATTAAAAATCGCTTTACCCCTGGTAACAATATTCTGGCCATACATAGTGGTGGCATTTGGGGGCTATTGGGAATGAAAGAAAAGTTTATGTAATGGTTTGTTTAATAGTTTAAATACTATAAATACACTTGTTCATAAAATGATCATATTGCCAATCCGTACATTTACTCACAGTTAACATTTCGTTAGTATTTCTACAAATATTTTAAATAAGTTCGCATAATTTTAACTTGCAAGACAACGTTATGGTTACATAATGATATTAAAGTATATCATTATACTTCACACTACTGTGATAATACAGATAATGAAGCTTACTTTGCAATGAAATAAGTTTTTATTTGCTGTATACTATTATTGTACGGTTACGTTATAATAATGAAGAAACAAGGAAGTAAACATTTATCTAGCTGAAACATTGTTATATTATTAAAGGGATTAAGGGATCTACTATTAAAATGAGTAAACAAACTGAGAAATTGAAAAAACAGCTTCTCGAATTTTCTGATGTTATCAACGCATTTCAATCTGAGGCTGTACAAGTAAAAATTATTGACAAACTGTTAGACACCTTGGAGTGGGAAAAAGAAGTTGATGAAACTTTAAACAGGCGGAGCCGTAACCACAACGGCGAAACAGGGCCACGAGGCGAAAGTATAAGAAAGCCGGGGGCAACCAAAGTTTTAAATCAACTATTGCAAACTGATTATTTTAACGCACCACACTCTATTGCCGATATTGCTACTTTTTGTAAAAATCAGTACGATTCAGATTTTAAGACTTCGGAACTTTCGGGCATACTGCTGAAACTGGCAAACGAAAATAAACTGCGCCGGGAACGCAGCGATGAAAGCAACCGCTTTGAGTATGTAAGAACGTAATTAGAACCACAGCTCAAAAACAAGAGCCAATAAACAAGAACCTCTAAGCTTATTACACAAAGCTTGTTCTTGTTTACTGGCTCTTAACTTTTTACACCTATTTTAAATCAAATAAGCTATCAACACCCAATATCTTTCGCGAAGTAAAACCCTCGGCGTACCTGGTCTGAATAGAACGCGCCATTTCTCTGGCTCGTGCTTCTACACCTTTAATAAATTCTGGTGACGAAATGTACGTTTGTGGTTCGTTTTCCCAGTTTGGATTGTGGAATTGGGATCTATAGGCCATAATGCTGGCAACTTTTGTGTCCCAGTAGTCTGTTATATCAACTAATATATCCGGTTCGATATACCGGTCTTGTATAAAGTGCAGCAATTGCTTAGGCCGCCATGCTTCTTGTGGTTGCCCATCATGGAAAGTTTCGATTTTGCGCAAGCCGGCTAAAAAGCACGATGTTTCTACTAACTCACTGGCCCGCCCATGGTCAGGATGACGGTCGTGATAGGCGTTAGTAATTACTATTTCGGGCTGGTAGCGCCTAATTACTTCAACAATTTTAAGCTGATACTCGGGAGTATTTTGAAAGAAACCATCCGGAATGCCCAAATTTTCGCGTAGGGCTAAGCCTAAAATCCGACCTGCGGCTTCGGCTTCGGCGGCACGTATTTCGGCAGAACCACGTGTACCCAACTCGCCTCGGGTTAAATCGACGATGCCTGTTTTTTTACCCATAGCGTTATGCTTTAAAATAACGCCGGCACAGCCCAGCTCTGCATCATCGGGGTGCACAGCCAGTACCAGTATATCCAACTTTATGCTCATGAGCTTAAGATTGCCTCATCAGCCGAAAGCAGTTCGCCTATCTTCTTTTTAATTTTAGCCGAGGTAGGTTTAGTAAAAGGGTAGAAAAAATCGATCACGTGGCCGCTGCGATCAACCAGGTATTTATGAAAGTTCCATCTTGGCGCCGCTTGAATACGGCCGTTAAGGTTTTTGCTGCCTAAAAATTTAAACAGCGGATGCGCATCCTGCCCTTTCACTTTTACCTTGCTAAAGACCGGAAAATGCGCGCCGAAATTGATCTTACAAAATTTGCCTATCGTATTTCCTTCCAAGGGTTCCTGCCCTCCAAAATCGTTTGATGGGAAAGCAAGAATTTCAAAATCCTTTCCCTCAAACTCGTTCCTTAATACTTCAAGGTCTTTAAGCTGTGGGGTAAAGCCGCATTGCGAGGCTGTGTTAACAATTAATAAAACTTTGTTTTTATAATCGCTCAAGTTCACTTCTTCACCGTTTAGCTTTTGTACGCTAAACCGGTAAATACTTTGTTCGTCCATTATTAATATCTGTTGGAGTAATAGCCCGCCTGTCTGAGGATGGCTTCTATATCACGTTCTTGATCCGGGTCGTAAGTTTCTTTTAAATTGTGGCCAAATATACGTGCTACAGATTGAAACATAAAAGCATGAAATCCACCTTTTAATTGTTTTGCTAAATCATAGCTGGTAGCGCCTGTTTCGCGGTCAATTAATTTAATTAAAATTTCGCCCTGTGTGATGGTCAGGTTCTTTACTTGCTTATTAAATAATTCCTTTACCTGCATTTCGCAGGCCTTAATCAACTCCTTCTGTTTATCTTTATCGGTAGTAACAGCCAAATCACGCTGCAGCTGGCGGTACTTGTCGCCGGCTATACGTGCATAAGGTATAACCTTATAAACGTTGTATTTTAACCGATAGTACGCTTTGCGGTCAGCCTCGCTCGGAAATATGCGGACTCCGGTTACCGGCACTTCAGCCAAAACAACCCAAGGTACCAGTTCGCCGTTGCTTTCTGTCAGGTAAGTTTTAATGGTATCATTTTTGCCTACTTTAGGGTGAGGCAACTGGTTTTGAGACATCACCTGCCCTACCACACAGCATAACAATAGCATTAAACCAATATATTTCATATATTTACGTAACACAAAAATAATGCTATTTTTTAGTGATTTACAAATCTCGGGCAATTAATTATTTAGCTGCCCTATTTATGATATTTAGATAACAAACGCTTATAAATGAAAGATTTAGTGATTGATCTGGAAGCCGAAAAAGCGGAAATATTAAAAAGATACCGTGCTTTGTTGCGGGCATCCAAGTCTACCTTGCAAAAAGGCGACAAGAGAATGATTCGCAAAGCATTTGATATGGCTTTAGAGAGTCATAAAGATATGCGCCGGAAATCGGGCGAGCCTTATATATATCACCCCATTGCCGTGGCCCAAATTGCGGCCGAAGAGATTGGCCTGGGCACTACCTCTATTGTGTGCGCCTTGCTGCATGATGTGGTTGAAGATACCGACATATCACTGGAAGATATTGAGAGAGAATTTGGTAAGAAAGTAGCTAAGATTATTGACGGCTTAACCAAGATATCGGGCGTATTTGATACCAACAGCTCCCTGCAGGCCGAAAATTTTAGAAAAATGCTGCTTACCCTGGCCGATGATGTAAGGGTAATACTGATAAAGCTGGCCGACCGCCTGCACAACATGCGTACGATGGAGTTTATGCCGCGCGACAAGCAGCTTAAGCTATCATCTGAAACGGTTTATCTGTATGCGCCATTAGCGCACAGGCTAGGTTTATATGCCATTAAGTCAGAGTTGGAAGACCTTTCCATGAAATACATGGAGCGCGAGACCTATCAGTTCATTAAAAAGAAACTGAATGAAAAAAAGGCCGAACGCGAACGATTTATTCATGATTTTATTGAACCGGTAAAAGCTACCCTAGCCAGCCAGGGCTTACATGCTGATATTTTTGGAAGGCCTAAATCCATCCATTCCATTTGGAATAAGATGAAAAAGAAGGCCATTCCGTTTGAGGAGGTATATGACCTTTTTGCAATCCGCATTATTCTGGACAGCACCCCTGAAAATGAGAAAGCAGACTGCTGGAAAGCTTACTCAGTAGTAACAGACTCCTATCGCCCTAATCCCGATCGTTTGCGCGATTGGGTATCATCACCTAAAGCCAACGGTTATGAATCATTACACACTACGGTAATGGGTCCACGCGGGCAATGGGTTGAGGTGCAAATACGCACTAAACGCATGAACGAGATTGCGGAGAAGGGTTTTGCAGCACATTGGAAATATAAAGAGTCATCGAGTGACAGTGGTTTAGACCAGTGGATACATAAAGTTCGCGAATTACTGCGTAATCCCGACAGTAACGCGCTCGACTTTTTGGACGACTTTAAGATGAACCTCTTCAGCGATGAAATTTTCATTTTCACGCCTAAAGGTGCGCTTATTCAATTGCCATCAAACGCTACCGCGCTTGATTTTGCATTTGAGATACATACCGACGTCGGTGCCAGCTGTATTGGCGCCAAGGTAAACCACAAACTGGTTCCGTTAAATTACAACCTGCAAAACGGCGACCAGGTGGAAATCATCACCTCAAGTAAGCAAAGCCCTAAAGAGGACTGGCTTAACTTTGTGGTTACAGCAAAGGCTAAAGCTAAAATAAAATCCTCGCTTAAGGAGGCTAAGCGTAAAATTGCCGAGGATGGTAAAGAGATACTGGAGCGTAAGTTAAAATCATTGAAGATTACTTACAATTCTGAAAACATTCATAAGCTCTCTTACTACTTCAAACTTTCATCAACTCAAGATTTGTTTTACAATGTAGCCAAGGGCCTGATTGATTTGCAGGATTTGAAAGAATACCAGGCATCTGAACGGGTGATTGAGAACAAGCCGCAGGATAAGATCGATCAGGAACAGGTGCAAAGCCTGATGCGTAACGTTAAAGCCAAAGACAGCGACATACTGCTTATTGGCGAAGACATGCAAAAGATAGACTATAAACTGGCCACCTGTTGTAACCCCATACCCGGAGATGATGTGTTTGGGTTTATTACGGTAAGCGATGGCATTAAAATACACCGCACCAATTGCCCTAACGCAGCCAAACTGATGGCAAACTATGGTTACCGCATAGTGAAAGCCCGCTGGACTACCCAGCACGAGCTGGCCTTCCTGACGGGATTACGTATTACCGGTATTGACGATGTAGGCTTGATTAACAAATTAACCACCGTTATATCGTCTGACTTTAAAGTAAACATGCGCTCCATATCAGTAGATAGTGATAATGGTATTTTTGAAGGCACCATTATGATGTATGTAAACGATACCGAGCACTTAGATAACCTGATTAAGCGCCTGAAGCAAGTAAAAGGCATAACTGCCGTTACACGCTTCGACTCGGCGCCTACGCCGGTGGAGAAAGCGTCTTAAGCACAGAGACCAACAAACAGCAGAAGCCAGGACTTTATAAACCGTCTCAGCTTCTGCTTTTTGTTGGTTAAAAGAATTACATTAGCCTGTCAACCCTGCCTTCGTTTCTTGGCTCTTAGTTCTTGTTTCTATACATAAATTCCTACCTTTGACTTCTTAACTGTTGTAATATTATGCCTCTACAGGAAACCATTGATATGGTTAAAAAAATTTTCGAGGCGTATCTCGAAAATAAAAGTTTGCGCAAAACGCCTGAGCGCTTTGCCATCCTCGAAGAGATCTACTCGCGCAGTGATCACTTTGATGTGGAATCCCTATACATCCACATGAAGAATAAGAAATACCGGGTAAGCCGCGCCACGGTATATAATACACTCGAATTACTGGTATCGTGCGATTTGGTAACCAAGCATCAGTTTGGAAAAAACATGGCCCAGTTCGAGAAATCATACGGCTATAAGCAGCACGATCATATCATTTGTATTGACTGCGGTAAAGTGGTTGAATTTTGTGACCCGCGCATACAGCAGATACAAAGCATGATGGGTGATTTATTAAAGTTCGACATTAAGCACCATTCTTTAAATTTGTATGGCAACTGCACCAAATTGAAAGAAGGCTACTGTGACCGCAGGAATTAATTTTCTTCATACTTGTCCCTATCAAATCCAAGCAGAAGTTTTTGGATTTGATAGGGATTGTTTCTTTTATAATCTTACTTTTGCAGCTTAAAATTTTGGTCTGCATACTGTTGTTGCAACAAAGGGCAACGATGTAAAAATATTCGATAAATGGCTGTTGATGTTTTATTAGGCCTCCAATGGGGCGACGAAGGCAAGGGAAAAATTGTTGACGTGCTAAGCGCTGGTTATGATTTAATAGCACGCTTTCAGGGTGGCCCTAACGCCGGGCACACATTGGAGTTTGATGGTAAAAAGTTCGTACTGAACACCATTCCTTCAGGTATATTCTTCGAAAACACCATGAACCTGATTGGTAACGGTGTTGTAATCGATCCAATTACTTTAAAAAAGGAACTGGACAAATTAAAGGATGCCGGTCATGATTTGTTGGCTAAAGGCAACCTCATGATTGCAAAAAAAGCGCATCTCATTTTACCTACGCACCAGTTGTTGGATGCAGCTAATGAGAAAAAGATGGGCGAAGGTAAAATTGGGTCAACGCTGAAAGGCATTGGTCCAACTTATATGGACAAAACTGGCCGTAATGGCTTACGCGTAGGTGATATTACCCTGCCCGATTTTAAAGAGCGCTACCAAAAGCTGGTTCACAAACACACCTCAATGCTCGAGGCTTTATATGGTGATGTGGTTGATTTTAGCGAACGTGAAGCTGCTTTCTTTGAAGCGATTGAGCTAATTAAACAGTTTAAACTGGTAGACTCTGAACATCTGGTAAACGATTACCTTAAACAAGGTAAAAAAGTTTTGGCCGAAGGTGCACAAGGCGCTATGTTGGATATTGACTTCGGCTCATACCCTTTTGTTACGTCATCAAACACCACAACTGCAGGCGCTTGTACCGGTTTGGGTATTGCACCAAGCAAGATAGGCGATGTCATTGGCATTTTTAAAGCGTATTGCACCCGCGTGGGTGGTGGTCCGTTCCCTACGGAACTAGATAATGAATTAGGTGAACAATTACGCCAGTTAGGCCATGAGTTTGGTGCTACAACCGGCCGCCCCCGCCGTACCGGTTGGATCGATCTGCCGGCTATGAAGTATGCGATTATGCTAAACGGCGTAACACAGCTTGTAATGACCAAGGCCGATGTACTGAGCGGCTTTGAAAAGATATACGCTTGCACACACTATAACTACCAGGGCGAGACTATTGATTACATGCCGTATGATATTTGCACGATTAAGCCGGAGCCTGTATTAAAAGAAATTGATGGCTGGAATGAGGATTTAACCGGCATTACCGAACTATCGGAAATACCTGCAAGGCTGAAATCATACATCGACTTTTTGGAGGCCGAACTCCAGGTGCCTATTAAGTATCTCTCAGTAGGTCCAGATAGGAAGCAGACATTGGTGTTACATTAATTCCGTTAATACCAAGAACGAAGCGATATCTGATTAAGGTGAGCAAATTGCACAGCATAACTCATGAGTTGCTTTGTTTCTCGCAATGATGAAATGTTTATCTAGGCCGGTTCTCCCGGCCTTTTTGTTTGAAGCTTATTTTGAAGTAAATGATTTTCGAAACGCACGATAGCGCATATGTTAAAAAGCAGGCATTGCAATGGGCCGCTTCATTTAATGTGTGCTGCTATCTAGATTCAAATCATTACACCAGCCTATATAGTAAGTTTGACGTGTTACTGGCAGTTGGTGTGCGAGATCAGGTTACTGCCTTTGCAGCCGACGCATTTGAGGCCTTAAAGGCGTTTAGGATGCAACATAACGGTTGGATAACCGGCTTTATGGGTTATGACCTCAAAAACGAACTCGAAGATCTCGAATCAAATAATGCAGAAAAGCTGCAATTTCCTGACCTGTATTTCTTTGCGCCACTACACCTTATTATGATTGAAGGTAACAAGGTAGAGATTATAAGCGATGATGCAGTACAAGTATGGAATGACATCAACCAGCAAACCATCAGTCGGTCGGATGGAGAAAGTAACGTAAATCTGCAATCTCGTTTTACAAGGGAAGCGTATATTGATACCTTCAACCAAATTAAGCAACACATTAACCGAGGCGATATTTACGTTACTAACCTTTGCCAAGAGTTTTATGCTGAAAATGCGGTCATAGATCCCCTAAATATCTTTCATGAACTCAACAGGGTGTCGCCTACCCCATTTGCCAGCTTTTTAAAATATAATAATCAGTATATTATTTGCGCCTCGCCCGAACGTTTTATGGCCAAGCGCGGCAATAAGCTTATCTCGCAGCCTATTAAAGGAACAGCCCGGCGCGGTAGTACACCAGCCGAAGATAAAGCCATTCAACAAGCGTTACGCACCAACCTCAAAGAGCAGCAGGAGAATGTAATGATTGTTGATCTGGTACGTAACGATCTCACCAAGTCGGCCCTACCCGGCACCGTGCAAACTGAGGAACTTTTCGGTATCTACAGCTTTGAGCAGGTGCATCAAATGATCTCCACCATAACATGCCAGGCACAGACGGGAATTTCAGTTATAGATGCTGTGCGCAATACTTTCCCTATGGGTAGCATGACAGGTGCACCTAAATTGCGTGCCATGCAGCTCATAGAGCATTATGAGCGAAGCCGGCGCGGAATTTACTCGGGCGCTATAGGGTACTTTAATCCCGATAATGACTTTGATTTCAATGTAGTGATCCGAACGCTCTTTTATAATGCCAATAACAAGTATTTGTCTTTCCAGGTAGGCAGTGCCATCACTTTTGATGCCGTGGCAGAGCAGGAATACGCAGAATGCTTATTAAAGGCAAAGGCAATCATGGAAGTGCTCGGCGTGAATAAGGCTGCCAACTCCTAAAGCAAATGCCTGTGCCATTTCAAGCGGTATGCGGAGAAACCTTCTCTAAGCGTCACTACACCATTTAAAAAAATCTCTCACTATCGCTCGAGATGACAGTTGCAGTTATAATTAGTTATTTCACCAACGCGGCCCACCCCTGCACGGGAATAAAGCCTGCGCATTCTTACTTAAAATTTCAGGTGCTTTACAGTCAGGCCGTTGTTGATAAGTTGCTTTAACGATTCGATACCTACTTTTAAATGCGTTTCAACGTATTGCTCGGTTACTTTAGAATCGCTTTCAGCTGTCTTTACACCCTCTGGTATCATTGGCTGGTCTGATACCAGCAACAAGGCTCCCGTAGGTATTTTATTGGCAAAACCGGTGGTAAAAATAGTTGCCGTTTCCATATCCACTGCCATGGCACGCAGTTCTTTAAGATACTTTTTAAACTCCTTATCGTGCTCCCACACGCGGCGGTTAGTGGTGTAGCAGGTACCGGTCCAGTAATCGCGGCCCATATCACGTATAGTGGTCGATATAGCCTTTTGCAGTGCAAACGAAGGTAATGCAGGCACTTCGGCAGGCAGGTAATCGTTTGAGGTTCCTTCTCCCCTAATAGCGGCAATGGGCAGAATAAGGTCGCCTACGTTGTTTTTCTTTTTCAAGCCGCCGCATTTACCTAAAAATATCACGGCCTTGGGATGAATAGCAGTCAACAAATCCATTACCGTAGCTGCAACAGAGCTGCCCATACCAAAATTAATCATGGTAATACCATCAGCCGTTACGCTTTGCATAGGTTTATCTAAACCCATTATAGGCGCGTCGTTGTGCCATTGCGAAAACAGCTGCAGATACTTTGAAAAGTTGGTAAGGATAATGTATCCGCCAAAATCTGCAAGGGTACGGCCGGTATAACGGGGCAGCCAATTGGCTACAATAGCTTCCTTAGTTTTTAAGCCGCTTTTTACGGGCGACTGTACTTCTTTTACTTTTTTTGCCTGCGCTACAATTCCAGCGTCTTTGTTTACATCCATTTCTTCATTCATATTCTTTCTCCTTTTTTATTGTTAACCGGACTACCGGATGACATATTAGTGTACAAGAAAGCCTCCGGTTTTTCCGGACACTATTAATAACCTTGTTATTGTTGTAAATGTTTAATTGTGCTGATATGCCCTGTAACAGGTTGCACGTTTGCAATTAAACAGGAGTTACTTCTCCAAAAATCTATAGATACAACAAACCCCGGCGTTGCACCAGGGTTGTGTTTTTTTATAAGAGATTTTACAAATATAAGCGTTTTTACGCTTACTTGTATTAAGCTACCTTCAATTTCTTCAGATCAGATTTTTCAAACTTCTCACGGGCGTAGTCAAGGGTAACGGTCAGTCGCTTTACATCTTTTTTAGACGGGAACTCAAACATCGCATCGATCATGATAGCCTCGCAAATTGAACGCAAACCACGTGCACCAAGTTTAAACTCCATTGCTTTATCCACAATAAAGTCAAGCACATCATCATCAAACTCCAGTTTCACACCTTCGTAATCAAACAGCTTCTTATACTGTTTAAGTAATGAATTTTTAGGCTCTATTAAAATATTCTGCAAAGCCTCGCGGTCTAACGGGTTTAAGTACGTTAAAACCGGCAAACGGCCAATTAACTCCGGTATTAAACCAAATGACTTTAAATCCTGCGGCGTAATGTATTTATAAAGGTTTTTAGTATCTACCTCGTTTTCATCACGCTTCAGCTTATAGCCTACAGTTTGTGTACGCAGGCGGCTGGCAATCTTCTTATCAATACCATCAAATGCACCACCACAAATAAATAGGATATTGCTGGTATTTACCGAGATCATTTTTTGATCGGGGTGTTTACGTCCACCCTGAGGCGGTACGTTTACCATGGTGCCTTCCAGTATTTTTAATAAAGCTTGTTGAACGCCCTCACCAGATACATCGCGGGTAATAGACGCATTATCGCTCTTGCGGGCAATCTTGTCTACCTCATCAATATAAACAATGCCTTTTTCGGCAGCAGCAACATCATAATCGGCGGCCTGCAATAGGCGGGTTAATATACTTTCCACGTCCTCTCCTACATAACCGGCCTCGGTTAATACAGTAGCGTCAGATATGCAAAAAGGAACGTTCAGCACTTTGGCAATGGTTTTAGCCAGTAAGGTTTTACCTGTACCGGTTTCACCCACCATCATAATGTTCGATTTTTCAATCTCTACCTCATCCTTTTCTACCCGCTGGTTAAGGCGTTTGTAGTGATTGTAAACAGCTACAGCCAATACTTTTTTGGCATCATCCTGCCCAATCACATACTGATCCAGGTGAGATTTTATTTCAGATGGTTTAAGTATAGCAGGTGCAGAAGGTGCAGATTTTACTTTCCGTACTTTTAACTCTTCGGCTAATATTTCGTTGGCCTGGTTTACACACTTATCACAAATGTGCGCATCTAGTCCGGCTATCAGCATCAGAGAATCCTGTTTTCCGGCACCACAAAACGAACACCTGATTTCCTTGCTGTTTTTGTTCATCTGATTGAGATTTGTATATCAAAAATACTAATAACTGAATTATTTTAAGCAATAACCTAAAATAATTCAGTTAGTTGGAAAAACTATTAAATAATTATTTCTCGTTGTTGCGACCTAACACCTCATCAACCATGCCAAACTCTTTAGCTTCATCGGCAATCATCCAATGATCACGGTCAGATGCTTCCCAAACCTTCTCATATGGTGTACCGCTGTGTTTAGATATGATCTCGTAAAGTTCCTTTTTCAGTTTTTGAATTTCACGGGCAGTAATTTCAATATCAGAAGCCTGACCTTGCGCGCCACCCAGCGGTTGATGAATCATAACACGTGAATGCGGCAATGCAGCACGTTTGCCATCGGCACCTGCACATAACAACACGGCAGCCATTGATGCAGCCATACCGGTACAAATTGTAGCCACATCGTTGGTTACAAATTGCATGGTATCATATATGCCCAAACCAGCATATACTGAACCACCTGGCGAGTTAATGTAGATTTGGATATCGCGTTTGGCATCGGCTGATTGTAAGAACAGCAATTGTGCCTGAATAATGTTGGCGATATTCTCATAGATGGCATCACCTAAAAAGATGATACGGTCCATCATTAAACGAGAGAATACATCCATTTGTGCTACGTTCAGTTGGCGTTCCTCAATAATATAAGGAGTCATGTCAACCGGGTGGGCAATAGCAGTAGGCATCATTTTATGCTCTACGCTCGATATAAATTTGTCAACAAAAATGCTGTTAATACGGTGGTGCTTAACCGCATACTTGCGGAATTCGTTTTTATCAATGTTATTCATTGTGTGAAGATATTTTTTAAATTTAATTGCGCATCCGGCGCAGGCGGTTAAAAATTTTTAGTGCACTTGCACATAAGTGGGGCAAAATATAAAATTATCACCTTAAAGCAAGACACTTATTAAAATGGCTTATTTAACTTGATTAAATAACCGAAGAATCGTTTATAAGCTGTTTAAGTAAGTGTTCTCCTTTTCAGCTAAGTTTGCAGTCATACTACGCAGGCATCAACCTTGGCCCTAACGGCTTAAACCTTGCGCCATATAACTACAAATCATATAACTTAATTATTCAAAACGTTTCATTTTAACAGGTTAAATAAAGCCGTAGCTGTAACAACTCCTTTAAAACTAAGTTTTATAAAAAGCAAAAAGCAACCCCGGATGTGAGGTTGCTTTCGTTTTCAATATAAATTGGCAATTAGGATTGTCCTAACTTGCTAAACTCATCAAAAGTAATTTCCTGTTCTTCCAGTGTAACTACGCTTTTCAGGTACTCAAACACTTTAAGTGATTTGGCTTCCTCAAAAATGCGGTTGGCGTTTTCTTTATCCTGTAAAAACTGTACAGCATACTGGTTAAGCTGCTCCTCGCTGATAGGCTGAGGGCTGTACATCCTAAACTGTGCATCAATGCGAGCTTTAGCCATATCCAGTACATCTTCGTATTTTACTTCGATGTTATTATCGCGGATAATCTTGTTGCCGATTAAAGTCCATTTCAGGTTTTTGGCAAAATCAGCATAACCACCAGTTAATTCCTCTTCGCTCAATTTTTCATTGGTGGCTTTTAACCAGCGCTTAAGGAACTCATCAGGCAGTTCGAAGTTGATTTTGTTCAAAACATAATTGTACATCTCGCCTTGCAGTTTACTGTCTGCATCCTGTACCATCATGTTTTCCAGTTCTTCGGTAATCTTAGTGCGGAACTCTTCTTCAGTTGTTACCGTACCTTCGCCAAATATTTTGTCAAAGAACGCCTGATCCAGGTCGCTTTCCTCTAAACGGTTAATGTTCTTAACAGTTAATTGGAATTTCGATTGCAGATCAGTTGCGGTAGCTTCATCTATTTTAAGGATGGCAGCTACACGTGCAGCCTCATTGTTGAACGCTTTTTGAATATCAAATTCAACTACATCATCTTTTTTCAAACCAATTAATGAGGCTTTGATAGCTTCATCTTGTACCTGGTCTAAACGTACAGATGCTGTATTGGTAATACCCCCTTCAAAAACAGAACCATCTGGCGAAAGCTGTTTTAATTCTGCGTATAACACGTCATTATCTGCCGATACGTCAGGGTTTGTCATCTTGCCATAGCTGCGGCGAAGATTTGAGATACGGGAAGCAAGAGTTTCCTCGTCTACCTTGATTTTATAACTGGGTAGTTTATCTGCTGATGAAAAATCAACCGCAAACTCTGGAGCCAAACCTACTTCGTAGTTGAACTCAAAATTATCGGCAAAATCCCAGTTGTACTCTTTTTCGTCGTCAACCTTTGGCAACGGCTGACCTAATACTTCCAGTTGCTGCTCGTTCAAGTAATTGTTTAGTGTATCTGATAACAGGTTGTTGATCTCATCAACCAATATGCTTTTGCCATACATGCGTTTAATATGTGATGCAGGCACCATACCTTTACGAAAGCCAGGTATCTGGGCTTTTTTTGCCTGATCTTTAATCGCCTTATCCACACGTGCCTGATAATCCTCAGCGTTGATGTTGATCTTGATAACCGCGTTTAGGTTATCCTTTTTTTCCTGTGATATATTCATAATTTATACCTGATATTAAGTATTTGATAACCGCGGTAACTATAAGCTAACCTTAGCGGTTTTGGAGCGCAAAGGTAAGCAAATAATTTTTTATTTCAGCTACTTAATCATCAGTTGTTTACCCCTCCATATCGATGCTTGCCGGCTCGTACAACAGTAACGCAGCACACAAATTGGCCATCAAAAAACGCTCATGTGGCATCAGCGAATCCTGCAGGTAAACTACGCCCTTATTAATGGCTGAAACCGCAGCCACGGCTTTACCTTCGGCATTGCTTATCTCGTACCCTACTAGGCCAAAAGGAATGCGCGAAGGGCCGTTTTTGCCCATTACGTGCAGCACCGGCTTAATAGTGTAATACTCTTCATCGTTGAGCGCAAAGTAGCCCATGTAATTTTTAGCATTCAAGTCAATGGCGTCCATGTCGAGCAACAGCTCCCAGGGACGGTCGGCACCAGGTTCAAACACCTGTACATAGTAGCTGTTTTCGGTTTTATTGCCCAGACCTAGTGATTTGAGCAACCAGCTAAAATTGAGCTCTAAATTGCGCCCCACAAAATAGCTTGACGCATTAAGATGAGTAAAGGTATACACCTGCCACTCAGGCCCCCTGCCATTGCTCAGCCTGAACCGGCGCGACGACTGACTGCGCTCGTGCAATAAGCCAAGCGTATTTTGGTGCCGCTGAGCAAGGCGTCCGTCCAGATCGGTGGTGTAGACTGAAGACTTTTTAGAAGAGGTTTTAAGGCTGGTAGTATAGAACTCGCCAAAACGTAGCGGCTTTTTTTGTAGTACTGTTTGCGTGCGTCCCTCTACCGCATAACCTAAAGTATTATGCCATGAAGCGTCGGTTAAAGCAATGCGGGGTGCTGTACAGCTACTGAGCAGGTATAGCGCTGCACTAAGCAGCAGCCAGTGAAATTTATTCATAAAGTGATAAGGTTGTGTTTAATTTACTTGTTACCGGCAGGCCGGAGCAGCTTTGCCAGCAACAATTCGATAGACGTGTAAACTAAAGCAAGGTTTAAACGTTAGCTTAATCATATCATGAAAATTCAAAGATCAGTTTTAGGCTTAGTGTTGTACGCTGCTATAGGGCTAAGCGTTGCCAGCGGATGCAAAGCAAAACGTACAGGAAAGGTTGCGAAAAATAGCCCTGTACCAGCCAGCAGCTTCAATAACGATTCAACCGGAACAACGCCTACTGCTAAACTAACGCCTTCGCCAGTGCCCAACGTTCGGCCCAATCCTATTCCTGATCCACTGCCGCCAAGTCCGCCCATGTAAGGTTCTGCATGCTGAGGCAGGTAGCCTTGCACTTGTATGGTTTGCCTTGCTATGTAACTTAGTTGTAGGGCCATTTCAAACAATTGAAAGGCCATATCCAAGCTGATTTACTTGCCAACGCCGGGGGTTTCCACATGAACCCGAAATGACATTAAAGGCTATGTTACAAAGCCCTGCTTACGGGCACATCAGAGGCACTTTTATTGCACCTTCTTAATAGACGAAGCGCCTGATTTATGCGTTTCTACATTGGATGGATTACCCTTGTACTGAATGTTGGCTACACCACTGGTATGCGTAATAAGACTTTTCAACACATTGATTTCACAGTTGCCGGAGCCCGAAGTTTTGATGTTGTAATTACCTACCACAAAATCGAATGCGTGCAGTTTACCCACGCCTGATACCTTTAAGGTGTGCGATGCAGCCTGTCCTTTTAAGTTAATTTGCGTTGCGCCACTGGCTTCGGTCTGCAGATCTGCCACGCTTAAGTCCATATCAATTTTGCTAGCGCCGGAAAAACTCATTTTAAAGTTCTGTGCATTTATACGGCCTTCCGAAACTAGCTCTACAGCGCCAGATCCTTTAATTTCTTCCAGCTGGCCAATGCCAACGTTTAACATAATAGGGCTTTCACTGCAAAAGTTTTTGCGGGTATATAGTTTAAGCTTATTGCCACTCACCTCGGTGCGAATGTATTTCATCAGATTTTCATCGGCAGTAACGCTTAATGTGTAAGAGCTGTCTTGTTTCAGATTTATTTTAAACCCGCCCGAAATTTCTAATTTACTGAACTTAGATATGTTACGATTTTCGCTCACCTGCTTACCTGAACCTTTAATGCATCCTAAATGGCAGGATGACATAACAGACAAGCTGGTAACGGCTACTAACAAAAGGAGAATAGATATGCGATTTTTCATGTCTTATTTTTCAGTATGACGACGGTTTCGGGGTTCAAGTTACACCAAAAATGCAAAAGTCACTAACGCAGTGTTCTTTTAAATTAACTTCGCTTTGACCTTAGGTGTCATCTAAATAAAAAAAGCTAGCCCTTGTTTACAAGAAGCAGCCATTTATACTGGTGCTTGTTTACCCGGCTTTTGGCTCACTTTGCAGGTTGGCTACATACCTTTCCAGTTTTTCAACATTTTGCTTCTGCCCCTCATCAGCTTTATGTGCTTTAATCGCTATTTCACGCATGTCTGCTGTATCGAACAGCATACTCCAATCTATTTGGGTTTCCTGGCCTATAGCCTCAAAAACAACTGTAGTAATGAAATGCGGATTAAAGTGTTCGAACACTATTTTCTTGAACGGAATGATTTCCTTAAAGATACTTTTGTTAAGGTAATCCGTTCCATCTGGCCCATGCATGGTTAACTGCCACTCTCCTCCGTTTTGCACATCCATTTGATGAATAGTATTGCTAAAGCCATTAGGTCCCCACCAATTTACAATGTGCTCGGGGGTTGTCCATACTTCCCACATCAATTCAATAGGCGCTTTAAATACCCGGGTAATGCGCATTTCTCTGCTTTCTGTGTGTTCCATTGTTATAGTTTGTTTTGTTGAATTTTTTCTAAATACTTATCCAAATTATTAAAGCGCTCATCCCAGACCCTTTTAAGTTGATCCAACCAAACGTCAATTTCTTTCACCTTGTCCATTTTAATCTGGTAGTATATCTCCCGCCCTCGTTGGCTCGATTCTATTAAATCACATTCGGTAAGTATCTGGATATGCTTGGAAACGGTAGATCGGGCAGCATCAAATTGATCGGCAATTGCCCCTGCTGTAATAGACTGTGAAGCCAGCAAAATTAAAATAGACCTTCTGGTTGGATCGGCAATGGCCTGAAATATGTCTCGTCTTAAAATCATTATGTCGTTATATAACGACAAATATAACATGACGCCAAATAACGACAAATAAATATTTTTTGATTTTTAGCTTACTCCTGGGTGCATGTTATTTACATGCCCAATAAAAAAGGCGCTCCTTTAGGAAACGCCTTATTAAATACCAATTTAATCCTGCAAGCATTTTTGATGAAGCTTGGAAGTCGTTATGATTACATCACCTCTATCTGCTTAAAGTTTTTAGTGAATTTAAAGTTTAGCACTTTTTCAGCCGTAAAATCAAAATCACTTACCTCTTTACCGTCGGCAATTATTTTGGTCGGCTTAAACGGCAACCCGGCTACATTGAAATAATAATTTTCGTAACGCGGTGTGTAAAGGCCTTCCATAGTTTGCTGTATAGTCATGGATGATGGCTTGCCGCTTACCACAAACTTTTTCTCTGAGTAGATATCCTGTTCGTAAGCAAAGGTTTCACCATAATCTTCAAAAAAGAAAGAGTTGGCGGGTGCGTCGCTGTAGTAAACGTTCAGCTTTACCTCCTCTATTTCTTTTTCACCTACATATTGCATTACCGGGTATTCGGGTATAACAGAACCGGCTTTAACAAAGATTGGAATATTTTCTAACGGTGTAGCCACTTCAACTTCTTCGCCACCCGCAACCATAGCATTATCCCAATAATAGTACCAGTTGCCCTTGGGCAGGTAAACACGCCTACTGGTTTGGCCGGGCTCCATTACAGGGCATACCAAAATTTTATCACCATAGGTAAATTCATCCTGGCGCGCCTGGTTATTGATCTCGTCCTGCTCCTGCATTATTACCGGGCGCAGTATAGGAAAACCGTAACGATGGTGCTCCCAAAAAGTAGAGTATAAATAAGGAATAAGTTTATAACGCAGTTCAATAAACTTACGGTTAATAGCGGTATACGGCTCACCAAAACTCCATGGCTCACGCTCCTTGGTATCGCCGGCTGAATGCGCACGCATAAACGGCGAGAAGGTGCCCATCTGTATCCAGCGTGTAAACAGCTCGCCATCGGGCTCACCGCTAAAGCCGCCTATATCAGTGCCGCAAAATGGTATGCCCGACATAGACAAACGTTGGCATTGCACATTGCCTAAACGCAAATGCTCCCAAGAGGCTACGTTATCACCCGTCCAAACGGAGGTAAAACGCTGCACACCCGAATAGCCCGCACGGGTAATAGTGAACGGCCGCTTGTTTTTCATCAGCTTGCGCATGCCCTCGTAAGTAGCACGCACCATTTGCATACCATATACGTTATGCGCTTTACGATGAGAACCACGGAAGCCATCAAACTGATGACGGACATCATCCGGGAAAGTTCCGGCACCGAACACAGCCGGCTCATTCATATCATTCCATACACCGGCTACGCCCATTTGTACCAGTTCGTCAAATAATGTTCCCCACCATTCGCGTACTTCGGGGTTGGTAAAGTCGGGAAACTGGCAGCGGCCTGGCCATACGTGGCCTTCCATGAAGTAGTCATCGCTGCGTCGGCAAAAATACCGGTTGGCCTTCCCTTCCCTAAACACTGAGTAATTGTCGTCCACCCTTATGCCAGGGTCTATAATTACTACGGTTTTAAATCCATCAGCCGCCAGTTCCTTAATCATCTTTTTTGGATCAGGAAAATATTTACGGTTCCAGGTGAAGCAACGGTAGCCATCCATATAATCAATATCCAGATAAATACCATCACATGGAATTTTATGCTCACGGAAGTTTTTGGCCACCTTGTGCACTTTAGATTCGGGGTAATAGCTCCATCGGCATTGATGATATCCCAGCGCCCAAAGCGGTGGCATTGGATGCGTACCAGTTAGTATGTGGTAACGTTTAACCACATCCATCATATTAGGCCCATGTATATAGTAATACTGCAGTTCTCCGCCATCGGCCCAAAAACTGGTCTTACCATGATCTTCGGCACCGAAATCGAAATGTGCTTTAAAGGTGTTATCAAAGAAGATACCATGAGCAATACCTTCATTTAAGCTAATATAGAAAGGTATGCTGCGGTAAATAGGATCCTGATTCCAGGCAAACGAATATGCGTCTGTATTCCAGTTTACAAAACGTTTGCCACGCAGGTTAAGGTCAGTAGGCTTATCGCCCAGGCCAAAAAAAGCTTCCTCGGGATGGCAAACCTTGGTGCCAAAAACATAATAACCACCAAACTGCACATTTTCTTCCCAGTGCATGGGGGCAGCATCGGCGCTGGTTACATGGTTTTGGCTGTCTGAAAACGATATAAAAAAGTCTTTCTTGTTTATATGGCAGTTAGCGGTGTTGGTGGAAATGCGATATTCTTCATCATTTTCGTGCAGGTGAAATACCGACACTTTAGATTGCAGCTTAGGCACAGCGTATGAAAACTCTTCGAGAAACACGCCGTGCGGGGCCATACGTACCCGAATAATCTCATCAGTTACAACAACCACCTCAACCTTAGCCTCGCCATCGCTGAAAAAGAACTTGTTGCCTTTTTGCTCAACCTGGTTGGGTGAGCCCAGATATTTTTTTACAATGGGTTTTAAACCCAGTACGGGGTTATTAACGTGTTGAAAAACTTCCTCTTCCTGTTCAATTAATTTTACAGCAGGAGATTCCGGAGTGGGTTCAGTTGGGGGAATAATAGGTTCCATTTAAATTAACTAGTAGAATTAGGATATATGTAAACGCATGTAACAAATATTTAGGCTTAAGTACCAATAATTAAGCCATAACACAATAACTGTTAACGTATTTACTACGGTATACGAAAATATCGACCGAAAAGTAGAAAGAAAATTATCAACACCATCATTTTTTTTGCTTTTAACATACTCATATCAGCTTATACACTGATGTAATGTGAACTTTTGTGTGTCTATAGCGGTCTGGCTACCCAAAATTTGAGTTAGCTCCTAGTTAACTATCCGGTTGTTTTACATATTAGTACACAAAATTACATTACATTTTATAGGAGTATCTTCCTGTTTAATTATGTGTAACTTTAAGTAACCAATTAAAAAGGAGGACATTATGAACATGGTACAGAAAGTGGAGCACTGGGGCGACCTGCATCACACCAAATGGCTCGAAGTGGTTAGGATACTGCTGGGACTGATCATATTTAGCAAAGGAGTTACCTTTATTAGCCAAACGCAGGTACAGCAAGACTGGATTATACAAAATAGTACGTTTGGTGTATCGGGACTTATGGCTATGGTGGTAATCCATACCGTGGCACTGGTTCATCTGGTAGGTGGGCTACTAATTATGATCGGCTTAATAACCCGGTTTGCTGTTGTTATTCAAATCCCTATTTTGTTAGGAGCTATTTTGTTTGTGAACAGCACCCGTGGCTTATCCTTCATCAACTCCGAACTTTGGCTATCAATCGTTGTACTGTTGCTTCTCATTGTATGCTGGGTAACCGGATCAGGACCTTACTCATTAGACCACTGGATTAAAAATGGCTACCAGAACTATAAAACGCAACCTAGGGATTGATTAGTGAGTTCAGACCATTCTATAGGCGAAATGGAAAAGCCGCTATGCAACAAATGAGCACAGCGGCTTTTTTCAATTTAATGCACATTCCATCGCTACAATTGTAACGCAAGCCTTTCAGGCACAACTTCAGCTAATTTGTTTTCAACAAAACCGGCATGCTAGCTGTTCAATTCAAAGCCTTTCGTATTTTTACTGCCTTACTATCCGATATGGAAAATAAACCTATTGCTGGCCGCCTTAAGCTTTTAGCGCAATTAATGGAACTGCATAATCAAAATGCATTCAAGATACGTTCGGTGGCAAATGCCGCTTTTAAAATTGACAAGCTCCCCTACAAGTTAGCCAGCAAGAGCATTGAAGAAATAAACCAGATTGATGGTATAGGCAAAACTCTGGCTGCCTACGTAAAGGAACTGTTGGATACAGGTTCCATCAAAGACCTGGAAGACCTGCTGCAGGCTACACCCGACGGTGTTGTTGAGATGTTGCACATCAAAGGCATTGGCCCTAAAAAGGTAAGCATTATATGGAACCAGCTGGGTATAGAAAACACCGGCGAGCTTTATTATGCCTGCAACGAAAACCGTTTGGTGGAAGCAAAAGGCTTTGGTATAAAAACCCAGGACGAGATCAAACGCGCATTAGAATTTCGCATGGCCAGTAACGGCAAATTTTTATATGCACAAGCCCGCCACGAGGCTGAAGAATTGATGTTACTGCTCACAGAGATGTTCCCGGGTGCGCTGGCAGAGTTTGCCGGCGATTACCGCCGTTGCTGCGAGGTAATATCAGAACTTTCCATTGTGTTAGGCACACGTGATGTAGAACTGGCGCTGAGCAATTTATCGACCTCCACCCTGCTTAACAAAGTAACGGTTAAAGACTGTCATGTGAACGGCGAAACCGCAAACGGTTTGCTAATAGATATTATTGTGACCGAGAAACGCTTCTTTTATCGCGATTTGTTTGCCTACACCGGTAACGAGGAGCACGTAGATGCCGTAATGAAAAATATTGTGGACGTGGTTGACCAGCCGGAGAGTGAGGAATTTATTTATACAAAGGCAAGCCTGCCTTGGATTCCGCCTGAGTTACGGGAAGGCGATAGTTATGTTAACAAGCCGTTATTGCCCGATTTAATTGACCTGTATGACCTGAAAGGTTCATTACACAATCACAGTACCTGGAGCGATGGCATCAACACGCTTGAAGAAATGGCCCTCTATTGCCGCGATGAAATCAAATTGCAATACCTGGGCATTTGTGACCACAGCAAAAGTGCGTTTTACGCCAAAGGTTTGAGCATTGAGCGCGTTTTGCAGCAGCATGAGGAAATTGACCGCCTGAACCAGAAACTTAACGACTTTCATATATTTAAAGGTATAGAGTCGGACATTTTGAACGACGGTTCGCTTGATTATCCGGATGAGATATTGGAAAAGTTTGATTTCATAGTAGCATCGGTACACTCTAACCTTAAAATGGACAAGGAAAAGGCTACCGCCCGGATTATAAAGGCCATTGAAAATCCTTATACCACTATACTTGGACACCCTACAGGCCGGCTCCTATTAAGCCGTAAAGGATACGAGATAGACTACGAAAAAGTGATTGACGCCTGTGCCGCTAATAATGTAGTTATTGAAATTAATGCTAATCCTTTTCGCTTGGATCTGGATTGGCGCTGGTGCCAGTACGCCATAAATAAAGGCGTTAAGCTATCTATAAATCCAGATGCTCACCGCGTTGAAGGTTTTAAGGATATGGAGTATGGTGTACTAGTGGCCCGCAAAGGCGGCGTAACCAAACAAAACTGCCTTAACGCATTTTCGCTATCGGAGATAACGGAAATTTTTAAATTTAAAAAGTCAGGTCATCCTGTACAAGGCTAAAACATGGAAAAAAATGTCGAACAACAAATACTATCAAAAATAACCGACCTGCCAACATTAAAAACCAAAGTAAATGAATGGAAGCAGCAAGGCCAAAAAGTAGTATTTACCAATGGCGTATTTGATCTGGTGCATATTGGGCACATAAGCTATATGGCAAAGGCGGCGGAGTTGGGTGATAAGTTAATTATAGGCCTCAATGCCGACGCATCGGTTAAGCGATTAAAGGGTGAGAGCCGGCCCGTAAACAATGAAAATAGCCGGGCCATGCTTTTGGCTGCATTCTTTTTTATTGATGCCATTGTTTTGTTTGAAGAAGACACACCGCTCAATCTGATCAGCACCTTGCTGCCGGATGTATTGGTAAAAGGTGCCGATTACCAGATAGAAAACATTGCCGGGGCTAAAGAGGTAATTGCCAATGGCGGCGAGGTAAAAACCATCACCTTTGTAGATGGATACTCGTCTACCGCAATAATCAACAAGATAAAAGGGTAAATCGTTATATTTGCAGCTTTTTACCAGTTACTATGGTTAGCGAACAATGTAATAAGCTGTTTAACGAGGTTGTTAAAGACTATCACATCTATAATGAGATAGAACGCTTACCCGTAAATCCTTATGCCGCCGGAGATTTTTCGAACCTGCTATACCAAAAATGCTGGATAGATGCTGCGCAGTGGCATATGGAGGATGAGGTACGTCACCCCGACATTGACCCTGTAGCTGCACTGCGCTGGAAACGTCTCATTGATAAATCGAACCAGGACCGGACCGATATTGTGGAGCGTATAGACGATTACTTTGCCGAACAATTTAAAAATGTAGTACCCGGTACATCTGCGCGGTACAACACAGAAAGTCCTGCCTGGGCAATTGACCGGCTTTCCATACTTGCACTAAAAATATACCACATGCAGGAAGAAACCCAGCGCATTGACATTGACCAAGATCAACTGGCAGCCTGCAACCGTAAATTAACGGTCTTATTACAGCAACGCGTGGATCTGTCGACCGCTATTGATGAGCTTTTAGAAGATATTGCAAGTGGCGAAAGACGTATGCACGTTTACCGGCAAATGAAGATGTATAACGACCCCCTACTTAACCCAGTATTATACGGCAACAAGCAATCATGACAGGCAAAAAGCACATACTCGTTATGCGCTTTTCGGCTATGGGCGATGTAGCTATGACGGTGCCGGTGATCAAAGAACTATTGCAACAGCATCCCGATTTGAAGATCACCTATGTTTCGCGCCCGGCTTTTGCAGCCTTCTTTGAGGGCATCGACCGGTTGCAGTATGTGAAAGCAGATTTTAAAGCGGAGTACTCAGGTTTTACAGGCACGCTTAAGTTGTTTCAATATTTAAAAACGCTTGGGCCTTATAATGCCTTAGCAAATCTCCACAATAACTTACGCACAAACCTGTTGCAGGCCCTCTTTAAACTAAGTGGCATCTCCGGCCAACAAATCACAAAGGGCCGCCAGGAGAAAAAGCAGCTTACCCGCTTCCCTAACAAAGTACTGAAACAGCTTCGCTCTACACCCGAACGTTATGCAGATGTATTTAGACAGCTCGGTTTTAGTTTGACGCTCTCCGGAAAACTTAGCAAATCATTACCAGCAGTCAACACGTTTGCAGACACTAAGAACGAACCTTGGATTGGTATTTCTCCCTTCGCACAGCACAAAGGCAAAATTTACCCGTTAGGCCGTATGGAACAGGTGATAGAAACGCTTAACCGCAGCAAGATGAAAATATTTGTATTCGGCGGCTTGCCATATGAAAAAGCTATAGCAGATGAATGGGAACAAAAGTATGCATCGGTTACATCCGTAATTAACCGAATGGACATGAAGCAGGAACTTGACCTGATTACACAACTAGACGTAATGCTGGCCATGGATTCGGCCGGTATGCACATGGCATCACTAGTGGGCACACCGGTTGTGTCGGTTTGGGGAGCAACACACCATTACGCCGGCTTTTTGGGTTATGGCCAGACTGAAGATAATATAGTGGCAGATGATATTGCATGCCGCCCCTGCTCAGTATATGGCAATAAACCATGTTTCCGTGGCGACTATGCCTGTTTATATAATATCCACCCCCAGGATATTGCCAGTAAGCTTCTTGCTCTTGTCTCTCTTTAACGAGTGAGAAACACAAATTTAACCGCACATTTAATTCAATGCAAAAACTTGCTATTAAAGAGGCAAGCTTCCGTTAAAACGCCTTTTCCCTCTATATTTAGGCAATAAATTTCCCCACATATATGAAGAAAACCTTACTCACAACTTTATTGGCCTGTTTTACACTGTGAGCTTTCGGCCAGTTCACTTTACCTAACAAAACAACTTTTGGCTTCAAAGGCGGACTTAACTTAGCCAATATGGAACTTACTCAAACCGGCGAGTCCGGCTCCTACACCTTCGGTACACTTAAGGCATTCTCCGCCGGCATATTTGCAGATGTTGTAGTTACTGAAAATCTCTCTATCCAACCAGGCCTGTATTATACTATAAAAGGACTTAAGTTGGATGAAGTAGTGCTAGATTTTGAATTTGAGCCGGGCTTTACCGGTTCGTTACAAACCAAAATAGATAATAAGATAACCTATGTAGAGTTACCTGTGCACTTTCTTTATAATGGTAATATAAATGCCGGCAAATTCTTTTTAGGAGCCGGCCCCTTTGCAGCAGCTGCCATTTCGGCCAAAAACAAAGGCAAAGTCTTTTCATCTGCAACTATGGGCGGTAACACAATTACTGATACACAAGATGTTGATGAAAAAGTTGAGATTGGCAAAGAAGATGGCATCAAAAGGTTCGATTACGGTGCTACGGCTTTGGCTGGGTTTAGATTCAACAGCGGGTTTTTATTGAGTGCAGGTTATGATTATGGTTTAGCTAACATCTACTTTGGTAATGATGGGTCTGTAACCAAGACGCGCACATTCACCGTTTCGGCAGGATTTAGTTTTTAAGGAAAGTTAACAATAACTTAATTTTTTGCATCAGTGTTAAGTTATAACTTTATGGGGCTGTATTAGATATAGTAACAAGTGTTTAAGGCAGCCTACTATTTTAAACTTTCCTGATCTTACCCTAAAAATCTATATCACTGTTTATGAAAAAAGCGTTGCTGGTCATTTTAGCGGCAGGTTCATTTTTAACGGCATCTGCACAATCAAAATCATCTATTGGCATCAAAGGTGGTGTAAACTTCGCTTCAGCCAAACCTTACAATGGCAGTATAACCAGTTTTTCGGCGGGTATTTTTATAAACTTCAAACTAAGCCAGGCTATATCTTTACAACCGGGCACATTTTACTCGGGAAAAGGGTATAAAATGGGAGACCGCAATGAGAAAATAAATTTAGGTTATATACATATTCCGGTTCCTTTCGTTTACCAACAATCGGCAGGACCTGGCAAATTCTTTTTTGGTGCGGGCCCATTTGCTGCTGTAGCTGTTAGTGCAAACAGAAAACGTTATGGCCCCATATACTATTACGATACAACCCCAGGATATTATAGTTCTAAAATAACCATAGGCAGCAACACAAACCTTGCCGACGGGAGTTCTGATAACATTAAACGTATGGACTACGGCATCACAGGCCTGGCAGGTTATTCACTCAATAATGGCTTGCTGTTTACGGTTTCATACGATTTAGGCGTGGCAAACACTTCTTATTACAATAATGTAAAAACACGTGTATTGGGCGTATCAGTTGGCTACTATTTTAAATAGCCGCACGTAAGTATTGGAAATTAAACTAAAAGTACCATCAGCATAAAAGTACTACTGTAACAGAAGTAGTAATACCGTTTCATTCCAATTCAACAGTTATTTAGCAACATTATTCGCTATAAAGCAGGCTTACGAAGATTAATTTGAGTTTATTTTTAATTTTATAGTATTATAAGTCAGGCTGTTGTGAATTAGTTTCAAACAGCCGTGTAACTTTTGACCCTTTGCGTAGTCTATCCCATCATTCAACAACAAATTTATATCACAATTCATGAAAAAACTACTATTAGCCATCTTGGCAGCAGGTTCATTTGCAACAGCATCTGCACAATCAAAAGTTACTTACGGCATCAGCAGTGGTGTAAACTTCGCTAAAGTCGGCATTTCAGCAACCGGGTCGTCTTTGAGCATTTCAACAAGCTCGTTAACAACATTCTCGGTAGGTGCATTTGCCGATATACCCGTTGGCAGCAAAAACTTTTCTGTACAACCCGGCTTATATTACACCGGAAAAGGCTTCCAACTTAGCGAAGCTGGTACTTCCATTAAATCTAAACCCTTCTATCTGCAAGTGCCTGTAAGCCTGGTTTACAATGTACCGTTCAGTGGAGGTAAGGTATTTTTCGGTGCGGGCCCATATGCCGCTATAGGCCTAAATGGCAAACTGGAAGGTACAGATGGTAATGCTAAAGAAAGCGAAGACATTAAATTTGGCGATAACCCAGCTACAGATTTCTACAAAAGAACTGATTTTGGCGCTACCGGTATGGCTGGCATCGGCTTAACCAATGGCCTACTTTTTAAAGTAAATTACGATTTAGGTCTAAGCAATGTATCACCTGAATCTGATGCTAAGATTAAACATCGTGTGGTAGGCCTGTCTGTAGGTTATAGCTTCTAATACCATTAAATAAAAAACAAAAAAAGAGGGCATCAATGTCCTCTTTTTTTGTTTTTATTGCATCATGAAGCACCTACTTTTGATCAGGCACGCCAAAGCAGAACCAGACTCACCCCATGGAGACTTTGAAAGGGCATTGTCTGCTAAAGGAATAAAGCAGGCAACAGAACTGGCTGGCAAACTAAACCAATACAATATCATACCCAATGCAATTGTATGCAGCCCGGCAATGCGTACCATTACCACGGCACAGATACTGGCAAAGGAATTACACTTATCAGAACCGCACACCGATCCAGCAATTTATGAAGCGTCTGAGCACACTTTACTAAAAGTTATCAACCTCTTTCCGGATGAACACGACTTTATGGCACTGATAGGCCACAACCCCGGCATCAGCTACCTGCTGCTCGGCTTATCGGGCGAAATAAGGGACGTACCGCCCTGCACCGCTATACTGGTGACGTTTGAGGTGGATAGTTGGCAATCTGTAAGTCCAGGTTCTGGCTCTATAGCTTATTATACCTCCCCAAAAGAGGCTAATTAATAGCATACATTTTACCGGGTCGGGTGCTGATGTATCCCTGCATTTCCATGTTTAACAAATTCATGGCCAGCTGACTGGTAGGCATATTGAGCTTAAAGCTTAACTCATCAATAGCTAATGGTGCACTGTGCTGGTACAAAGTCTCAAAAATAATGCGCTCCTGATCGTTCAAATCTATAGGTAGGGCAAATTGCTTAACGGCCGGCTTTCCGCTTTTTTCATTATCCCACCCTAACAAGTAAGCCAGGTCGGCCGCACAAGTGAGCAAGCCGGCTTTGTTATGCCTGATCAGGAAATTACAACCTTCAGAAAACTCATCAGTAGTACGGCCCGGAAAAGCAAATACATCCCGGTTATACGAGTTGGCTATCTCGGCAGTTATTAAAGCCCCTCCCTTAATTCCGGCTTCTACCACTACTGTTACATCGGCCATGCCGGCCACAATGCGGTTACGTTGCGGAAAGTTTTCCCGGTCGGGTTTGGTGCCCGATGGGTATTCGGAAAGCAGGCCTCCGTTCAATAACATCTTCTCAGCCACTCCCCGGTTTTGAGTAGGATACAACCTGTCTAATCCATGCCCCAACACACCTACTGTCGGTATATCAAGGCGCAAGCTCTCCTTGTGTGCAGCTACATCTATACCCAACGCCAAACCACTTACTACCAGTACCTGATATTGCTGCAAATCCTCCAGCAGTTGTTTACACAGTTGCCTTCCATAATCTGTGGCGTTGCGGGTACCCACTATGCTTACAATGCGCTGGTTGTTTAAATCGGCATTACCTCTGCTGTATAATAATATGGGGGCATCATTACAGTGCTTAAGTTTTTGCGGGTAACGGCTATCTGTATAAAATATAACCTCAATATTGTTCTTACTGATAAACGCCATCTCCTCCTCGGCCCGCTCCAAAGCCTCCGTTGTGTTAAGCAGTTCGGCCCTGAAGGCGCCTATTCCCGGAACTCTTTTAAGGTGGCTTAATGGTGCATTAAAGATTGCTGTAGCATTACCGAAATAGGTAATTAAGGCTTTAGCCGATGCAGGACCTATGCCCTTAATAAATGATAAGGCTAATTGGTGTTTAAGTGACATAACTATTTGCCCTAAAGTACACACTTGCCTTCATTCCAACCAACAATAAATAATTATACCTAATAATCAGACTGTTACACATTAAAACTATTTAAATAGTTTGCAAACTATAGTTATAGTAGTATATTTGACTATCCGAACTATAAAAACAGTTTGCAAACTATTCGCATAGTTTACCCAAACTACAGAAATAGTTATTTATTTGGAGCGAAAAAATCATGAAAGAATTAACTAAAGCAGAGGAGCAGGTAATGCAGATTTTATGGCAGTTGAAAGAAGCCATAGTAAAACAGATATTAGACAAAATGCCCGATGACCCAAAGCCGGCCTACAACACTGTAAGTACCGTAGTACGGGTGTTGGAAAGCAAAGGCTTTGTTGACCACAAGGCGTATGGCAACTCGCACGTCTACTTCCCTATCGTGAGCGAAGAAGAGTACAAGAAATTTGCTTTCGATAAGGTTATCAAAAGCTATTTTAACAACTCGTACAAAACCTTGGTATCCTACCTCGTAAAGGAGCAAAAGCTAAACTTGAGCGAATTGGCAGAGTTGATTTTACTGGCCGAACGCAGCCGCAATAAAGACAAATGATGATGAGCTGGCTACAATACCTTTTGGAAGCAAACTTATACCTTGCGGTGGCTTACGGATGCTATTGGTTACTATTCCGCAAACAAACGTTTTACACCGCCAACCGGGTTTACCTGCTGCTAAGCACCGTAATTTGCTTTGTAATGCCAGTGGTACAGTTAGGCACGCCCGGGCGGTCACATCGGGCTTTGCAACCGCAGCAAACAATAACCATAATTAGCCAATCTACACATTTGGTTAGTAAGCAACCGACTATAGAGCCGCTTATAACGCGAAATAAAGCCGCTACAGCGCTTTACACAACTGGAGCGATACTAGCATTCACTTTATTCGTCTTAAAGCTTTACAGCCTTTTTAAATTGATTTTTAAAAACACCCGAATCAAGCATAAAGGCTACACATTAATTTGCCTTAATAACAGCCCTGCTCCATTCTCGTTTCTTGGCTACTTGTTTGTTGAATGTAATCGACAAGTAGAAGATGCCGTTTTACAGCACGAACTGGTGCATATCCGGCAAAAACATAGTTGGGATATCCTATTCACCGAACTGGTTAAAATCATCAGTTGGTTTAACCCACTCGTGTACTTGCTGCAAAACAGCCTGAAAGCTCTCCATGAGTTTGAGGCTGATAGCAAAGCGTCGGGCGCTGAGCAAAAGGACGAGTATGTCAATTTCCTGATCGCTCAAGCCTATCAAACCAGTGGCGTACCGTTTGCCAATCATTTCTCAAACCAGCAACTTTTAAAATCAAGAATAATGAAGCTCTATCAAAAAAGATCAGGTAAGTTAGCCAGGCTAAACTACCTTGTGGCCATACCGCTCTGCGCCGGCCTGCTCTGTGCTTCTACCTTAGCCTTTAGCAAAGATTATGGTTGGATTAAGCTTAATCTTAAAACACAGAAAGTTAGTGAACTAATGCAAAAAACCTCTAGTGACACATCAGCAAAAAAATTAAGATTAAAGGTAACTAGTGGAGGCGTGACAGGAATTACGGACAAATTGGAAATTAAAGGCAAGCCAGGCCAAACCTTTATTTATACTGCTAAAACATTAGTTGAGGAGGACAAGAAATTATTACTAAAAAATTATGGAATAAGGGTTGAAATAACCAGCGCATTAGCAACCACTACAAGTATTGTTTCACCGCCCACGCCCCCTACAGCATCACGGCAGCCTAAAAAACCAGCTGTAGTAGCTATCACTCCACGGGTAATGGAAGAGGTTAAAGGCTTGCCGCCGCCACCAGATGTAAAACCGGTTAAAAACAAATCGGAAAAAGCTATGCAGCCAGGCACCTTATCATCTGCTATTAACGACAGTAAGGGAAGGCTGATTTCTGCATTACCCGGACTTAAACACTTTGTAGGTAATGTGTTTTTAGGGTCGTCGCCAGAAATGCAGTTCGACAACATGACAGACGAATACTTAATAAGGCCTCAAAAGGTTTACATACAGGTGAATAACCCTAAAATGGAAAATATCGAACCCAACAAGCCTATCGTATTTGGCGACAACCCTATTTATCTTATTGATGGCAAAATATATACGGTAGATGAGTTAGAAAGACGGTCAGCTAGCATTAGCACGAAGAACAAAACAGGCAGACTGCTACATGCCGAAAAGGTAATTTATCACAAACCTAATAATCCGGATGATATAGCCAAATACGGCTCCATTGCCAAAGATGGCATAGAAGAATTTGTCGGCATAATTTCGTCAAACTTGTAGCCACCCCTTCACATAAATCACCTGCTTAGTCTCGAAGAACTCTTCCTCAAAGTAGTTCTTCAGGAAGTATTGCTGAACGGCTAAACCCGACTCGGCAATTTCCTGTTTCAGGTCTCCACCTTTCAAATATAAAATTCCGTTAGCCAGCTGATTGTCAGACTGCTTGATGAATTTGTTTTTTACCCAAGGATAAAAATCCTTCAACTGCGTTACTGCTCTTGATATCACGAAGTTCACCTTACCGGGCACTTGCTCAGCACGGCTATGCGAAGCTTTTACGTTTTGCAAACCCAAGGCGCTAGCTACCTCCTGCACCACTTTAATCTTTTTGCCAATACTATCAACCAAATGAAAGCTGGTTTGCGGAAACATAATAGCCAACGGTATACCCGGAAATCCGCCTCCGGTACCAACGTCTAACACTTGCTCGCCAGGCAAAAAGCGCATTACCTTGGCTATCCCCAATGAATGCAGCACATGCCGCTCGTATAGCAAGTCCAAATCCTTGCGGGAGATAACGTTGATCTGCTCATTCCAGTAGCTATACAACTGGGCCAGTTGGCCGTATTGCGCCTGTTGTAGTTCGGTTAATTCAGGAAAATATTTAAGTATTAGTCCGGCGTCCATTTATCTGTCTATGCGGTTGATGATGTTACCAAGCAAGTACTTGGCGCGGAACAATTGGGCCTTAACTGTACCCAAGGGTAAGTCCAGTTGCTGTGCAATCTCTTCGTAAGATAACTCGTCGAAATACCTTAGGGTTAACAAGTTACGATATCTTGGCGGCAAGCTCTCGATCAGTAGCTTTATCTCTGCTGATTGTTGCTTCTTAATAGAGGTCTCCTCAGGATTTAATGTATCCGACTTTATTTGCAGTGGTCGGTCATCCTCCTCGTCCATCATGTTGTTAATGGATACAGTATTTAACTTCTTTTTACGCAAAAAGTCGATACAGTTATTAGTTGCCACCCTGAACAACCAGGTACTGAATGCATACTCCGGTTGATACTTGTCCAACTTTTCAAAAGCTTTCGCAAACGTTTCCACCGTTATATCCATTGCATCTTCCCTATTGTTCACCATTTTAAGCGACATAAAGTAGATCGAATCCTTATAGCGCTGCATCAGATCAGCATAAGCTTTCTGGTTGCCTTCTTTGGCTTTCATTACAAGTTGAAAGTCGTTTTTGGCGTTCTCAGTAAAATTGGCATTTACTTCCATTGGGTGGTTTTTATAAAGGTTCCTATTAGGCCAAATACATTCAGGTATAAGTAGTACAATAAATCAAAGAAGGGAAGAAACCATATTAAGTCCTTCCCTGTCAATTTATTAGCCGATTTTTTATAAATAATAACTTGAGTTATCAAGCGCACAAAATATGCTGCAGCAATTACCATGGGCTGCATATGGTAATGCAAGCATAAACCTAACGTTACATAAAATAAAAACCCTGCCATAGCGTCGAGGCTCAGCATACGCCGGTGTTTATTTTTATATAAACCGCCCACACCCATGTGTCGCTTCTTTTGGCGATAATAGGCTTGAAGAGTTTCCTTGGCATCGGTATAAACAAAGGAATCGGCGTGTAGTTCAACGGCCGTATTATCTGGAGTGGCATTACGGTTTACAAACAAATCATCATCACCAGCCAGTATATGGAGGTGCGAGGCAAAACCCTTTGTACGAAAAAACAATGATTTAGTATAAGCCAGATTACGACCAATACCCATGTACGCGTTGCGGCCTAAAGCGGCTGAAAAGTAGTTAATACCTGTTTTTAGAGTTTCGAACCGGGTAAAAGCGTTTATAAAGCCACCTGCTTTTACATAAGGCGAATAGCCTAGCACAATCTCTGTTGCACCGGTAAAATTAGCTGCCATATGGGCAATCCAGTTAACGGAAGCCGGTTGACAGTCGGCATCAGTGAATAGCAAGTGCTCGTAGGTAGCAGCTTTAATACCCATGGTTAAGGCGAATTTTTTTCCGGTTTTAAAACGCGGATGCTCTGTAACAGTAACCATTTTAAGATGCGGATAGTTTTCACTCATATTCAGTAAAATATGATGTGAATCATCAACTGAACAGTCATTTACAACCACAACTTCGAAGGTTGGATATTGCTGCCCTAAAATTGCAGGCAAATATTTAACTAGATTTTGGGCCTCATTACGTGCGCTGATGATAACCGAAACTGGCAGTTGCACAGCCGACAAATCCTGCTCGGGCAAACGATAAACAGCCAGGCGACATTGCTGTATCAGCAAAAACCCCATTTGCACCACAAAGCAAAACAGGAATAGATAAAATAAAACTTCGGGTATATATTGTTCCAAATTTTAACCAACTAAAATAAAGGGCAAATTTGTTAAATTTAAGCGACTTATAGGGCAAATACTTCAAATTAACCTGTAGCTAACCTCTGCTTTAAACACACCACTTATTCCTCTTTGATTTCGGCTAAATCCTTCTGTAAGGGCACTTAAACGGCTTTTTGGCTTAGGTTTATTTATTTAGTAATTTTGTCAACTTACAATGAAATTTAATTTAACTGCTCAAGATAAATTTTCAAAGGCTCGGGCCGGCGAAATAACTACAGACCATGGCGTTATACAAACGCCCATTTTTATGCCCGTTGGTACCGCCGGAACCGTTAAAGCGGTCCATCAGCGCGAACTGAAGAATGATATTGAAGCGCAAATTATACTGGGAAATACCTATCATCTTTATTTGCGCCCCGGGTTAGGCACACTTGAACAGGCCGGCGGCCTGCACAAATTTAACGGCTGGGATAAGCCCATTTTAACAGACAGTGGTGGCTATCAGGTATATTCGCTGAGTCAGGCACGTAAAATTAAGGAGGAAGGTGTTACATTTCGGTCGCATATTGATGGCTCGAAGCATTTGTTTACGCCAGAATCGGCCATGGACATACAGCGCGTTATTGGTGCAGACATAATTATGGCTTTTGATGAATGCACACCCTACCCTTGCGAATACGGCTACGCACGCCGGTCCATAGAAATGACGCACCGGTGGCTTAAACGCTGCTGCGACCGGTTTGATAGCACTGAGCCTAAGTACGGCTATAGCCAAACACTCTTTCCTATTGTGCAGGGATCTGTTTACAAAGATCTTCGGGTAAAATCAGCCGAGGTAATTGCCAGCTTTGAGCGTGAAGGTAATGCTATAGGCGGCCTTTCGGTTGGAGAACCCGCCGAGGAGATGTACGCGATGACGGAACTGGTATGCAATATACTGCCCGAAAGCAAACCCCGTTACCTTATGGGCGTGGGCACGCCTGCTAACATACTGGAGAACATTGCCTTAGGCGTTGATATGTTTGACTGTGTAATGCCCACCCGTAATGCCCGGCACGGATTGCTGTTTACCAGCAACGGCATCCTCAATATGCGTAACGAGAAATGGAAGAACGATTTTTCGCCGATTGACGAGAATAGCGACCTATGGGTAGACCGCGAGCACTCTAAAGCTTATTTAAGACACTTAATAACCTCCGGCGAGATGCTGGGTGCACAAATAGCAAGCTTACACAACCTGCATTTTTACCTGTGGCTGGTAACGCAAGCTCGCGAAAAGATAATAAGTGGAGAGTTTTACAGTTGGAAGAATAGCATGGTTAAACAATTAGCCCAACGCCTCTGATGTTTAAATTCTTAGATAACTACATCAAGATCATCGACTGGTACATCATTAAGAAGTATCTGGGCACCTTTGTGTTCACGCTGTCGCTGTTTTTGGTAATAATCGTGGTGTTCGATGTATCTGAACACCTGGATGATTTTTTGAAGAGCAAAGCCCCCCTGAGCGCTATTGTTTTTCAGTACTATGGGGGTTACCTACCCTATTACGCCAACATTTTGCTGCCGCTTATCAATTTCCTGGCGGTGATATTTTTTACGGCCAAAATGGCCAACCAAACTGAGATTGTGCCCATATTAAGCGGCAAGACGAGTTTTAACCGCTTTTTAAGACCTTACTTCATCGCGTCGGGTGTTATTTTCGTCTTCTTTTTTATTGGTAACGTTTACCTGATCCCGTTAACCAATCAGTTAAGCGTAAAATTCGCTGACACTTATACCAACGAATCGGATCCAACCAAAAAAGAGATGCACATGCAACTGGACGACCGCACCTTCGTTTATCTCCAATCGTACGATAATGCGGTAAAAGCGGGTTATAATTTCATGCTCGAAAAATTTGACGGTGATGTTTTGAAGGAAAGGCTAACTGCTCAGAGAATTAGTTACGACTCATTGAAACACACCTGGTCGATACAAGATTTCAAAGTACGATATGTAAACGGCCTAAAGGAGCAAATGATAGAAGGCTCACGGAAAGACACACTGCTAGATATGAAGCCAACAGACTTTGAGGCAAACACCGATATCAACACCAACATATACAGGGCTATATCTACCCCCGACCTAAGCAAGCAGATTGAAAAAGAAAAAATAAGGGGCACAGGCAGGTTAATTGAACTGCAGTTGGAGAAGTACAGGCGTTTTATTTATCCGTTTTCTGCTTTTGTGCTTACGCTCATCGGCGTTTCCATATCATCACGTAAAGTGCGCGGGGGGATAGGCCTGCCCTTGGGAGTAGGCATACTGCTGTGCTTTTTATACATCGTAGTAGACCGCTTCGCGAACGTATTTTCACTCAAAGCCGGCTTAGCTCCTATCATTGCCGTTTTTATTCCCAATGTACTGTTTGGCCTTACCGGTTTATACATGTTACAAAAAGCGCCTAAATAAGCGCTAAAAAAATATTGTTCTTATGCCCAAACTTACAGCGCCCAATACCGAATTGAATAAGAACTTACTTATTCTGCACTTTACTGTATTTATATGGGGCTTTACCGGCATACTGGGCAAACTAATAACTATTACGGCGGTAAACCTGGTTTGGTACCGGGTTCTCATTGCATTTTGTACACTTTTCCTTTACTTCAAATTTAATAAGCAGGCGCTTAAAGTAAATCGCAAAACGTTCCTGAAATTGTTTTTCACAGGCGCTTTGGTAGGCGGGCACTGGATACTTTTCTTCCAGGCCATTAAGGTTTCTACCGTATCGGTAACGTTGGTTTGCCTGTCATCGCTTACCTTGTTTACCGCTGTGTTTGAGCCGCTTATTAAACGAAAGCCTGTATCCAAACTGGAGATCTTTTCAGGATTGCTCATTATTACCGGCATAGTACTCATTTTTAAATTCGAGTCTCAGTATACTTTAGGAATTTTTTTAGGGCTGCTTTGCGCTGCTGCCGCTAGTCTATTTTCGATAATTAACTCAAATGAGGTAAAAAGCCACCACCCTGCCATCATTGCTTTTTACGAGCTTATAGGCGCTTTCTTTTGGATTACACTGTTTATGCTGTTAACCAATGGCATGACTGATTTACACATTCCTAAGGCCAATGATATTGGCTACCTGGTTATATTGGGAACCATTTGCACTTCACTGGCCTACGTGGCAGGCGTATCCGTTATGCGCGAGTTATCCGCCTTCAAAGTAGCACTTATAACCAACCTGGAACCCGTGTACGGCATTATTATGGCCTTCATGTTTTTTGGAGATTTGCATACTATGAGCTTAGGTTTTTGGATAGGTGCGGCTATTATATTATCTACCATTTTTCTTTTCCCGGTTGTACAGAAGCAAGCATCACGACTTAAAAACCGAAGAGCTGGCACACCGGCATAATCATCAACGATACACTAAGAAATTTTCCTGGCTATTATAAAAAGCAACAACTTCACTGCTAAGTATGTCCTTTTAGCCAGACTGTCCTAAGCAATCACATTCCACCGTTTGTTTGGCGTATTAATGTCGCCTGACTTCTTGCCGACGAAAAGCATGTGACTTCAAGTTGCTCTCCGGTTATCCAAAACTTGCTGATCGTTACCAGACACCTCCATACTTTTTTAGCGTACAAGTTCTTCTAAGCATTTAGATTCAATAATCTAGGCGGCTCGCCTTTCTTAAATTATGAACCAAAGCCTAAGTTGGGCACTCACCTCTAAAACTCATTTTAAAGACCTGCATTGAAGTTTAGCTTTTTTTAGCTACACAGGAACACCATCATTAAAATAATTGAGCAGATGTAAAATCCATTTTTTGCTTAGTGTATAGATTTAGAAATGGCCATCTTATAAAATTCTTCAAATTTATCTAATAAAAGACTGAACACGTCCAGTAATTCACTTTACAAAAATTCTATTATATATTGATTATCAATTAATTATAAAAATCATATAAACATAAAAAACATACCATTACACCATTTAGAAAATGGTCTTACTAACAAAATTAGCAATTGACGTTTTCTAGCGTCATGATACCTACTTTAAGAATTGTATATCAAATATTTAATACAAATCATATAAACTAATTTTACTACAACGTTTGTTGATAAGCCAATTTAGGTTAGTGTAATTAACAAAAAGTTGAGGTACGATAGTTTTTGTTAGGAGTAGTGTTAGTTTCAGTAAAATGTATATTACCCTATTTAATCCTTTGTAAATTATTACATCCATTTTTGTTAACCCTAAGTCTTTTGCAAGAGTTGGCGTAAGCTTAAATTTGGATAGTATAGCGTTAGCTGAAGAAGGGTTTGCCGAAAATTTTGCATATTAGGCCACACAACCTTTAAAGAATCATGAGCTTTAGAACCACCTTGGCTATCATAATAACTGTCTTCCTCACGGTTACTATTATGCAAAATACAGAGGAAACAGAATTTGTAATTCTGTTTGTACCGGTAACCTTACCTAAGCTGGTAATGCTAACAGCTATATCTGCAAGTGCCTTTATTTTGGGTATACTGGTTAGTCGGCCTCGGCAGAAAAAGGTGGTAAGACGATACGAAGATGACCAGGAAAATGACACTGATGACGAGCATCCCAGAAGGCGTCCCGATACACTAAGTGACGAGGATAGAGAATACATTAGCTAAGCACCTTGGTGCTTAGCTAATGTTAAAAACATTGGATTTTTATATACTTATGGAATAGAGGAAATTCCAGATCAGGCGTTAACTGCGCAAATCTCTCTGATCTTGCTCACGGCAAAATCTACTTCTTCGCGGGTATTGTATTTGGAGAAAGAGAAGCGAACAGCAGGGCGATTGGGATTAGCGCCTATACCATTTAAAACGTGTGAACCAATATTAGTACCGGAGCTACACGCGCTACCACCCGATGCAGAGACGCCGGCAATGTCCAGACTAAATAAAAGCATATCGGCCATTTCCATCTCCGGGAAAGAAACGTTAAGAACCGTATACAGGCTCTTATCCGGATCAGTCTCTCCATTAAAGTGTATACCCGGAATTTGCTGTAACTGCTCCATCATATAGCTTTTTAGGCCTTGTATGTATGACTGATGATGAGCCATCTCGCTATAAGCCATTTCTAAGGCTTTAGCGAGACCCACAATGCCGTACACATTCTCGGTTCCCCCGCGCATATTTCGTTCCTGAGAACCGCCGTAAATCATCGGGTTTATCTTCACTTTATGATTTATGTACAAAAAGCCAGTACCTTTTGGCCCATGAAGCTTGTGCGCAGCGCAAACCATGAAGTGAACTTTTAACTTGCTCAGATCATGCGCATAGTGCCCAACCGTTTGCACAGTATCACTATGAAACAATGCATTGTACTGCTCGCAAAGAGCACCGATACGCTCTAAATCATTAAGCGTACCCAGCTCGTTATTGGCATGCATAAGCGAAACAAAACTGCGCTCGTTATCCTTCAGTAATTGCTCCAGATGCTCGTAGTTAACATGTCCTTTATCATCTATATCTACGAAGCTTAGCTTAATAGCACCTGTTTTTTCCAGTGCTTCAAGCGTGTGTACTACCGCATGGTGCTCGATACGACTGGTAATAGCATGCCTTAAGCCATGATCAATGATACCGCAACGAATTGCTGTATTATCAGCCTCGGTACCGCCCGACGTGAAAAAAATTTCGGCCGGTGACGTGTGCAGCAAATTAGCGATGGTTTTACGGGCCTTTTCCACTATGGAACGAGCCTCGCGACCATGAGCATGGATGGACGACGGGTTACCATATTGGCTTTCCATCACCTGCACCATCTGCTTCATTACTTCGGGATCAATTGGCGTAGTAGCTGCGTTATCGAGATAAATTCGCATGTTTAAGTGATTATTTAAGTACCTGTTGGGTTAATAATCGATTTATTTGAAACCAATCAACCACTAACACATCAGTTACCTATTGTATATTCAAAATTCCTTTTATGTCAGCTATAATCTTATGTGCTAAATTATTAGCAGCGGCTTCATCTTCGGCCTCCGAGTAGATGCGGATAATGGGCTCGGTATTCGACTTACGCAGGTGTACCCATTGCTTATCGAACTCTATCTTTAAGCCGTCAATAGTACTGTGGGGTTGCGACATGTACATCTCTTCCACCTTTACCAATAGCCCATCTATGTCCATACCTGCTGTTAGCTCTATTTTATTTTTAGAAATAAAGTAGCTAGGATAGCTGGCACGTAATACAGATACCGGTTTGCCAAATTTGGCAAGGTGCGTTAAAAATAAGGCAATACCAACCAGGGCGTCGCGGCCATAATGTGTATCCGGATAGATGACGCCACCGTTACCTTCACCGCCTATCACAGCGTTTACCTCTTTCATTTTAGTAACCACATTCACTTCACCAACAGCGGCAGCATGGTACTCTCCTCCCGCCCGCTCGGTTACATCGCGCAGGGCACGGGTTGATGATAGGTTAGATACTGTATTGCCTTTAACGTGCTGCAATAGATAATCGGCAACTGCAACCAGGGTATACTCCTCGCCAAACATCTTACCATCTTCACAAACAAAGCAAAGGCGGTCAACGTCAGGGTCAACAGCTATGCCCAAATTAGCCTGATTAGTCAATACCTGCGCAGATAACTCAGTCAGGTTTTCAGGAAGTGGCTCGGGGTTATGCGGGAAATTACCGGTTGGATCACAATACAGTTGATGAACGGTTTTAACACCTAAAGCCTCCAATAATGCAGGTACATAAATGCCGCCTGTAGAATTTACCGCATCTACCACAACCTTAAAATTAGCAGCCGCTATTGCTTCTTTGTCTACCAAAGGCAGTGACAATATTTGGTCTATATGCTTTTGCAGGTAACTATTATCGATAGCTACCTTACCCAAATCATCTACAGATGCATAATCAAATGCGCTGTTCTCCGCCATTTCCAGCACCTCTTTACCGTCAGTATCTGTGATAAACTCACCGGTACTGTTTAGCAATTTCAGGGCATTCCATTGCTTAGGGTTATGGCTGGCTGTTAAAATAATACCACCTGCAGCCCGTTCGGCGGGTACGGCAATCTCAACCGTAGGTGTTGTAGATAAACCCAGGTCTATCACGTCGATGCCTAATCCTTGTAGCGTTCCTATAACCAGGTTGTTCACCATTGTGCCTGATAAGCGGGCGTCACGGCCTACCACAATCTTGCGGATCCCGGTCTTTTTAAGAGCCCATGCGCCAAAAGCCGAGGTGAACTTTACAACATCCAGGGGTGTTAAACCATCGCCGGCACTACCACCAATGGTACCCCTTATGCCTGATATAGATTTAATGAGCGTCAAAATGAGTATGAATTAATGGAGCAAAAGTAAAAATTTATTGATGTATAGCTTATAAAAAGCGTGTGGTATTTATGCCATAGTTAATTGGTTATATTTGCTGCGCTTATAAAACCGTTATCAATGCCCGATTTTTTACTGCAGCTAGACCGGCAGTTATTTCATTTTTTTAACTATACGCTTGCCAATCCGGTATTTGATGTAGTAATGCCCTGGTTGCGCAACGCCAAGTTTTGGATACCTGTTTATGTGTTCATCATCGCATTCAGTATTTGGAAGTACAAGAAAACCGGCGCATGGCTTATTTTACTACTCATAGTTACAGTAGGCGTAGCCGATTTTAGCAGCGCAAGCCTCATAAAAAAGCAAGTGCAACGCTTAAGGCCCTGCCGCGACGATGTGGTATCGAAAACTATTATAAGCCGGGCCCCCTGCGGTACAGGCTTCAGCTTCCCCTCAACCCATGCTACCGATCATTTTGCCATGTCGGTGTTTTTAGGCATGGTTTACAGCCGCAGGTGGCGTTGGGTATGGGTTTGGGTATTGCTATGGGCGGTGCTGGTATGCTTTGCGCAAGTATATGTAGGCGTACATTTTCCGGTTGATGTTACAGCCGGGGCTCTGTTTGGTGCTTTAATAGGCTCTATTTTTGCGCAAGTGTTTAAAAAACTTCAACCTCAATTTTAATGTACTGGTATTTAGTTCTGCTTTTCTTGGCGGCCTTTTTAGGCGGCATGGCCGTCTTTCTGTTTAAAGGCGGTAATCACAAACAGCTAAAGCTGGTATTGTCTTTTAGTGGTGCCTACTTGTTTGGCATAACGGTACTGCACTTAATTCCGGATGCTTATCATGGCAACGACCACCTGGTTGGCGTATTTATTTTAGCCGGCTTTATTTTTCAGATCGTGCTGGAGCAATTTTCAGAAGGCATTGAGCACGGCCACATGCATGTACACGAACATGAAAAAGCAGCATTTCCGTTGGGTGTTATGGTAAGTTTATGCCTCCACGGCTTTTTAGAAGGTATGCCCCTGGCTGGCGGTTACCAAAACCAGTTGGTTTTTGGTATTGCGTTGCATCATATTCCTGCAGCATTTGCACTGGCTACGGTGCTACTGGCCAACCACCAAAGCAAAAACAGGACTATTTTTTTTATAGCCCTGTTTGCAATTATGGCACCTGCCGGCTACTTTTTCAGCAATGCCTTAAGCAGCGGCGGAATTGGAAACCTACAGCAATATTTTAACCGCATTATGGGTGTGGTTATTGGTATATTTTTGCATATATCAACTACCATTTTATTTGAAGCAGGCCCCGATCACAAGTTTAACCGGCGTAAGTTAATTGCTGTTTTATTAGGTGTTGCGATTGCCTTAGCCGGATTTGTTAGCGAGATATAGTATTACAGATTTAGTTTAATTTAATCACCCTCCGGGTAACTATGGCCTGGTCCTGCCTGATCTCTACCAGGCAAACGCCATAAGGTGTACCCGTTAAATCAATGCGTTGCGAGAACTCGTCGGCTTGCTTGTTAAAGCTATAAGTGCGATACGCCCGTCCTGTGCGCGCATCATAGACTTTAATATCTACTTTGCCACTCAATTTATTGTTAAATGTTACGTCAACATAATTAATAGCCGGGTTAGGGTACACCTTTAATGTATTGCTTATGATACCGTTTTGCACCGAGTCGGTTTTATTGGCAACTTTAGTGGCCAGTTTTAACATCTCTCCTGTTTCAAAAGCTTTAGGTGATGAGGGTATCACAAATTGAGGCGTTTCGGTAACGGTAAGCGCTAACTGACCATTACTGATCTGCACTTTTTTCAGTTCCATCTGGTCGCTTCCTACTTTGGGTGTGTATATGCTGGCTGAGTCTGCATTGCCCAGATCAAGCGTATAATCGGCCGATCGGCCCTTTTCATCAGGTATAACAAGCATATAGGCCGATTGCCCGTTGTTCTCATATCTGTCTACAATCGGGTTGCTATGAACAGTTTGTTTAAAAGTATAATTACCCAACAATTGCTGCGCCTGGTAAATGAAGTCTCCCGCCGGCTTACGTGATTTATCGCGGTTAAGCAAGCCAGATGATCCAAATTGTATAGAACTATTTGGGTTATCGTCATAAGCCTGGTAAAAGAAAATACGGTCGGCACCTACCCGGGCATACAACAGCGCAGAACGCAATATCCAGTCGGCCTGGGTTTGCAACGCCGTTTTGTCGCCAATCGGAATAGCTTTTAAGTAACTACCCTGGTTAACATCATATCCAAGTTCGGTAACCCATACCGGCATATCTGCAGCATATTGATGAGCGGCTGCAATAAAGCCTTGCGCTACCTGGGCAGTTTCACCGGTTTCGGGCGCCATGCCGCGTGTAGCGTTTCCACCCTGTGATGATTTAGCATCGTTTGAGTACAGGTGGTAATTAATTACATCCCAGCATAAATTTACGCTGCCGTCGGCATTGTAACCCCGGTTTTGCTTGCACCAGTCAACCATGGCGCGTAAGTAATCGGTATTGGGCGAAGCCAAACCAGCCATTACTACTTTCATATTCGGGTCGGCATTTTTAACACCCACACCCGGCCCCATGGTATTCTTGTGCCCATCATAGAAAGCAGAAAGGTTGGCTGCATATTCAAAGGCGGTTTGATAAGCCTTGCGGCCTTTCCACCATTTGTCGCGCTCGTTATCACATTCAATGTACTTAATTAGGTCCATCCCCTGCTTTACGGTGTTTACACCATCGCCATACCAGCGTTGCGTGGTATTTACGCTGAGCTGAGATGCATCCACGCCTGTACTTGAACCGTACCTGGCCGCAAACTGAAAGCCAGCCCTGGCCTGCTCAATGTAAGATGTTGGTTTGGTAAAATCCTGACCATATTTTACAGGTACGTTTTCAGCATCGCGCATATCGCCTGGATAGCTATCGAGCAGCCAATCAGGTAACGTTTTTAAGTCAGCAAGTATTTCAATTCCTTCGGCCTTGGCACGTTGGTACAGGACATCATAATTCCAGCCACCGCTATGCGAAGGATTGAAAGTGAAACGACCTTGTTGCGGTTCAATACGTTGCCAATCCAGATAATGCCTTACCTGGGTAAAGGTTTTCATGGCTTTTAAACGCGATTCATCTATCTCGTACGGCTTGTTCGGATCTTCAAAATCCCACTCAAAGGCATTTACACCAAAGTAATGATTAAAAGGTACGTCTTTTTTTGGTGCTGCCGTAACTGCATGCGCCGCCTGATAGGTGCCATAAAACTCTACCTCGGTCGGGAACATGTACCAGCAGTTAAACACAATAAATTTAACGTCGGTAATTGGGTTATCCAATTCAAACTGGCCATCGCCGTTTAAGTTTCTTTCGGGGTAAGGCCCAACCCAGGTGTTATACCTGTCGCCGTTAAACGTTGCAATTTGTATTCTTTTGCCGCTACTGGTAATTACCGATACGGTAAATGGCTTATCACCTAATGTACCTGAAGCATCATAAAACTTAATTTTTGATAACGTGATCTTCTCACCATCAGCAACCGGGTACCAGGCGTCATAGTTGTTAAATATCTTTCCCCAGGTATTACTAATAGGTACATCAACCACACCGTCAAACAAATCGGCTATACCATCATTGCTGCTGTTGATCTGGTACCATCTTTTAGCTTCAATAGGAATTTTTACAATAGCTGCCGGATCTGCAGGCGCGGGATCAGGCTTTGGCGCAGGGTCAGGAGCGGGAGTGATTACAGGGTCGGGCGTAGTAACAACCGGCGCCGGTTTCGCAGGTTCCGCTGGCAATACCACAGGCGGCGTTTTTACCGTATCGATTGGTACTTCTACAGGCGCAGGAGTTGGATCGGGCAGCACTACTGGTGGCTTTTTTACTGTATCGGCTGGTGCTTCAACAGGTGCTGGAGTTGGTTCAGGCAATACTACCGGCGGCGTTTTTACCGGATCAGCAGGTGTTTCAACAGGTGCCGGAGTTTGCTCTACAGGTTCGGGTTTAGCCTCTTCTGTCAAATATCCGTACACGAACACCTTTTGCGGCATGCTGTTACAATACTTATGTATTATAATGGCATCAGCTTCCATTGGCTGTGGCAGATTCATATCCTGCATTACCATGTAGCTTGGACCGGTAAACTTTCCTATGAGGGTTTTAGTTTTTCCATTTAAAATATAAATATCCGCAGGATTATCATCGAATACGCCTTTGTAATCGTATAATGACAGACGTGAAATGGTACTGCGTTTTTGTAATCGCAGCGTTACATCAACATACTTAAAATTATTTTGCCAGGCATCAGGTATCAGGTTGTTTAGATCATCATTTAATAGCGATGAGTAATCCTGACCTGTATCTTCGCTGGCATTAACGGAGATGACAGGTATTCTCTGTTCTGATTGAGCTAAACACCGTACATTGAAGAAAAATATGATCGTTGCCGAACATAGCACACCTAAGGCGTGGTAAAAATACTTACTGCGCATAAAAGCTTATATAAAATGGAATTCGAGATTAATTTGCACGCAACGCAAATATGTTTGGGTACCAGCTAAAAGATGTGTATACTGTGAAGTAGACAATTACACAGTGAACTGTGCAACTTTTGTGAAGTTTTTAACAATAGCGAACTATTTACAAAAAAGTTTCAACTCAAATATACAAATATTAATACAATAGAAATTAAATTACCTGTTATTTGTAATTATTTCTTTATCAATTTGTACGTTAGCCTATGATAGAATGTTTCAGCCCGTCGAAGATACTTTCGAAAAATGTAGGAATGCTTAACCCTTTGCTATAATTAAAATACAGAAAGATTATGAGCACGATGGCTGCTATTACAATGAAGCGTTTAAATAGGTAGCCTATAAATACAATAATAAGCGGAATAGCCACCAACCACATCCAGCTTATGCGCAGCGGACTTAGCTTATCGCCATGCTTATATATATAATATAGCGTAGAGTAAGAACCGCTTTCGTTTTTGTGCTTAATAAACATAAAAGCAGACTTTTCGACCTTATGCCTGTAAAAAGCTGTGCCGTTCTGAAAAGTCAGTTCATTCTCGAATCCATTTAGGGTGAAGGTATATTTACCGCTGATGTTTTCCTGTACCTGATTAAGCGTATCGGTGGCCACAATGGCGATCTCCTTTTGTGCAAACGGATTTTCTTTAATTACGAAACGCTTAATGTTAACGGTATCTGCCATGGCCAAGCCTGCAAACAGCATAAACAACATTACTGAAAAGAGTGTCTTTCTCATTGTACTTATAGGATGACAAAGGCTTAGGCTCTTAAAGCTACTACCTGTTGAGCAGGTAAATATACAGATTTAGCACCGAGGCGAAGCTTACCCATATTAAATAGGGAACAAGAAGCCCCGCCGCAACTTTGCTATACTTACCAAAGTAATAAATATTAGCTACAATAGCTATTAAGAGCAATACAATCACAACCAGCGCTCCCCAAATTTGGTGCATACCAAAAAACATTGCAGACCATAAAAAGTTGAGCAGCAGTTGTACAAAGTAGACTATCCGGGCTGAATTATATTGTGCACTACTGTTTCGTTTTTGATAAACCAGGTAGGCGGCTATCGCAATCATTACATATAATGCTGACCACACAGGGCCAAACAACCAGTTTGGCGGATTAAAAGATGGCTTGTTAAGCGCGCTGTACCAGCCCGGTATTTGCGGTATAGTAAATAACGACGCCGTTACAGCTATACATAACGTAATAAGCAGGCTAACGATTAACGGCCATAATTTAAAAATACGGTGTTCTGCAGATTGCACAATGAGGGTTGCATTAATCTGCAAATCTATCTAATTCCTGCTGTAATGAAAACAAAGCGTCGCGGGTTAGCTTCAATTGTTTAAGCAGAATGTTTCGCTGCTCATCAGTTAATGTATTTTCATCCATTACTGTTTCGTAAGCTGTTTCTGCCGCGCGGTCTCCTCTTATACATTCATTCAATACCGACTTTTCATCGTTGCTTACCAACGCTGTTTTAATATCAACCCAAACCCGGTGCAGTGCGCCTACCGGTCCACCACCTGTTTCGGCTTCAAAGCCACTGGCTTGTACCAGCGTGCGTAACTCATCAGCAAACTCCGCCCGCTCGGCAGCCAACCTGGCAAATACCGCTTTTAATATGGAGTCGCCAACAATTTCTGTAGCTTGTAAATAGCCTTCCTTACCATCGTTGGCAATAATGATTAAATGATTTAAGCCGTCGGCCGTATTTTTAAGGGTACCTTCCATAACTGTAGCGTTTATTAACACTACAAAATAACCGCACGTGTGGTTTACCGTAATCAGGTTTGTGATATTCACATGAGAATACCTTTATATAAAAAAAGCGGAAGCCCTGTTGGCTATCCGCTTTATCAATAACAAAAAATCAGGAGGCTTATTTAGCAAATTCGTTGATGGTTTCGATGCTGCCATCAGGACGATGCTTTAGTTCGGTTACTTTTACATTACGCAGGTGAGTTTTGCCAGATAGCTCCGTATCGTGGTAGAACAGATACCATTTATCTTTAATTTGCACAATAGAGTGGTGAGTGGTCCATCCTTGTACCGGTTCCAGAATTACGCCTTTATAAGTAAACGGCCCGTAAGGGCTGGTACCAATAGCATAGCATAAATTATGCGTGTCGCCGGTTGAATAGGTGAAGTAATACTTATTGTTATATTTATACATCCATGAGCCTTCAAAAAAACGACGATCGTGGTCTTTACCCAGCAAGGGCTTGCCTTGCTCATCCAGTATAATTACATCCTTAGGTTTCTCGCTAAATTCGAGCATATTTGCGCCCAGTTTAGCTACTTTAGCTGTTAACGCCGGCGCATCGTCTTTCTGCAAATCCGTTTTAGACCCATTAGGCCCTGAGTAGCTTCCGGTAGCCCAGCGCTGTAACTGGCCTCCCCAAATACCACCAAAATACATGTAGTAACTACCGTCGGTATCTTTAAAAACGCAAGGATCTATACTAAAGCTTCCCTCAATTGGCTTAGGTTGTGCTTTAAACGGCCCCACCGGCGATTTGCTGGTTGCTACGCCGATACGGAATATGTCTTGCTTGTCTTTAACCGGAAAATACAGGTAATAAGTCCCTTTTTCAAAGGCTGCATCCGGAGCCCACAACTGGCGACCTGCCCACGGAATGTTTTTAATATCTAATGCTACCCCGTTGTCTTTAACCTCTCCACCTACACTGTCCATTGATAACGCATGAAAATCTTTCATATTGAAATGGTCGCCATTATCATTCTCGGGCGTACCGGTATCAATATCGTGAGATGGATAAATGTAAACCTTACCGTTAAACACATGTGCTGACGGATCTGCCGTATAAATATGGGTAACTAATGGTGGAGATATAAATTTTGATTTCGGTATTTCTTTACGGGTAACGCCAGGTATGCCCGTTTTATTACCGGCATTTTGACATGAAGCCAATGCGGCAACGCTTAACAAAGCAACAGCAGGCAGATGGGTGATTTTAAGCATAATTGATGTTGTAAAATAGTTTTGCAATCGGTTGCATAAAGAAACAAATTTTTTTTTAATTGCCTGCTATTTTAAAAATCATTTGATGCAGAATACTTTTAGGGAAAGAAGTATGGTAACTGAACTTAAGACACTGCTAATAAAGCCTCATACAGTTTTTCAATTTCAATTGGCTTCCTTAAAAAGCCGGTGAAATAGTCAGCATACTCCTCGTTATTCTCGGCCGTTATATCTGCCGTTAAAGCAAATATGGGCGTAAGTAAGTTAGGATTCTGGTTTTTACGAATATGCACGGTAGCATCAAAGCCGTTCATTTCGGGCATGTGTATGTCCATTAAAATAAAGTCGAAAGCTTTGGTTTGGGCTTTTTCTACTGCATCAAGCCCATTTATGGCGTGCTCTGCCAATATCCCCCACTTTGACAATAACTTGCGAGCTACCATAGCGTTGATCATATTATCATCAGCAAGGAGCGCCACCTTGTTTTGCAACTGATTAAGATGCTTTGTAGGTGTTTTTTGTAGCAGGCTGCTTTTCTTGAATTTAATATCGAAGTAGAACTGCGAACCCTGCCCTATTTTACTATTAAAGCCCACCTCACTACGGTGTAATTCGACCAGCTTTTTAACAATGGCCAAGCCTAAACCTGAGCCACCCTGCCTACGCGTAGTAATTGCTTTAGGCTGCGAAAAACTATCGAACATTTCAGCGAAAAATTCTTCGGGTATACCTATGCCCGTATCGGTAATAGTGAAGCGAATAACATCGTGCTCTGGTTCGGTCGAAAGCAAAGTCACTTGTGTTGTTACTTTACCTGCATTAGTATATTTTATAGCATTTCCGATCAGGTTGTTGAGTATCTGGGAGAGTTTAGTTTCATCCAGTTCGTAAATGTCGGCTATACGGTTATCTATAATTAGTTCACATTCCAGCCCTTTTGCTTTGCCTACTTTGCTAAAGGCTTCGCAAAGGCCGTTCAACAGCTTAATTAAGCTGCTTGGGCGGCATTCTAAATTTACTTTGCCGGTGTCCAGTTTGGTAAAGTCCAGAATATCATTAATAATCATGAGCAGGTTATTGGATGCAAACTTGAGCGAATCCATCAACTGCTTCTCCTCATCCACAATGCGTTCGCTTAATAGTGACGTTATGGTGATAACAGCATTAAGCGGCGTGCGAATTTCATGGCTCATGGTGGAGAGAAAGTTCTGCTTCATTTTTGCGGTATGCTCAGCCCTGGCCTGGTTCTCCATAATACGGGCCCGCTCCTGCTCCATTTGAGCGGCTTTTTCAAGCGACTCCATACGTGTTATCAATTCGTAATTCTCAATAATCTTGAGCGTTTGCGTGTTAATAACCGCTTCCTTATTATGCAGATACTGTTCGAGGTATGCTAACGACTTAACCGTATCCTGCTCTGATTTATAAAGCTGATAAAGCTGGTAATTAGACTTGAACTTGATATAAATGATATTGTACTGCGTGCTGAACTGAACAGCCTTTTCGAGTATGTGCTTGGCTTCATCAAACCGGTTGGTTTTGATATATAATTCGCCTAATTTGCAATAGGCCATAGCTAAGCCAAGCCTTTCGCCCATCTCCTGATGTATATTAAGCGCGTTCTGATAATCAAGCTCGGCCTCATGCCAAAGTCCTTGTGCTGCATAGACTTTTCCGCGGCCATAGAGGGCAAATGCCAATCCCCTTACATCGCCTGTTTTTTGCTTGATAGCAATAGACCGTTGTATAATGTCCATCGCCTTTTTTATCTTATTTTGCTTAAGATAAATACCCGAAAGCGGATTGTAAGCGTTGGCAATAAGATCTGCATCTTTTACTTTTTTGGCTGCCTCAATCGAGGCCTCGTAAGAGCGTATTGCATTTTTACGGTCGCCAAAATACTCGTATATGGTTCCTAACGACTTTTGTACACGGGCCTCATTATGATAGTCGTTAAACTTACGGTATATAACAAGGCTATCAATAAGGTGCATTAAGCCCAAATGATAATTATCTGTTTTATAATAAACACCTGCTATACTGTACTGTGCATCGGCTATTCCTCTTTCATCTTTAAGCGCTTTGAAATACCGCATGGCTTCTTTAGCTGCACTAATGGAGCGCTTATACTCACCCCTAATCATGTAAAACAGCGAGAGGTGGTTAAGGCTTTTACCTATGAGGCTTTGGTCACTTCGGTCTTTGCTAATTTGAAGCGCTTTTTTGGCCAGGCTAATGCTATGATTAGGGTTATGGCCACGGCAGTTATAGGCATCACTGAGCAATTCAATTACGTCAGATTCAGGGACCATAGCCGCTACATTCATGAGCTTGATAAGATAAAAATTGGTGTTTATACGGAGGTTGGTTAACCCAGGTTTTATAAACAAAGTAAACAAAATAATATTTTAAAAGGCAAACTATTTAAGATATTATTTTGACATAATAACTGAAAAGCCATTTAAGTGCATCATACGATTATTTATTAATTGAATGCACCGGAAATGGCTACTTTTGCTCCTGAATGTTATCTATAATTTACCGAGATGAAGATCTGATTGCCATTAATAAGCCTAATGGCCTGCTCGTTCACCGATCGCCTATTGCTGCTGATGCTTCGGAGTTTGCTTTACAACTGTTGCGCAATCAAATTAACCAGCATGTTTACCCCGTGCATAGGCTTGATCGTAAAACTTCTGGTGTATTGTTGTTTGCATTAAACAAGCCGGCAGAAATTGCCATGCAGCAGCAATTCGCCAACAATCAGGTCATAAAGTCTTATTTGGCGATTGTGCGCGGGCATACGCCCGAAACAGGCGCAATTGACTACCCATTGAAAAAGGAGAATGGCACTGTCCAGGAGGCCTTTACCGCTTATACAACACTTGCACATACAGAGCTGCCGGTTGCCTTGGGTAAACACCCTACCTCGCGTTATTCATTAATTAGGGCAAACCCGACCACCGGACGTATGCACCAATTGCGCAAGCATTTCAGTCATATCTTCCATCCTATTATAGGAGATCGTACGCACGGCTGCAATAAACAAAACAAGCTATTTACCGAAACATGGGAAATGAACACCATGATGTTACATGCACAGCAGTTACAATTTACACACCCTATGAACGACAAGCCAATTACCGTACAAGCGTCATTGCAATCCGAGTTTGAACGAATGATGTTGCTGATGGGATGGAACGACGCATTAATTATGCTCTAATTACAACCCAAATATCTCCGGGTACTGCAAGGCTGCTTTGAGTATAAAGTTCATGGAATCAGTTACCCATATTTTACCTTCTTTTACGTATTGCAATACCAGGGGCGCTGGCATGGTGAGCACTTCAATATTTTCAGTAATATCAAATTTCTGAACCGAATTAATCTCCGCATTGAAGAGCAAATATCCGTAGGTGATTTGCCGGGTTTTAGTAGGATTATTGGCTATCATGCCTAATGATATCAGCTGGTTCTCGTGGGCTTTAATACCGGCTTCCTCTTCCAATTCATTTAAAGCCGATTGAATAAGAGACTTACCTTTTTGCTGCATGCCGCCGGGTAATTCGAGCAATATTTCGCCTAAGCCATGTTTGTATTGCCTTACTAATATCACCTCATGCGATGGTGTAAGCGCTAACACTTGTACCACATCACCCAGTGGTGAAAAGTAGTAATCGTCTATAACCTGACCTTCAGCTATTTCAACGGTATGGCGCAATAGCGGAAACCAAGGGCTTGGCGACACGTCTTCTTCATTCAGAACTTTCCACTTTTGAATATCATTGTTAGCCTTCATGCGGCTAAAATAGCAAAAAAGCTGCCTCCCGCAATCTGCCGGCAGCTAAAGCACAACAGTGTGCATGCTTTATTACCTGTTATGCTTTCATTACACCTATCTTCTCGCCTTTCCAATCCGGAAATAGTAGTCTGTCATTGTTCACTTTAAGCTGGCGGTCGGCTACTTCGCTAAATACGCTGCGGAAATCGGTGGTAACAGCAAGGTCACGGCCATCCTCCAAATTTTCTACAGCCAGCGGCTTAATGTTACCGTGTACCAAACCACCATTAACATTATTACCTAAAATAAAGTTACAAGAGGCGCGACCGTGGTCAGTACCACCAGTACCATTTTGATGCACGGTACGGCCAAATTCGGTCATCGTCATTACGGTTACATCATCCTGATAAGCGCTCAGGTCGTTCCAAAAGGCCATCATGCTATTACTTAGGTCGCCAACGTTACGAGCAAAAATACCGTTTTCTGTGCCTTGGTTATAATGGGTATCCCATCCGTTAGATTCAGTAAAAGCCACTTCAAGCCCCACATCCATCTTAATTAACTGGGCTATTTGTTTAAGTGAATTGCCCAACGCCGAGGTTGGGTAAGTTACATTGTTGGCCGGCTTATAATTTTTAATATCGGCTTTCTGCAGCATTTTTACGGCATCAAAGCTTTCCTTGCCGGTGTTATGCAGTAAGCCTGTTGATGTTTTATCATACAGGTCTTCAAAACTTTTAGCAGCCAGGTTAGCCCCCGCCTTGTTACCCTGCATTTGTATGGCAAAATCTTGCAAGTTGCTAATAGCTACAGCCGGGTTATCGCCATAAAAAGAACGCGGCATAGCCGAAGTTAAACTTACCGCCGTAAACGGTGTAACGGCATCATGCCCCAGCAAACCTACAGCCCGGTTAAGCCAGCCACTGGCTGTACCTTTATTAAATGGCGTGCCCGACTCCATAAAGTCCTGTGCATCAAAGTGAGAGCGGGTGGTGTTAGGTGAACCAATACCATGTACAATACCTAAACGCTTTTCTCTAAACGTTGGTTCGAATGCCTGCATGGCCGGGTGCAAACCAAAATGACCATCTAAATCAATTAGCGGCTTGCCAGTGGTACTTGCTTTTGCTGCCGACATAAACAGCGTGGGCCGCGCAGCTTTTAAATACGTATCGGTAAATGGCGTTACGGCCATCAAGCCATCCATAGCGCCGCGCTGAAATATACACACCAGCACTTTACGTTTACCATAAGGTTTTATGATTTGCTCACCGGCAACGGCTTCGGCCAAAAAGCCAGGTATACCGCCCATAAGGCCTACACCCATTAACGCTAAACCGCCAGATTTTAAAAAGCATCTTCTGTTTACCATAACATTTGGAGTTGTTTTGTTTATAATTAGTTTAACGGCGCTGAAATTCCGGCGATCCAATAATAACACCTACCACCTGTGCCAGCATAGAATTATTACCATTAGCTGTTTGCACAGCCGTATAGGCATTCCTACCTTTTCCTTTGAGCCCTTTTCCTTTCACTGCAGGTTCACTACCACCCATCATTGGGTCATCAGGTAACACAGCTGAATTACCTGCCGGCTTGGCCTGTGCGCTGGCTACTTCTACCTTGGTCATCAACTGCGGATCATTTAATAAAGGTGTAAGCCGCTTAATGGTCTCGCTTAAATTACGTTCGGGCATAATCAATTTACTGTACGTAGCTAAGGCATCTTGTGCACTCTCTGGCTCGCGATGATTGTTTAAAGAGGCCAGATCTACCTTAACACCAGGTATACGGCCAGAGGCTAGGGCCAAGCCAAAGTTCATACGGTTTAATAACGCTCCGGTGTTTATCCAGTATTGTCCCTTATCAGGGAAACCGGTTGGTGCCTGGTAGTAATATTTCTTCTCTCCCATTTTGTTTACCCAGCTATAAAGCTGGTAAGGTTGCCTTATTTCGGCATGCAAGCTCCGTACAGCACCAACTGCTAATTCAAACGGCGACTTGGTCTTCTCCCTGAGAGCTGAAGCGCTCCAGAACTCGGGCGATGATACCATGGTTAACAAAACTTCTTTAATATCACCATCCTTTTCTTTAAAAGTGCGGGCCATTTTATCAACCAATGATTGTGCAGGCGCATCGCTCACAAAACGCACGGCCAACTTACGGCTTATGAATTTTGCTGTAGACTGATGATGGGCCAGCATATAAAGTAGATCCACCCCTTCCTGGTAACCACCATTAGGGCCAAACTTTTTGCCCAAAACAGTTTTCTCGCCTTTATCATGGCGGTTAGGTATAAACAGGAAGTCGCCCTCGTGTACAAAGCCTTGCTTATCCAACTGTTCTGAGCTTAAACGCTCCAAAACCTTCTTCACTCCGCCCCCGTATGCTTCGTCACCCATTGGGTAAACGGTCCAACCAGTTAGCACTCGTGCTGCCTGGGTAACGTCTTGCTGGGAGTAACCGCCATCAACGCCTAAAGTATGCAGCTCCATAACCTCACGGGCATAGTTCTCATTCAATCCTTGCGCCCTCTTTGCTTTAGGCAGCTTTTTAACCATTGGTGCGTTTGTCATCATCGAATCGCCCTGATTGCTTTGCATCATGGCAGCTAAACGCTTACGCTTAAGTGCAGCTACCGGCTTAGCTCCCCCTGCATTTTCACCAACGCTGGTAAAGTTATCAAGGTAAACCAGCATAGCGGGCGCTTTTGCGGTGGACAGTAGCATGGTTCCGAATTTACCAAACACATTTGGCCTAATTACATCGCGCTCATAAGCCGGAATAAACACGGCACATTGATTTTTAGTAATAGACACGTTAAAATGGTTAAACCAAAAATCGGTCATTACTTCCTGCAGTTGGTTTTGCGTATAGGCTGCACGCAGTACCTTTTGGTTAATAAACTGACGAAACAGCTCCTGCTCAGGCGCCATGCCTTTTTGCTGCATGTAGTTGAGCAGCACCGTACGATATTCTTTTTTATCGGTTTTAACCGAATCTTTGTTCACCACGCCATCGCGTATGGCCATTCTAACTAATTGGCCGTTACGCGGATATTTGGCAACCAGTTGCGCATTACTCATGGTTTCCGCATCCAAACGGTTAAGTAGTTGTGTGAGCGAATCGTCAGACTTCTTTGCTTCGAGTTGTTGAGCAAACCAGTTCTCCAACCCTATTTTAATTACCTCATCAACCTGCCCGGGCGTAGCGCCGTAAGTGAAACGGCTTAATAAGTGCGCCGCTGCCTGCCGCTCGGTTAACCCCGCTTGCTTGTAGGGAAACTTTACGGTTGCTTTATAAGCATGCGGAATACTGTAAAAAGCGCAAAGCCCGGTTACCATAAACAAAATGGCAACTACATATAACAGTTGTTGGATGCGAATTTTCATAAATAAGGTTATTGATAGCGGATTTTAGACGCTAAATTTTCATCAAGGTTTAGCGATATAGTGAATTTAACACAAACTTAACTTTGATAATGAACTTGTTACACTGCAAACAACTGACCCATATCTTTAAATGCCTTAAACTCTAAGGCATTGCCTGACGGGTCCAGGAAAAACATAGTGGCCTGCTCGCCCGGCTGGCCAACAAAACGAATTCCCGGCTCAATAATAAAATGGATATTTTTTTTCCGCAAGCGGCTTTCCAACTCGTGCCATGCTTCCCATTCCAATACCACACCATAATGCGGTATGGGTACATTGTGACCGTCAACTAAATTGGTTGGATGTTCTTCCGGACTGGCCGGCCTGGATTTTAAGTGAATAACAAATTGATGTCCGTATAAGTTAAAATCTGTCCAGTGGTCGGAGCTGCGGCCTTCTGCACAGCCTAAAACATCGCGGTAAAACCGGCGTGCCTCGTCTAAATCATAAACTGGCACCGCTACATGAAAAGGTGTTAATCTGCTCATTACTATTTACTAATGCTCAAATTTATACATATTTTTATAAGCGCCGCCTTATAACATATTAACAATTCATCAACTACCAATAATCACTGCCGCAACCATTTAAAACGTGATTTGCGAAGCTTATGCAATGGGCTCAATGTAGACTTGGAAAAGATGTTCGAGGAATATGCTACATAGTGGATGATTAGATGTGTATTTGTGCAAATGCAAATCACCTTTTGTGTCGAATGGTAAAACACAGGTTTTAGCTGTGGTAGAAAAAAACAATTGCCTCCCAGTGATATATACCGAACGGCTGATGAAAGATTACGCATAGGTAAACACCACAACATTGGAAAAGCCTGCCCATGCAAAATAGTGGCTCCACCTGTGCCTGCAATTCGACCCGGTGGCTAAATCACCCAAGAAGTAGTAGCATCGTTAATTATTCTTTAAAAATTCAAACTCAGTTTCCTGCTTGTTTATAAATATTAAGTATTCCGCTACTAAATATTACTTATTAAACAACAAGCGCATATTTGCGCACTGTGGAAGTATGGGGATTAATTAACCACTGTTTGAGGCTTTGTTCTCTCATGTTTTGGGGAAATGCCACCACAAATATATTGGGGTAACTCCTTTTTTAGCTATAAATAGGCGTTGGAACACCGTTTGCCTAAAGGTATTCATACAACGAATAAATAATTATATGAAACACCTTTTTACATGTGCATTATTAGCGGGAGTAGTAACATTCTCAGCTTGTAAGAAAGACACAATGCAGCAGGAAGAAACAACCACAACTACTGTTACCGGAAATAAAATAGCGCCTGATGGCTTTAATTTTTCTACCACCAAAAATGTAGCTTTAAACCTTACATTAAAAGCCAACAATAATGATGCGTTAGGCGGCGTAGTAGTAAGCGTTTACTTACCAACCAATACTGAAGAGCCTATTTTTAAAGGCGTAACTAATAGCAATGGCGTATTGCAAGGCACTATTACTGTACCTGCTTCTGTTAGCCAGTTAATTATAGATCCGGCTTATGTTGGATTGATGCGTTATGCACAAGGCACTATCACTAACAGCAATACTATTACAGCTACTATTGGTGGCAAAGACGGTTTTAGTGGTGATATCACTGCTCAGGAGGTAACTGTTAGTACCACAACCGGTACAGCCTCAACCAAATCAACGGTTGCTTACGGCGATCCGATAATTGCTTACCCAAGTCCTTATAGCGGTTCATCAAGCGCTATTGTTAATACTACTACTTATCCGTTTAAATTGGGTCGCCCGGTTTACCTTGAGGCAACACCCGATAACATTGATGCTTCCCTACTTTCTTATATCAATGCATCATTACCAGAAGGCGTAGCATTACCAACCTCACACCCGGAGTATCTGACTACTACTGCAGTGCCTAACCTGAATATAACTGCAACTTCTGATGTTTGGATAACATTTGTATCTGAAGGTGCAGGTTACGCAAACAGCCTTGCTTACTACACCTACCCTACTAACACTCCGCCGCAAAGCGTTTATGATGTTGACAATGCTACACTGGTATTTCCTAATGCATCGTCATACGGTTCAGGCGGTGGCTTAAAAGCTGGTGACAAAGTTAAAATCGGCCGTTTTAGCGCAGGTACTTCTGTGGGCTTTGTTTTAATTCAAAATGCTTGGAATGGCAGTGGCGTATTAACCGGCAACACTAAATTCTATTCAGATTACAAACTGAACCCTGAGATCAGAACCAGTAATAAAAAACACTCAGTTACCCTTTGGGATGACGTTCACAAATTGTTCCTAATGGGTTTTGAGGACATTAACCGCGAAAATGGTTCAGACCAAGACTTTAATGACCTTGTAGTATATGCTACTTCTAACCCGGTAACTGCTATATCACCTATCGGTGTACCAGCTATTGATAAAGGCGGAGATACTGATGGCGATGGCGTGCAAGACGAGCAAGACGCATTTCCTACTGATCCTACTAAAGCTTTTGTAAGCTACTACCCATCACAAACCGGTTATGCCAGCATTGCTTTTGAAGACAACTGGCCTAAAAAAGGCGATTTTGACCTGAACGACTTAGTAATCAACTATCGTTATACTTTTACCAGCAATGCCAACAACCAGGTAGTGCAATTAAAAGGTGAGTTTTTACCTTTAGCCTCTGGTGCATCATTCAAAAACGGTTTTGGTATACAATTACCGGTTGCAGCATCAACAGTTAGCGCTGTTAGCGGTCAGAACCTTACTACAGGTATCATTAGCAGAGCTGCTAACGGTGTTGAAGCCGGCCAGAGCAAAGCGGTAATCGTTCCTTTCGATAACCACGAGAACCTGCTGAGAAATCCTGACGGTGCTTTCTTTATCAACACCCTGATGGATAAAAACAAAGTTACCGGCAGCGTGGCTACTGTGATTGTTGATTTTGCCTCAGCAGTATCTGCTTCAACCTTACAGGTATCTAACTTCAATCCGTTCCTGATCAGCAATGGTCGCCGCGGTTATGAAATTCACCTGCCAGGTTTTGCACCTACCGATAAAGCTACCACCAGCCTGTTCGGAACTGATGATGATGCTTCGGCTCCTGCAAGTGGCAAATATTACCTGTCGAAAGAAAACTACCCATGGGCTATTAACTTTGTTGGCGAGTACAAGTACCCTGTAGAATTACAACCTGTAACCGGTGCTTACCTGCACTTTGCTGAGTGGGCACAATCAGGTGGTACATTATTCCCTGACTGGTACAGCAGTGTATTAGCCGGTTTCAGAGACAACTCTAAAATATACAGCAAATAACTATTTCTAAATACCAACTACGCAACAGGGCTGCCTCAAAAGGGCAGCCCTCGTTGTTTATCTAAATCAAGGCAATACTATTAGTCGGTAACCCTAGGAGTGAGTAATAACGACGACAATATTTCTTTTTTGAAACTGAATTTATTACTTACTTCAGCACCGGCTGTACGTTAGTTAACGCATAAATACTTTCCAGCAGATCGTCGCTTGGGTTTACGCGGCATGTTTTGGATGGGAGGTCTATAAACAAAGTATCCTCGCTATCCTTCACCATAAAGCGTAAGGCACAATTTTTCACCTCGTACTTTTGGTTATTGGCTTCAACCATGCGCTCCAGGCTTTCTACCAATTGCTCATTAATGTTATGCAGATGCAGACACACCGTGAGGGACTTTGTCATTTTATCGCGCATTTCAGATAACAGGTTGATGGCCGAGAGGCGCAAATCCCAGTTATCCTTCTGGCGGTATTTTTCTTCTACGTTACCTTTAATTTGTATAAAGTAGCCGTCGCCCAGCAGGTTTCGGAATTTAATGTAGTCATCGCCAAAAAGCGCGAACTCGTAGCTGTCAAAGTAATCTTCTATTACAAAGGTACCAAAGGGCTTGCCGGTTTTGGTCATTTTGTGCTGCACGTTAGCCATTAAGCCGCCAATGGTAAGTTCGCCCTGCTTGCGCAAGTGAGCAAAGCGTTCCATAATTTCGGGCGGTGCCTCGCCGTTACGCATGGCAACTAATATTTTAAGGTCCGATACCTTGTTCTGGCAATATTTTTCCAGCTCCAGCTTGTAATTATCTAACGGGTGACCGGTTAGATAGATACCAATCACATCCTTTTCATACTTCAGCTTCTCAATCAGCGGCCACTCTTCGCACTCGGGCAGAGCAGGCTCGGGTATATAAGCTTCTACTGTTCCGCCAAATAATGATGATTGCGAACTATTTTTGGTGTTCTGGTAATCGTTACTATATTTTATCAAACGCTCTATACCGGTGAGCAAGCCGTTTTCGGTTTTGGCAAAAAAGCACGAACGATTTAAACCAAAGCTATCAAACCCACCACTATACACCAGGTTTTCGTATGATTTTTTGTTAACGTTGCGCACGTTACTGCGCTGTGCAAAATCGAATATAGATTTGTAAGGGCCGCGCTCGTTACGCTCCTCTATAATACTTTCAATCGCCTTATCGCCCACGCCTTTTACACCGGTTAAACCAAAGCGCACATCGCCCGCTTTATTTACGGCAAAGGCCATGTCCGATTCGTTCACATCGGGTCCCAAAACTTTGATACCCATCCGGCGGGTTTCTTCCATGAAGAAAGAAATCTTATCAATGCTGTTCTGGTTATTTAATACCGCAGCCATATACTCGGGCGGGTAATGCGCCTTTAAGTAGGCCGTTTGGTAAGCCACAAATGCGTAACAGGTGGAGTGCGATTTATTGAAAGCGTATTGTGCAAAAGCTTTCCAGTCGGTCCAAATTTTAGTAAGCTTATCTTTTGGGTGGCCTTTGGCCGCTGCCCCGTCCATAAACTGGGCTTCCATCTTGTTAAGTACCTCAATTTGCTTTTTACCCATGGCCTTACGCAAAACGTCGGCATCGCCTTTACTAAAGCCGGCCAACTTTTGCGATAAAAGCATTACCTGTTCCTGGTACACCGTAATGCCATAGGTTTCGCCCAGGTACTCTTCCATATCAGGCAAATCGAACGCCACGGGCTCTAAGCCGTGCTTACGCTTAATAAAGCTGGGGATGTACTCTATCGGACCCGGGCGGTAAAGGGCGTTCATGGCAATCAAATCCTCAAACCTATCGGGCTTCAGGTCGCGCAGGTACATTTGCATACCATCACTTTCAAACTGAAATGTACCGTTGGTATCGCCACGTTGGTATAGCTCATATGTCTTTTGATCATCGAGCGGTATATAGTCTATATCAATTTCAACGCCATGGTTTTGCTTAATGAGGCGCAGGGCATCCTTAATAATAGTAAGGGTTTTTAAACCCAAAAAGTCCATCTTAATTACACCGGCATCTTCAATTACACGACCGTCATACTGGGTAACCAGCAGGTCCGAATCTTTAGCCGTTGCAACCGGAACAATATTGGTTAAATCGTCTGGCGCAATGATGATACCCGCAGCATGCACACCTGTGTTACGTACCGAGCCTTCCAGCTTTTCGGCCTCGCGCAGCACAGTGGCTCGTAAATCGTTACCGTTTTTTATAGCCTGCAGTTCGGGTACTTGCTCAATAGCCGTTTTAAGGTTGATGCCCAAGGTATCGGGCACCAGTTTTTTCATGGCGTTTACCTCGCTCAGCGGCATATCGAGCACCCGGCCTACGTCCTGTATACTGGTACGTGCGGCCATAGAACCATAAGTTATGATCTGGGCCACCTGATTCTTACCATATTTATCAACCACATAGTCAATAACCCGCTGGCGACCGGCATCATCAAAGTCGGTATCAATATCGGGCATGGATTTACGGTCGGGGTTCAGAAACCTCTCGAAAAGCAGGTTATATTTTATAGGATCTATATTAGTGATACCCGTACAATAGGCCACCACTGATCCCGCCGCAGAACCACGGCCGGGCCCAATGAACACGCCCATGTTTCGGCCTTCCTTAATAAAGTCGGCCACGATTAAGAAGTAACCTGCAAAACCCATGGTTTTAATGGTGAACAGCTCAAAGTTAATGCGTTCCTCAACCTCGGGCGTAAAATCAACATACCGTTCGCGCGCACCGGTCATGGTAAGGTGCTTAAGGTATTCCCACTGGTTCAGCACGTCAGATTCGGGTCCATCGTGTATCTTAAACTCGGGCGGTATAGGGAAATTAGGCAGCATGATGTCGCGCTTCAGCTTCAGCACGTCTACCTTATCAACAATCTCGTTGGTATTATCCAACGATTCTGGAATATCATGAAACAACTGGGCCATTTCGGCCTGCGTTTTAAAATAGAACTGATCGTTCGGGAAACCGAAGCGATAGCCTTTACCGCCTTCCTCGTCGGTAGCAATGGGCGTGCTCTGCATATCGCCGGTATTTACACACAGCAAAATATCGTGCGCGTTGGCATCCTGCTGGTCAACGTAATGCGAGTCGTTGGAGCAGATTATTTTTACCTGGTGCTTTTGGGCAAACTTCCGCAACGTATTGTTGATGATCTCTTGCTCGGGTATTTCATGGCGTTGCACCTCTATATAGTAGTCCTCACCAAAAATATCCAGCCACCATTTAAACTCAGCTTCAGCTTCCTCCTCTGTTTTTTTGAGAATAGCCTGTGGTACCGATGCACCGATACAGCAGGTAGTGGCTATTAACCCTTTGTGATATTTTAAAATAAGTTCCTTATCAATACGAGGCCATTTACTATACAAGCCCTCCATATACCCTAGGGAGCACAGCTTTATCAAATTGCGGTAACCCTCGGCATTCTTTGCCAGGAATAACTGGTGATGACGAACATCCTTTTTCTCTTTGGTGAACTGCTTTTTATGGCGGTCTTCTACTACGTAAAACTCGCAGCCCACAATGGGTTTTACATTGTGCTTAGCAGCCTCGGCCACAAATTTAAACACACCAAACATGTTACCATGGTCGGTTATGGCAAGGGCTTTCATGCCATCGGCAGCTGCTTTTTTATAAAGTTTAGATATATCGGCAGCACCGTCTAGCAGTGAGAATTGGGTATGTACGTGTAAATGAGAAAAATCAGGCATAGCTTATCCGTTCCAGCAGTACAAAGATACGAAAAAGCCCTACGGCCTACTAAACGGGTGGCAAATAATTACTGACAAGGCGGGCTACTTTTCAACAAAAATAATCTGTAAAAACATTTTTAGGCCATGCAGGTTTCTAACTTAGATACCCCTCTGCACTTCGCTCAGGAAGCCGGAGGCATAGTGTTTGTACTACTTCAAACACACATCAAACTCCACCTTGAAAATCTACTAAAATTGGAAAAATTTGGACGTATAGCTTTAAAAACCATTCTTTGGATAGTTGGCAGTGTCATTTTTCTGGTGCTGCTTGTAGTTCTTTTGATACAAGTACCCGCTGTACAACAATTCGCAAAAAATAAAGCCGTAAGCTTTTTAGAAGGTAAAATTCATACCAAAGTTGAAATTGGTCACATCACCATCGGCTTTCCGAAAATGCTGGTTTTGGAAGACGTTTACTTTGAAGATCAGAAACGCGATACCCTTATTGCAGGCGACAAACTGAAGGTTGACATCAGCATGATGAAACTGCTGAAAAGCCAGGTTGAAATTAACGAAATTAACTTGCAAGGCATTACTGCCAAAATAAGCCGCGGTGCCGACAGTACCTTTAACTTCGATTACATTATTAAGGCCTTTGCCGGCGAGCAAAAAAAGGAACCTAAACCAACCGATACTACCTCCAGCATGAAGTTTGCGCTGGATAAGATCATCCTCGACCGTATTAACATTGCCTATAAGGATGTAACTACAGGCAACGACGTTAAATTTTTGCTGGGCCACTTTGACACCCGCATTAAGACTTTTGATTTGGACAGCATGCGGTTCGCTATCCCTAAGATAAACCTGAGCGATGTTAACGCCCGCATTATACAAACCCCGGCAGGATCTACCATCGCCCAAACCAACGCTGTTGATACCGCTACTACGCCGCTTAATCTGAAATTGGAGCTGGGTACCATCGATTTTTCTAAAATTAAGGTTGATTACCGCACTAAAGAAATGTCTACCGTTACCAACCTGGGTAAATTACTGGTTGAGATGGATAAGATAGACCTTAAGAACCAGCGCGTGGGTGTTAAGAGCATTACGTTAAATGACACCAAAGCTAACCTGCGTTTGTCTAAACCCGAATCGGTTGCTAAAGCGATAGAGAAAGGTGTTAAAAAGCTGGATACACTGGTAACCGCGCCTAAAAGTAGTGCACCGTGGCGCGCTACTGTAGGCAAAATCACCTTCGCCAATAACGACATTAAGTTTGACAACGATGCTACAGCGCCCCTGCGTCGGGGTTTGGACTTTGCCCACATGGACATTAAAAATCTATCTACCGATATTGATGACCTGGCTTATACAACCGATACCATTACCGGTAAGGTAAACCAATTTACCTTCAGCGACAAAAGTGGTTTTAACCTGAAACAGTTTCACACGAGCTTTTTATACGGTCCAAAAAGTGCTTACCTGAAAGACTTATATGTAGAAACGCCGCAAACAGTTATTCAACGTAATTTAGAAGTAACCTACCCCAGCATTGAAAGCCTGACTAAGAACATTGGCGCTTTAGGTATTAACGCCAATTTGGACGGCAGCCGTTTGGGATTGCGCGATGTGTTGCTGCTGATGCCTACAATGGCCAGCATGGAACCTTTCAGAAGCACGCCTAATGCGGTATTACGCATAAACGGCCGGGTGAGTGGCCGGGTAAACGATTTACGGATACAAAACTTTGAACTGATAGGCCTATCTAATACACACATTAAAACATCGGCCGTACTACGCGGACTGCCCGATGTAAACAAAGCTTACTTTGATGTAAACCTGGCCGATTTTACCACCAGCCGCCGCGATATTATGCGCCTGGCACCACGGGGCACCATTCCGCCGAGCGTAAGCATACCAGAATACATGAGCTTAAAAGGCAAGTTGAAAGGCAATATGGCTAACCTGGCCACGCAAATGAACTTGCGCTCGAGCTATGGTAGTGCCGATGTAACTGCCAACGTGAAGAATGCTACCAACATCAACCGCATACAATACGCCGCCAAAGTGCGGGTAAATAACCTTAACGCAGGCGCGCTAACAAAGCAGCCCCAAACCGTAGGACGCTTAACCCTTACGGCCAATGTGGAAGGTGCCGGAGCTGATCCAAAACATTTGAACGTGCGTTTTGCAGCTAATGTTGTGAGCGCGCAGGTTAAAGGCTACACTTATCGCAATCTGGTTGCTAAAGGCAGCGCCCGCAACGGCAGCTATGTGGCTAATGCCCGCATGAAAGACCCGAACATCAACTTTAGTTTGGATGCAAAGGCTAACATGAACAAGAAGTATCCGTCTGTCAATGCAACGATGATGATAGACAGCATTAACCTGCAAAAATTGAACTTTGTAAAGGATGATATGCGTTTTCATGGCAAGCTGGTGGCTAATTTGCCAACTGCCGACCCGGATTTTCTGAACGGTAGCGTCCTGCTAACCGACATGCTGGTTGTAAACAAAGGCCAGCGCATACAGCTAGATACCGTGAGTGTGGTATCCACCGCTAACGCCGATAGTAGCAGCCTTCGCCTAAGCACGCCATTTTTAAGCGCCCATTTGGGTGGTAAATACAAGCTTACCCAAATAGGCACCGCACTGCAAGATAACATTAACAAGTACTTCAACACCGCTTTAGCCGCTGCCCCAACCACACGTGGCGGTGCAGTTAAAACGCCACCTTATTCGCCACAGCAGTTTAACTTTGACCTGCGCATGGTAAAAACACCGCTAGTTACACAGTTTGTTCCTGATTTGAAACAGCTGGATCCTATAGTGATTAACGGCCGCTTTAACAGTCAATCCGGTGAATTACTGGTAAACGGTTCTATACCGCGTGTGGTATACGGCACTAACATTGTAAGCAATGGCAAGCTGAACATTAATACAAACAACGCATTAAACTATAGCTTAACTTTCGACCAGATACAGGCCGGCTCGAGCTTAAAGCTGCTTTATCCAAGTATAACTGGCAACGCCGCAAATGATAAACTGAACCTGAGCCTGCAAGTACGTGATGCTGCCCGCAAAGAGCGTTACCGTATTGCCGGTGTTTTCAGTGTATTGCCAAGCGCTTACCAGTTCAACTTCCTGCAAAACGGTTTATTACTCGATTATACCGAGTGGGCTGTTAACCCTAACAACATGTTCCAGTATGGCAATAAAGGCATCCTGGCACGCGATTTTGCCATCACCAGTAACAATCAGGTACTAAGTATCAACAGCAACCCACCGCAGGCCAATGCACCGCTAACTGTCCAATTCACTAATTTCCATATAGAAACTTTAACCCGTTTAGCTCAACAGGATTCCTTACTGGTAGGTGGTACCATTAACGGTAACGCCGTAGTAAGCAACCTGCAAGCGTCCCCTGTTTTTGTGGCTAACATGAACGTTGGTGACTTTAGCTTTAAAGGCGATACAGTGGGTAACATTGCCATTAAGGTCAACAATCAAACTGCTAATGCCTATGCAGCCAATGTAAGTATAACAGGTAAAGGCAACCAGGTTGATTTAACCGGCATGTACTATACTGCACCCGAAGGCCGTATGGACTTGAACCTGAACATTGTAAACCTAAGCATGAAGAGCGTTGAAGGCTTCAGCTTTGGTAACATACGCCGGGCTTCGGGTAATATAACCGGTGGTTTAAAAATTACCGGAACTACCACTGCACCAAGCGTACGCGGCGATATAAAGTTCAACCAGGTTGGCTTTAATGTATCGATGCTGAACTCGTATTTCACTATGCCAAACGAGAGCATAAGCTTTACCAGCGAAGGTGTGCGCTTCAACGACTTTACCCTGGTCGACTCGACCGGAAATAAAGCTGTGGTTACCGGGGCAGTTTATACCAAGACCTATACGGATTTCCGCTTTGGTATTGATATGCGTATGGATAATTTCCGTGCGGTTAACTCTACACGTGCCGACAATAAGTTATTTTATGGACAACTTTATGTAGACAGCCGGGTGAAAATACGTGGCGACATGAACAAGCCTATTGTAGATGCCAGCCTTACCGTGAACGACAAAACGGATATGACCTTTGTGCTGCCCACAACCGATCCAAGTATTGAAGACCGGAAAGGCGTGGTTGAATTTGTATCCAAAGACCCTAACCTTGATTCAATCCTTATAGCCAAACGACTGGACTCTTTACGGAAATCGGACGTAACCGGGTTGGATTTAAATGCTACGCTGAACGTTAGTAAGAACGCCAACTTTAACATTGTGATTGATGAACGCAATGGTGATGTAGTACACATTAAAGGTGACGCTCAGCTAAGTGCCGGCATTGATCCAAGTGGTAAAATCAACCTAACCGGTACCTATACAGTTAATGAAGGTTCTTATCAGTTATCTTATGGTCCGGTTAATCGCCTGTTCCGCTTTAAACAAGGCAGTACCATTGTTTGGAACGGCGACCCCACCAATGCAACTGTTGACTTAACGGCTATTTATGTAGCCAATATTCCACCTATTGACCTGGTTGAAAACCAGTCGGCCGGAACCGATGCACAAAGCGGTATGTATAAACAAAAACTGCCATTCAATGTAAACCTGAGCCTACGCGACCAATTACTAACTCCGCGTATTGGCTTCGATATCGTTTTGCCTGATAGTAATTACACCGTTCAGCCAGATGTTATAGACGCTGTAAATGTTCGTCTTGGCCAAATACGCCGAGATCCTAATGAAATGAATAAACAAGTACTGGGTGTATTGGTATTGGGCCACTTCATTGGAGATAACCCACTGCAAAGCCAGGGTGGCAGTGCAGGTGTTGAAGGCGCCGTTCGTAACAGTGTAAGCAGCTTACTTTCAAACCAGCTGAATAAACTGGCTGGTAACATGATCGGAGGCTTCGATTTGAACTTCGACCTGCAATCCGGACAGGATTACTCAACCGGTACCGAACAAAACCGGACGGACCTGAACGTAGGGCTATCCAAACGCTTCCTGAACGACAGGCTTACTGTAACCATTGGTAACAACTTCCAATTAGAGGGTAAACAGCAACCGGGTCAGCAATCAAGCACCATTGCGGGCAACGTATCTGTTAATTACCGCCTAACTAAAGATGGCCGCTATATGCTACGTGCTTACCGCCGCGACCAATACATTGTAATACAGGGTCAGGTTATTGAAACCGGCGTTGGCTTCTCGCTCAATGTAGATTACAACCGCTTTAAAGAGATCTTCTCGAAAAACAGCCGGGAAGAAAAAGCGTTACTGCGTCAAAAGAAACGCGAAGAAAAAGAACGCAAAGAACAACAAGAAGAAAAAGAAAAACAACAACAGCCTGCTGAAGAACCAAAGCAGACTACTACCGCTACGACAAACTAAACCTATGATTAAAAATTTAGCATATTTTACTTTAACATCGGTTATACTTTTAAGCGCATGCAGTACCACCAAAGATTTGCCTGCAGGCCAAAAATTATATACCGGTGCTGAAATAAATTTTACTGATAAAGACCTGCCTAAAAAAGAAAAAAGCTTTATAAAAAGTGACCTGCAAGGTTTATTAAGACCAAAGCCTAACGGCAAGATTGGTCCGTTCAGGTTTAAACTTTGGGTTTACCAAAAAACACGTACTACCAAAACTAAAGGTTTAAAGCACTGGCTAAATACCAAGTTTGGCGAGCCACCTGTATTGGTAAGCGCTGTAGACCTGGTACAAAACAGCAGTATTTTACAAAATCGCTTGCAAAACCGCAGCTATTTTCAGGCCCAGGTAGCGGGAGATACTGTGGGTAAAGAGAAGGTTGCCAAGGCGGTTTATACCGTATCGGCAGGCCCGTCTTACAAGTACCGCAATATCATATGGCCAAGTGGTACCAACCCGTTAGATAGCGCAATTGCGGCTACTGCAGGCGAGACTATCTTAAAAAAGGGCGACCAGTATAACTTGGATGCCATTAAGGCCGAACGCTTACGAATAGATGCCCGGCTTAAGGAAAAAGGCTTTTACTACTTTGCGCCCGAAAATCTAATTTTCAGCGCGTTCGACACCACCGTAGCCGGTCATCAAATCGATGCGCGTATCAAAATTAAAGACGACGTGAGCGATCGTGCACGGCAGGTTTACAAGATCAATAAGATTTATGTGTATCCTAACTATTCGTTAAGAGACACTGCGCTTAAATTAGATTCTGCCCTATCTTATCGCTGGTATAATATTATAGAAACTCGCCGCCGAACCGTAAGGCCGTTTGTATTTAAAAACACGGTTTTACTGCACCCAGGCGAAGTTTATAACCGTACCGACCATAATAACTCACTAAACCGCTTTGTAGAATTAGGGCCGTTTAAATTCGTAAAGAACCGCTTTGAGGATGTAACCACAGATTCGGCCAAACTTAATGTGTTTTACTTTTTAACACAGTACCCACGTAAAACGCTTTCTTTTGATGCCTTGGTACGTACTACATCGGCCAATTATAATGGTACACAGCTAAATATTAACTGGCGTCACCGCAATGCCTTTAAAGGTGCCGAGGCGCTCACCGTTACTTTGTTTGGTAGCACCGATGGACAAATAGCTGCTAACAACGGTGGCTATGCTTTATCGCAGGTAGGTATTCAAACCACATTATCGTGGCCGAGGTTTATTAGTCCTTTTAATTTCAGTGCCGATAACGCTTACATTCCGCGCACTAACTTTAGCTTGGGCTATTCCATCATCAACCGTAGTCAGCTCTATAATTTAAGTTCGTTTAACGGATCATTTGGTTATCAATGGAAACAAAGCGTACACAAACAACATGAGCTTAACTTGCTGATGGTAACTTATGTAAAACCTGCAAGTGTAACCGAATTATATAGGGACAGCATTAGAAGGACACCAAACCCGGCCCTTAAGCATGTTATTGATCCGCAGTTTACTTTTGGTCCAACTTACAGTTATACTTACACCAATACTACCGAAACTTATCGTACTAATACCGTTTATTACAACGGCCGTGTGAGCTTATCGGGCAATGTACTGGGTATTGTGAGCGGTGCCGATACATTAGCCGGTAACGCAAAAAAACTATTCGGAACCAACTACAACCAGTATGTTAAGCTGGAAAATGAATTCAGATTTTTTCACAAGCTTGGCCCAAAAAGCACAGTTGCTGCGCGTGTAATTGCAAGTGCTGGTTTGCCTTACGGAAACTCCACTATATTGCCGTACAGTCAACAATTCTTTATTGGCGGTGCTAACAGCTTACGCGGTTTCAGGGCTCGTTCTATCGGTCCGGGTACAGTTGATCCTCTGTCAGCAAATCCTAACGGCTTTATAGGCGATCAGTCGGGTGATATTAAATTAGAAGCCAACGTAGAATACCGTCCTCACCTTTTCAGCATTGTTTATGGCGCGCTGTTTTTCGATGCAGGTAACATATGGAACGCCAAATCTTATGCAACGCTGCCCGGCGGCACGTTCAATAAGAAGTTTTTAACCCAACTGGCTACCGATGCTGGCTTTGGTTTGCGCTTTGATGCCAGCATACTGGTATTACGTACCGACTTTGGTTTCCCGCTGACCCGCCCTTACAAGTCTGATACTGCTAATGATAAAATGGTATTTAACTTAGCTATTGGGTATCCATTCTAAATACTGACAACAAAATAAAAAACGCCATCTCGTACTACGTGGATGGCGTTTTTATTTTAATACCGTTTACTATTCTGTTACTTTTACCGCTCATGAATATCAACATTCCGCTTCATATCATCGATATGCAAGGCGACGGCTATCACCTACTGGTTGACGTCAAAATTGGCCGTAAAGCCTACAAACTTGTGTTAGATACCGGTGCATCAAAAACGGTTTTTGATCACCAAACGCTATTACAGACTCCTAATAAGATTGATATCGAATCTACCAACAGATTTTCAGCCGGCTTGGGCACGTTATCCATGGAATCTTTCACGGCAGTTATACCCGAGTTAAAGCTGGGACGTTTTAAATTGACCGGCTTTGAGGTTGCTATCTTAGACCTCTCAACCATTAATCAGGCCTATGCTCAATTCAACCACCCGCAGGTGCTGGGCGTACTTGGCGGCGATATTTTAATGGAATACAATGCGGTGATAGATTACGGAAAGAAAACCCTGAAATTAAAGCAAATGTAAAAGAATCGGTGATGACCGAGGGTCATGATGGTCTAAAATGCCAAATTACATCTTGTCTCTTGCCTCTTACGTACATCTAACCTAATACGCTGTTGGTAAAATCCATCTTTATTTTCGATTGGAAATTGCCAATCACTTTAAAGATCTCCTTCAGAGTTACCCGCTCAATTTTAGTAAGGCTGGATAGGTCAATGTAATTATCGGGTGAGGCTTTATCGTAAATAATTTGCACGGCTTGTTTTTTAAGGCGCATGCTCATTAAAAAGTAATATGATTGTGAAAGCTCATGGTAAGCCGTTTCTGAGAATACTTCCAACTTGCGCAATGCTTTCATCCGCTCACCTGTATTTACTTCAAAAACACGGTTCTTTAAGGCGTATACCCGCACCAGATCCACAATAGGCGTCATTGCTTTTTTAATATCAAACACTTCCCGCTCATTCTTTTTAAACGTGCGTATGGTGTTAAAAAAGGTTAGCGGCGGCTCATACTGCAAGGCATTTATGGCCATGTTATGGAACAACTTGTCCATAGGCTTTTGCAATTCCTCGTTTAAAAACTCGTGCAACTCATCCATAATAGACGCATCTCCATACACAAAACGGCAATCAAAAAAGGTAGAAAAATTAATCACCGTTTCGGGCAGCGATTCAGCCATCCAGCTTATATAATTACGTTTCCAGTGCGAAAGTGAATGCGTCCATTTTGGGTTTTGCGCCATAAAACCTCCGGTGCAGTAACTAATGCCAATACTATTTAACCGGCCTGATACCTGCTGTGCAAAGTCGAGAAAATACTCCCTTACTTCTTCTCGGTGTTCGTTGGCCTTATCCTCGTAAATAATGGCATTGTCTTGGTCGGTCTTAAAAGTTTGCTCCTTGCGTCCTTCACTACCCAATACCATAAACACAAATTTGGCCGGCGGTAAACCTACCACATCAATAGTGCTTTCAATTACTTTTTGCGCAATGGTATCGGCAATAGTGCTAATTACCTGGTTGGCAATCTGGGCGTTTACACCGCGCTCCAACAACTGGTTTACAAAGTGCGGTACCGAATCCCATTTACGTTTCAGCTCTTCATCACTTACTGCAGATTTAACCGACTGTATGAACACCAGAGGCGATTGTGCCTGTTCGCTCAGCAGTTTGTTACGGCTTAAAAAGCCAACGTATTGGCCATCCTTTTTTACCAGTAAGTAACGTGTTTTGGTACTGAACATCATCAGCACAGCCTCATACACATAAGCTTCCACATCAATGGCAACAATGGGGTTATCCATTACGCTGCTTACAGCATCAGCGGCACTGCGTTGCTGGGCAATTACCTTATCACGCAGGGTAATATCGGTTACGTAGCCAACTATATGGTTCGCTTCGTCGGTTACAAAAAGGCAACTTACTTTATGCGAAGCCATGTGTGCGGCCGCTTCAAAAATAGGTGTATCGCCCGTACATTGCACAATGGGACGATACTCTACACTCTCAATTTTACGCGAATAAATCTGATCGGCAGCCAAATAGCTTTCCTCAAAGGCGGCAGGGCGCTTAAAGAAATGCACAAACTCCTCATTTTGCATGCGCTTGCCAAACTCGGCGGTAAAGTACAGGAAGAAATCCTCATATGCCTTGCACAGGGCCCTGAAGTCTTTACGGTGCAAAAAATAAACCAGCGTACCTTTTTTGGCAATTACCGTGCGTAACGATTGCCTGCGGTTAAGCAACACCGAAACGCCGCCATAACAAAAACCAGCATCGTGGTATTCTATCAGGCGCTTATTTTGTATACTATCATAAAAAAACGACTCATACTGCCCTTTAACGATAATGTCTACCCCTTTCAGCTTGGTGGTTTCCTGCTGGTATATAATCGTATCTTTTTTATAACTTACTTCCTGTAGCTGTTCCGCAACGCTTTGCAAAACCTCTATGGGTAAGAGATTAAAGGGGGTGATGCTTTGCAAATATTTTACACGCTCATTCATAGATGGTGTGCTAATAGAATTATCAGTATCAAAATTACCAGCGGAATAAATACTTGTAATAACTTGCCCGATTTTGCTTTCAAATTTTTGATTCCGGCCTGGTCCTGCTGCAGGCTAATTAGCTTCTCATTCATTTCCCCTCTGTGCATCAGTTCGAAAAAGCACTGCGCTGTAGCCTCGGCATCATTTAGGGCATTATGCTGGTTTTGCATTGGTTTATAAAACAAATAAGCATATAAATCGCCCAGCAGCAAGCTTTGCGGCATAGGGTTCCAGATGAATTGGGTAGTAGCCAGCATGGTGCAAAACAGGGGTAATTGCGGCAGTGGATTATCTATACCGGCCCGGTAAAAATCGGCGCCCAGTACATGATAATCCAGCTGCACAAAATGGCCTACCACCAGTGGCTGATATTTATTCAGGTCATCAGCTAACATTTCCATTACCTGGTTACGCAATTTGCCTTTTACAGCCAGTATACCCGGGTTAATGCCATGTATTTCCATAGCCCGTGGCGTTATAAAAAAATCGGTGTTAAGTATATAATGGGTTTCGCGTTTTACTTCCTGACCGTCAGGAGTATATACCAGCCAGCTTACCTGTACGGCCGATGGCCAATTACCCTCCGCCGAATATGGCAGGTGCCAGTTAACCGGCAAGCCGGATGTTTCAACATCTACAAAGAGGAGGTAATTGGTCACCAGTGGTTAGTAATTGTTTGCTTGGGCAAAATACTAAATTACAACCATTAATACCGATATTGATTTAAAGCATCAGCCGTTTACCAAAGTGTATTTCTCTTCTAACTCTTTACAGGCTTCAATAGCATGAAGCTGCGTTTTATTAATGGCGTAAAAAATGACCGATAGTAGTAAAATCACCAGCGCCCATACTATGCCCATAAATTCTTCTTGTAGCCGTTGGTAAACTTTTAGCTGTATAAACAGGAGGTTATAAACCTGGAATGCTGTGGTACTAATGAGCAGATAACTGTTACCTGTTTTAAAAGTAAGCATTCGACTATATCGCTTAAAACGGATTTCGTTAGCTATAGCGTAAAAAATCAGTACCAAAAGCATCAAAAAACCGGTAACACCAAACAGGTATTGTGGTCGCTGAATAGAGTTAAATAGGATGGAAAGTAAATATCCTATGCCCAGCATCAATGGTATTGTTTTCCAGTTAACCACAGTGTAAAGGTTTTGCTTAAACATACGCAGGTAGCGTGTGCGCAGGTTGCTGCGCATGCTGTCTTCAAAAACACTAAAACCTAACGGACCAAATTCGGAATGTACCAAACCAATAGCATCAGTTAAAAGCAACGTAGGCTTAGCAGCCATCAACTCCTCAACCCGGCAGCATACGTGATCAATAATTTCCATCTGCAAATCGGGCTCGGTAAAGCCGCGCTTGGAAACAAACTGTTTGATCTGATTGATATCAACTGCTGTGAGGGTCATGACACCAGCGAAGTTTTTAAATTTTGCTGAAATACTTTAACAGCACTGACACTGTAAATGATTAAAATTGCAGCCGCTACCGCAACCAGTGACGCATGAGCCTGCAACATAAATTTATAGTTTTGCTGCTTTGAAAACAAAGCCGGTAAAAAAATAAGCATGTTAAACAGTGATATGCCTAAGGTACCTAAGTTGTTGGCGCTGCTTTCTTTAACAGAAGCTTTATATTTCCTGCTCCAACGGTTGCAGGGTGCTATACGGTACCACATCACGGCTGGCATCATTACCGCTGTAAACAAAATGAGCATTAAAAGCTTACGGGATATATAGTCGGCCGAAAAGTAAAAGCTTACGGCGACCAGCAGGGTAAATGCAATGAACGGAACACGAAAATAACTTTTTACCTCTACCCACAAGGCGTTCCTGAATTGACTTTGCACGTTCTTTTCACGGCCTTTCTCTAATTCTTTGATGTTATCCCAACCGCCAAATTCCTGCTTGATGATTGTATCCGCAATTAAGTGTGGAGGTGTATCATCCTCATCTTCTTCGATAGCAGTGAGTATATGATCGTACAATTCGTCAAAGGTTTCGCGGTACTTCAGCCGGTTCCAAAGCACCTCGCGGATATTTTCCTGCTGTGCAACGGTCATTTTCATGCGGTGTGTGATTTTAGGTTTAACAATAGCTGCAGTTGTTCAATAAATGCCTGGGCTTCCTGCAGCTTGCTGCTTACTTCCTGCCCTCCTTGTTGGGTTAACCGGTAATATTTGCGCACACGGTTATCTACTACTTCGTTAAAGGTTTCCAGTAGCCCGTCAGCTTCCAGCTTGTGCAAGGCAGGATACAAGGCGCCTTCAGTCAACTTCAATTCGCCTGCGGTAAGATCTTTTACTTTTTGAGTAATTTCATAACCATACATTTGCTTATTATCCTCCAATAGTTTGAGGATGATGGTTTGTAAAGTTCCTTTTAATAAAGGGCTTGTGCTCATATAAGCAAATGTATAACTTTTTTATATACCTAAGAAAATTAGGTAATTCATTTTAACCAAAAAAAGCCCTGCTTATTTAAGCAGGGCTTTTGCTTTACCTCTATTTCTAAAGAGATTGATATTTATCTCGCAAAAACGTTATAAACACTAATTATGCATCAATACGTGCATACTTGGCATTTTTCTCAATAAACTCCCGACGTGGTGCAACTTCATCCCCCATTAGCATAGAGAAAGTGTGATCACACTCGGCAGCATTTTCAATGGTTGCACGGCGCAAAGTACGGGTTGCAGGGTTCATGGTAGTGTCCCACAACTGTACGTCGTTCATCTCACCTAAACCTTTGTAACGCTGTACATGTACGCTATCCTCTTTACCGGCACCTTTAAGGCGCTGTATGGCGGTATTGCGCTGCTCATCGGTCCAGCAGTATTCAAACTCTTTACCTTTTTTAACCAGGTACAATGGCGGCGATGCTATGTACACATAACCGTGCTCAACCAGCTCTTTCATGTAACGGAAAAAGAAGGTCAAGATTAGCGTGGTAATGTGCGAGCCATCCACGTCAGCATCCGTCATGATTACGATTTTATGATAACGCAGCTTAGAAATGTTCAGTGCTTTGTCGTCCTCAGGCGTACCAATACTTACACCTAAAGCTGTAAACATGTTCTTGATCTCTTCATTCTCGTAGATCTTATGCTCCATTGCTTTTTCCACGTTCAGGATCTTACCCCTCAATGGCAATATAGCCTGAAAATCACGTGCACGGCCTTGTTTGGCTGTACCACCAGCCGAGTCACCTTCCACCAGGAATATTTCACAAACCGAAGGATCACTATTAGCACAATCGGCCAGTTTGCCAGGCAAGCCCGAACCTGTCATTACGCTTTTGCGTTGTACCATTTCGCGCGCCTTACGAGCAGCTGCACGGGCAGTAGCTGCCAAAATCACTTTGTTAACAATCAGTCTTGCCTCTTTTGGGTTTTCTTCCAGGTAAATTCCTAATACCTCACCCACGGCAACGTTAACCGCACCACTTACCTCACTGTTACCCAGTTTGGATTTAGTTTGGCCTTCAAACTGAGGCTCGGCTACTTTCACTGAAATAATTGCTGTTAAGCCCTCTCTGAAGTCATCGCCGGTAATATCAACCTTCACATTCTTTAGCAAGCCCGATTTATCAGCATAGGCTTTTAAAGTACGTGTTAAGCCCATTCTGAAACCGGCCACATGCGTACCGCCCTCAATAGTATTAATGTTGTTGACGTAAGAGTGAACGTTTTCGCTATAAGTTTCGTTGTATTGCAGGGCTAGTTCAACCGGTATGCCCTGTTTAATACCCTCTACATAAATAGGCTCAGGAATAATAGATGCACGGGTGCCGTCCAAAAATTTAACAAACTCTTTTAAGCCACCTTCAGAGTAGAACTCCTCTGTTGGGTGTGTACCATCATCTTCGGTAACGCGCTCGTCTGTTAACGTTAAGCGGATGCCTTTATTTAAGAAAGCCAGCTCGCGTAAGCGGGCGGCCAGTGTGTCATATTTATATTCTATGGTTTGGGTAAAAATTTCCGGATCGGGCTGAAACCATTGAATGGTACCCGTACGGTTTGATTCGCCAATGGCTTTTACCTCAAACATGGGTTTACCACGCTCGTACTCTTGGGTAAATACTTTACCCTCGCGGTGTACCAGTGTTATTAAATGGGTAGAGAGTGCGTTAACACAACTTACACCCACACCATGCAAACCGCCCGAAACCTTATAGGTATCTTTATCAAATTTACCACCGGCGTGTAATACGGTCATTACAATTTCAAGCGCGGATTTATTTTCTTTGGTATTGATACCTGTAGGAATACCACGGCCATTATCTTCAACAGTGATGGAATTTCCTTCGTGAATAGTAACCTTAATGGTATCGCAGTAACCAGCCATGGCCTCGTCAATCGAGTTATCAACCACCTCATATACCAGGTGGTGCAGGCCTTTTACGCCCGTATCGCCAATATACATGGAAGGTCTTTTGCGTACTGCTTCCAAGCCTTCCAGAACCTGAATATTATCTGCTGAGTAATTGGATCTGTCCTGAATTTCTTCGCTCATGTTTAAGTTTAAAAATAACTAACAAATATACGCTTTTTTGAGCAATTTAAACGTATGTTGATAACTTGGGCAGTCACACACAGGTCATTAAAAATGATTAGGATAGTGCGATTGAAATGATATATTTGTGAAATTTTTTTAATTGAGCAAGATGAAAACCCCGGCTTCGATGATATCGAAAATTACTTTAAGCTTATTACTGGCAGGAAGCTTAGCCGCCTGCAACCAGAACAAAACCGAAGAAAAAACTACAGCTGCCACACCAGCGGCAACCTCTGCTTCTGCAACACCTAAGGCTGAAGAAATTGTATTTGTAAACTCTGACTCATTGTTAACCAAGTACGATTACTTTAAAGACATGAGCGCGCGTTTGGAGAAAAAAGGCAAAGCTGCACAGGCCGACCTTGTGAACAGAGGCCAGGCTTTTCAACGTGAAGTGGCCGAGTATCAAAAAGCTGCTGCTACCATGCCTGCCGATCAGCGCCAGGCTACCGAGCAACGCCTGCAACGCAAACAGCAGGAATTACAAGCTTACCAGCAAAATGCAGGAGCCCAGGTACAAAATGACCAGGCCGGCGAGCAGGCTAAACTTTATGAAAAAGTTGCCGAGTTTTTGAAAACTTATGCTAAAGATAAAGGCTACAAGATGGTAATGACCTACCAAAAAGGCAACAGTGGTATTTTATACGGCGACCCAAGCCTGGATATAACCAGCGATGTGGTTAAAAAACTAAATGAGGCTTACGCTAAAGACAAAAAATAATAGCCTAACTCTCCCTGGAGGGATGGAACAAATATAGAGTGCCTTCTGCTGATCAAAAGCAGAAGGCATTATTTTTAACTACTAATTTTCACATTAAAGTCTTCCCTTCAGGGGGAGGACTTAGGAGGGGTTTATGAACCACGAAGAATTTATGCGCATGGCCATTGGCCTTTCAGAGCAAAATGTTGCGCTGGGATTGGGCGGTCCGTTTGGTGCCGTAATTGTAAAAGGTGATAAAGTTGTAGCGGCCAGCGGCAACAAGGTGGTACCCAGCAATGACCCTACTGCCCATGCCGAGGTATCGGCTATACGACTGGCCTGCCAGGAATTGGGAACCTTTAGTTTGGAAGGCTGCGTAATTTACACCAGCTGCGAGCCCTGCCCCATGTGCCTGGGCGCTATTTATTGGGCGCGGTTAGACAAGATATACTATGCCAACAACAAAAGTGATGCGGCTGCTATAGGCTTTGATGATCAGTTTATTTATGAAGAACTGGAGCGCCCGAAAGACCAACGCAAGTTACCCGTAGTAGAGTTACTGCGCGACGAAGCTTTAGGGGCATTTAAGGCTTGGGAAACTTCGGTATCGAAAACACATTATTAAAATGCGGGCTCGTAAAGCGGGAGCCAATCAACGAGCACTGTCATTTCGATAATGGCGAGAAATCTTTTCGAAGCGGTGAACCGATGAAAATTCCTTCGGGAAGATATCTTATTGTTGTTCGGGATGACAGTGACTTAAATAAATTACTTCTTATCTGAATGCCCTAAACTTTTTTCAGGGGCCACTACATCACGTACCAATTGTTTTAATTCTTTAATCTCCGGAAAACGGTCTTCAAGTTTACGGTTAAAGATCTCCTGATCGTTGACACGAATCACGTAACTGCCGCTCACCTCGCTCGGCTGCAATAACACGCCGTGCACATCATCAGTAAATGTGGTGAGCAGTTCTTGCGACATGTAGGCCGCCCGTAGCATCCAGCCGCACTTGGGGCAATATTCTATACTGATAGTCGGCTTCATTCGCTGTCCTCTTCGTCAGGTTTGGCAGGGGTAAAATAGCCGCCTTGCAAATCATCAATCTCACGGCGGTCGCGTTTGGTCGGTCGGCCTGCACCGCGGTCACGGCTTAGTACAGGTGCATGGAACATAGATTTAAAAGCCGTAGTTTGCTCAACGGGCGTAATATCATCATAAAACATTACAGCAGTTTTGGCATCAGTCCTGCTTTCCAGCAAACCCGTTACTTTCACCACTTTGCGTTCTAGCCCTTTAGATACATGGTATATCTCCCCTACCTTAACCTCGTGCGAGGGTTTGATATTGGTGCCATTTAATTTTACACGGCCAGCTTTACAGGCATCAGAGGCCAGCGTACGTGTTTTAAACAGGCGAATGGACCACAGGTATTTATCTATACGGAGCTTTTCTTTTTCAGGCATAGTACAAATTTAACACTATCTGCTTAAAATTGATTTAACGAACAGATAGTTTACCTTTTACCAACGCGCTAATGATACCCGCTAAAAAAACAAGCAGACTTAAAACAAACACAACAATTGCAAACCACATTAACGTTTGCTCATAAAAAATAGGCGACTTCCGCATAAAAGAATAATAGCGCCTGGGCCCGGCATAGTTGAATGTGCCGGCATAAAGCGCTGTAAATATGAATAGAACACTCAGTAGAACATGGCTTAACGCTATAAAACGGTTTACCGGTTTATTATAGCTGTCAAACAGTTCATATATAATACCATACCCAATTAACACCATTGCTGGTATACCAGACCACCACCACCAAGTTATAATGTAGTAAGTATCATTCATACTGATAACGAATTGCCAGGAAGAACTTAGCCAACCGAAAAATATAACAATTACCGCGGTTAAAATAAAAATGTATTGGGCTTTGACGTACTGCATTGCTGAGTAATGTAAGGTAGGGATAGTGCTTATTCGCGTGTTGATGATACAAGCGTTCCTAATATGCCTAAAATTCCCTTAATTTGCGAAAACTTTAATCATGCCCGCTACTTTAAAAAAAATGATCGAGGATGCCTGGGAAGACCGGGGATTACTCAATATGAATGAATATGTCAATGCGGTTGAAACCGTTATTGAGCGCCTTGATAAGGGCGAAATGCGTGTTGCCGAATTAATCACTAACCGCTGGCACGTAAACGACTGGGTTAAAAAAGCTGTTATCCTGTACTTCCCTATCATGCAAATGGAGGAGATAAAGGTAGGTCCGTTTGTGTTTCATGATAAAATGAAGCTAAAAACCGATTACAAGAAAACCGGCGTGCGTGTGGTGCCTCATGGTATTGCCCGTTATGGCGCTTACCTGGCCAAAGGCGTAATCATGATGCCATCATACGTAAACATAGGCGCCTATGTAGATGAAGGTACCATGGTAGATACCTGGGCAACAGTAGGTTCATGTGCACAAATTGGCAAGCATTGCCACCTGAGCGGTGGTGTAGGCATTGGTGGTGTACTGGAGCCAGTACAAGCGGCACCGGTAATTATTGAAGATAACTGCTTTATTGGTTCACGCGCTATTGTAGTAGAGGGCGTACATGTAGAACGCGAAGCCGTTTTAGGCGCCAACGTAGTATTAACTGCTTCTACTAAGATTATAGATGTTACCGGCGAAAAACCAGTTGAGTATAAAGGCCGCGTACCTGCCCGCTCGGTAGTTATTCCTGGCTCTTACACTAAAAAGTTCCCTGCCGGTGAATACCAGGTTCCTTGTGCTTTAATTATTGGCAAACGCAAAGAATCAACCGATAAAAAGACTTCATTAAACGATGCATTACGTGATAACAACGTAGCTGTATAATTAATCTTATTTCCTCATTGCGGGGAATGAAGCAATCGCTGCGGGGGGACATTTCTATTGTTCGTATCCAGCTCAGAGATTGCTTTGTTCCTCGCAATGCCGTTTTAACTTATAACCAATCTATGAACATCGGCTACGATGCCAAGCGAGCTTTTTTAAATAATACCGGCCTGGGTAATTACAGCAGGTGGTTGATCAAAGCTATGGCAACGTATTATCCTGATAACAGTTATTGGTTATACACGCCTAAAATAAAAGATAATCGGCATTTAGGCTCGTTACAAAGTTTGCTTAACACCAAATGCGTTGAGCCGGATAACAAATTTCTTTCTTCTTGGTGGCGCACAAAGGGTATAGTTAAAAATCTGAAAAGCGATGAGATTCAGTTATACCATGGGTTAAGTCATGAACTGCCTCTTGGCATTCAGCAAAGTGGCGTAAAAAGCGTGCTAACTGTGCACGATCTGATCTTTCTGCGCTTTCCGCATTATTACGGCTGGATAAACCGCACCATTTACAAAGTAAAAATTAAATACGCTTGTAAAGCGGCTAACCGTATAGTTGCCATTAGCCAAAAGACCAAAAACGACCTGATTGAATTACTCGGAGTCGATGCAGCTAAGATTGAGGTAGTATATCAAAACTGCGACCGGGCCTTTTCGCTACGTCAAAACGATAATTACAAAACCACCGTGCAAAAAAAATACAAGTTGCCTAAAAGGTTTCTGCTAACGGTTGGGACAATTGAGGAGCGTAAAAACCTGCTGCTGCTTGTCAAGTCGCTGCAATACACGCGGGGAAACATTCCTTTAGTTGTGGTTGGCAAGCCTACGCCTTATCTTGATCAAGTAAAAGCTTTTATAGAACAGCATCAGCTGGGCAATCGCGTAACTTTTTTGCATGAGGTGAGCTTTGATGAGCTGCCGGCTATATACCAGCTGGCAACCATATTTATTTACCCCTCACGCTACGAAGGGTTTGGCATACCTGTACTCGAAGCCTTGCACTCAGGTACACCTGTTATTGCTGCAACCGGCTCCTGCCTGGAAGAGGCTGGCGGCCCGGATAGCGTTTATGTTGATCCCGACAACGAGCACGACCTGGCTAAGAAGATAAACCGTGTTTGGAACATGCCCGCGCTGAGGCAAAACATGGCTTTGAAAGGCTTCGAATATTGTCATAACTTTGACGATGAAAAACTTGCCGGCCAATTAATGGCCCTGTACCAAAACACACTTACACATGCTTAGAGACGAGGTAAAAAAGGCTTTTGACGTTGTACAGCAAGGAGGTATTATTTTGTACCCTACCGATACTATTTGGGGTTTAGGGTGCGATGCTACCAATACCGAAGCCATAGAGAAGATATATAAACTAAAGCAGCGTGCTCAAGAAAAAAGCATGATTGTTTTGCTGGATACGGAGAACAAGCTGGAAAGCTATATACGTGAGGTACCGGCCATTGCTTATGATTTAATTGAGTTTGCAGAAAACCCGTTAACACTGGTTATGCCCGGCGCTAAAAATCTCCCACCGGCTCTTATTGCCGAGGACGGCAGCATTGGTGTGCGTGTCAGTAAACACCCCTTTTGCCAGCAACTTATACAACGCCTGCGCAAACCGCTGGTATCAACCTCTGCTAATATAAGCGGACAGCCATCGCCACAAAACTTTCAGCAAATATCGCCGGAAATTATTGATGGTGTGGATTATGTAGTTGATATCGACCAGCACGACCTTTCGGCCAAAAAGCCGTCTACCATCATGCGTTTGGATCCAAGCGGAAAGTTTGAATTTATCAGACGTTAAGTTTAATACCTGTATCATACCTTAAATTTTTTAAAGAACTTTTACGGGTATGCCTATTAATAACTAAGTTGTGTGTAAAACCATACCTGTCAGGGAAACATTTATTGCCAAGCTGCTGGCCAATTAGGATGAATCCAACGTTGCCGAACTTTTAACAACAATGACGAAATAGCAATCATCAATTATTACAGAGAAACAGTCACCAAACTAATTCTTATTTTCAATTTAGTAAGGCAAAATAAGTAAACAAAATGGGCTGGCTTCGTTATTAGCAACTGTCTATCAACGTTATAGCAGAAAACTGATAGAAGTGTATAAAAAACAGGCCGTTGTTTTTTAAAAAACACACATTTTATATACGCCCATCAGCAAATTTTGCAATTGTTAAGAAATGATAAATTTTTGTGCAAAAAAGGTGCTTTAACATCGTTTTAAAAGATGTTGTTACACTCTACCTAAGTACTTAGGTAACGAAATAGCTAGTTTTTCTAATCCCCGCCATAAATTAAAAGCTTAATTTTAACTGTCAGAAAGCACTATTTGCTTTACAATAGCTTATAAAACGGCCGAAGCATATTGTTTGGCTTATATATTGTAAATGCATGTTAACTGCTTACTTCAATTATTACAAACCTTTGTAAGACCAAGGAGTTAGGCAGCCATTAAACATAAGACTTATATATAGCGATGAATAGGATATTGGCGGTAGACGATGATCAGGATATTTTGGAAGTACTTCAGTTGATACTTGAAGATTCTGGCTATCAGGTTAACACCCTCTCTGACGGTCACCTACTTTTTGAAAAATTAAATGAGGAACTGCCTGACCTCATTTTGATGGATATTATGCTGAACGGCCTTGATGGCAGAGATCTTTGCAAGAATGTTAAGCTGAATATGAGAACGCACGATATTCCGGTGATCATGATATCAGCCAGTCATAATGTGTCTGACGTTCTGAAGCAGGAATGTGCTCCAGATGATTTCTTGGCTAAACCGTTTGACATCAATACACTACTCATTAAAATACAGCGCCAACTGGCTGCTTAACTCTAAAAGCCTTAACAAGCTGTTTCGGATACTTTAAATTTAATGTGCTGTAGGTAAACGCTTTGTTCCAGAAACTTTACCTACATATACCATCTAATCTTTACTTTCGTTAAAAATATGCTATCCGGTTTGTGAAAACATGCTACGGATTGCATTTTTGCATTTGCTTTTGTTAAACGCTTTCTATGATTAAACTCAAACCTATTGCCGCGTGTGCATTGCTGTTGGGCACGCTTACTGTAAAGGCCCAGCAAAACGCCTCGTTTCAAATATACCGCACTTACCATACCGCTACTACGCTGCTTAACAATGGTCAATATGTAGCCGCAGCCGAACAGTTTCGTCTAATCGAACAATCGCGCCTTAAGGCTGCCAATCAGCCTCAGTTTGAATCTGAACTTTCGTTGCTGAAGGAAAACGCACAATACTATGAAGCGCTTTGCGCGCTCGAACTCAATAATGATGATGCAGAAAGCATGTTTATGCGTTTCATTAAAGAGCACCCCGAAAATCCCTTAGCTAAACTGGCTTTTTATCAGATTGGTAAGTCATACGCCAAACAACACAAGTATGGCGATGCACTGCTATGGTTCAATAAAATTGATGGCAGCGAGTTAAGTGGCCGCGAATATGTTGAATACAAGTTTCGCAAAGGTTACGCATATTTCGAGCTGGCCGATTACCCAAACGCCCAACAGCAGTTTAGTGATATTAAGGATAAGAAATCGCAGTTCTCTGAAGATGCCACTTACTATTACGCCTACATTGCTTATTTGAACAAAGATTACCATGTAGCACTGGCCAGTTTTGAGAAACTTAAAAATTCAAAAAAGTACGAGAATAGCTATCCGTATTACATTACCGCAGTTTATTTTTTAGACAAGCGGTATGATGACGTCATCAATTACGCCATCCCTATTTTAAACAGCACACAACAACAGCACGAAACAGATATGCTGCGTATTGTGGGCGCCTCTTATTTTGCCAAAGCCGATTATGCAAACGCCGTAAAATATTACAGCCGTTTCCAGGAACGCGACTTAGGCAAAACACAAAACACGCAAGACAGCTACCAGATTGGCTATGCGTATTACAAAACAGGCAACAATGCTAAGGCTACAAAGGAACTGGAGAAACTGATTGATAAAAACGACGTTTACAGCCAAAGTGGTAATTACACTCTGGGCAGTATCTTTTTAAAGCTTAACAACAAACAAGCCGCCCGCAACGCATTCCAGGTTGCATCCAAGCTCGATTTTGACAAGCAGTTGCAAGAAGATGCCCTTTTTGAATATGCAAAGCTATCATACGAACTGGACTTTAACAACCAGGCTTTAGAGGCAACACGCCTGTACCTGCGCAATTATCCGCGTTCAAAACGTTTAGACGAAGTTAAAACGTTATTGGGCGAAGCGTTGCTCAATTCTAAAAATTATAAGGAGGCTGTTGAGATACTCGAACCCGTAGTTGCAACTAACCCCGGCGCTGCGGAAGCTTATCAAAAAGTGACTTATTACCGCGGCTTGGAATTTTACAATGAGCGTGCTTTTGAGAATGCCATAGGCATCTTCTTACGGTCTTTAAAACATCCGCGCGATGAGAAAATTACGGCGCTAACTACCTACTGGCTTGCCGAATCAATGTACGAGGTACGAAAGTATGGCGAATCTGTTGAGCAGTTTGAGGACTTTTTAGCTAACCCGGAAGCCAAGCAATCCGGGGTATATAACTACGCCAATTACGGTTTAGGCTACGCTGCTTTTGGCGATGAGCAATATAAAAAAGCGGCTACCTATTTTGAACGCTTTTTAGCAGGCGAGCCAAAGGATAAAAATACGATCAACGATGCTACAGCACGTATTGCCGACAGCTATTTTGTATTAAAGAGCTACAGCACAGCGTTGAACTACTATGATCGTTTGAGGAGCAGTGGCAGTCAAAGTCAGGACTATGCGCTGTTTCAACGCGGTATGATACAAGGCCTGCAATCGGCACCCGACGCAAAAATTAGCACCATGAATGATGTGCTGACGCGTTACCCGAATTCTGACTTCGCAGATGATGCCGCCTTCGAGATAGCTTATACCTACTTCCTGAAAAATGAGGGTGATAAAGCTAAGGCCGATTTGCAATCAATGATACAAAAGTATCCAAACAGCAGCTATGTACCACGCGCGTTGGTTACGATGGGGTTAATTGATTACAACGCCAACCAGGACGATTTGGCTGTAGAGTCATTTAAAAAAGTGGTACAAACCTACCCTTCTGCGCCAGAGGCTAAACAAGCGCTTAAGCAGATCGAAAAAATTTACACCGATAAGGGCGATGCACAAACCTTTATTAACTATGCCGGCACTACCCCGATTGGTAATTACAGCGCTGCTGAGCAGGAAAGCATTATGGCTACTGCCGCCAACAATTTGTATTTAAAAGGCGACTGGGCAGGTACCGTTGCTGCCGTAGGTGCTTATTACGATAAAGCCAAACGCCCTATTTACGATAAACAAATGCGCTTTATAAGGGCGCAAAGCTTAGTGAACTTAAACCGCCCGGATGAAGCAGTGGCCGATTACAATGTTATTTTGAACGATTGGACCAGCGCATACACTGAAAAATCGCTCATTAGCATGGCTAAGCTTTATATGGCGCAAAAGAAATATAACGAGGCGGTTGTATTCCTTAAACGTTTAGAAACCAATTCTGAATATAAAGCCGACTATACTTTTGCTATTAATAACCTGCTGCTGTGCTATGCACACATGGAAATGGCCGATGATGCCCTGCATTATGTTCAACTCGTTCGCGAAAACGAAAAATCATCCGAAGAGGATAAGTTTAAAACCGGATTGTACGCCGGCTTAGCTCACTTGGATAAAGGCGACACTACAGCCGCTGTAAAAGAGTTTAATTATACGGTTAACAATACCAAAACTGTAGCAGCTGCCGAAGCGAAATACAACGTTGCTTTAATTGAATATAAAAAGCGTAACTACAAAGCCTCGTTAAACACCTGCTTCGATTTAACCAAAAAATTATCCAATTACGACTACTGGCTAACCAAGGCTTACATTCTGATTGCTGACAACTACGCCGCATTAAAAGACACCTTCCAGGCTAAAGCTACCCTGCAAAGTGTAATTGAGAATTATAAGGGCGATGATGATATACTGCCTAAAGCTAAAGAGAAATTGCAAAAACTGAATGAGGCTACCGGCACCGCACCCGCCACCGGTACCGACCCCAACAAACAGGATTAATGAGCAATACCCAACCCATAGTCATGATAAAGAGACCTATATATATATTACTTACAATATTACTGGCTGCAAGTGCAACTGCACAGGCACAAGTGAAGCAACCGGCCAAAAAGCCGGCACAAAAATCTACTCAAAGCAAGCCGGCAGCAAAAAAGCTTGGAGATGCCGCAGCTAAAGCAAAACAGGATACCTCTAAAAAAGGAGGTCAAACAACGCCCGCTAATTCCGCTCAAAACGGCGGTAGCCTATCTGAAGAGATTGTGGTAACCACGGTTTACAAACCAGTACTGGCCGATGCCGTTAAAATACGCCGTAACCCGAACCTCGATGATACCCAACCGTACAAAGCCCCTTTGAGCTACACTACGCTTGATAAACGCCTGGAACAAAACAGTGATATACGCCAGTTGGAGGCCATGAAAATGCCTGCCGAACGCGACTCCTTACCCGCTAACAACTTTGTACGCGCCGGCTTTGGAAGCCTAAAAACAACTTTCGGCGAGGCATATTTTAATAATGGGCAAGATGAAGCGTTGCAGGTAGGTGCATTTTTAAAGCATTTCGGTCAGCAGGGCAACCTTCCTAAACAAAATGAAAGCCGCAGCGAGGTTGGTGTATTCGGCAAAAGTATTGGCGAGGCTAACACCATCACAGGGCGTGTAAACTATTTGCGTCGCAACAATTATTACTATGGCTATAATACACTGGCCCTAACAAACCCGGCAGCTGAACCAAGGAAGCAGCATTATAACACCCTAAGTGCCGAAGGTGAGTTGGCCCGCAATTACCAGGATACCGACCGCGTACTTACCTATGCCCTAAAGGTGAACGGCTACCTGTTTAACAATGCCTTTAAAGCAAAGGAAAACAACGTGGTTTTAAGCGGCTATTTAAATCAAACTATCAACCAATTTTATGCAGGCTTGGGTGCATCGTTAGACTTGGCCTCTCAAAAAGACAGCTTATATTCTTTAAACAACAGCTTTTTACGCTTAAACCCTTACTTAAAGTTTCAGGGCGATAATTATAAAATTGATGCAGGCGTAAATATTGCTCAGGAATTTGGCTTCTCATCGCGCTTCTTCATCTTTCCGGCCGTAAAGCTGGAGTTCCAGGTAATACCTGATTTTGTGCGCCTGTTTGCCGAAGCTAAAGGCGATGTGAATCGTACTTCTTTGCGCAATCTATCAGAAGCCAATCCGTTCCTCGACCAGAATATCGGTATTCAAAATTCGGTTGATAAGCTTGACATCACCGTGGGTTTGAAGGGCCGCATTATACCTGGCTTAGGGTTCAAAGCCGCTATCTTCCGCAACACGGTCTCTGATCTGCCGTTGTTTGTAAGTAATGTACAACCGGCCTTAACCGGCAACCAGCCTATACCGGGCACTTTGCACCGCTTTAACGTAGTTTATGATGATGGCCGCGCCCGCATCAGCGGCTTTAACGGTGAGCTGGATTACAAAGCTTCCGACGATGTAAATATCTTTGGACGTGTGGAGTTTCGCGATTATAAACTAGCCAGCCAGGCACAGCCCTGGAACCTGCCTAAGTTTAAATTAACAGCCGGTACCGCTATTCATATCAACGATAAAGTGGACATCAACGGTTCTTTACTTTTTAGAGGCACAACTAAAGATTTGCTTACCAATGAGCAGGTAGTTACCCTAAAATCGTTTGCCGATTTGAGCGGTGGTGTAAATTACAAAGCTACCAAGCAAATCTCGGTTTTTGTTCAGGTTAACAATATTTTAAACACTACATATCAAACTTACTTAAACTACCCCAACTACGGATTTAATATATTTGGCGGTGCAGGGTTCACTTTTTAACTATATTTGCCTCACCGCAAATTAAACCCCGGACATTATTAAAAAATGGATTTATCTGTTTACATCAGTGAGCTGCTTAACGAACAAGGCACTGTAAGCATCCCTCAGATAGGGGTGTTTAAGCAGGTTCGTAAAAGGGGCTACTATAATGCTGATGAAGGCAAACTGTATCCACCTTATTATGAAACCGAGTTTGAGCAACAACCGGTAGAGGATGAAAGCCTGTTACAATACCTGGTTGCTAAAAGCAAGGTATCGGGTGCATCGGCCAGGTATTTTATGGACCGCTATCTGCACAGCATTTTGCAACAAGCCGAAATAGGCGAAGTTATGTTGGGCAGATTAGGTTGGTTATCTAAAGAACAAGATACACTGAACTTCAGACCTGTACCTGATGTAGATACCAGTACCTCTCCATTTGGCTTCACACCAGTATCTGTTCAACCAGAGCCGGTTACAAATACAGCTGAGGAGCATTTACCAGACGATGCTCCTGTGGTGGCAGAGCCGCAACCTGCACCAGCTTTGCCACCCGTTAATACGCCCTTATTCTCAGTCGAAAAAGACGCTTTAAAAGCAGGCAATGCCATACCCGAAGGGCCGGTAACGGCAACCTCACCTCTGTTAAGGCAGTCTGTTAAACCTACAGCTCAACCAGCAAAACCAGTTGTGGAGCAACAGCCAGCCGACGTTAAACCAGCGGCTGAGCCCCAACCGATAGCAGTTGCAAACAGTACGGCAGAAACTAACAAACCATTCTACGCCAAGCCCTGGTTTTGGGGATTAGCAGCAGCTGTGCTTATTGCAACAGCAGTAGCGGTATTCTATTCAAAACAGAACGTCTCCACCCGTCCGGCTGTAGTAGCGTCGGACAATACAACAACGACTACACCAAGCATGGATTCTGTAGTGGTTAAAACACCAGTTAAAGCAGATACCGGCACCGAACAGCACCAAACACCAATAACGCCAGATACATCTGCACAAAAACAAGCCTTACCGGCTTCAACCGAGTATGCTCCCGAGGTGGAAACGCCTGTTGCAACTGGTAAAAACAACACTTCGGTAGTATTGGCCAACCCTAAGGGTTACAACAATGTGCTCATGAGCGGCGCTTTCAGCAACGAGGCAGAAGCCATTAAAGTTGTAAACCGTTACAAGGCCGTAGGCATTAATGCTGGCATTGTTAAAGACTTTAATCCAACTAAATACGTTAAGGTTGGACTTGGATTTTATAAAACCTATGCCGAAGGACAGGCAGCTAAAGTAAGACTCGTGAAACTGAAACACCTCAGAAGCAGCGATCTTTATGTTGAAACTAAAAGAAATAAAAAGAAATGATGCTATTTATGCTGTTACAGGATACAGCTCAAAATGTTGTTGATTCGGTAAACCGTGCAGCACTGCCTGCCACCACTGCCGCCCCTGTTGATGATTTACGCTTTGGCGATCTGCTTATAAAAGGTGGATGGGTTATGGTTCCTATCGGAATACTGGCCGTTTTAGGTTTGGTTATATTTTTTGAGCGTTATTTTACCATCCGTAAGGCCGCTAAAGATGAATCGAACCTGATGAGCCAGATCCGGAGCAGTATAACATCGGGTAAATTGGACTCGGCCGTTGCGGTTGCCCGTAATAGTAATACGCCGCTAGGCCGCATGCTGCAAAAAGGTTTGCTGCGCATTGGCCGGCCTATTAAAGACATTGAAGGCGCTATTGAAAACGTTGGCAAAATTGAAGTAGCCAAACTGGAAAAAAACATTGGCATTATTGGCATCGTGGCCGGTATTGCGCCCATGTTCGGCTTTTTAGGTACCATTGCCGGTGTAATTAAGATCTTTTATGATATCTCTAAAACAGATAACATTAGTATGGGCGTTATATCAGGAGGTTTGTATGTAAAAATGGTGACCTCAGCAGCTGGTTTATTTGTGGGCATAGTAGCTTATGTATGCTACCACATCCTGAACATGATGGTGGAGAAGGTAATTTTGAAACTGGAGACTGACGCCATTGAATTTATTGATCTGTTAGAAGAGCCCAGCAAATGAACCTGAGAAAAAAACATAGCCGTGCATCAGCCGAGGTACATACCTCGGCCATGAATGATATTATGTTCTTTTTGTTGCTGTTCTTTTTGATAGCTTCAACTGTTACCAATCCTAACGTAATCAAATTGATGCTGCCCAAGTCTTCATCAGGCCAGGCGGTATCTAAAAAAACCATTACTGTTTCGGTTACGCAAGACTTAAGGTATTACGTGGAGAAGAAAGAAGTAGCGGTTGATGCTTTACAACCTACATTAGCCGGTTACAAAAACATAGCCAGCGAACTGACTATTGTACTGCATGTTGACCGCACGGTTGCTATACAGGATGTGGTACAGGTGATGGACATAGCACAGAAATTGAATATTAAACTGGTATTAGCCACCGAGCCTAAATAACAGGATATGGATTACCGTCAGGAAGAAAATAATTACCCAAGGGCCTTTTTAGCAACCGGCATTATACTGGCTTTGCTGATAGGCTTGAGCTATTTTATTGTCTTTCAGCATCCGGCTAAAGAAGAAGACGGCACGGGCGGTATCCTGGTAAATTACGGCACAGTAGATGAAGGCATGGGCGATGACTATATGAGCACCGAGGAGCCATCTGTTGCCGAAAATGCCAACCATACCAAGCCTGATAAAGTAACCCCTGCCCCGCCAACCGAGCAGGTGAACACAACAGACAACAGCAGCAAACAGGTAGTAACTCAAAACACTGAGGATGCGCCTGAAATTGCCAGCAGCAAAAAGCCTACACAATCGGTAAATACACAGCAGCAGCCTACCAAAGAGCCACCTAAGCCTACTATAAACCAAAACGCCCTTTACAAAGGCAAAACCAACAATGGTACAGGCGAGGGAGATGGAACTGGCAACACACCCGGCAACCAGGGCAAAACAACGGGTACGACCTTAACCAACAATTATAACGGTACGGGCTCAGGCAACGGCGGTAACCTTACCGGCATGCCTCAGCGCAACTTTGTAAGCAAACCATCGGTTAGTGATGATAGCCGCCATACAGGAAAAGTGGTGGTTGATATACGCGTAGATAAGGACGGTAACGTAACCTACGCCCGCGGCGGCGCCCGTGGTACTACCATAACCGACCAGGTGCTGATCGAAAAATGTGAAGACGCCGTAAAACGCTCCCGCCTCAACTCTTTAGACAGTGCCCCCGAAATGCAGCAAGGCACTGTAGTATTTGTATTCAGGGTACAGTAAAAGTTTTTTGAATGGCTTACAGCCTAATTTTCCTTTTCAATTTTAGTTGATAGCTTTGCGCCCATGGCAATCCATCATTGCCTACATCTTCCAGAATGAATTACGCAGAAACGCTCAACTATCTGTACAACCAGCTCCCTATGTTTACTCGGGTGGGCACATCGGCATTTAAGAAAGATTTAACCAATACCATAGCCCTTTGCGACCGGCTGGGTAATCCACAGCACCAATTTAAGAGCGTTCATGTAGCGGGAACTAACGGAAAGGGCTCTACATCGCATATATTGGCGGCGGTGTTACAAACTGCCGGATATAAAACCGGATTGTATACCTCACCTCACCTTAAAGATTTCAGAGAACGTATTCGCATCAACGGGCAAATGATCAGCGAAGACGAGGTGGTTGATTTTGTGGCAAAGCACCGGACAGATTTTGAGGAAATTGAACCCTCTTTTTTTGAAATGACTGTAGCCCTGGCCTTCGATGCCTTTGCCCGTCATGAGGTAGATATTGCGGTTATTGAAGTGGGCCTGGGCGGCCGGCTCGATTCAACCAATATTATTACGCCGCTGTTATCCATCATTACCAACATAGGCTGGGACCACATGAACATGCTAGGCAATACCCTGCCCGAAATAGCTGCCGAAAAAGCCGGCATTATTAAACCGGGCATCCCGGTCATCATTGGCGAACACCAGCCCGAAGTAGCACAGGTATTTATTGAAAAGGCGCAAAAAGCAGGAGCCGAATTAATATTCGCATCCGAACAATGGAATGAAGGAAGCATAGAACCGGGCACCAGGAAACGGGAAGCCTTTGAAAATGATAAATATTTATCTGCAAGCTTTAAATCTCTCAACGCTACCCATAATTTACAACTCGACTTAACAGGCAGTTATCAGCTTAAGAATGTGAAGACGGTTCTGTGTGCAGTGCAGGAGTTAAACACACAGGGATTTAATATTGCTGTTAAACATGTAGCCGAAGCTTTACGCCAGGTTAAAATCCTAACCGGTTTACAGGGCCGCTGGCAAACCTTGAGCACCCACCCGCTTACCATTTGCGATACCGGCCATAATCCTGATGGCATATTGGAAGTGCTGAAAAACATTGCAGCCGTACCATACGAGCACTTGCATTTTGTGATAGGCATGGTGAACGATAAGGATATTACCAAGGTATTAAACCTGCTGCCTAAGGATGCCACGTACTACTTTTGCAAACCAGATATTCCTCGCGGGCTTGAGGTGCAGTCTTTGCAACAACAAGCTATGATGGTTGGCTTGCAGGGTAAAACCTACCCAACGGTATCTGAAGCCCTGCAAGCCGCACAACAACAGGCAGGCCCAAAAGATTTGGTTTTTGCAGGCGGCAGCACCTTTGTAGTGGCCGAAATAGTTTGATATATTTACAGCTGATGTTCATGGATAATGGTTTATATTAAAAAGAATATGAACCTAGTATCTACGAACTATAAACCATCAACTACATGACTTATCTACCTTCTTCCAGCCGCTATGAAACTATGCCTTACCGACGCTGCGGCAAAAGCGGCATTAAGTTGCCTGCACTGTCGCTGGGCTTGTGGCACAATTTCGGCGGTGTAGACGTGTTCGAAAATTACCGAAAAATCTTGCACCTGGCGTTTGATAGCGGCATTACACACTTCGATTTGGCCAACAATTATGGTCCGCCGTATGGCTCGGCCGAAGAAAACTTTGGGCTGCTATTAAAAAAGGATTTTGCGGCCTACCGCGATGAGTTGATCATCTCAAGCAAAGCCGGCTATGACATGTGGCCTGGTCCGTATGGCAACTGGGGATCAAAAAAATACCTGGTAGCCAGCTTAGATCAAAGCCTGAAACGCATGGGACTTGACTATGTGGACATTTTTTATCATCACCGCCCTGACCCTGACACACCACTTGAAGAAACGATGATGGCACTTGACTTGATCGTACGGCAGGGCAAGGCTTTGTATGTAGGTATCTCTAATTATAAGGCCGATGAAGCGCAAAAAGCAATTACTATATTGAAGCAGTTGGGCACGCCCTGCCTTATCCACCAGCCTAAATACTCCATGTTTGAGCGCTGGGTAGAGGGCGGCCTGCTAGATGTGCTGGAGCAGGAAGGCGTTGGCTGCATACCGTTTTCACCTCTGGCACAAGGCATGCTTACTGATAAGTATCTACACGGCATACCGCAAGATTCAAGGGCAGCTAAAACCACCGGAAATCTGCAAACTAAGCAATTGACCGATGATAAGCTGGCACAAATTAAACAGCTTAATGAACTGGCCCTGCAACGCAACCAAACACTGGCACAAATGGCACTGGCGTGGTTATTAAAAGACCAGCGCGTTACCTCCGTTCTTATAGGTGCCAGCAGGCCCGAGCAACTGGCTGACTCGCTTCAATGTTTACACAATAGCGTCTTTGCGACCGAAGAGCTCACTCAAATAGAAAACATTTTAAACAATAAACCCTAATGGCGAGCCTTAACTGGGGAATAATAGGCGTTGGCGATGTTACCGAAAAGAAAAGCGGACCGGCATTTAACAAAGTAACGGGCAGTAAACTAGTAGCCGTAATGCGCCGTGATGCCGAAAAAGCTGCCGACTATGCCCAACGCCACGGCGTTGGAAAATGGTTTAGCAATGCGGCCGATCTTTTTAATGATACTGAAGTGAATGCCATCTACATAGCTACGCCGCCTTCATCACACCTGGAGTATGCACTAACCGCTTTAAAAAGAGGCCTACCCGTTTATGTAGAAAAGCCGGTTACGCTAAACGCTGCACAGGCTGAGGAACTGGCTAACGCAGTTCAAAAGCACAATGGAAAGTTGGTGGTTGCCCATTACCGCAGGCAATTGCCTATGTTTTTAAAGGTAAAAGAGCTATTACAACAGCAAGCGATTGGCGAAGTGCGTACTGTACAACTCAGGCTATGGCAAAGCCGCAAACCGGCGTTGGTAACCACAGGAGCACCTAACTGGCGTGTACAACCCGAACTTTCCGGCGGTGGTTATTTTCATGACCTCGCTCCTCATCAGTTAGATTTGATGCTATACTTTTTTGGAAACCCCGCTTACTATCAGGGGTTCGGCTTTAACCAAACCCAAACCAATAAAGCCGATGACCATGTATGTGGCTCCATATTGTTTGAGAACAACGTGGTGGTAAATGGTTCATGGTGCTTTAGTGTGGCCGAGACCGAAAACGTTGACAGTTGCGAGATGATAGGCAGTGAAGGCAAGATCAGCTTCCCTATATTCGGCAATACGGTTACCTTAATAACTGCCGAAGACGAACAGGTAATTGATTTTGTACCCCCAGAAAACATACAGCACCCAATGATTGCCGCCGTAGTAAGCTATCTGAATGGCGAAGGCCCAAATCCCTGCACCATTGATGAGGCGCTAACCCTCATGAAAATCATGGACGCTTTTTCGAGCAAACCCAGCAAATAACACTATCTTTAGTTACCATAAAAAAGACACATAAACCATGAAACAGTTATTCAAATTATTGGCCATAACCGGCTTTATTTTAACTACCATTTCGGCATCGGCACAAACGCCTAAAAAACCAAGACCCAGCCCTGCTGATACCGTTAAAGCTACGACCAAAAGCGGTGTTAACATTACCATTGCTTACAGCCAGCCATCGGTAAAAGGCCGTACCATTGGTACTGATATTGCTCCTTACGGCAAATGGTGGCGTACCGGCGCTAATGAGGTGACTACAATTGAGTTTAGCAAAGATGTAAAAGTGGAAGGCAAAGCACTTGCTGCAGGCAAATACGCCTTATATAGCATTCCTAACGAGAACGAGTGGGTAATTATATTTAATAAAGACATCAAAAACTGGGGTACGGTTTACAAAGAAGAAAACGATGTACTGCGTGTAAATGTTAAACCGGGTAAATCAAGCGGCTTTGTGGAGCAGCTCAAATTTACAGTAGACCCATCGGGCAAAGTAAGCTTGGCCTGGGGCGATAAATTAGTTGCCTTTACAGTGAAATAAGGCTATCAGTCAATACTCATTAAAAGAAAAGCCCCGGCACAAACCCGGGGCTTTTCTTTTAATGTCTTTTACAAAACTGTATTATTTTGAAGATTTCTTGGGCACTTTCGCACCGTCTTTACGTGCTTCCGAAAGGCCAATGGCTACTGCTTGTTTAGGATTGGTTACCTTTTTGTCGCTCTTGCCGCTCTTCAGCTTGCCTTCCTTCATTTCGTGCAGGGCCTCGCCAACTTTCTCCTGTGCTTTTTCTGAATATTTTGCCATGGTACTCAATTTTAAGTGGATACTTCCATAAGTACAATTAAGACAGAGATTGGTTTATTTATTATGAGCTACCGTCTCCAGTTCATCCAAATTTATGGAATTAATCAGGTGCAAATGCTCGGTTATCTTTTCGGCGCTCCAGTTCCACCAAGCTATACCGAGCAAGCGTTCAACAGTATCTTCGTTAAAACGCATCCGGATCACTTGGGCAGGGTTGCCACCTACAATGGCATAATCCGGCACATCCCTGGTCACTACACTTTTACTGGCTATTACAGCGCCGTTGCCTACTTTAATACCCGGCATCAGCGTAGCATCATGTCCTATCCACACATCATTACCAATCACTGTGTTGCCTTTGTTAGGGTATTTTTCAGTCAGATCAACACCTTCATTTATCTTTTGCCACCCATTTCCAAATATGCCGAAGGGAAAAGTAGATATAGGCGTAATTTCATGATTAGCGCCATTCATAATAAACTTTGCACCACAGGCAATGGCACAAAATTTACCGATGATAAGCTTATCGCCTATAAAATCAAAGTGGTATAATACGTTCTTTTCAAAATTGTAGGGATCGAGCGTATCATCGTAATAGGTATAGTCGCCCACCTCGATATTGGGATGCGTAATAATATTTTTTAGAAAAACGAGATGAGGATAATTTTCTAAAGGGTGTATCTTATGCGGGTTAGGACCTTTTAAAAGCATAACAGTTAATTTAAATGGTACCAGAAAATGTTAACCGGGAATTACCGACCTGCAATCTTAAAGGGGCTGAAGATGAGAAGCAATAACGTGTGCAGCAGGTCGATTATATTACCATTGGTAAAGTTGCCTTATGCTTAAGGCCTTACAAAATTAGATATTTATTGTTAAAGCAAACAACATATTACGCCTAATTTTAACGCGTCATGAATTACATCTCTGAAACTGATTTGATATTAAATGCCGATGGCAGCGCCTACCACCTTAATATTTTACCTGAGGATGTTGCCGACATTGTGATTACGGTTGGCGACCAGGACCGGGTGGCCGAAATAAGTAAGCATTTCGATAACATAGAACTAAGAAAAGGTAAGCGCGAATTTACTACACATACGGGCTACATTGGCCAAAAACGCATCACCGTTGTATCTACCGGTATAGGCACTGATAATATTGATATTGTACTGAATGAATTAGATGCCCTGGTAAACATTGATTTTAATACCCGTACGGTGAACGAAAAGTTACGCAGCCTTAATATTATCCGCATAGGTACATCGGGTGCTGTGCAGGCCGATGTTGCTGTGGATAGCCTGCTGGTATCGGCCGCGGCTATAGGATTGGACCCGCTGATGCATTATTATGAGCACAGCCTTAGTAAGCAGGAAGCGGAGATACTGACTGCATTTAACAACAGCTTACCGGCGCATTTTAAACTACGCCCTTATGTTGCCACGGCCAGTGCCGAGTTAATAAGTGCCCTCGCTACCGGTTTACCGCAAGGCATTACCATTACCGCACCGGGCTTTTACACACCACAAGGACGGCAAGTGCGCGCTAAGTCTTCTACACCCAATTTGCTCAACCTTATCAGCGATTTTAGCATACACCAGCAACCCATCACCAATCTTGAAATGGAAACAGCGGGTATATACGGTTTAGGGGCCAACCTGGATCATAAGGCCATATCGTTCAACATTATTCTGGCCAACCGGGTCACACATCAATTCAGCAGGCAGCCACTTAAAATTATGGACAAACACATACGTGAGGTGCTTAACCGCATCACAAGTGCTTTATAATTTTTAGTTACAACTTCGTTTCAAAACCAAAAGCCACGAGTCATGTTAACCCTTTGATCCATATTACGCGACACCAGCCAGCCCATGATAGTTAAAAATACGCCTCTGCCCTTTTATGCCAAACTTGCCTTTATACTCATTGGTATCATGGCGCTCGGCTTTTTGATTATCCTGGGTAAAGAACTCCTCGACCCTCTGATGTTCGGCTTTCTGTTTGCCATACTTTTGCTGCCATTGGCTAACTTTTTTGAGCGCCGTATAAAATTACCCCGCAGCATGGCAGCTTTTCTGTCTATATTATTAATGGTAACTTTCTTAGGCGGTATTATATACCTGGTGGGCACACAAATATCTAACCTGGCTAATGATTGGCCGCAGCTTAAAGAACAGGTAAGTAAATCACTGGTTGATCTGCAGGTATGGATCCAAAAGACCTTTCATGTAAATGCGGAAAAACAAATGCTGTATGTGAATGACACCACCGATAAGATTGTGGCTTCGGGCACTACCGTATTGGGCACAACGTTTGGTGCATTATCATCTCTGCTCCTGTTTTATCTGTTTATCATCATTTTTACCTTCCTGATTCTTTTTTACAGGCGTTTGCTTTTCCGCTTTGTACTTTATGTATTCGATGAAGAGTCGACACCTGTAGTGCAGGCTGTGGTAGAAAACATACAAAGCATTCTCCGCAAATATATCCTCGGCTTGTTGCTGGAAATGGTGATTGTAGCCACTATATCTTGCATCGCTTTTTGGATTATTGGGGTGAAATATGCTATTCTTTTGGGCATCATTACTGGCATATTTAATATTATACCCTATGTTGGCATATTTTCGGCACTCGTGTTGAGTTCCCTCATCACCTTTGCTACGGGCGCCATCAGTAAAGCGCTGGTGGTGGCGCTGGTGGTTATTGCTATCCATGCGGTCGACTCGAACGTGATCCTGCCTATGGTAGTGGGTTCCAAAGTACGTTTAAATGCCCTGATTACCTTTATAGGTATTATACTAGGCGAAATGCTTTGGGGATTATCAGGCATGTTCCTGTCTATCCCGGTGATTGCCATATGCAAGATCATATTTGATCACATTACTGGCTTACGGCCATGGGGATACTTACTAGGCGGCGATTATGAATATAAGCGTGAAGCGCAGGAAGAAATGAAAACGGAGTAGCTTCGACTACTCCAACACTTGTTCGTCTTTGGCCGGTGCGGTAGATATTAAACGGGCTACAAACATGGTATCGGCCTTGTGCTCATATCCCTTTAGTACCTGCATTTCTTCGAGCTTAAGGCCCAACTCCTTTACCATAAAATCCACAGCGTCCTCGTTCTCGGCTTTAAAGGCTGAGCAAGTAATGTAAATAAGCGGTTTTCCGCCCTTCAGGTACTTTACTACGTTGCGGGCTATGCTCTGCTGCAAACGCTGAAAAAACTCAATACGGTGGCCGTTAAACTGCGTAATGAGTTCCGGCGTACGCCCCCAGGTTCCCGATCCGGTGCAGGGCGCGTCCAGTATAATGCCATCGAAGGCATAATTATGCATGATATAGTCGGCATTTTGTGTCAGGTCGAGTATCTTCTTTTGATACTTCATCAGCCCCGCCTGCCTGAAACGTTCGTCCAAATTAGCCAGTATCGATTCGCGAATGTCTGACACTACCAGCTTCAAATTTACTTCCTGCTCATGCAGCAGTAATGACTTACCACCCGATGCAGCACAGGCATCCCACCAGTTCTCCCACTTTTGCGGCTTAAAGTAACGTGCCGTTTGCTGCGATGAGTAGTCCTGCACATCAAACCAGTATTGGTTTGGAAATAAGGTTTCTAATTTTGTACCATTGGGCAGGGTAAGGCAATTATTGCCTTCATCTTTAAAAATAACCTCTGCTTTGCTTAGTATGGCTTTCACCTGCTGCTCAAAGCCTTTGCGTACACGTATAAACAGATCGGGCTGTATAAAAAACGACTTCAAGAAAGCCTCTTTATCTATCCCTGCCGATAATTGGTCATGCCAGGGGTAAATGTCTTCAAGCTTGAAATCAGGATACGCCGCTTTTACCATTTTTAACTTTTCATCCACCTCAAAATGTACGCAGGCGGCCCACTCAGGCTTAAAATGCTGCAAAAAAGAGTTGATTTGGATATTGCATAAAAACTCGGCAACCATCAGGCGATCCTCAGCCGGTAAGCCGTGCAAGGCATTACCCAGCCGAAAATAATTATACACCAGCCTGCTTGCCACACGCCGGTCTGTTGAGCCCATCTGCTTGTTTTGCCTGAAAAAGCCAGGTAAAAATTTACTAAGCTGGGTGTTCTCTGGAAACTCGGCTAATATGCGCTGAAATGTTTTGAGCTGATTGAGGGCTTTCATTCTACTTTCCTTAACTCGAAGTTTACATATTTCAGCACACTTACATGAGTGTTTACCCAACCCAGGCCTGGCTTTTTTATAAATTGAAAGTCATTATGCAGGGCCGTAAACTTATGCTGGTTCAACCGGGTCATTTCATTCCCATCCTGCCCTAGTATTTCACCAAAGTACATTCCTTCGTCAAACCCTTTGTAAGCATAAGCAGTGGGCTCACTAGCAAAGGTTTTACGATAAGCTTTGATAAAATTAATGGTAGCTGCCGACCGGTAATTTACCCTATCAGCCGAAGTTATGTGCGTTTTGATACGTTGCAACAAGTCTGCCTTTAAAAAGGTGGCTTTTTCCCAATTAGGGTGGCCAATTACCGTAACCGGATAATGCCGCGAGAGCGTATCCAACGACCGCAGAGTGACCGACAGAAACGATTGATTAACCGATGCCACAATAAAAACGTTCTCTACTTTGTTATTCAGTTGGGGCAATAAAGCAGTAAGGCTACCATGCGATACAGTAAAGTTAATCACTTGTATCTTCCGCTTACTAGCGGTGTCAATCGTTTTTTTAAAAGGGTCGATGTATTTGTTATCTGCACTGAAGCCCGACCGCAGGATAAATATTTTACGGGGCCTGAGCTTATTGTTTACATACAACGCGGCCGACCGAGCATGATACTCCAGCGGTGGGTTGATGGTTATGAGGTTAGCGCTTCCAAACTCATCGGGCGACGCCGGCGACAGCGGCGATAACAAAGGCTTGTTCAAAGCGGCCGGCTTACCGATGAAAGACTTGATACCTTCCGGAAACACGGGGCCTACAATTAACTGACTGCCACGCACATTTGGATTACCCGCCAGACTGTGCGTGTAAGCAGGCTCATCCTTGGTGTCAAAAACCTGCAGTTTGTAGTTATAACCGCGGCTGGTAAGCGAGTCGAGCGCGAGTTTAAAGCCCTGATAATATTCGATGGCAATGTTCGCTTTCTTTAAATCGGCGGCACGGTAACCTCTCACCGAACCCAAATTATCTAAGCTGAATGGCAATAGCAAAGCAACGGTTGATGTTTTGGCAGACGCAGGCGTAACTAGCGGCTTAACAGGCGTTGCCGCAACCGGTGGTACTGCGGGCTGCGTTGTAACCGGCGCAGGCTTGCGTGCTGGCGTTTTGGTTACCGGATTTACCTTGGGCGAGCAAGCGCTTACCCAAAGTAAGGCCAGCAGCCAGAGAGCCTTATTCCCACTCAATGGTAGCCGGTGGTTTTGAACTAATGTCATATACAACCCGGTTTATTCCTTTCACGTTGTTAATAATCTCATTTGATATCTTAGCAAGCAGCTCATATGGTAAGTGGCACCAGTCGGCCGTCATGCCATCCAAGGATTCCACGGCGCGTAAGCAAACTACGTTCTCGTAGGTTCGCTCATCGCCCATTACACCCACCGATTGTACCGGCAAATAAATAGCGCCCGCCTGCCAAACCTTATCGTAAACACCAGCCTGGCGCAAATTGTTGATATAAATTGCATCTGCCTGTTGTAATATAGCCACCTTTTCAGGTGTTACTTCGCCCAGTATACGGATAGCTAAACCAGGCCCTGGGAATGGATGACGACCTAAAATTTTATCATCAATGCCTAACGTTTTCCCTACGCGTCTTACTTCATCTTTAAATAAAGTGTTTAGGGGTTCCACTACCTTTAGCTTCATAAAGTCGGGCAAGCCGCCTACGTTGTGATGCGATTTAATGGTAGCCGATGGGCCGTTAACCGATACGGATTCAATTACGTCGGGGTAAATAGTACCCTGGCCCAACCATTTTACGTCTTGTACTTCATGGGCAGCGTCATCAAACACTTCAATAAATACACGGCCAATCGCCTTACGTTTCTTTTCAGGGTCGCTTAAGCCTTCCAGTGCATCATAAAAACGCTGTTTAGCATCAATGCCCTTTACGTTTAAGCCCATGTCTTTGTAAGAGTCAAGCACCGATTCAAATTCATCTTTGCGCAGCAACCCATTGTCAACAAAAATACAGTACAGGTTTTTGCCTATTGCCTGATGCAGTAGCACAGCCGCTACTGATGAATCTACACCGCCCGAAAGGCCTAAAACTACTTTATCATTGCCCAGCTTCTCTTTTAAAGCGGCAACGGTGGTTTCTACAAATGATTCTGAAGTCCACTCCTGGTGGCAACCGCAAATATCAACCAAAAAGTTTTGCAGCAGTTGCTTGCCATCTAAACTATGGGTAACCTCCGGGTGAAATTGTATGGCGTAAGTTTGTGTGTCTTTTATTTGATAAGCGGCTACCTCAACGGTATCGGTACTGGCAATAATCTCAAAATTATCGGCAAGGCTGGTAATGGTATCGCCGTGCGACATCCAAACCTGTGAGTTAGCCGGAACATTTTTGAACAGCCGGTTGGATTGATTAATGTATTGCAGGTTGGCCCGCCCATACTCGCGGGTGTTTGAGGCTTGTACTTCGCCACCGTTATGCTGCGCTAAATACTGTGCGCCATAGCATACACCCAATATAGGCATTTCGCCATGGTAAGGCGCAAAGTCAAACTGCGGCGCATCTTCCTGACGAACTGAATATGGGCTGCCGGAAAGGATGATACCTTTTACAGTGCTGTCAACTTCAGGAAAATGATTGAAAGGGTGGATTTCGCAATAAATGTTAAGCTCTCTGACACGGCGGGCTATTAGCTGGGTAAACTGGGAGCCGAAATCGAGAATAAGAATTTTTTCAGGCATGGGCAAAGATAGTTTTTAGATGTGAGATTTGAGATAAGAGATTTAAGATAAGACCGCAGTAGTCGCAGTTACGCACATAATTTGTATGAAATTGCCAGATAATTTGAATTACTTTGCAGCTTATAGCACTTATGAAACTAAGCAAATTTTTAGCTAAGCTGGTTATCAGATTGGTATTTATCCTGCTTCTGGCGGCTGGTTTTGGCATTATGCAAAATACCGGTAAACTACAACAACTAGGTTATATTAATCTACTTCAATGGCAACTGATATTCCCGGTGTTGTTACTTGGTGGCTTTGTGGGATTGATGATTACTGCGGCCGTTAAAAAGTTTAACGTTCAGGAGCTAAACTGGCTTTTAGTGGTTAACGCCGTAATGGTTATTGCTTATGGTGTGGCTGTGTTTATACAAATTAATAAGGTTATCAAGTAAGGTACAATAATCACCTACAGGTACCAATCCGCCTTTACCATTGCTCTTAAACTCAAGTAAGGATTTGATAGAGCACCCTTATCTGGCAACTGGCAATCAAAAGTTTCACTTAGATACGTTCTGTACAATCAATTACTGCCTACAACCCACTGTTGCTTCTGAACAGCTTGATAGCAATGGCCAGCAATATGATGCCAAAAGCTTTACGCAGTACGCCCAAGCCGGTTTTACCCAGCATTTTTTCCAGCAACTGCACGTTTTTCAATACCACATATACAATTATGGTATTTAGTGTAATGCCTACAATGATGTTAGCGGTAGCGTATTGAGATTTTAACGAAAGCAGCGTAGTCATGGTGCCGGCACCGGCAATAAGGGGGAATGCCAGCGGTACGATGGAAACGGTAGATGCTATGTGCTCGTCTTCCTTAAAAAAGGTAATGCCCAGTATCATCTCCATAGCGATAATAAAAATGACCAACGAACCGGCAATGGCAAAAGACGATATATCGAGCCCAATAATTTTAAGCAGTTCCTCCCCTACGAACAGGAATACGATCATCAAAATTAATACTGTGAAAGAGGCCTTTTCAGATTCGATATGGCCTGCACGCTGGCGCAGATCGATGATGATAGGGATAGCTCCCAGAATATCAATAATGGCAAACAGAATCATGGTTACAGATAGTATTTGCCGCGGATCGAACGTATTGAACATGGATTAGGTTGTTTGCTTCTCTTTTGCTTTTAAGCGAAAGGTAAGCAAAAAGCCCATCAAAATAAAAAATGCCGATAAAAAGAACACCGCGTGTATGGATACGGCTGTCATTAAACCGGCAGCAACAGGCCCCAGTGCTTGCCCTACCGAGGCATATGATTGATTTACACCCAGGATTTCGCCTTGCGTGTTATCGTCGCTTCGGTCGGCAATAATGGCGTTGAGCATGGGGTTACGCAAGCCGTTGAATAAACCGTATATAAACAAGCAGGCCGCAAACGGGATTAGAGCGTTTGTAAAGCCGGTAAAAAGCATAGCACCTAAACATACAGCAGTTGAAAGTAAAAGGATTACCGCCTTTGAAGAAATAACCCGCGTTATAAAAGGCACGGCCAATTGCATTAAAATGCCGGTTATGCCAAACCCCGCATACAACAAACCAATTTGTGTGGGCTTAATCTTAAGCTCATCAACCGAAAAGGTTTGAAAGCCGATGATCATTATAAACTGCGCCATGGTTAGTAAAAACCCAACAAATACAGCAGTACCTACTACCGGTATCTTTAATGAAGTAATAAGCGATGCAAAAGAAAACTTGTGTTTTTGATGGTTTGTTTTAGATTGTTGGCTGCCAGTTGCCTTACCGCCATTGTTACCAGTGCTTGTCTCATGGCTCGTAGTTCCTTGCTCTATTCCAGGCTTGGTTTCTTTTAAAAAGAAAAACGTACAAAGTGCACCAACTAAAGCAATACCTGCTGCAAAAAAGAAGGGCACCTGCATGCCCAGCTTGCTTAACAAGCCCCCAAGAGCCGGCCCTAATACAAAGCCGAAACCGAATGCCGAACTCAGGATACCAAACTTTTTGGCCCGGTCTTCGGGTGTGGAGCGGTCTGATACCATGGCTTGGGCCACTGATATATTTCCACCTGTGATGCCGTCTAAAACACGTGCGGCAAACAGCATAATCAGATTTTGCGCCAATGCAAACATCAGGAAGGACAGACATGTACCTGCCAGGCTTATAGCTAGGAGTGGCTTACGGCCCCATTTATCTGAAAGTGCGCCTAATAGCGGCGTAGCAAAAAACTGGGCAACAGAAAATGAAGCGGTAAGAATACCGATGGTCTGTCCCGTTAAACCGAATTTCTTACCATAATCATATAATAAAGGCACAATGATGCCAAACCCCATAGAGTTGATTACACATATAAAAACCAGTATCCATAAATTCTTATCTCCTTTCATTCAGGCTGTGTAGTTGCTGGTACGGATAACAAAGGATTGAAAACAAAAAAGGTTCTGCACGATATGCAGAACCTTTCTTTTATATACAATATTTGATTAATCAACAAATTTAGGATTTGGCGGATCCAGTGGTGTTTTATCTGCCCCTAAACGTACTTTAGAGTGCTTAATACCATAACTAAAGTAAATAATAAAGCCTATAATTAACCATACAATTAAGCGTGCCCAATTCTCCCAGCCTTCACTGGCAATCATGAATAAACAAACAATAGCGCCCAATGGGCATACTATGAAGTACAATGGCGTTTTGAAAGGACGATTAAGGTCAGGGTCGGTTGAACGCAGGATGAATATACCCACACATACCAGTACGAATGCAAACAAGGTACCAATACTTACCATATCACCCACGATACTATCGGGCACAAAGCCTGCAAACAGCGATACAAAAACGAAAAATAACCATTGTGATTTATAAGGTGTACGATGTTTAGGGTGCAGTTTAGAGAATACCGGAGGAACCAAACCATCAATACTCATGGTATAAAATACACGGGTTTGACCCATCAGCATCACTAAGATAACTGATGAAAAGCCTGCTAAAATAGCTACGGTTACCAGCTTAGCCAACCACTCGTAACCCGGCATATGATGACGGATTGCATAAGAAACTGAAGCTTCGCTGCCCTGGGTTAAAAACTCTTTGTAAGAAGCTATACCAGTTAAAACGTGAGAGAACAATATGTACAAAGCAGTACAAATAACCAGCGATACAAGAATACCCAAAGGCATATCTTTTTGTGGATTTTTAGCTTCCTGAGCGGCTGTAGATACGGCATCGAAGCCAATGAAAGCAAAGAACACAATACTAGCGCCACGTAGTACCCCAAACCAACCATGGTTACCTGTGGTTGCATAATCGTGCAATACACCAGTGCTTAGTTTTACAGTACCGGCATCAGCAGGTATCATGTACGGAGTGTGATTTAACGGGTTTATAAATTGCCAGCCAAAACCGATAATCAGCAACACAATAGCCACTTTAACCATTACAATGATGTTATTCACTACTGCAGATTCTGCAGTACCGCGGATAAGCAGCATGGTTAGCAAAAATATGATCAGGATAGCCGGTAAATTAACGATACCATGCACACCTCCTGCCGACTGAAATGGCGAGTGGCTCCATTCATACGGTATAGAGGTACCAAAAAACGTCATGAGCAAATCATTGAGATACTGCGACCAACCAATGGCTACAGTAGCTGCACCTAAGGCATATTCAAGCACTAAGTCCCAGCCAATAATCCAGGCAATAAATTCGCCCATGGTGGCATAAGAGTAAGTGTAGGCGCTGCCTGCAATAGGAATCATACTGGCAAACTCAGCATAGCATAAACCAGCCAGTGCGCAACCAATAGCAGCAATGATGAACGAAATGGTTACGGCCGGACCGGCATTACCACCTGCCGCAGCAGCTGTACGCACAAACAAACCTGCACCAATAATTGCACCTATACCCAAGGCAATCAACGCCGTTGGGCCTAAAGTGCGCTTTAAGCTCTTATCCGATTCAGCTGATGCAGCCAGCAACGACTGAATGGACTTTTTAATAAATAAACTCATGTTCTTTGATCAGTTGTATAGATTTAATCATGTTTCCCCAAACGTACTTATTTTTATTGAAAAGATAAAACACCGCTTGTAACATTAAAATGATGATAATGTAACCTTTAATTCATGTTCAAATTCATGAAGTTAACTATTTTCAATAGCACAGGCGTCGCTATAAAACCGCCCAAGCGTTTTAGATAATTTAACTAAATGTGCTTTACAGTATCCATAATTCTGGCGTTTCTGTGCATAAAAATGATGTCTGCCAGCAATCCTACATAACTAATTACCAAAAAAGGGATGCTTTCGCATCCCTTTTTTCTTCAGGCCTTTTTATCAGCCTTTAAAACATGTATGGTTTGTGACTGCATTCGTAATTCTTTCTGTATATGCTTATTGGAATTTACCTCCTGGTTTAAATGCGGGGCTATAACCAGCGACACGATAGACATCAGCTTGATCAGGATATTCATAGACGGCCCTGATGTATCTTTAAACGGATCGCCAACTGTGTCACCTGTTACTGATGCCTTGTGCGGGTCAGACTTTTTGTAATACATTTCGCCATTAATTTCTACACCTTTCTCGAACGACTTTTTGGCATTGTCCCACGCACCGCCGGCATTGCTTTGGAATATGCCCATCAGCACACCCGATACAGTCACACCGGCCAGCAGACCGCCCAATACTTCCGGCCCGAAAGCGAAGCCGATGATAATAGGTGTAATCAGCGCGATAAGGCCAGGCGCTATCATCTCACGAATGGAAGCCTTGGTTGATATAGCTACGCATTTTTCGTATTCAGGCTTAGCCTTGTACTCCATTATACCAGGTATTTCTCTAAACTGCCGGCGCACCTCCTCTACCATGGCCATAGCTGCCCGGCCAACAGCCGATATACACAGCGCCGAAAAGATAAACGGTATCATGCCGCCTACAAACAAACCGGCCAGCACATTTGCCTTGTAAATGTCTATATGCTCAATACCTGCCACGCCTACAAAGGCCGCAAACAAGGCCAGCGAGGTTAACGCCGCTGATGCTATGGCAAAACCTTTGCCGGTTGCAGCAGTAGTATTACCCACAGCATCCAGATTATCGGTACGGTGACGAACTTCCTCGGGCAGTTGGTTCATTTCGGCAATACCACCGGCGTTGTCGGCAATTGGCCCAAAAGCATCAATAGCCAACTGCATGGCCGTAGTAGCCATCATACCAGCAGCAGCAATAGCTACGCCATACAGTCCGGCAAAATGGTATGACCCAAATATGCCAGCGGCTAATACCAGGATAGGTAATACAGTCGACTCCATACCCACAGCTAAACCTGCAATAATATTGGTAGCATGCCCGGTTGACGATTGCCTGATGATGCTCAACACCGGCCGCTTGCCCATGGCCGTGTAGTACTCGGTAATGATAGACATTAATGTGCCTACTACTAGGCCAACAAGGATAGATAGAAACACGCCGTTTTTGGTAAACAGTAAGGCCCCGGCTTTAGTTACATTAGGACTAACCTCATCACGTACTAAGTGAAATGTTTCGTTAGGCAACATCCATTGCACTAAAAAGTAGGTAGCAATAGCCGTTAATAAAATAGACGACCAGTTGCCGATATTTAAAGCTTTTTGTACGCTGTCGGTCTCGCTGTTAATGCGTACAAACGAGGCACTCACAATCGAAAAAAGTAAACCTAAACCAGCTATTACCATAGGTAAAAGCACAGGCGCAATACCGCCAAAGTTATCGTGTGATACAATTTCGCGCCCTAAAACCATGGTAGCCAAAATGGTGGCTACGTATGAGCCGAATAAATCGGCACCCATACCGGCCACGTCTCCTACGTTATCGCCTACGTTATCGGCAATGGTAGCGGGGTTGCGTACGTCATCTTCCGGAATACCGGCTTCTACCTTACCCACCAAATCGGCACCAACATCGGCAGCCTTGGTATAAATGCCGCCGCCTACCCGGGCAAACAGCGCAATAGACTCTGCCCCTAACGAAAAACCGGCCAGCACTTCCAGTGCCTTTGACATGGCCTCGCCGTTAACGTTACCGCCTGTTTTAAGCACGTAAATGTGGTAGAATAAAATAAACAACGCGCCTAGTCCCATAACCGCTAAACCGGCAACGCCAAGGCCCATCACGGTGCCGCCGGTAAACGATACTTTTAAGGCTTTTGCCAAGCTGGTTTTAGCAGCCTCGGTGGTACGCACGTTTGCTTTAGTGGCAATGCGCATTCCTAAATAACCGGCAAAAGCCGACAAGAATGCGCCAATTAAGAAAGAAACGGCAATCACCGGACTTGAGTTTTCGACCGCGTTGCCCGACCACGCCAATAGCACTATGGCTATTACAGCAAAATAGCTCAGCACTTTCCACTCGGCACGCAAAAACGCCATTGCCCCATCAGCAATGTAGCCGGCCAGCTGATTCATGCCTGCATCGCCGGCTGGTTGCTTGGTTACCCAGGCCGATTTTACCGCCATTGCTACCAGGCCAACGAGGCCCATAGCCGGAATAAGGTAAATTAAATTGTGGTACAAAAAATCCATAATAAGTAAATTGGTTTATAAAAGATTGGTATTAACGAATGTGCGAAAAAATAATTGAATATTGCAAGTCGACGGCTTGACTTTCAGGTATTTATTATAAAATATCCACATTCAAAATGCCCGTGTTGCAGCTTTACAAAAGCCTTAATCTTCGTTGATTGTATATATATACCGCTAAAGCTTATAAGCAGGCTGGATAATTCAGGCTTTGTTTCGATTCCCTCTATACGGGAGTTCCCCGGGTCCGAGTCATCCGCGTATAGACCTGCAGGTTTTATCTAAAGGCTGGTAGCGGCTATCAACCCTAACGCATAAACTTGCCTGCAGCATAACCATACAGCAACGAGTGCGGCGTGGCTCATTAAGGGTATGCACGGTTAACTGACGCTAAGCGCCAACGCCATTTTTTTGTTACCCATTCAAAATGCAAACATTTTTAAATAGCTTAGGGCTTTTAAGCTGTAACCATTAATGGAACAAACCTCTACGCAACCTAAACTTAAAAGTGAACTTGGCCTTTTAGATGGCACTATGCTGGTAGCCGGCTCTATGATCGGGTCGGGTATTTTTATTGTAAGCGCCGATATTATTCGCAACGTAGGGTCGGCCGGCTGGCTGATTGCCGTTTGGGTAATTACCGGTTTTATGACCTTAACCGCAGCTGTAAGCTATGGCGAGCTAAGCGCCATGTTCCCTAAAGCGGGCGGCCAGTATGTTTACCTTAAAGAAGCTTATAATAAACTCATCGCCTTTTTATACGGCTGGAGCTTTTTTGCAGTAATACAAACAGGTACCATTGCTGCGGTAGGTGTAGCATTTTCTAAGTTTGCAGCTTACCTGATACCTGCGGTTAGTGAAGCCAATATTTTGCTTAGCCTCCCCCTCGGTAGCTTTACTTTTACGCTAAGTGCCGCTCAATTAGTTTCCATCGTAATTATCATATTGCTTACTTACATTAACACCAAGGGCGTTAAAGGCGGCAAATTGATAACCACAACATTCACACTAACCAAACTATTAAGTTTATTTGGCCTCATTATTTTCGGTTTTATTGCCTTTAAAGCTGATGTATGGCAAACCAACTGGACACACGCATGGGACATGCACAAATTAAATCCCAACGGCAGCACTTCTAATTACATAATTGGCGCTGCATTGGGGGCGATAGCCACAGCAATGGTGGGCTCGATTTTTAGCAGTGATGCATGGAATAATGTAACCTTCATTGCCGGAGAAATGAAGAATCCCCAGCGCAATATTGGCCTGAGCTTGTTTTTAGGCACCATGATCGTCACGCTGATTTATGTTTCGGCTAACGTTATGTATACCGCCGTTTTACCTTTACAAGAAATTGCAACCGCCGAAAGAGACCGCGTAGCCGTTGCTGCATCTACCGTTATTTTTGGCAACGTGGGTACTGTTATTATTGCTATTATGATTATGATCTCAACTTTCGGCTGTAATAACGGATTGATATTAGCCGGCGCGAGGGTTTATTACACAATGGCAAAGGATGGCCTGTTTTTTAAAAAAACCGGCACTTTAAATAAGAACGCGGTTCCTGAATTTGGCTTATGGATACAATGCCTGGTAGCTTGCATACTTTGCTTAAGCGGCCGTTATGGGGATTTACTAGATATGATCTCGTTTGTGGTAGTTGTATTTTATGTGTTAACAATAATTGGCATATACATACTAAGGGCAAAACGTCCAGATGCACCCCGGCCTTATAAAGCTTTTGGATATCCCGTGCTTCCAGCTATTTATATACTAATGGGGCTTGCCTTTTGCGTATTATTACTGATTTATAAAAGGGAATATACACTTTATGGCCTGTTTATTGTATTGATTGGCATCCCTATATATTATATATCGCAACGCAACGTAAAGCATGAGGATACCATACTTTCTGATAGTTAGTTTTTTATTTGTTAATACTTATACCCAAGGGCAAACCACTTTACAAAAAAGCCTGCAAACGGCTTTTAATCGCTTACAACAAGACAGCCAGTGCCAGTATGCCTCCATCTCGTTAACCGTGCTCGATGCGGCAACAGGTCAACAGGTTTTTGCCGTAAATCCTAAAATGGGTTTGGCACCGGCTTCTACGTTAAAAACGGCCACCTCAATAACTGCATTTAACCTACTGGGTGCCGATTACCAGTTTCAAACCCAATTTGGTTACACCGGCGCTATAGATGCTGCCGGCACGCTAAATGGTGACTTGATCATGAAAGGTAGCGGCGACCCTACCCTGGGCAGCTGGCGCTGGCCTAACACGCAGGAGGGCCACGTTTTGGCCGAACTGGTTAACAGCCTTAAACAAGCCGGCATTAAACAGATCAATGGCCGCATTATAGGTGATGATTCCCTTTTTGATACCCAGTCTGTACCCGATGGCTGGATATGGCAGGATTTGGGCAATTACTACGGCGCTGGTCCATCGGCCTTATGCTGGCGCGAAAACACTTTTGATATTAAATATGAAACGGGTGTGGTGGGCAGTCCGGTAAAAATATTGCGCACTGTACCGGCCATGCCTTATTTTGATTTTAAGAGCGAGGTTGCCACCTCTGGCCCAGGTTCGGGCGATCACTCTTACGCTTACTTGCCGGTTGGTAACAAATCGATGTACATACGGGGCGCATACGCTATAGACAAGGCCAAAAAGAGCATCACCGTTGCCCTGCCCGACCCTGCTTACGACGCCGCATGGCGCTTAACTGATACGCTGAAACGCATAGGTATTACGGTAAGCCGCGAGCCGGAATCGGTAATTACACTCAACACAAAAGCAGAACAAGCTCCTGCAATTAGCACTAAGCTGGCTACCTTAACGTCACCGCAACTTAGCCAGATTGTATATTGGCTCAATAAAGAAAGCATTAACCTGTATGCAGAGCAGTTACTTAAGACCATGGCGCTCAAAGCAGGCAAAAAAGTATCAACCAATGCCGGTGTACAAACGTTGCAAAACTTTTGGAAAGCACGTGGCATTGATGCCAACTCCATGAATATTTATGATGGCAGCGGCCTGTCGCCCGGCAACCGCATAACCACCCATACGCTGGCCAGCATTTTACAATCAGCAGTGGCGCAACCCTGGTTCAGCGCTTTTTATGATAGTTTGCCCTTGTACAACGGCATGCACATGAAAAGCGGCACTATAGCCGACGTGGTGGCCTACGCAGGTTACCAAGATCATAACGGCCGCCGTTTGTGTTTTTCGGCTATCATTAACAATTACAATGGCTCAACCAGCACCGTAAGGCAAAAGCTGTTTAAGGTTTTGGACGAGTTGAAGTAAGTTATGATAAGGTGTTGGTTTCAGGACCAAGACATCTTTTCTACCTTACCGGCAGCTTCAAATCATACCTAACGGCCAATATACGTATGCTACAAATTATAGCTATGGCTATTACTTTAGCCCAATTGGGATCCATAAACGGTATGAGGGCAAAGTAAACGACGACGCCAACAATGCAGGCCGTGGCATAAATTTCTTTGCGGAATATGAGCGGGATGTTATTAAGCAGAATATCCCTCAGTACACCGCCAAAGCACCCGGTAATAGTGCCCAGTATGACACATATACCAGGTTTCAGGCCGGCATCTATACCTTTTTGCAAGCCAATTAAGGTAAATAATCCCAAACCCAAGGCGTCAAAAACAAACAGCGTAACCTTAAAGTTCTTGATATTCCTTTTGAATAGGATGGCCACAACGGCAGTCACGGTTATGAGGATTGGACCATTCAAATTGCGCATCCAGCTTACAGGTGTATAGCCAATAAGCACATCGCGTATGGTACCGCCGCCAATAGCGGTTATAAAAGCTATTACAATTACCCCAAAGGCATCCAGCCGCTTTTGCATGGCCGAGAAAGCGCCCGATATGGTGAAGGCTATAGTACCCAGTAGCTCTATAACGGAGGTTACGCTCAACATTACACCTCCCCTTCCCGCTTGCGTAAAAACCACTCCATGCCTAACAAAACAACAATGAGTGCAAACAGCCATTTACTATCAATCAGGTCGCTAAAGCGCTGGTCGTCATATACAATGGTTTTAATATTTTCATTCTTCTTGATCAGATTAGCCAGCTGATTGATTTGTGCAGGCTGTAGCATGCGCCCGCCCGACTGAGTGGAAAGGTTGTAAAGCAACTGGTGATTAGCGGTACTTTGCCTGCTTTCGAGATTTAATGGCTTAATAGTAAACTGCCCTTTTGCACTAAAGGCTTGCTTGCCCAGTTTTGTATTTGCCGTGTAACTGTAATTACCTACCGGCAGCATACCGGCATTTAACTGATAGCTTTTACCACTACGGCTGAACAGATAACTGTAATTTTTACCACTGGTACTTTTGAGGTTGATATTCAGGTCAGGGGCATTCACCAGTTCGAGCGCCTCGTTGTATAGTTCGGCATTAAGCAGTATATTCTCTCCTTCATCAAAAACATTTTTAGCAGGGTAAGCTCTAAAACGTTGGCGGTTAGCATTAGCCGTTAAGTATTGAATACTTTGGCTAAAAAGTTCTTCCAAAGCATAGTGCGAGCCGTAATCCTGGTACTCCGATAAATTCCAGCGCCAGAGGCCCTCGCCAGCTAACACTGCTGTGCGCCGGCCATCCGCCTCGTTAAAGGCCATTAGTGGGTAGGTTGTGCTTACACTGCCTATTTTTTGTTTGAGCAGTATAGATGCCGTGGCAGCTGATCCATAATTACCGAAGGGCGCCATTAACGGCGGCATCTTACCCAATTTATTTATCGTAGAATCGGTTAGGGTAAAGAGGGAAAAACCGGTTACCGGCACGGCAAACTCCTCCTGCACATCGGTACGGCCTGCTATAATACGTATGGTATTTTGTTCTTGGTTTAAATCTTGCAGGTCGGTTTGCGCGCCGGCGATGTACCATAGTGGTACCTTGCTTTGTGTTATAAAGCTTTTAAGCGACAGATTATCGGCAGCCGTTATCTGGTGAAGGATGATAATGCCGTAATCACTAAGCTTTACAGTGGATAGCTTATCCAGTTGTACAGCTTTAAGTTCGTAGTTCTTGTTGCGCTCTATGAGTTGTTTAATAACGCTAATATCGGGGTGTGGTGATGCATAGGCCAGCAGTACCTTCTGCCGGGCGTCCAGCACCTCAATATAAACAGTTTCAGTATTGTTTTGCACCGAAAGCTCGTTGCTTACCGGCGCGAGTTTCACGGTAAACTGATGTATGCCCTTTTTATCGGCGTTCAGCTTAACCGATATGGTCTTACGGAAGGCTGCTGATGCAACTGGTATATTTTGATTATAAATACTACGCCCATCTTCGGTAATGCTAAGTCTTAATACCTCGCCCTGACTTTGGTAAGCTTCGGCCAGTACTTCAAGCATAAAATCGTTGCCTAAAAAGGCCGTTTTATTGTAATTAATGTTGCTAATTACTAAATCACGACGGGGCACAGTATCGCCCAGGGCAATGGTATAAATACTAGTTTTAAGATTGCGTGCCTCGTATTGCGGATCGGCTCCTTGATTATACAAACCATCAGTTGAAAGGATAAGCGCACCAACATTTTGGTTTACAAAGCGCTCATTTAATTGGTGTAATGCAGAGGCAATGTTGGTTTGCTTGCCCCCGTATGTGGTGGAAAGCCCTGGGTGCAAATTGCTGTCGAAGTTAAACTCGCGGACCTCATAATCGTTACCCAACAATTGCTTAAGTGTGCCGAGTGTGCTGTTAAACTGGCTGATGTTCAAACCGGCCGGTTTAAAAGTATTTATGGACGATGAGTTATCCTGCGCTATCAGCACCAGCGGTTTTTGTGGCTGATATTTAACCGTTTTAACCAATGGCGATACGAGCAGGAAAGCGATCAGAAAAACGGCTACCGCACGAAAACCAGACAGTAAAAAACGGAAATTGGAAGATAGATGGCTTGGCTGCTTGTACATGAGCCAGGCATAAAGCCCGCCCAATAGCAAACAAGGCAGGGTCCACCAGCCCGATACCGAACCCCAGGTTATACTGTTGAATAGTAAGTAGTGAGTAGCTAAGTAGTTCATTGTTGTTACCCTCAGGGGGTATCGCTTTTAAAGTTATTTAATTTTGGCAACAACTCACCAATCAACTCCTTAACTACTCACTTTATTATTTTGATACGTACCGGCCCTTTAATGTGATTTACATCAACCGGCTCCCCTTTTTGGGTGATGACAACCTTGCCCTGTTGCTGCAGTGCAACGGCGGCCTCCCGTACCTCATCCATATGTTTGCGCCAGTTAGCAGGAAACAAAGCCCTGGCCACTTCCGACGGGCAGACGGTTTTATCTGCTCCACGCTCGGTAGCCATGCTTAGCACACGTTCTTGTATTGCACTTTTATCCAAACAAAAAATATTGGTTCCTGGCTCTTAATTCTTGTTTCTTTTGTTAAGCCATCCCACCATCAACCGATATTACCTGACCGGTTATATAAGTGCTCATGTCTGACGCCAAGAAAACACAGGCATTGGCAATGTCTTCGGTTTCACCTGCACGTTTTAATGGAATATTTTGAGTCCATCCTTCAACCACTTTCGGGTCAAGCACCTCGGTCATTTCCGTTTTGATAAAACCGGGGGCTACCACGTTGGTACGTATATTGCGCGAACCCAACTCCTTAGCCATTGATTTAGAAAAGCCTATAATACCCGCCTTAGAGGCTGCATAATTACCCTGGCCGGCATTGCCCTGAATGCCTACCACCGAGCTCATATTGATGAATACACCCTGGCGAGCTTTCATCATGATTTTTGATGCTGCTTTGGTTACGTTGAAAATTGATTTCAGGTTTACGTTCAGCACTTCATCCCATTGCTCCTCGGTCATACGCATCAATAGGCCGTCTTTGGTAATGCCGGCGTTGTTCACCACAATATCCAGTTTGCCAAAATCGGCTACTATATCATTAATGAGTTTATCGGCTTCATCAAATTTGGAGGCATCAGAGCGGTAACCTTTTACCTGGGTACCGTACGCCTGTAGTTCTTGCTCCAGCGCCTGGCCCTTTTCTACCGACGATAAGTAAGTGAATGCTACATTAGCGCCTTGCTCGGCAAACTTTTCGGCTATTTTGCGGCCAATGCCTTTTGAAGCACCGGTTATTAATGCGGTTTTTCCTTCTAACAATTTCATATTTTTAGGATAATATAAGAGGGCGTGAAGGTAGGGAAATTAGTTTTTAGTTCATAGGCGTGATGACAAGTAGACTTAATGAGCAAGGATTTAAGTAGTTGTTGACCTAAATTTGTCGTTATTTCATTGACCGAACATATTAGCCAGTGAACGGTGCGGTATAGAGAAATTTTTTAATTTCAGTGATACTTATTATTCGTTCAAACGCAAGGCAACTTTCTTTGTTAGGCTAACACACATTAAGCGGAGCCAAGTATATGTATACAGCCAAAATTATTCGTCACAGGCATAAATACCATCATTATATGAATGATGATTTAAAAGAGGTTAAAGAGGAAACGCATTTCAAGATCGTTTTTTCGGAACCTGCCGAGTTTGACAAATTCAGGGAATGGATTAAACAGCATGAAGGCGAATATAATTACAACAAGGAAGAAAGCCGCCAGGAAGGCAAATTTCCCAAAGTGCCCATGTTTCATGACGAGATTTGCTGGTGCGATATCATGACCTACTACCTGTTACACGTAGCGGGGTACAATTTTTACGATACCATCACGCCGTATAAGGGAGAGGTATACATCAAGGAATAAGTAATAGAGTCAAGAAATAACAGCCAAGGAGCTAACATTGCGATGTAAACAATCTTGCCCTTGGCTCTTATTTCCTGATTTTTGACTTTATTTTTTATTTCCCTTTTTCAATTCACTTTCTGATTTGAGCACTTTTGTGCCGTTGGATTGCTTTATCTCATAGGCGGGTTCGTCTTTGCTGGCATTGCGTTTTACCGTGGTGCCTTTGGTTTTCTTTTTTACCGGCTCGGTATGCTTAGCTTCTATTTTGCCTTCTGCCTCTGATTTTCCCCACGCCCAGTGTACGTTATCTCCCTTTTTCATAGTAGTATGTTTAGGTAAGATTACACAAAACGCCGGCCAACAATTTACTTTAAAACAACGAGTTGTGGCTTTACAAAAATGTTATCAGGAGGCAAGATGGAGGTTGTAATACGTCAGCAACCATTCGGAGCAGCTTAACAGAATGATTAAAAAGCTACTTTACAGTTAGCGTATCCACAATTGGGCGGGCATTACTATCAGGACCAACGAATTTTAAAAAATAAGTGCCTGCCTTTTTTGCCCTAAACTTATATACCGACGAGTGTTGCACTTCTTTGCCGGTGCAGTCGTCGGCTATGTTAGTAGATGTAAATAATTTGATTTTTGTGGTATCACTCAGGCTATCTGCCTCAAACTTGCTAAATTTTTCGCAATTACCGGTGTAAGGCCATGATACGGTGAAGGCAACGTTCTGATTAACAGTAGCCGTGGTAGGGCCGTTTACGCTGGCTATAGCTGCTTGCTTCACGCTAAAGAAGTTATCGGCATTTACCACGTCCTTCAGCTCCGATTTCTGGCAAGAAACGGCTGTAAGCACAGTTAAAATGGTAAGTACTGATAAAATTTTCTTCATGTTCAGGCGGTTGTAACGTGAACTTTTCTACACAATTTCGACTACAGAAAAATCAAATAGGTTTAATTGTGCTGTAAAGCTACCTGTTAACTATTAAATAAACAATAAACCACCGTTAAAATTAGAAATTGTATCGATAAACTTACGCTTATGATAAAAAAAGGGTTAGCTGTGTGCTAACCCTATCTGTTTTCTTACTTCATCAAATCAACAAAGTCATCAAATAAATAACGGCTATCATGCGGGCCAGGCGATGATTCCGGGTGGTATTGTACCGAAAAAGCCTTTTTGTCTTTCACGCGAATACCTTCTATAGATTGATCGTTCAAATTTATGTGGGTAATTTCTACTTTATCAGAAGCCCGAACAGCATCTTGCACCACACCGAAACCGTGATTCTGTGAAGTTACCTCGCAGTGGTCTTTCACTATGTTTTTCACGGGGTGATTTAGTCCACGGTGACCATTAAACATTTTTTTGGTGGGTATACCATTTGCCAAAGCTAATAACTGGTGACCTAAGCAAATACCAAACATAGGTTTGTCGGCTTCCAGAATTTCTTTTACCGTATCAATAGCATAAGGCATGGCCGATGGATCGCCGGGACCGTTAGAAATAAAATAACCGTTAGGTTGAAAATCTTTCTCCATTTCCTCGAACGATGTTTTGGCTGGATAAACCTTGGCGTATACATCGCGCTCAGAAAAATTGCGCAGAATATTTTTCTTCACACCTAAATCGAGCACGGCAACACGGTATGCAGCGTTCTCGTTACCAAAAGTGTAAGTTTCTGTAGTTGACACCTGCGATGAAAGCTCCAGTCCATCCATTGATGGTACGGCATTCAAGCGGGCTTTCAGTTCTTCAACATCTAAAATCTCGGATGAGATAATAGCATTCATAGCGCCCTTATCTCTGATATGACGTACTAACTGGCGGGTATCAATATCTGAAATACATGAAATATTCTGCTCCTGGAAGTAATCCTGAATTGACTCATCGGCCTGTTTACGGCTATAAGCGATGTTGTAATTCTTACAAACTAAACCGGCTATCTGTATTTTATTCGATTCGGTTTCTTCGTTAGTTACGCCGTAATTACCAATGTGCGCATTGGTAGTTACCATAATTTGTCCGAAGTATGATGGATCGGTAAAAATTTCCTGATAGCCCGTCATACCGGTATTAAAGCATATTTCCCCGGTTGTAGTACCTATTTTTCCGGCTGCTTTACCATGAAAAACAGTACCATCAGCCAGTAATAAAATAGCCGGTAACTTTGTGTAGTTAGTCATTTTACAAAAAAAATAAAAGGATGAATGATGGGCCGGTTGGCCTGCGTTGCAGCTCCGTGAAAGCAGTGTTGTAGCAGCAGTAAACTTGCGTCTGTATTCACGCCGCAAAAATACGTTATTTTTATGTTTACGCCATGTAAATTTTCAATAATTATATGATGGGTAGTTTCTACCTTTGTAACATTTAGAATCATGGTTAAGAATTTACGGTGAGCTACCAAAGGCTGCTTAACATATTTTCTGTAAGTCCTGATCTTTACTACTAACTCTTTACTCTTGACCTTATTTAAAACATGTCAGTTAACAAAGAAATAAAACGCGTTACTACCCACATATTACAGGCCATGAAAGGCAAGGGCGAAAAAATAGCCATGCTTACCGCCTATGATTATTCTATGGCCAAAATTGTGGATGATGCCGGTGTGGATGTAATCCTGGTGGGCGACTCAGCTTCTAACGTAATGGCTGGTCATGAAACCACATTGCCTATAACGTTAGATCAAATGATCTATCATGCTTCATCTGTGGTTAGAGCCGCCAACCGCGCCCTGGTAGTAGTAGATCTGCCCTTTGGCTCGTATCAAGGTAATTCAAAAGAAGCCTTAAGCTCAGCCATACGTATCATGAAAGAATCGGGTGCGCATGCCGTAAAGCTTGAGGGCGGTATAGAAATTGCAGAATCTGTTACACGTATCTTAACGGCAGGTATACCAGTGATGGGTCACCTGGGCTTAACGCCTCAATCTATTTACAAATTTGGTACGTATACCGTACGCGCCAAGCAAGAAGCTGAGGCACAAAAACTACGGGAGGATGCGCAGAAATTGCAAGAGCTGGGCTGTTTTGCGGTGGTGTTAGAAAAAATTCCGGCTGCATTGGCCCAAGAGGTTTCACAAAGCCTGCAAATACCTACCATAGGCATTGGTGCTGGGCAGCATTGCGATGGACAAGTGCTGGTAATACATGATATGCTGGGTATAAACAAAGGCTTCCGTCCGCGTTTTTTGCGCCAATACGCCACTTTGTATGAAGTGATGAACGATGCCATTCAAGGTTATGTTGGCGATGTAAAAGCCAAGGCTTTTCCGAACGAAAAAGAACAATATTAGCTATAAGAGACGAAAGTCCATCTTCGATCATGGCTCATACTGAATAAAACAATCACTCTCTAAATCCGTATTTTTATATACACTAACTGACTTACGGCCCACTGACTTTCCAACTACAAAAACCTATGCAAGAAATATACGCCGACGTTACTGATAATGATGTGTTGTATGAAGACAATCACCTGATTGCCATCAATAAGCGCGCGGGAGATATTGTGCAGGTTGATGATACCGGCGATGAGCCATTAGATGAGAAAGTAAAACGTTACCTGGCTAAAAAATACAACAAACCAAACGGCGCCTTTTTGGGTGTGGTACACCGGCTGGACAGGCCAGTAAGCGGCGTTATCCTGTTTGCTAAAACGAGCAAAGCGCTTGAGCGGGTAAACGAGATGTTTAAAACGCGCGAAATGCGTAAAACCTACTATGCCGTAGTACGTAACCGCCCCGATCCACCTTACGGCAACCTGGTACACTGGCTGATTAAAAATCCGCAAAAGAATGTAACCAAGGCTCATGGGCACGAGGTACAGGGCAGCCTGCGCTCGGAGTTGCATTACCGCCTAACAGGCGAATTAAACGGCTATTACCTTATACAAGTTAACCCTATAACCGGCAGGCCGCACCAAATAAGGGTACAGCTTTCTACCTTGGGCTGCCCTATAGTTGGAGATAATAAATATGGCTATCCGCGTGGTAGTTTAAAAAAGAGCATCTGCCTGCACGCGCGTCGCCTCCAGTTTATTCACCCGGTAAAAAAGGAACCTGTTGATATCAAAGCCCCACTACCTAAAGACGGTTTTTGGGAAAAGTTTGCTCACCTGGTACAGGATAAGGATAGTGAAATTGTTTTGAAAGAAAACTAAGGCGCGGGCCAATACCAGGGAACATCTAGCAATCATAGCTCCAGTACTTTATTCCAAATTTCTTCATCTACTGGGATCCCCTCCTTCATATTTTGTAACCTGGTTTTCAAGGTACTTTCCCCAGGATAGCGAATAGACTGCTGATCATCAACCAAACCGCTGGTTTTTGTAAAGCTGACGATCTGTTCTATTAAACCGGCTATTTGTGCATCGCTGGCAGGCTTTATGCAAATAAACACTTGAGATACGCCGTATTCGGCCTGGCTCTTCGTAATCTCTGCCGTGGAGCGGCCCTCACTTAACACCGTTACCAGCAGATCAAGCATTAACGATAAGCCCGAACCTTTCCAAAAGCCCACCGGTAGCAAACGGCCACTCTCCATAATATCCGCAGCATTAACCGATAGCGCCCCTTGTTGGTCATAACCACCCGGTAAGGGCAACTCCTCATCTTTTGCTTTATACTGCTGCAGCTTGCCAAATGAGTATTGCGATACGGCCATATCCAGCACCACATGCCCCTCTGCACGGGGTACAGCTATCACTAAAGGATTGTTACCCAAACGTGGGTCTACACCACCCCACGGCGGTAAATTGGCAATGGTGTTGGTAAAGCAAATGCCAATGCAACCACCGTCCGCTGCCTGCCAGCCGTAGGTACCGCCGCGCATCCAATGATTAGTATTGCGTATGGCTACGCAGCCTATACCATGTTCTTGCGCCAATTTGATAGCCCTGTCCATACAGAAGCGGGCGTTTAGCGGGCCGGGGCCTAGGTGGCCGTCCCAGCGTTCTACCAAGCCTAAGCCCTGCTCGGGTGTAGGTTCAGCATGGGGATGTACTAAGCCATCTTTCACATACTGCACAAACACCGGAAAACGGTTTAATCCATGGGTATAAACACCATCACGGCTATTTTCGGCAAAAAGGGTAGCACATTGCTGCGCCTTTTCGCTTGAAAAGTTAAGGCTAAGTAGCACGCGCTTAAATTCGGCCTGCAGGGTTTCAAAAGGTACTCTCATAGGTGTACGATGACTATATATTGAGGGTAAGTTAACAAATGCTGTTTATTTAAAGGATTATGCTGCTTGATGGTTTTTATGATAACGTAAAACTTAGAACGTGCAGCAGTTATTCCCGGTCTTCATTTCCTTAAAACCTTACACACCCATCCAGGGTTATTTCTATAATCATTTATCTACTTGAATAACATGGAACAAAACCAAATCAATACCGATGGTCAGACCACATCGGGCACGCATTTATCCTGCTGGACGGCAACGGCACAACCGCTGTCTTTCGAGAAACTAACTAGCGATATTAAAACACAGGTGGCCGTTATAGGCGCAGGCATCTCGGGACTTACCGTGGCTTACTGCCTGGCCAAAGCCGGCAAACAGGTGGTGGTTATTGAGGATGGTTTGATTGGTAGTGGCGAAACCGGTCGCACTACAGCCCATATAGTGAATGCACTGGATGATCTTTATAGCGAAATAGAAAGTTTGTTTGGTGAAGAAAAAGCACGCTACGCTGCCGAAAGTCATACCGCCGCTATAGATTTGGTTGAAAAAATTGTGACCGAAGAAAACATAGACTGTGACTTTAAGCGGGTTAACGGCTACTTATTTTTGCACCCCAGCGATGAAAAAAAATCATTGGATGAAGAATTAGACGCAACACACAAAGTGGGCATAGCTACCGAAATGGTATACAGCGTACCGGGTATTCCGTCTGAAAGCGGACCAAGCCTGCGCTATCCTAACCAGGCGCAGTTTCATCCCTTAAAATACCTGAACGGCCTGGCTGAAGCCTTTGTGAGACTGGGTGGCAAGATTTACACTCAAACCCGTGCTGACAAGGTTGAAGAAGGCTTGGTTGAAGCCAACGGCTTCAAAGTAGAAGCCGAACAAATTGTGGTAGCTACCAACACCCCTTTTAACGACTGGGCAACCATGCACACCAAGCAAGCGCCTTACCGCACTTATGTTATTGTGGCAAAAGTGCCTAAGGATGCTATTGAACCAGCGCTGTGGTGGGATACCGGCGATCAAAATTCTGTTTGGCCTACTATGCCTTATAATTATGTACGTACCCAGCCTTTTGACGACCAGTATGACTTACTGATACACGGCGGTGCCGACCATAAAACCGGCCAGGCCAACAAAGAGGAAGAGGTTGAGGAAGAACGCTACCAACGTTTGGAAACCTGGCTGCGTGAACGGTTTCCGCAAGCACAGGAAATAGTTTACCGCTGGTCGGGCCAGGTAATGGAGCCTGTGGATGATATGGGTTATATTGGTAAGAATCCTGGTGATGAAAACATTTACATTGTAACCGGCGACTCAGGTAATGGCATGACGCACGGAACCTTAGCTGGCATACTCATCACCGATCTGATTACCGGCAAACAAAACCCTTGGGCAGAATTGTACGACCCCAGCCGTATTACGGTGACCCTACAAACTACCAAAACCTACATTGAAGAACAGTACACCACGCTAAAGCAGTTTGTTGATTACCTGCTGCCATCGGATGTTGAAAAGCTGACCGATATTAAACCCGGCGAAGCGGCCATAGTAGGCAAGCTTAAAAAGGTAGCCGTTTACCGCGATGAAGCCGGCGCCTTTAACGCCTACAGCGCGGTTTGCCCGCACATGGGTTGCGTAGTACAATGGAACAACGACGAAAAATCATTTGATTGCCCCTGCCATGGATCACGCTTTAGCTGTAAAGGCGAATTAATGAACGGCCCGGCCAATTCAAATCTCGAAGAGGTGAAGGTTCCGGAACAATAAATAATTTTCAAAAAGAATACGTATCGTATACTTAAGCAAAAGCGAACACACAAGTGTTCGCTTTTTGAACGTTTATGGTATCAGCAAAGTACTGGGAGCTTCGGTTGTGCAGATCACGTTACTGTTATTTAAGGATTCCATCCGGCTTATTATACTTCCATTGTTATGGCATCGCCAGCCGCATGGCTCGCTAGGCACAAATCGCTGCAAAATTTTACTTACCTGTCGCCATTAGCTGGCGGGTATTTGCACTAGCAGGCTTAACGGCGGTTTTAATTGCTGCTTTTACGCTCAGCTTTCAATCGGTTAAGGTAGCGCTGGCCAATCCCATCAAGAAATTAAAAACAGAGTAACGTATACTATTCGACGCATACAATTTATAACGGCAAGCAGCGTTTATATATGTACAATCCCGTACCCAGTAGTTTGCGGGATTTTGTATTTTTGCACCGTGTACACCATCAAAAGTAAGCTACCTGTGTTAATCGTTATTGCCTTTATGCTCACGGGCGCATTGGTGAGTTCGTGCAAAAAGGAGCCCGATACCAGCATAAACAATCTGCTAACGGGTAACGGCATATGGCGCCTTGCCTCAATGCGGGTTGAAACCTTGCATGGCGACACCACCATACGCAGAGACACTTTAAACACTAACTGCGGTTTTGCACAGTCGTTTAAGTTTACCGATGACGCCAGATGCACATACAAGTATTATAGCTGCATTAACGATAGCGCAAGCAGCACCTGGGAGCTAACCTCAAATGATTATGATTCCGTTTTCTTACGCTCACCTTTGGTTTGTAAGGACACCACTAAGATTGGCACCATAAGGCCATTCTCCCGTTCGCAGGTGATTAACCTGGGCCGAAACTCGCTCATATTACAAACGGTGATTATTGATACGTTTCGTAAAACCCCGGTTGTTGTATTAAGGCGCAAAATTACACGGTACGGGTTTATTCATTAAATCCCAAAAATGTTATATTTATCTCCAAACATATACTTGCAGCTTTGAAAACCAGAATAGCCATTTTTGCTTCAGGATCGGGATCGAACGCCCAAAAGATTATGGAGTACTTTAAACACCATACTCAAGCCGAAATTGTATTGGTATTAACCAACAACCCGCATGCATTTGTACTGCAAAGGGCCGATAATTTTGAGATACCAACACACATCTTCAGCCGCCAGGAGTTTTACCAGACGGATGATGTAGTAAAACTGCTCAAGACGATGGAAGTTGATTTGATTGTACTGGCCGGCTTTTTATGGCTGGTGCCAGCTTCACTGCTCAAGGCTTTCCCCAATCAAATTATAAACATACACCCAGCTCTGCTACCCAAATACGGCGGCAAAGGCATGTATGGAGATCATGTGCACAAAGCCGTACTGGCCGATGGTGAAGCCGAATCGGGCATTACCATACATTTTGTGAACGAGCACTTTGACGAGGGAGAAATCATACACCAGGCCAAATTCAAGATAGACTCTGCCGACACGCTCGACTCCATCAAACTTAAAGGGCAGCAACTAGAGCACCACCACTTTCCGAAGGTGATCGAAGGCTTAGCTGCTAAAATGAAAAGCCTGAAGGCTTAAATTGCTATGATGGTTGTTCATCACAGTGACGGCGCAACCAACAAAGCCTTTGATTTTACATACGGTACAGCAAAAATTACCATTATACTTTTGCCCGCTATGGGCACCCGGGCTATTCTTTATAAAAAGTTTGCCGACAATCTTAAAACAGCAGGCTTTAATGTTATTGCTATGGACTGGCGAGGCTCGGGCCACTCAAGCGTAAGACCAGGTCGTAAAGTCAACTTCGGTTACGAGCGCCTTATATTTGATGTAAAAGACCTTGTTGAACAAGCCGAACTTCATTTTCCCTCGACCACCAAAATCATTATAGGCCATAGCTTAGGCGGGCAAATTGCGGCACTGTTTGCCAGTAGGTTCCATAGGCTGGTTAGCTCAATAATATTAATTACATCATGTAACGTTTATTACAAGGGCTGGCGCGGCAAAGAACAACTCAAGGTATTTTTGGCCGGCTGCACATTTTATCGTCTGGCTAACGTCTGCGGATATTTTCCAGGTTATAAAATAGGATTTGCCGGTAACGAAGCCCGAATGGTTATGAAAGATTGGTGCAGCAACGCCTTAACTGGAAAATACAACCTATCTGAATCGGCTTTTAATTATGATGAGGCTTTGCATAACCTTTCCATTCCGGTGCTGGCCTTGTCTGTTAAAGAGGATAAGCTGGCTACTTACACCTCCGTAATTAACTTGGTAAACAAATTCCCTACAGCGCCATTAGAACACATGCATTTAGATGAAATCACTTTAAATGTATCTCCATTAAACCATTTTAGCTGGCTAAAAAAGCCCGATGCCTTAGCTAAGCTCATTTCAGAATGGTTAAGCTCTAGTTCACCCAAATCAATTTAGAATGACCAGAGTAAGCCTAATTCAATTGAAAAAAACCAGGTGGTTACAGAAGATACTATATTCAAATAGGCAGCTTATCAACGGATTGCTATTTAATGATTGGGCTTGTTTGCATATCAGCTTTTATTTTATGAGATTTCGCCTGAAATAATTTTTTAGTCGTCCCATGAAGTGGTTATTTTTCCTTTTGATTTTGTTATTTAACCTGCCAGCCAGCCATGCGCAAGAAACGGTTAAGCGAACTAATAAGAACTTAAGCTTTTACACCGAAAAATTTGAAGTTCTTAAATCAGATAAAAAAATTCGACACGGGCTTTATAAAGCTGTCGATAGCAAAGACACGCTAATAGCTCAAGGTCTATATAGTCAGGGTAAAAGAATTGGGCATTGGGTTTTTTATAATTATAAAGGCGAACCTGTGCAGAACTATAATTACAGTAATAAAAAGCTATATTATTATAACCCGGACGATGCAAAGTATCTGAAATATCATTTCACAGATAGCGTGCATCAAGGCGATACTGTACGTTATCCTGTAAAAATTGGTGGCTCCTATTATGGCTTAAATTCATTTGTTAACGCACAACCCAATTTGGTAAGAACCCTGACAAATGACTTTCCTAACACAAACCAATTTCCATGCGATCATATTTTCACGGTTAGTCCGGAGGGTAAACTAATTAAGCATGAAGCACTGGTTACGGTTAATAACACCAGCAAGCTTTATTTAGTGACTGACAAAGAGTTTGACGAAGACTCTAAAGAATTTATCCCTGCTACCGTTAACCATACCACGGTGGAATGCAAAGTCGTCATGAATGTTGTTGTAAATGTGTACTCAACTTTAAGAAGGTAGACCTACGAGAAATTTCAAAATTCATCAAACATTATTTCAATACAAAACAACAAAGGCAAACAGCTATTCTTTTTTAAAATCACTACCTTTGCGGCTCAAAAAAAACATTATTACATGAGCCAGTCTGTTCAAATAAAAAATGCTTTAATTTCGGTTTATTACAAGGACCACCTGGAACCTGTTATTCACGAATTAAAACGCCTGGGGGTTAAAATTTACTCAACCGGCGGAACAGAAACATTTATACGCAGCCTGGGCGCTGATGTAATAGCAGTCGAAGACCTAACATCCTACCCTTCTATACTGGGTGGCCGGGTAAAAACACTCCACCCTAAAGTATTTGGCGGCATACTGGCCCGCCGCAGTTTTGAAAGCGACGAGCAGCAGCTGACCGAATACGAAATACCAGAAATTGATCTCGTTATAGTGGACCTATATCCTTTCGAGGAAACTGTACGCTCGGGTGCAGAACAGCCCGATGTAATTGAAAAGATTGACATTGGCGGTATATCACTTATACGTGCAGCGGCAAAAAACTTTAAAGACGTAGTTATTGTGGCATCCAAAGATGATTACCAGCAGCTTGAAGAACTGTTGAAAACTCAAAATGGAGCAACCACATTTGACCAACGCCGCAACTTTGCACAAAAAGCCTTCAACATCTCATCGCACTATGATACGGCTATATTTCAATACTTTAATATAGCGCAAGATGACCAGAGCCAGCCTTTACCGGTATTTAAACAAAGCATACAAACCAGCCAAACGCTACGTTATGGCGAAAACCCACATCAGCAAGGCACTTTCTATGGTAACCTGGATGCTATGTTCACCAAACTGCACGGTAAAGAGCTATCCTACAACAATTTGGTTGATGTGGATGCAGCCGTTGCACTGATTGATGAATTTACCGACCCTACCATCGCCATATTAAAACACACTAATGCCTGTGGTATTGCTACACGGTCGTTTATTAAAGAAGCCTGGATTGATGCTTTAGCTTGTGACCCGGTATCAGCATTTGGTGGTGTAATTATTGCCAATGAGGAAATTAACGCCGAAACTGCGACAGAAATCAGTAAAATTTTCTTCGAGGTATTGATTGCTCCGGCCTACACTGATGAAGCTATCGAGATACTAAAAGCCAAAAAGAACCGTATAATACTCATCCGCCAGCGGGTTGAGCTCGGTGTTAAGCAGTTTAAAACCTTGCTCAACGGCGTAATTGAGCAGGATAAGGACCTGGTGATCGAAGGTCCGGAGCAAATGACTACAGTGACGCAGCAACAGCCAACTGAGCATGAACTTAAAGATCTGTTCTTTGCCAATAAAGTAGTAAAGCACACCAAGTCGAACACGGTAGTACTGGCTAAGAACAACCAGCTGCTGGCCAGCGGCGTTGGGCAAACTTCAAGGGTTGATGCTTTGCGTCAGGCTATTGACAAAGCCCGTAATTTCGGCTTTGATTTGAATGGCGCTGTAATGACTTCGGATGCTTTCTTCCCCTTCCCAGATTGTGTAGAGATAGCTGCCGAAGCTGGGATAACAGCAGTTTTACAACCGGGCGGATCAATCAAAGACCAGGATTCAATTGACATGGCTAATGCCCGCGGCATTGCCATGGTTACAACTGGCGTTAGGCATTTTAAACATTAAGGAACAGAACCAGGAAAGAAGAGCCAAAAAGTAAGAGAGCGGTACTTACAAAGTACAATAGGCGTCAAAAAAATGCCATCGTTTTCACTATTAATTTTCGGCCCTTGTCTCTTGAAGTTTGTTTTGAAATGCAAACGCTTATTGATATACTTACACATAATTTTTTAATCTTTGCAGATTATTTGACACAAACATTCAATGGGTTTATTTAATTTTTTCACGCAAGAAGTTGCTATTGATTTAGGAACTGCAAATACCCTCATTATACATAACGACAAAGTAGTGGTCGACGAACCATCTATCGTAGCATTTGACCGAAAAACCAACAAGGTAATTGCCATTGGAAGGCAGGCTATGCAGATGGAAGGTAAGACACACGATAATATTCGTACAGTACGACCGCTAAAGGATGGCGTAATTGCCGACTTTGATGCAGCCGAGCACATGATACGCGGTATGATCAAGATGATTAACAAAGGCAAGGGCTGGTTTTTCCCTTCTTTGCGTATGGTAATCTGTATTCCGTCAGGTATTACTGAGGTAGAAAAACGGGCGGTACATCAATCGGCCGAAATTGCAGGCGCTAAAGAGGTTTACCTTATTCACGAGCCTATGGCAGCTGCTGTTGGTATTGGTATTGATGTGGAAGAACCCATGGGTAACATGATTATCGATATAGGCGGCGGTACTACCGAAATTGCCGTTATTGCTCTATCAGGTATTGTGTGCGATCAGTCTATCCGTGTAGCAGGTGATAATTTTGACTCTGATATTGTGCAATATATCCGCCGTCAGCATAACATCATGATTGGCGACCGTACGGCCGAAAAGATCAAAATTGAGGTTGGTGCCGCTCTTCCTGAGCTTGCCGATCCTCCGGGCGATTTTGCAGTACAAGGCCGCGATTTAATGACCGGGGTACCTAAGCAAATTACTGTATCGTACACTGAGATTGCTCACTGCCTCGACAAATCAATCTCTAAAATTGAGGAAGCTATCTTAAAGGCCCTCGAGATCACTCCTCCGGAGCTATCTGCTGATATTTATCAGACCGGTATCTATTTAACAGGTGGTGGCGCATTACTGCGTGGTTTGGATAAACGCGTTGCAGCCAAAACCAAATTACCGGTACACGTGGCCGAAGATCCGCTTCGTGCGGTAGTACGCGGCACCGGCACCGCCCTTAAAAATATCGGTAACTATAAATTCTTAATGCAATAATTTGGATATGAGATTACAGATGTGAGAAATGAGCCAATGCGCAAGCCTTGTAATAAATTATCTCACATCTTACATCTCAGTTCTCACATCTCATATAGCCCATGCGTAACCTTTTGATCTTCATCAGTAAGTACAACGCATTTTTCCTGTTTCTTATTTTTGAGGTTTCGGCGCTGGTTATTTATGTAAAGTACAACTCGTTTCAGCGGGCTACTTACATTAATACGGCTAATGATATTACCGGCAGCATGTATGCCCGGGTGAACGAGTTAAATAGCTATTTATTGCTTAAAGACGTTAACGACAGCCTTGCACGTGAAAATGCCAGGCTGCGGGGCCAGCTTAACTCGGCCTACTATGCTGATACGCTGGCTAAACGCACCGTTACCGACAGTGTTTACAAACAGCAGTACACCTACACCGAGGCACGTGTAATTAACAACTCGGTAAATAAGCGCAACAATTATATCACTATACTTAAAGGCACCAAAGATGGTATCACCAAAGGCATGGGCGTAATCAGCAGCTCGGGTGTGGTAGGTAAAATCATTTATGCGTCAGAGCATTTATCTATCGTGCAATCTTTGTTACACAAAGATTCGCAAGTGAGTGCCATGCTGGCCGATACCAAAGACATTGGCAGCCTGGTATGGGGTGATGATATCGATCCGCATAAAGGCTTACTGAAGGATGTGCCAAATCATGTTAAACCGCACATTGGCCAATGGGTAGTTACCTCCACTTACTCCAGCTTGTACCCTGCCGGCATACCGCTAGGCCGTGTAAGTAACCTGCATGCAAAGAGTGGCGGTTTCTTCCTTAACATGGAGGTTAACTTAGCGGTCGATTTTAGCAAACTACAATACGTGTACGTAGTAAATAACAAACTTTCGTTAGAGCGCCAGGCACTGGAGGGGCAGGAAAAACAAGATGAGTAGAGCATTGATATATAACCTCATTCGCTTTATTGTGCTGGTGCTTTTACAGGTATTTCTGTTAAAGAACATCAGCCTGTACAACTTATCAGTACCCTACCTGTATATCTTGTTTATTCTGCTGCTCCCGCTCGAAACGCCGAACCTCTTGCTATTTGCCTTATCGTTTTTAATGGGATTAACCATTGATGCGTTTTATGACACGCCCGGCCTGCATGCTGCAGCCAGTGTGGTACTGGCATTTGTTCGGGTGTTGTTTGTGAGCATAACGGTGCAAAAAGATGGATTTGATAACGAGCCCGAGCCTACGCTGGGCAACATGGGCTTCAGGTGGTTTTTTACTTATGCTGCTATACTTACCCTGTTCCATCACTTTTTTCTTTTCAACCTCGAGGTATTTCGTTTAAACGAAATACAATATACTTTACTGCGTTTCCTGTCAAGTTCAGTATTTACCTTATTTTTGATATTAATATCCAGCTTTTTATTTTACAGAAGGAAAGAACGTTAAAATGAACAGCTATTTTGAGCGACGCTACGTAATTACCGCTATTTTTATTACGATTGCTTTCATACTGCTGGCAAGGTTGTTTTATATACAAATAATTGACGACCGCTATTTTCTATTTGCCAAAGGCAACGTATTACGGCGTACTATTATTTACCCTGCCCGCGGCCCTATATTTGACCGCAACAATAAAATACTGGTGCAAAACGTACCCGTATATGATATTTTGGTTACCCCCCGGGAGGTAAAGCCCTTTGACACGCTGGAGTTTTGCCGCCTGATTGGCATTGATAAAACTGGCTTTGATAAACGCTTTGAAAAAGCCAAAAAATACTCTCCTTTCCGCGCGTCTGTCTTTGAGAAACAGATTTCGGTGCAGCTTTACGCCCCTTTGCAGGAGAGATTGTCTGATGAATTTAAAGGGTTTACCGTACAGGCCCGCACCGTACGTACCTACCCCGACTCTGTTGCTGCACACTTTTTAGGCTACATTGGTGAGGCCAGCCAAGCCACTATAGAGAAGTCGGGGGGCTTTTACCGCCCTGGCGACTATGTAGGCATCTCAGGTATCGAAAGGTCATTTGAAGAAGTATTGCGCGGACAGCGCGGTGTGCGGAATGACATGGTTGATTCGCGCAATGTAAAAAAAGGCAGCTTTGCCAATGGCGCATATGATACTGTAGCCGTAGCAGGCGAGCGACTGATATCATCGCTGGATATTCGCATACAGAAATTGGGCGAGCAGTTAATGAGGAATAAAGTAGGCAGCATAGTAGCCATTGAGCCATCAACGGGCGAAATCCTGGCCTTTGTAAGCAGCCCCACATACGATCCTAACCTTATGGCTGGCCGCGAACGTGGAAACAACATGGCCAAAATGCTGAAAGACCCATACAAGCCAACCTTTGTACGCCCCATTCAGGCTACCTATCCGCCGGGTTCTTCATTTAAGCCTTTGGATGCGCTTATTGCTTTGCAGGAAGGTATAATTACACCACAAACAACATTCTTTTGTCCGCATTACTACATGGCGGGTAACCATAGGGTAAATTGCGAGCACTTTGACGGTGTCACCGATCTCAGAAAAGGCATATCTCAATCATGCAACCCTTATTTTTGTAATGTGTTTGATAAGCTGATGAACGTTAACGGATCGAGAAACATCCGTAACACCCTCACCACGTGGAAAGAAAAAGTGAACAAGTTTGGGTTTGGGGTTAAGCTGGATGTGGAACTTCCGTTTGAGTACAAAGGTAACGTGCCGACTCCATTACGTTATGACAGGGTGTTCGGCAAAAATCGCTGGCGGTCAAGCTCTATTATTTCGCTGGCTATTGGCCAGGGAGAATTACTGGCCACACCCTTACAGATGGCCAATATAGAAGCGGTAATAGCCAACCATGGGTTTTACTACAAACCTCACTTAATTAAGGCCATTGGCGATAAGCAGATCATAAAAAAAGAATATACACAAAGAAACTATGTGGGTATTGATGCACAATATTTTGAGCCTGTAATTGATGGCATGCAGGATGTGGTTGACCGTGGTACAGCTGCACAGGCGCGCATACCGGGCATTGTAATGTGTGGTAAAACCGGTACAGTACAGAACCCGCATGGCAAGAATCACTCGGTATTTGTAGCCTTTGCCCCACGCGAAAACCCCAAAATTGCGATTGCCGTAGTGGTAGAAAACGCGGGTTACGGCTCCTCATGGGCAGCCCCTATTGCCAGCTATCTGGTTGAAAAATACTTGCGCGACACTATCACCAAACCTAAGGCCGAGGTACGTTACATCCTCAACGCCAACTTACTCCCCCCTCCTCCGGGATGGAAGCCTCCGGTAAAGAAGCTGTCCAAAAAAGATAGTTTGCGCAGAGATAGCCTCAGAAAGGACAGCATAAAAAAACGCAAGGCCGATACCATCAGCGTTAAACCCGAACTGCGGTCGGCAGGTAAGAAAAACAAGAACGATACGGTAAACAAGATACTGGCTTATGAGCCAAAACGAAGAGAGGATGAATAATCAGCGTAGTTTTTTCTTTAATGTAGACTGGTTAACAGTATTACTTTACCTGGCCCTTTGCACCATTGGCTGGTTTAACATTCATGCTGCCGTTTTTGACGAAACGCATCCAAGTATTGTTGATTTGGATACCAATTATGGCAAGCAATTCATATTCATCCTATCGGCCATTGTATTGGGCGCTGTTATCTTGCTTTTGGATAGCCGCTTTTTTAGCGGCCTGGCTCCGGTATTTTATGTTGTTACCGTACTGTTGTTATTAGTAGTTTTAGTAGTTGGCCGCAATGTGGGCGGCAACCAGGCCTGGATACCGTTGGGCAGCTTCAGGCTTCAACCCTCCGAATTTGCCAAGTTTAGTACCTGCCTGTTGCTGGCTCGATACTTAAGCGGTGTAAACGTTCGTATTACAGAACCTAAATCTTTTTTTACAGCGGCGGGTATTATTGCATTACCCATGATGCTTATTATGCTGCAGCCCGATACCGGTTCTACACTCGTTTTTTGTTCGCTTATATTTGTACTCTATCGCGAAGGCCTTTCACCCTACTTTCTCATTATTGCAGGTGTGCTTATAGCCTTGTTTGTATTATCACTATTGTTTAATCAATTGTACTTAATTGGAGCGTTGGTAGTTTTAACCGTTTTAGTGGTTTACCTGCTGCGCTTGCGAAGAGACGCTATTATTGCGTTAGTGGGCGCATTAATAGTTTCTATTGCCTTTATATTCAGCGTTAACTTCTTATACAAAAACGTACTCCAAGCGCATCAAAAATCCCGTATCGACGAGCTTTTGGGTATATCGAGCGACCCCCGGGGAGCGGGTTATAATGTTAATCAGTCTAAGATTGCCATTGGTTCGGGTAAGCTGTGGGGTAAAGGTTATTTACAGGGTACGCAAACCAAGTACTCGTTTGTACCCGCCCAAAGTACCGACTTTATTTTTTGTACTATTGGCGAGGAATGGGGCTTTGCAGGCTCGGTGGTGGTTATTGGCCTGTTTATGTTTATGCTCATGCGCGTCATCATGATGGCCGAAAGGCAACGATCGCCTTTCTCGCGCGTTTACGGTTACGGGGTAGCCTCCATCCTCTTTTTTCACCTGGTTATCAACATCGGTATGACGATAGGCCTGGTGCCGGTTATAGGCATCCCCTTACCTTTTATTAGCTATGGCGGTTCGTCGCTGTGGAGCTTTACTATCCTGTTATTCATTCTGATTAAGCTGGACTCGAACCGGTTAGGCCACGTGCTATAACAAGCAGTTTATAAACTCAAATTATAATAACCAATGTAATTAACTTCGCTGCTCTACTGCAAGCGTTAAATTGGCCTGCTTGTTATTTTTAAAACGGTTGCTTAACTTGTAGTACCAATCAGTAAAAAAAATGCCATCCTGTAACCCACAACACGACGCCTACATTGGCAAAGCGGCCGATTTTGCAAAACCCATTCTTATTCATTTACGCGAGTTAGTACACCAAGCCTGTCCAGAAATTGAAGAAACTATTAAATGGAGCATGCCTTTTTTTGAGTGCAAAGGTGCCGTTTGCAACATGGCCTCGTTTAAGCAGCATTGTGCGTTCGGTTTTTGGAAAGGTTCATTACTCACCGATCCCCATAACCTGCTTAGTGTTAAAGATAATAATGCCACGGGCCAGTTGGGACGCATAACCGCTGTAACTGATATGCCTTCGGCGGAAATTTTGATAGCGTATATACGCGAGGCTGTGGCGCTCAACGAAAAGGGTGTAAAAGTGGTAAAAGGTAAACCTGCCGAAAAAGCGGAACTGCTTATTCCGGATTACTTTGTTGATTTTCTGAAAGGCCATCCGAAAGCTGAGACACAATTTAACCAGTACGCTTACTCGCACAAAAAGGAATACCTGGAGTGGATTACCGGTGCTAAAACGGAAGCCACCCGCTTAAAGCGTATGCAATCTGCAGTAGCACTTTTAAGTGAGGGCAAGTCAAAAAATTGGAAGTATCAGAAATAAAATTTCAAGTAGTCCACGATAATAAGTCGGTATCCTCTCAAACGGTAGTTAGAGGTCCTTTCGAATTAACAAGCTCACCGAGTGGAAAGATTCCTCACTGCCGGTCGGATGAACAAGTATGTTGAGACCGTCAGGAAGTTTGTACGTGTTTAAGTTATAGCCCTTCCTGGTATTCCTTTTGCAACTCGAGCAAGCAGTTGGCGCATAGGCAGCCGTCGTACAGCTCTGCCACGTATTGCACCTCGTTTATAGTGAGCTGAACCGCGCTGCACTGGCAGCGCGTGTAAGAATTGGCCTTGCACTCAAAAGCCGTGCGACAGCGGTCGCATTGTATTATTTCGTGCTTTTGAAACGTGGTGTGCATGATTACAAATATAAAAAGCCCTGAAGTAATAATACTTCAGGGCTTAGTCATTTATTGTAAGAGGTTGTGCTTATGCAGAGCAGGTTACGCAGCCTTCTTCCATTGAGCAGGTTGGGCCGGCTGGCACATCATCTGCAACGGTGGCAACCTGGGCCGGAATAACCGGATCCATGTTTTTGCCGCCTTGGTTTTCTACTGTAAACTTAACTGCTTGCGATGCTGCCTGTGTACGCAGGTAATACATACCAGTTTTCAAACCTTTTTTCCAGGCATAGAAGTGCATCGATGTTAACTTAGATGCATTTGGCGCATTGATAAACAAGTTAAGCGATTGCGACTGGCAAATGTAAGCGCCACGGTCGGCAGCCATATCAATGATGTTACGCATTTTGATCTCCCAAACTGTTTTGTACAGTTCTTTCAAGTCGGCCGGAATTTCGGCAATGCCCTGTATTGATCCGTTTGCGGTAATGATCTGATCTTTAATGTTACCGTTCCAAAGGTTGCGGTCAACCAGGTCACGTAACAGGTGCTTGTTCACAATCACAAACTCACCGCTTAATACACGGCGGGTATAAATATTTGAGGTATAAGGCTCAAAGCACTCGTTGTTACCCAAAATTTGCGATGTTGATGCTGTGGGCATTGGCGCTACCAACAGGGAATTACGCACGCCATGGTTCATTACATCCAAGCGTAGGTTTTCCCAATCCCAGCGGCTGCTGGCAGGTTTAACACCCCACAGGTCAAACTGAAACTTACCTTCAGAAAGTGGCGAGCCTTTAAATGTTTCGTAAGCACCATCTTTAATAGCCAGGTCTTTTGAAGCCGTCATGGCTGCAAAGTAGATGGTTTCAAAAATCTCTTTGTTCAGTTGCTTGGCCTCGTCACTTTCAAATGGCATACGCAGGCAAATGAACGTATCTGCCAAACCTTGTACACCTAAACCAATAGGACGGTGACGCAGGTTAGAATACTCGGCTTCTTTAACCGGGTAGTAGTTATGGTCAATGATCTTATTCAGGTTTAAAGTAGCCTGATAGGTTACTTCATATAATTTTTCATGATCAAACTTACCGTTTATTACGTAGCGCGGTAATGCCAGCGACGCCAGGTTACAAACAGCTACCTCATCAGCGGAGGTATACTCCATAATTTCGGTACATAAGTTTGAACTTTTAATGGTACCCAAATTTTGCTGATTTGATTTGCTGTTAGCCGCATCTTTATATAAAAGGTAAGGCGTACCGGTTTCAACTTGTGAATCCAATATAGCGTACCAAAGTTCTTGTGCTTTTACTTTTTTGCGTGCACGGCCTTCATTTTCGTATTTAGTATACAAAGCTTCGAACTCTGCACCAAAACACTCGGCCAGGCCTGGTGCTTCATGCGGGCAGAATAAGCTCCAATCTTCGTTAGCTTCTACACGTTTCATGAACAAGTCGCAAATCCACAGGGCATAGAATAGATCGCGTGCGCGCATTTCTTCTTTACCGTGGTTCTTGCGCAGGTCAAGAAATTCGAAAACATCAGCATGCCATGGTTCCAGGTAAATAGCGAAAGCTCCTTTACGCTTGCCACCACCCTGGTCAACGTAACGGGCAGTATCATTAAACACACGCAGCATTGGGATAATACCGTTGCTGGTACCGTTAGTACCGCTGATGTAAGAACCGGTTGCACGTACATTGTGAATGCTTAAACCAATACCGCCGGCACTTTGTGAAATTTGTGCAGTTTGTTTAAGCGTATCGTAAATACCTTCAATGCTATCATCTTTCATGGTTAATAAAAAGCATGATGACATTTGAGGTTTTGGCGTACCTGCATTAAACAAGGTTGGTGTAGCATGCGTAAACCAACGCTCACTCATCAGGTTGTATGTTTTGATAGCGCTATCAATATCCTCTTTGTGGATACCTACCGATACACGCATGAACAAATGCTGCGGACGCTCGGCGATGCGGCCGTCTAACTTTAACAGGTATGATTTCTCAAGGGTTTTAAAACCAAAATAGTCAAAACCAAAGTCGCGATCATAAATAATGCTGCTGTCTAATACATCGGCATTGGCTTCAATTACATCCCAAACATCATCGGCTATTAAAGATGCGTTTCTGCCGGTTTTAGGATCTTTGTAATTATAAAGCTTACGCATAGTTTCGCTAAACGACTTAACCGTGTTTTTATGCAGGTTTGATACTGCTATACGCGAAGCTAGCAAAGCATAATCGGGATGCTTAGTGGTTAGTGATGCAGCAGTTTCTGCAGCCAGGTTATCCAGTTCGGAAGTGGTTACTCCGTCGTATAAACCTTCAATTACCTTGCGGGCCACATCTACCGGGTCAACCAGGTGCGGGTTTAGGCCGTAGCATAATTTTTCAATACGCGCGGTAATTTTATCAAATTTTACCGACTCCGTTCTTCCGTCTCTTTTAATTACAAACATGGCGATGTTTTATTATTTAGTAGCTAATATTAAGTATGGACACTTTTACTAGCTGCTTATGTTGAATATTGTTAATTACTTATGATGTTGTTAATCGTGATAATTGATGCTAGGTACTTGATAGCGCTTCTTAAAAATCCTCATCCAATGAAAATGCCTGACCCGAAGGTTGCGCGTTAAGTACACCGCTCTTTTGATAATCGCCAACGCGTTTTTCAAAGAAGTTGGTTTTGCCTTGCAATGATATCATTTCCATAAAATCGAACGGATTGGTAGCGTTGTACACTTTGTCATATCCTAGTTCCTGTAACCAGCGATCTGCCACAAACTCAATGTACTGGCTCATCAAGTCGGCATTCATACCAATTAATCTAACTGGCAGCGCATCGGTAATAAATTCCTTTTCAATTTCTACAGCCTCAGTAATGATTCCGGTAGCTTCTTCTTTGCTCAATTTATTCTCTAACATTGAGTACAACAAACAGGCAAATTCGCAATGCATACCTTCATCGCGAGAGATCAATTCATTACTGAAGGTTAAGCCCGGCATTAAGCCACGTTTTTTTAACCAAAAGATAGAGCAGAAACTTCCGGAAAAGAAGATGCCTTCTACGGCAGCAAAAGCAACCAGGCGTTGAGCAAAGGTTCCGTTATTGATCCATTTTAAAGCCCATTGCGCTTTTTTACCCACGCAAGGCACGGTGTCAATAGCATGAAATAAACGATCTTTCTCTACCGGGTCTTTAACATACGTATCAATCAGTAAGGCGTAGGTTTCTGAATGGATATTCTCCATCATGATCTGGAAACCGTAAAAACAACGCGCCTCTGGCACCTGTACCTCGCTCATAAAGTTTACGGCCAGGTTTTCATTCACAATACCATCGCTGGCCGCAAAAAAAGCAAGCACATGCGATACAAAGTGACGTTCGCCATCGTTTAGACCATCCCAATGCTTTTGGTCGTCTGATAGATCAATTTCTTCTGCTGTCCAAAAGCTGGCTTCATGCTTTTTGTACATCTCCCAAATTGCCGGGTAATTGATCGGCAGGATAACAAAACGGTCTTTGTTCTCTTTTAATAATACTTCGTTTTCCTGGCTCATATTCATCCTTTTAATATCTTATTTCTCTCTCAAATACCGACAGCCAACCCAGCCGCCCAACTGTTAATCAGGTTATTGTGTTTGCTGTATAGTGGTGGTTTTTAGTTACTTCACCTGCACATTTCGGGGCCAGCAGACTTAGATTGCCTAACTACCCTTGCTTTACCGGAGACAGCCGATAACTGTGATGAATTCTGTGAAGAACTCATGGTATCAAATGTACATACTAACTACGTTTGGATTTCATGGTGGTTTAACGTAGTTTTTCACATGCCCCAAATAGTTATCAACATCAGTGTAGGGAACTATTTTTGCCGAAAAGCTACCTACATTCAAGGGTTATGTAAATCAGCAATTTAAGGGCATAAAAGCATCAAGTACATAATTTTCCTCAACAAAAAGCTCACTTAAAATAATGTGCATAGTAGGTAAGAAGCAGTAATACATGATGCTTTACGCGAATTAATAATTATTTAGTTTAATATTTTTACTCTTAAGAATTTCAAGTAAACATTTAAACCCGTGCAATTAAAACCATAGTGCAACACATACATTTGGATGACAAATGGTAACGCTTATTTACCAAAGGCAACCGGTACTCTATAACCACAAAAAGCCCTGTTAAACTATAAGCTTAACAGGGCTTTCGATATCGTAGTTAAAAATTATTTAGCCTCGTTAAGTGGTACAAACTTCATCGAGATAGAGTTGACGCAATGACGGGTATTTTTAGGGGTAAAACGCTCGCCCGTAAACACGTGGCCTAAATGCGCACCACAGTTTGAGCACAGTATTTCCGTACGGCGGCCATCAGCATCCGTCTCTTTGGTAACTGCTCCGGGTATCTCATCATCAAAACTTGGCCAGCCGCAAAACGATTCAAATTTATCCTCGCTACGGTACAAGGCCGCATCACAACGGCGGCATACATACAGGCCTTGCGCCTTATTATTTAAAAGCTCGCCGGTAAAAGGGCGCTCGGTACCTTTATGTAATATTACGTATTCTTCGGCAGGTGTTAACTCGTTATATTTTTTGTCTTCCATTTTATTTATCACGTCACCGATTGTTTTGATTGCACTAATTGAAAAGTTTTGCAGTGACTACCTAATATACTAATATTTGACTTGATTGGTTTGCAATGGTTGCTTATTGACGCGAGCCTGACCAACGTCACAGCCAACAATTTTATCAGTTCGAAACGTCGTCATTCTTTATCCCTCTTATATTCTTTTTAATGTTACTCTTTAACTCGCCAAAGTTATAATTAAGGCTTACGCTATAACTGCGAAAATAATCGCGGGTAATATTCAATTGCGTAAAGTTTGCCCCTATGGTTCTTTGCTCGTTATTGCGGTATTTGGTAAATGGATTATTGATCACGGCTGCAAAGTTCAGTTTATTTTTAATCAGCTCCTTATTAACGCTAAAGCTTGTATGTAACAATCCGTTAGCTTTGGTTTGCAGGTCGGTAATGTTACGGCCAATATTTACGGCACCGGCATTTAAACGCCAGCCCCTATCCAGCTTATAACTGGTAGAAACTGTAACATTTCGAGTCAGCATTTTATTTTCGATTTCGGCATTGTCTACCACGCCCATAACGTTAAAGTAGGCCAGGTTGCCATTAGCGCTCAGGTTCCAGCGTTGTGTAAGCGGGTAACTGAGGTTAAAATCGAGATTTAAATTACTTGCCTTACCCATGTTTTGATAGGTACTACGGGTAATGCCAGTAGCCGGATCTGTTATATAAACCCTTAGATCGATGTTATTTATAAAAGAATAACTCAGCCCCATGGTAACGGCTAACTTTTTAGGCAGGTTATAAGTTAACTGAAAATTATTGATTAAAACCGGTTGCAACGCTGGGTTACCGGTGCTTTCATAGTTAGGGTTAGACCTGTCTACAAAAGGATTAAGCCGGTTTATACCCGGACGCTTGATACGCTGGTTATAGCCAACGCTCAGGCTGCTTTTATCTGTAAAGGTTTTGTTGAGCGATACCGATGGCACTACGTTTAAGTAATTGGGACTAATAACAGTACCGGATGAGATAAAATTAGCATTGATAAAGGTTTTTTCTAAACGGACTCCAGCGTTAACACTCCAGCTTTTTAAATTATATTGGTAGGAATTGTATGCGCTAAACACGTTTTGATGGTAATTAAACTGGTTCGAAAATTCTGAAAAAGGCTCAAACTTGCTGGTACCCGCATTATATAACAGGTATTGAAAATCGCTTTCACTTTTGCGCAGTATACCTTTTAGCCCTGCTTCAATAACCAGCGCTTTAATGCCCTGTACATAATCAATCTGTAGGGTTTGTTCGGCGGTTTGTGTACTATTATCCTGTTCGTAGTCGGCCTGGTTATAATTTACGGGGTTCGCAATATCTATTTGTCCGTTACGAATACTTCCATAATTAGTGTAGCGGTACGAAAAGGTAAGCAACTTACTTTTATCGCTCTTAAAGCCGGCCTGATAGTTTAGCCCAACATCGAAGCCGTTATTACTGCCCGTATTATTGTTATACAGATTATAGCTTTCTAAGGTGCCTGTATTGCCGGCAAGTAAAGATTGCTGGCTATAGTCGCTATCAAAATGATAGCCATTAATACTTAGTTGTGCAGTGAGCAAATTACGCGGGTTGATCTCCAGGCTTAACTCTGTGCCCATATAACCTGTGCGGCTTTCAGGCTTACGGTTACCTGTTTGTGTTAACAAGGTAGCATTGGAGCCAAAGGTTTGCCTGCTATTTAAATTCTGTACAGCGGGCGAACGGCTATAATTAGCACCCCCGTTAAAATTAAAACCCACTTTGCCCTGCTTAACCGAAAAGCTGCTAACCAAGCCCGGCCCACCAACCGGATAATTGCCATTGGTGTTTAATGTACCTTTGTATCCGTCACCTATCTTTTTCAGGGTAACTATGTTAATAATTCCCGCCAGCCCTTCAGCATCATACTTGGCTGGTGGGTTGGTAATAACTTCAATACGCTCAATGGTAGAAGCAGGCATACTTTGCAAAATAGCCTTTAAGTTATTCTCAACCATATTGGAAGGCTTACCATCAATAAATACCTTAAAACTGCTATTGCCCTTAAGTAAAAGATTGTCGCTGGCATCTACTGAAATAAAGGGCACTTTGCGCATCATGGTCATCAGGTTATTCCCCTTACTTTCAGGATCGGCCGTGAGGTCATATATAATGCGGCCGGCCTCCTGCTTTATTGTTGGCCTGTTACCCGCCACCACCACATCTTTCAGTTGTGTGTTCTGCCTAATTAAAGCTATTGTACCTACATTAATGTGGAGGACCGATGCCGTGTTAATAGCAACCGCTATGGTTCTGGTTTGATATCCTACCCCTACTATCACCAGTTTATAGGGTTGTGGCTCGGTTACTTCCACACTAAAAGAGCCGTCTACGGCGGTTAATGTTGTTTTAATGTTCTTGTCGGCAATTCTTAGATTCACCGTAATCAGGTCTGCAGGCTTGTTGTTTGCGGAGTCGATTACTGTACCATATATTTTGTAAGCCGCAGCTTTTTGCGCCTGCACCGCTTGGTTTGTACATATGATAAGAACTGCCACAAGCAGGGTGATAAGGTTGTTTTTCATTTCTATTAGCTTAAAATTTTGGAAGTAAAAGGCATAGCAATCCCCTTAAAGGCTAAATGCACTTTTTAAATATTGACGGTTAATAAATTGGGAGCTATGGTTGGAACAGGCTGATCCGAACCGAGAAGATTAAGCTTGCGGCTTGCGTGCTACCAGGTAGTACACAAAAAAGCCCATGGCCAGAAATACAGCTTCGGTACCATAAGGCAAGGGCGAGTTAACGGCCATTTCGTCCAATGGCACAAATGGAATGACTATAAGACCTAATCCGGCAAAAAACAACATGATAGCCCATTTAAGAGCCGCTCCTTTATAGTCACTCGTTTTTTTGAAAAAGTAGGCATAGGTATCCCTACTATCTGAATTGAGGATACGCATTTTTAAAATAAAATTGAGTATTGCCATTATGATCACCACAAGCGCTAAAAAAAACGCCAGCGTAATAGTTATGCTTTCAATATATCTCATGGTTTTGTGCTTTAATTTGCCCAGTAGTCAACACTCGGCCCCAAAGGGTTGCAACAATTTATAAAAATTAATTGCAACCTTTACTGCACAACCTGTGACTACTTGTACATGTTTAATGAAAAGGAGGTCGTTTCCAGTATTTTAAAGGGCAATATGCAAGCCTTTGAACTGCTGGTGAAACAATATGAGCGACTGGTCTTTTTTGTAGTGAACCGGCTTATCAGCAACCGCGAGGACATGGAAGATATTTGCCAGGAAGTGTTCGTAAAGGTGCATAAAAGCCTGCACAACTTTGCGTTTCAATCTAAACTATCAACCTGGATTGCCCGTATAGCCTACCTTACAGCCATTAACCACTTACGCAAAAACAAAACCGAAAGGATAACACACTACCCAGATGATATTGAGAACTTCCATTTTACCTACGATACACCAGAGCTTACCTTAACCCGTAAAAACACTGCCGAATATGTTAACCTGCTCATTGCGCAAATGCCCGTACAGTACAGAACCGTACTTACGTTATATCACTTAAACGAGTTTAGCTACCAGGAAATTGAGGAGATAACCGGCATACCCGAAAGCAATATAAAAAGCCACCTTTTCAGGGGGCGAAAATGGCTTAAGGAAAAAATACAACAGGACCTGAAAGACGAACAGTTATGAAAGAACTAAATGATGATGAACTGCAAAAGCTGCTGGACAATAGCTTGAACCAAGCAAATTTGCCTGTGGCTCAAGAACAGCAGAATGAATGGCAAGCCTATCAACTGGTATTTGAGGCCCTTAAACAAGAGCCGGTCAAAGGCTTGCCTTATAACTTTTCGGCCGGGGTAATGCGGCGGGTAAAAGCGCAAACGGAACGGGCACAAAGCCGTGGATTATATGGCTTATTGGCATTACTTGTAATGTTTAGCACCATATTGACGTTTGTTATGCTTTACTACGCCCGTACACCTCTTGCCTCCCAGCTTGCCTATGCCATAAGCCCTTACAAATGGGCTATTGTATTTGCAGCGCTGGGCTTAATAGCGGTGCAGTATTTAGATTGGAAACTGGTGAAGGAAAAGCAAGTTGGCTAAGCCAAGGTAAGTAAGGTAGTTGATTGGAAACGGCTGTTATTGAAGCAGCAAGATACTATCAGAAAGTTTATTTTAAAATTCAGCGCAAACAAAAAATCCCGGCCATAGTTGACCGGGATCTTTATATGTTTCAAGCCATACTTGGCTCTTATTCTTAGCTTTGCAGTTTCAGCTACGCTAACTTAGCCAATTCTTCTGCCATGGCAGCGCCAATTTCGGCTGGCGATTCTACCACGCGGATACCGCACTCGGCCATAATTTTCATTTTGGCTGCAGCTGTATCATCAGCACCACCCACAATAGCACCAGCATGACCCATTCTGCGGCCCGGAGGCGCGGTTTGGCCGGCAATAAAGCCTACTACGGGTTTAGTACCATTTTCTTTAATCCAACGGGCAGCATCAGCTTCCATACCGCCACCAATTTCACCAATCATGATGATACCGTGTGTTTCCGGATCGTTCATTAGCAATTCCACCGCTTCTTTGGTTGGAGTACCAATGATAGGGTCGCCACCAATACCAATAGCTGTAGTAATGCCTAAACCGGCTTTTACTACCTGGTCTACCGCTTCGTAAGTTAAAGTTCCTGATTTTGATACCACACCCACATTACCTTTTTTAAAGATAAAACCGGGCATGATGCCTATCTTAGCCTCATCGGCAGTAATAATACCCGGGCAGTTAGGGCCAATTAAACGAGTGTCTTTGTCGGTTAAATACTCTTTAACCTGTATCATATCCTTGGTTGGTATACCTTCAGTAATACAAACAATTACCTTAATACCAGCTTCGGCAGCTTCCATAATGGCATCTGCTGCAAACGCAGGTGGTACAAAAATGATAGATACATCGGCGCCGGTTTGGTCAACCGCATCCTTAACGGTATTAAACACCGGGCGTTCCAGGTGCTGCTGACCGCCTTTACCGGGCGTAACACCACCTACTACCTGGGTTCCGTACTCAATCATTTGCGATGCATGATAAGTACCTTCGTTGCCGGTAAAACCCTGTACAATTACTTTGGAGTCTTTATTTACGAGAACACTCATGGTTTTAGTTTTTGTACGGCAAAGCTATAAAAAAAGAAATAAGGCACAAGTGAATGTAATGAAGAATTTGGAGCAGGGGCTTAGGTTACGAAGCAGCGAAAGTGGCAGTTTTGTACTAAGTACAGGTTTCAGACACCAAGTACAGGCTATACATACGAAGGCCGAGCATCACAGAATGAGAAGAAATGTGTATGAGTGTCCGTATACCTTGCCTTGTTGCCTACTACTCACTAAGATATTTATGAGGAGCTATTCGCTGTGGCTGCCTCGTATTTATTGCGGTCAAATGCCTTCTCACTGATGGCTATCACCATAGTAGCTACGCCGTTGCCAATTACGTTGGTAATAGCCCGCGCTTCAGACATAAAACGATCTACGCCCAGCAGCAGGGCCACGCCTTCTACCGGGATAATCTTTATGGCGGCGAGTGTAGACGTTAGTACGATAAAGCCGCTGCCGGTTACGCCCGCTGCACCTTTTGACGTTACCATGAGTATACCTATAATGGTAAGCTCCTGCCCTATGGTTAGCGGCACATGAAAAACCTGCGCCAGGAATATGGTAGCCATAGATAGGTAAATAGTAGTACCGTCCAGGTTAAAGGAATAACCCGTAGGGATAACCAGTCCTACCACCGAACGGGCGCAACCCAGCTTTTCCAACTTCTCCATCATTAGCGGCAATGCTGGTTCAGAGGATGATGTTCCGAGCACAATCAATATTTCTTCGCGAATGTACCGGAGATATTTAAACAAGCTGAATTTAAAAAAATAGCAAATGGCATTCAGCACTATAAAAATGAACAGCGCCATGGTAAGGTAAACCGATCCCATGAGCATAGCCAAGGGTTTTAATGTTTTTATACCATATGTGCTTACGGTATAGGCCATGCCGCCAAAAGCTCCGAGCGGTGCGGCCCTCATCACAATATGCATCATGTTAAAAAACACTTTGGCAATTTTATCAAAACTTTGCAGCAAGGTTTGGCCGGTTCCGCCCATGCGGCTTAGCCCGAAGCCAAACAAAACAGCTATAAAAAGCACTTGTAAAATGTCGCCCTCAGCAAAGGCACCTATAAAATTACTGGGTATAATGTGTGTAAAAAAGTCGCCCCAGTTCATCTCGCCGGCTTGCTTCTGATATTGGGCTACCTTGCTTAGGTCGGTCGGGAGTTGCATATTTAGGCCGGCACCTGGTTTAATTAAATTAGCAACCGTTACACCTATAACAAGGGCAAAAGTAGTTACCAGCTCAAAATACAGCAAAGCCTTGCCGCCCACTCTGCCCACCTTTTTCATATCGTTCATACCGGCAATACCTAGCACTATGGTAAAAAATATGATGGGGGCTATCAGCATGCTAATTACGCTGATAAACATTTTACTGATACGTTGTGCTGCGGGGGCAAACTCAGGCAGATACAATCCTACCAGCACGCCCAGCAAAATGGCAGCAATAACCTGAAAAGTAAGATTAGAGAGTAAACGTTTCATAAAACGGGCATGACATTAGGCAACAAGTATAAATATAATTGTTGCTTAAAGTAAATCTTAAAGCCGTTTTAGAGAAGTAACTTTTATAGATTAATCAGCATACTGAGGCTTACGAACATAGTAGCGCTCCAAGCAGTGTTCACAAAAATAACGTTTCATGGTTAGCCAAAAGAGCAAGATTTTTACCACGCGGCTGCGCTTTACACGATATTTAAACTCGTGCCCGCAAACGGGACAAAGAGGTAGCCGGCCATTTTTACCCGGTCTTTTTCTGGCGGATAGTAGATCCATTTAAGTAATTAGCAGGTTCAGGATTACAATAATAAAAATTATTTTCGCATGAAGCAAGTTTTTGATTTTCTGTTAGTTATCAGTACATACACATTCGGACTAAAATAGTTTGCCAGATAGCAAATTTGCGGTGGACTACAGTTATGCTGAATTTTCTATTTACCCTGTTCAGCTAATACGTCAGGCCGCACAAACCAATTAGTGCCGGGTTAATAATCTCTTGCAGATAGCTTTCGTTAAATAGAATAGCAGAAAGTAAAACAGGCAGTTTATCTGCTGAATTTACTTATACGCTTAAAAAGTAGCTTCTGATTTTTTTCGTAGTTTCGCGCATTATTTGTTGAGACCCTGCGAAATGGATTATCAGTTTAAAGAAATCGAAAATAAGTGGCAGCAATTTTGGGCAAGCCATCACACCTATAAAGCCGATAACCAATCGGCCAAGCCAAAGTATTATGTGCTCGATATGTTTCCGTATCCTTCGGGAGCCGGTTTACACGTAGGTCACCCGCTTGGTTATATTGCTTCAGATATTTTTTCGCGCTATAAACGCCTGCGGGGTTTTAATGTGCTGCACCCTATGGGCTACGATTCGTTTGGCTTACCGGCCGAACAGTACGCCATACAAACCGGTCAGCACCCAGCTCTTACAACCGAGCAAAACATTGCCACTTACCGCCGTCAGCTGGATCAGCTAGGCTTTTCGTTTGACTGGAGCCGCGAGGTGCGCACAAGTTCGCCCGATTATTATAAATGGACGCAGTGGATCTTCATGCAACTGTTTAACTCATGGTACAACAAGGCCGATGAGAAAGCAGAAGCTATTGAAAAACTAACTGCTCATTTTGCCACCAACGGCTCTGCCGGCATCAATGCCGTTTGCGATGATGAGGTATTAACCTTTACCGCTGCCGAATGGAACGCCATGAGCGAAGAAGAGCAACAAACAGAACTGTTAAAATACCGCCTAACCTACCTGCGCGAAAGCACCGTTAACTGGTGCCCAGCACTGGGTACGGTGTTGGCTAACGATGAGGTGAAAGACGGCTTTTCAGAACGTGGCGGCTACCCTGTTGAGCAAAAGAAAATGATGCAGTGGAGCATGCGCATTACCGCTTACGCCGAGCGCCTGCTGCAGGGACTGGACACCATTGACTGGCCCGAGCCTCTGAAAGAAATGCAGCGCAATTGGATAGGTAAAAGCGTTGGCGCGAGTGTGCGTTTTCCGTTAGCAGTTAACAGTGGTCATTTATCTGACAGCTCACAACAGAGAACAGACAACTACATAGAGGTTTTCACCACCCGCGTCGACACCATTTTTGGTGTTACGTTTGTAGTACTAGCACCCGAGCATGAACTGGTGCCAAGCTTAACCACGCCTGAGCAAAAAGAAACAGTGGAAGCTTATATTGCTCAAACCAAAAAGAAATCAGAACTGGACCGCATGGCCGATACTAAAACCGTGTCGGGCGCTTTTACAGGCAGCTATGTACTTAACCCGCTAAACGGCGAAAAGATACAGCTGTGGATTGCCGACTATGTATTAGCTGGTTACGGAACAGGTGCCGTTATGGCCGTTCCATCAGGCGATCAGCGAGATTACCTGTTTGCCAAGCATTTCAATTTACCTATTGTTCCTATCATCGATATTCAGAACATCGAAACGGAGGCCGACCCCACCAAGGACGGAAAGTATATTAATTCTGATTTCATTAACGGTTTAGGTTATAAGGAAGCTACTGCTGCAGTTGTAGCTAAACTGGAAGAAATTGGCGCTGGTAAAGCCAAGGTAAACTTCAGAATGCGTGACGCCATTTTTGGTCGCCAGCGTTATTGGGGTGAGCCTGTACCAGTTTACTTTAAAAACGGCTTGCCCTATCTGATCAATGAAAGCGAATTACCGCTTATACTGCCCGAAATAGACAAATATCTGCCAACTGAAAGCGGCGAGCCACCACTGGGCCGTGCCGACGGCTGGAAATATCAGGATGCGTACGAGTATGAGCTAAGCACTATGCCAGGTTGGGCCGGCAGCAGCTGGTATTGGTACCGCTACATGGATGCACAAAACTCCAATACTTTTGCTTCAACAGAAGCTATCAACTACTGGAAAGACGTTGACTTGTATATTGGCGGCTCGGAGCATGCCACCGGGCACTTACTGTACAGCCGTTTCTGGAACAAGTTTTTGAAGGATATAGGTTTAGCCGTTGAGGAAGAGCCGTTCAAAAAGCTCATTAACCAGGGCATGATACAAGGTCGTTCGAGCTTTACTTATAGGCTGAACCCCTTGCTGTTAAATACCGATGAGAACTTTGCCAAACCCGAAGTTTATGTCTCTAAAGGTATTTATGAGCTTTACAAAGAGGGCGACTTTGATACTATTGAGCAAATTGCACTTTTTTACAAAGATCTGCTTCCCGAAGGTGCAGAGCTTGGCGAAATGGAGTTCAGCAAGCTGCATGTGGACGTAAACATTGTAAGCAATGATGCACTTGACGTAGCTGCTTTCCGTAAATGGCGGCCGGATAACGCCGGTGCTATCGTGATTTTAGAAGACGGCAGCGTTAGTTATCCTAATGATGATACACAGTACGAGAGCAAGTTTATTTGCGATGTAGAGGTTGAGAAAATGTCGAAATCAAAGTTCAACGTGGTAAATCCCGATGATTTGATTGAGCGTTACGGCGCCGATACACTGCGTATGTACGAGATGTTTTTAGGTCCACTGGAGCAAAGTAAACCCTGGAACACCAACGGTATTGAGGGCGTCTTTAAATTTCTGCGCAAATTTTGGCGTTTGTTCCACAATGAGCAGTGGGATTTTAAGGTGTCTGATGAAGCGCCAACTAAAGCGGAGCTAAAAGCACTGCACAAAATAATCCGTAAGGTTGAAGAAGACGTGGAGCGTTTTTCGTTCAATACCTCAGTTTCCAGCTTTATGATTGCGGTAAATGAATTGACCGATTTGAAATGTAATAAGCGCAGCATATTGCAGGATATGGTCATCATCCTCTCTCCTTATGCTCCGCATATTTGTGAAGAACTTTGGACCTTACTGGGCAACGAAGCCGGCACCTTATCCTACGCTGCTTACCCGGTATTTAACGCTGCTTATCTGGTAGAAGATGAATTTGCTTATCCTATATCGGTAAATGGTAAAACCCGTCTAAATATCAACATGCCGTTGACTATGGAGCCAAAAGAAGTAGAAGCTCTTGTACTGGCCCATGCCGATGTACAAAAATACCTTGAAGGTAAGACACCGAAGAAGGTAATTGTAGTAAAAGGCCGTATCGTAAATATTGTGATATAAGAATTTCACTTCTCCATACTGTCATCTGAGCTGATAGCGGGAAGTCTTTTTTTAAGTGATCAGCTTACTTTTTAAAGGTATCTCGCTATCTGCTCCAGATGACATTTATAAATGCATTAATACATTCTTTCGCACCATTTGCGCCACAAAAACAACCGTTCGCCCAAAAACATACCGCTGTTTTAAATCTGCAATGCACCTTTGCTGCATGATCACCTCTACCACACAGCAGCATGCCTTTAGCTTAATCTGCAACATTTGTGATACAAAAGGTGCTTTACGCATATTTTAAAAAAAATAGGTGATAAGGCTGTAACAAATCAATCCTTATCCAATCTTACTACCAAAATCATTATAAATGAAACGTTTTTTTACCCTAATTGCATTAATAGGTACCATGCTGAGTGCCAGCGCCCAAATCACAGGTCGCATCTCAGGTACGGTTATCGACTCTGTTACTAAAAAACCTTTAGATTATGCTACCATAAGCCTTTACCGCAGCGGCGGAAAAGCGGTGTTGAACGGTACCCTAACCGACGGTAAAGGCTCGTTCAGACTGGACAATATTGCGCCGGGCAAATATAAAATTGCGGTTACCTATATTGGTTACCCAACCAAAACTATCGATCCGGTTGAGACCACTCCTGGCAAACCCGATAACAACGTAGGTACCGTTATAGTTGCCCCAAGTGGCAAAACCCTGGGCGCCGTTACTGTAACCGGCCAAACAGCCATCATTGAAAACAAGCTGGATAAGATTGTTTACAATGCCGAGAAAGACGTAACATCTGCTGGTGGCAACGCTACCGACGTGCTGCGTAAAGTACCGCTGGTATCGGTAGACTTAGACGGTAAACCATCTCTGCGTGGCGACCAAAATGTTCGTGTATTGATAAATGGTAAGCCATCAGGTGCCCTATCAAGCAGTTTGGCTGACGTATTGCGCACCATCCCTGCTGATCAGATCAAAAGTATTGAGGTAATCACTGCTCCATCTGCCAAGTACGATGCAGAAGGATCAGGCGGTATCATCAATATCATTACCAAAAGCAAAAACGTATCGGGCTTAAGCGGCTCAGTAAGTGGTGGAGTTGGTACCCGTCAAAACAATGGCAACGTTAATATCAACTACAAAAAGAACCGTTTTAGCTTAGGCGCTAACATTGGCAGTAACTTCGCATGGCCTCAAACTTCGTTGGTTGATTTTGAAAGTGCCCGCAGAAGCAATGATACTACAACCACAAACGTTCAGAACTCAAGCGCCAGAACTAAGCGCTTTGGAACTATTGGGTCCGTAAATGCCAGCTATGATATAAATAACTACAATAGTTTTACTACCACACTTAGAATCAATGGCGGTGGTTTTGAAACCAACGGAGGCGCTACCAACTCTTTTAGAACCACCAGAATTAATCCGGTGGGCTTTATACCACAAAACTTTGCTTATACCAGCAACAACTTTAATAAAGCCTCTTTTAGCGGTTTTGATTACAATGCCGACTACACTCATAAATTTAAAAAAGAAGGCGAAGAACTGACCATTGCCGGACAGTGGAGCCATAGTAAAATAGCATCAGATTATACCTCTGAATATTTTAACGTTCCGCCAAGGGCATTCCCTAACCAACAAGGTAGCAACAACGGCGTTAATGATGAATATACCGCTCAAGCTGATTATGCTAATCCTTTAAGTAAGGTAATTAAACTAGAAGCTGGTGGTAAAGCTATTTTAAGAAAAATAAACAGCGATTATGACGTTTTCAGACAGATAAACGCACAAGGGCAGATCATTAACCAGGGACCTTATACGCTTAACGATACGGCATCTAACAAATATGATTACAGCCAGAATGTTTATGCCGGATACACAGTTTTAAGCTTTACTTTACCTAAAAACTACTCGTTACAAACAGGTTTACGTGTTGAAAACACACAAATTGATGGTGACCCCACTAACTTAGTTCAAAGAAACCTTCAGCCGTTTTCACAAAGCTATACAACCTTTGTACCTAGCTTTATACTGTCAAAAACCGTAAAAGGCACGCAGACATACAAATTAAGTTACAACAAGCGTATTCAACGCCCAAGCTTACAGTTCTTAAATCCGTTTATTAACAAGGCTAATAACCAAAACCAATCACAAGGTAATCCGGAGTTATCACCGGAGGTTACCCAAACCATTGAATTGGGCTATACAACCTTTATTAAAACGTCTGTAATTAACTTATCAACTTATTACAAGTACACTAATAATTTGATTGAAGGCATTGTTCAAACCATTAATGACCCCGATCTGAGAAGCGAAAGCAACCCTAATGGATCAGCATCAAGAACAGTTTTTCAAAACATAGGTAGCAACAAATCATTCGGTGCAAGCTTTTTTGGATCGGTTACACCGTGGAAGCCTTTAACCATCAGAGGAAGTGTTAATGGTTATACTTACCGGCCAACCGTTAACCCTGCCAATCAGACCCAGCAAACTGCTACCGGCACTACTTATTTTCAATATAATGCGTTCCTGAGTGCTTCGGCAACTATAAAAGGTGGCTGGACAACTGAATTCTTTGGTGTATTTAACTCGCCACGCCGTACCATACAAGGCGAAAACCCAGCCTTTAACTTATTTGGCTTTGGTGTGAAGAAAGAGATTATTGCTAAAAAATTCACCTTAGGATTAAACGCATTGTCACCGTTCCAGAAATACTTAAAGCTGGATCAGTCGATCAATACACCTAACCTAAACCAAACTCAGAAAATCAGATATCCTTTGCAATCATTCGGTATCTCGTTTACTTACAACTTTGGTAGTGTTACTTATGGTCAGCAAACCAAGAAAAAAGGCGTAAACAACGACGACTTACTGCAAGGCGGCGACCAGGGCGGTGCCCCAGGTGGCCAAGGCGGTGCACCTCGTCAATAAGCAAATACAACAGAGCCGCGAAACAAGACGGCTTTTAAAGAAAACGCCATTCCGTAGATCCGGAATGGCGTTTTCTTTTTAGTCCTTATAGTGTTATGCCGAACTTGTTTCGCTACGGAAAGATCAACTATGCTGTTACTCAGCCTGCGTTTTAATGCCTATTCTTTCCAGCAGCAGCGATGCATTAAAGGTTTTGCACTCGCCGGGCTTAAGTTTGTAGTCGAACAGCATCTCACCATCCTGCACCTGTATGTCGAAGTAAAAGTTACGTATGTAGTCAGGGTATTGCTTCTCGAGCTCGGCCAGCTGCAAATCATGCGTGGCCACCAGGCCTACTCCGCGGCGGCTAACCAGCCGTTCTATCACCGCTTTCGAGCCGAGGTATTTATCAACTGAATTGGTCCCCCTGAGCATTTCATCAATTAAAAAGAAGATGTTTGGCTGCTCCTCTACTGCCTGCAGCAGCATTTGCAAACGATCAAGCTCTGCTTTAAATGTAGATGTACTCTCATTAAGTGAGTCCTTAATGCGCATATAACTAAATAATTGCACTACCGAAACCTGCATAGCCTGTGCACAAGCCGGTGCACCGGCTAAAGCCAGCACAGTATTAATACCAAGCGTACGCAGAAAGGTACTTTTGCCGGCCATGTTTGAGCCTGTTATAATATCTACCGTACGAGTATTAACCAACGTATAATCATTAGCTACCGCAACTGTTCTCTTTATTAGCGGGTGGGTTATTGCTTCAGCAGTTAACGTATAATCCGCCCCTTCGGCTATCTGTGGCATACACCATTCAGGGTGGTTAATACGCAGACCTGCAACACTCAGCAAGGCTTCAAACCCGGCAATTGCACCAAACGCTGCCTCTACATTTTCATGGTTATTGCGCTTCCAGTCTTCAATGGCTATTACATAACGCACATTCCATACCAGCCCTACATTCAAAACAAAACCTACAACCAGGTTTAAACGGGCATTTAAGCTATTGATATGTGCGGAAAGTTTTGCAACAACCAATGCGGTGCTTTTGCCGTTTGCTGGTTTTATTTCCTGTGCAAGTGCAATATTCAACTTGGCCGCCCACTGCTCCTCCTCTATGCTCTTAAAAATATCGGCATAGCTTTTCAGTGTGTTGCCTATTCTGCCTGCTATAAGATCGGTTTGTTGGGTTGCCTTACTGGTTAAGCCTGTGATCGCAAAATTAAGCAAACCTAAAAACGTAGCGAGATGCTTAACCGGCGCATAATAAAAGGAGGCTACGATGGCGACAATCATTATCCAAGGCGCAACTTTTACATAATAGCGCAGCCAGGCCTCGCCCGGAATGATTACCGGCTTGTTGAGGTAGCTAAACAACCTGTCCAGTTCATCGGTCTCCTGCTTATTGTTAAACAGCAGCATGGCCTGCATTTTAAGCTTCCACCCAGTTTTGGAAGCAATATCTTCAATAGCTTCCTGGCGGCTTAATATATCGGGTTTGCTGGCAGGCGCTTTGAGCCAGCGAGCAAGCAAGTTTTTGCCAGGCACTGTAGCAGCACGATTGGTAAGCTGATAAAGGGACGCCTGACCGAATATGTCAAGATCGGCGGTATAAAAGTGCTTGTCATCAGCGTAAGCCTGTCCGTTATCATATATATTGGTATGCGCATTTACGCTCTCTATCTCGTTTTGATTAACGGCCTTAAAGCTCTCGTAATAGTTTCGTTGTTTATCAAACTGGTTTTGCTGCCCTACCAGCCAGTTAAAAACCGCGCCTATTACAACGGCTCCTATGGCAAACATACCTAAAGACCCAATTTTTACCGACCAGTAAACCAGCGCCAGCAGGCAGCCAAACGCTACTAAGCGCAATACAGAAAACAGGTTTACCCTTTGTTGGTAGTACTTAATTTGCTGCTCGGAAAGACTGATATTCTGCGTATAAACAGATAAGACATTTGTAGACATAGCGGCTGAAATTTGAACAAATTAAACGAAATTTTACGAGCCCGGCATTTTTAGCGTTTATTTGCAGCATGAAAATCGTTTTGCTTACCGTAGGTAAAACCGAAGATGCTTATATTAGGGAAGGGATTGATAAGTTTGTGAAAAGACTAAAGCACTATACCAAGCTGGATATGGTTGATCTGCCCGAACTCAAAAACACCAAAGCCCTAACGCAAGACCAGCAGAAAAGCAAGGAGGCCGAGCTGATATTGAAAAAAATCACAGCTACAGACCATGTGGTTTTGCTGGATGAAAAGGGCCTGGAATTTAGTTCTGTTCAGTTTGCCGATTACCTGGATAAAAAAGCGATAACCTCAGTGCAGAACATCGTGTTTATTATAGGTGGTCCGTATGGTTTTGATGCCAGCGTATATCAACGAGCCAATGCACAACTGGCCTTATCGCGCATGACATTTTCGCATCAAATGGTACGCCTGTTTTTTGTGGAACAGCTTTACAGGGCATACACCATCATTAAAGGGGAGCCTTATCATCATCAATAGTGTGCGCTGTTATTTACAACTACAAAACAATCCTCGAATAATCCAATTACATAAGTAATATAGCTTGTTATATTTGAGTTAAATACAATATAGAGCAGTTACGCTTAGCCTGGCTAAAATTATGGGTCACGACCACGCACATCACCACCACGATCACGCGCCAAAGCTCGATCACCTGAACACAGCCTTTATAGTAGGTATCATACTAAACTCCTTGTTTGTAGTTGTTGAGGCGGTAGTAGGCTTTGCCAATCATTCGCTCTCACTGCTTACCGATGCCGGCCATAACCTGAGCGATGTGGCCAGTTTAGCCCTTGCCCTGCTGGCCTTCAAACTGTCTAAAATGAGAGCCAACAATGTTTATACCTATGGTTATAAGCGGTCAACCATTGTGGTATCATTACTCAACGCTATAATATTGGTAGGCGCTGTCGGTATTATTGCCTATGAGGCTATCATGCGCATTGGTCATCCCCAGCCTATCTCGGGCATTACGGTAGCTTGGGTGGCCTTTGCTGGCATACTGGTAAACGGCGTTACGGCATGGCTATTTATGCGAGATAAGGAAAAAGACCTGAACGTAAAAGGAGCCTACATGCACATGGCTGTTGATGCACTGGTGTCATTAGGGGTAGTAGTATCGGGTATCATTATTTATTTTACCAAGTGGTATTGGATAGATAGCGCCGTGAGCCTCATTATTGTAGTGGTTATTATTACGGGTACCTGGCGGCTACTGATGGATAGCATACGCCTGGAAATTGACGGCGTACCCAAGCAAATGGAGCTTAATAAAATTAAAGCAGAATTACTAAAGGCCAAAGGTGTAAAAGATGTTCACCACATGCACGTATGGGCGCTCAGCACTACAGAGAACGCTTTAACGGCCCACCTGGTTATACACACAGAAGAAATGGCTAATTTCAATGATATAAAGCACGACCTGCGCCACAGGCTTGAGCACCTGGACATTCAGCATAGCACATTTGAGCCTGAGTTTGCAGGCGAGCCATGTCACGAAAAGATATGCAGCTAAATCTGCTGCTATCATTTCCTTTTGAATAACAAAAGCCGGCTACCTGCCGGCTTTTGTTATTTAAGCGCTTAAACTTTTATTCTTCTACCGCTGCTACTTCGGCCTCGCCTTCAGTAGCTTTAGGTGCTGCTGCTTCCTCGTTAAACAACGGCATGTCTTTTAAAAGGTGAAACCAGGTTAAGATCTTTTTCATGTCCGATGCATAAACTTTCTCTTCATCATGATCGGGCGCTACTTCTCTGAAAAACTCGCGCATCGTTTTACCATCAGCTTTAGCCTCGGGCACTGATGCTGCGTTTTTCATACGCTCTAATACGTCAGTCAGTTTAATATCTTCATCGTTACTAAAAATGGTAATCTCATCTAAAGCAGCCAGTTTAGCGGTCGATAAGTTTACAACCAGTTTGGTCTTTTTCTCATCCAGGCTTTCGAGCACAAAACCGGTTTTGTTTTGGGCCAGCGCTCTCCACAAGCCCGGCTTACCCGCTACCGATACAATTCCTTGTAAATTCATTTCTTTTAAGTATGTGAATTATAAGTTTCGTGTTGTAAGCAAAGCCAGGCATTCAACTTACAACACAAAACTTACAACCGTATATTATTCCTCAATTACGTCTACGCTCAAAATTTTATCGCCTTGGCGGATAGCATCAACCACATCAACATTTTCAACCACTTTACCAAAACAAGTGTGGTTTCTGTCAAGGTGAGCAGTGTTATCACGGCTGTGGCAAATAAAGAACTGAGAGCTGCCGGTATTACGGCCTGCATGTGCCATAGAAAGCACGCCACGGTCATGGTATTGGTTCTCGCCGGTTAATTCACAATTGATACGGGTACCAGAACCGCCAGCGCCTGTGCCGGTAGGATCGCCACCTTGTACAACAAAATTAGGTATTACACGGTGAAAAGTTACACCATTGTAAAAGCCGGTTTTAGCCAGGTTAAGAAAGTTGGCTACAGTATTAGGAGCGTCTTTATCGTAAAATTCGATAGTCATGTCGCCCTTTTCGGTTCTCATTATTGCTTTGCTCATATCTTCTCAATTATTTCAACAAGGTGGCAAAGTTAAACATTTTGTGCATTACCGTAAATTTATAATAGCTTCAATATTTAATCGTTACATTTGATAAGCCCGCTTCATACTCCTGGTTACAGAGTACTTAAAAAAAGGGCTCCAGCAATCTGAAATCGAATATCCGGTATCCGAAATGAAGAAATACTTCTTAGCTTTCTCCCTTATATTTTTTTCATCCATGCTAAGGGCAGCCTCAATTTTGCTGCCGATGGATGAGGTACAAAAAGATCATTTAAAGTCATACGGTATTGCTTACTGGGTTTTACGCAACGGAGAGTCTATTGATTGGCTGCTTAATTACCGGGGCGGCAGTTTCATGACCAAGTATAGCAAGCAAATTGAAGATGAATGCAAAATACGCGGCGTAAGCTACGAAGTGGTGGCCGATGCTAAGGTAAACGCCATATTAAGCGAGGTGAGCGATCCGTCGGTTAACATGGACGTGGTAAAGCTGGAAAAAGCACCAAAAATGGCAGTTTACTCTCCTAAAAATAAGCTACCCTGGGATGACGCCGTTACCCTGGTGCTCAAATATGCCGAGATCCCCTATGATGTGGTTTATGATGAGGAAGTGATAAAAGGCGACCTGCAGAAGTATGACTGGTTACACCTGCATCACGAAGATTTTACAGGCCAGTATAGCAAGTTTTACGGCAGCTTTCGCTTCCAGCCCTGGTACCAGGATGATGTAAAAGCGCAAGAAGCTACGGCACGAAGGCTGGGCTTCAAAAAGGTGTCGCAAATGAAACTCTCGGTAGCACAGCACATACATGATTTTTGCGGTGGTGGCGGCTTTCTATTTGCCATGTGTTCGGGTACTGATACGTTTGACATTGCCCTGGCTTCGGCTGGAACCGATATTTGTGAGGCCATGTTTGATGGCGACCCGGCCGATTACCGTGCCCAGGGAAAGCTTGATTACAGCCAAACCTTTGCGTTTCAAAACTTCCGGCTGGATATGAACCCGATGTCGCACCAATTTAGCGATATTGACGTAACGCCTTACCGGCAGGTTGAGCGTACGCACGATTTCTTTACGCTATTTGATTTTTCAGCCAAGTGGGATATCGTACCTAGCATGCTAACCCAAAACCATGATAAAGTTATTAAAGGCTTTATGGGTTTAACAACAGCCTACAATAAAAGCCGGTTAAAGCCGGGTGTAACTATTATGGGTGAAATGAAGACCCAAAACGAAGCCCGCTACATACACGGAGAATATGGCAAGGGCCAGTGGACTTTTTACGGCGGTCATGATCCTGAAGATTATCAGCACGCCGTTGGGGATCCACCCACAGACCTGAAACTTCACCCTAACTCGCCGGGTTATCGCTTAATCCTGAATAACGTGTTATTCCCTGCGGCTAAAAAGAAAAAGCAGAAGACTTAATTTATCTTGCTTTGATGACCTTTTTTTGTCTCAATCAAGCAAATATACTATAGCGCACAGTATCCTTTAAGCAGCTATTATATCTGAATTAATTATAAAAAGTCCAGCTCACGCCAAACTTCAACAGCTTGTCTGGGCCAGGGTAACGGTTCACCATGTAGTAACCGTTGCTTTGCAACCCCTGGTTGGCATAATCATACATCAGGAACAAGTTGGTACGGAAAAGCGTGGCCTTAACATATGGTGTGATAACCGGATAAGTTAAAAAAGATATATCGGTGCTATTATAAAACTGGCCGATTCCTATGGCATAATTAGGTGCCGTGTAAGCGGTATTGTAACGTGCATTAACACCGATGCTGGTATTAAGTACCGTAAAGAACAGCTTGGTAAAATAGATGTTAATGTAATTATAAATCTGCGGCGTGCGCAAGGTCGACTGGTAATCTGACCGCTGGTAAACAAAATAGTCTTCAAAGTGCCAGTTACCTAAATCGAACTTTTTACCTGCGCTAATTTTAAGCAAGTTAAGCGGCGAACTGAGCTGTGCCGGTGCGGCATCAATACCGCCAGGCGTTTGCGCGGCAAAGTACTGGTAACCATTTACCAAAAAGTATTCTGCTTTTAAATCCAGCTGCAATTTATCGTTAATGTAATTGAACGATATGTTATTGATCTGCTGCTTGCCAATACCCGTGTTACGGTAAATGTAGTGGTTAGATATCCAGTCTTTAAAAATAAGCGGGGCCTCGTTGTTTTGTGCATAAGCACCTAAAATTATGCGCCCGGCCTTTTGCCCTCCGGCCAAGGTTAGCTTGGCATCATACAGGTAATCTCCGAAGTTGTAACCCTGAACCACCTGCTGAAAGTCACCTTCCAACCCTACTCTGTCGCTAAAGCGATAACTGAATTTAGCGTTTAATTTGATGTTTTGATAAGTAGCATTTTGCACCCGGCGCTGCTGGTTACGCAAATTTGTATTTACGTCTATAGAATCAATAATGTATTGCGAATAGTGAAATAAGTCATGCGTTAAGCCGACATCCAACTTCACTTCGTTTTTAACAAAACTGACCGATTTTCCTCTGAGGTAAAAGCTGTAGGAAAAGTCGTTACGTATATCAGTTACCGCCAAAGAGTCTTGCCCTACGGTCGAATTAAAGAAGTAATCGGGAAAAACCCAATAGTTATCAGGCTCATTTTGATAGAACCTGTACTTTTGAACATTGTAATAAAAAGTGTGCGACAAGCGCTGCGTGGGCAATATCTTTTGCGCATCTTTTGCCTGGTTCACTATGGTATCAATACGGCCCAGGTAGTAAAATTGCTTTACATATAAGCCATTGTTACGGTTGTTTATGTAAGCGCTGCTTAGCCTTACCGGCAGGTTCTGCTTATCGTTATTAAATGTTGAAGCGTTAAATATATTATTATCAACAATGGCCCCGCTTTCCGGCGCTTTCATATTATTGAATATAACGTTGGCTAACAAGTTATACCGCTTGCTTTTCGACTCGTACCAGGTAGCCACCGCGGCATTCAAATCACTAACGTTTTGCCGGCGATAAAAGCCGCGCGAACCGGTTGAGTTGAAGTTGAATGTAAAATTCCAGTTTGGCTTTATGTTTTGCGTATGTACCAGCTTAAATATCTGATCGGCATTGGGGTTACCAAAGGCTCCGCTATAAAACGACAAGTTCGTATAGGCTACCCGGGTACGGTAATACATAATATCCTGTGGCGTAATCATGTACACATCAAGCGCATGGTTACCCACATCAAACCCTACCCCTTTTAATGGTTCAAACAACAGCGGGCGTTGTGGCAGGCCGGTACTGCCCAAGTGTATACGCGGACTACGTGGCTGATTAAGGGGGCTGTAATTTTCAAAGTTCACCAACCCGGTATCCAACGGAAATACCTGCGTGCTATCATTCAATAAGCGCTCGTTGGTCACCTTAACAAATTTAGATGTGTAGATGACTGTATCGCGTTTATTTTCTTCGCGCTTGCGCGTACTGTCTATCATCTGAGCATCGGTGAGCTTGCTGCGGCCATTGCGCAGGGTATCGGCACCATAAGGGCGGTCAGGTATTTGTGCAAACGCCGTATGAGCTACAGCCAGCAGCAGCAACGTTGTAAAAAGGTATTTAAGCTTGTTCAGCATTTAAATCAGTCAAAACAGACCTTTGTTATCTAAATTAAGTAAGGCAAGAAAAAAGAAGCGCGCCGCTCAACGGCCAAGCCGAAACTTTAAAGAAACCACTTCTTGTAATTTCTGCTTGTTTACATAGTTTACGCTAACCCTGCGCAATCAATTCTTTTAAAATGTGTGTCATATGCGGCTCAGCATGCTGTGCTATATCAATAATCTCTTCTATAGATACCGGCTGCAGCGTGTCAGGGAAACCTTCGTCGGTAAGTACCGATATGGCAAAAACCGGCAAACCCATATGATTGGCTACTATAACTTCGGGCGCAGTGCTCATGCCCACGGCATCGCCGCCTATTATACGCAGATACCGGTACTCAGCACGCGTTTCCAGGTTAGGCCCCGTTACCGCTACATAAACTCCTTTATGGCAAGTAATATTGTTAGCGGCTGCAATTTGTAAAGCTTTTTCGGTTAAACGGCGGCTATAGGGCTCGCTCATGTCCGGAAAACGTGGACCAAGCTCCTCATCGTTAGTACCCACCAGTGGGTTTGTAGGTTGCAGGTTAATATGATCGTCTATCACCATCAGATCGCCTTTTCTAAAATCCGGATTAAGCGCACCGCTGGCGTTTGATACAAAAAGCGTTTTAATGCCCAGCATTTTCATTACCCTAACCGGAAAAGTGATCTGCTGCATACTGTATCCTTCGTAATAGTGCAGCCTACCCTGCATGGCCACTACTTTTTTACCTGCCAAAGTACCAAATATTAACCTGCCTGAATGAAACTCCAGTGTTGAAATGGGAAAGCCGGGTATGTTGGAGTAAGGTAATTGCTTTTCAATCTCCATTTCTTTTACCAAGCCGCCAAGGCCGGTGCCTAAAATAATACCAGCCTCGGGCTCAAATTCGCCAATACGGCTTTTAATGTAAGCTACTGTGCTTTTTATACTGTTTAACATAGTTATTTATCGTTTCGTTCAACTGCTGTTCACCATTGTTTAAAAATCTTATGCCTATAGGTAAAGTCCATATAGGCAAGGTTTGTACATAGGGCAGCAATTCGGGTTCTCTTAAGCGCTGTGCATCCTTTTCGGTAGTAATAATTACCTTTTTTGCGGCACTGCAGTTGTTATAATCCTGCGCAAGTTTAGCAATATTTTTTAAGCTAAATTGGTGATGGTCGGGATAATTATGATGTACAATATGTACGCTGTATTGTTTAATATATTGCAATAAAGGCTGCGGGTTGGCTATTCCGGTTAGCACAAAAACGGCAGTATCGGCATCGGGCAATGTTTTAGCCGGTTTTCCGTATAAATCAAGCATAGCCAGGTAGTCTATCGCGGTAAAATACACCTGTTGAAAGCCAAATGGCTTTAATCGTTGCAGTGCCGCATGCTGCTGGTTGGCCGTCAGATTGACGGGACATTTGCTCACTATCATAACATCGGCCCGGTAGCGGCCTACAAAGGGCTCCCGCAGGTTGCCTGCAGGTAAAAGCAGGTGGGGTTCATGCAGGCGGTTATAATCAAATAATAAAATATTAAAACCCGCCTGTACTGCCCTGTGCTGGTAAGCATCGTCTAAAATCACCAGGCTGTGGTTGATTTGCAATTGCTCAATACCTATAACCCGCTTCTCGCACACGGCCACGGTAACATCCGGAAACTTTTGTTTGAACTGAGCAGGCTCATCCCCTATTTGGGCAGCAGTAGCATCTTTCTCAGCTATCAGGTAACCTTTGGTTTGACGGCCATAGCCACGGCTTAAGGTAGCCAGTTGATGATTGTTTTTAAGCAACCTTACCAGGTACTCCGTCATAGGGCTTTTGCCTGCCCCACCAATATCCAGATTACCTATGCAAATAACCGGAATGGTAAACCGCCGGCTTTGAAATATTCCGGTATCGTAAAACCAGTTGCGTAATATAACAACCAGCCCATACAACAGCGAAAAAGGAAATAATAACCAGCGCAGGTATTTCATAACTAAAGGGCTAAAGATACGAAAAGCAAATAGCCTTTAACAGAAGGTGTAGAGCGGCTTAAGTGAAGGATGCGTCAGATTTAAATGGAGACGGTTTAAAACACAAATTTATCGCCTGCTTTTGTTTCATTGCGGCGGCTTTCATCACAAACCTCGAAGTAAAAAAAATCGCTCACATGGCGCTGAACAGATATGCCGTTAACATCCTGGTCATTATACATGATTTTCTGAATGCCATACTTGGCCGATTGGGTTCCTTTTTGAAAGTATGAAATTAAGATGTTATGCTCGTAACTGCCTGATGGATTAAACGCCACAGGAAATGTGCCCGGCGATTGCTTGTAGCCGGCCTGCAATTTGGCCACGCCAAGCTCTGTTTTCAGCTTTTGTAATACTTCATCCATATCAGCGTCTGCCTCGCCGTAGGCAATTACGGAGTAAGGCTTATCCAGGGCGTTATAAGATATCTTGATTTTAGCTTTGATTTCCTTGCCGCCGGTTTTGATGACGATGTCGCTGGTATCTTTATAAAGGTTGTAAATGCGGTCCACATCCAGTTCAGGACCGGTTGCTTTCTTTTGAGCCACAACAGCCTGCGCAAATAATAAGCTAATAATAATGAAGTAAACTTTTTTCATGTACGCTGTTTAACGCCTGTACCGAAGTACAATAATACGTATAATACAACATAACTTCATAAATCACAGGTTTATTGTAGCGCAAAATACCTTTTACAACACTATTTTTGCTTAGGTAACGTATTAGTTAACTACTACAACAACCGGCAGTTTAAAAATCAAATTTTTCAGGCTTGCTGGTTCTTTTACGCGCGGTATCACCTACTTCAAAATAAAAAAAATCTGAATTGAAGCGGGCGGTGCCATTTTCACCAGTAAGCTGATTACGGGCTTCCATATCTTTAATACCATATTTAGCGTACTGTGTACCTTTTTGATATGCCCGCACCGGTATGTTATTCTCATACATGCCGTTCTGATCAAAGTTTACCACGTTGGCGCCGCCGAGCTTTCGGTAACCCGATTTTACTTTAGCCTCTCCCAACTGATCAACCAGTTCTTGTAAATCGGTATCGGCTGCTGCTTCGCCGTAAACTATAATACGGTACGGCTTATTTTTGCCATTATAGCCAATAAGCACCCGGGCAGTTATTTCACGGTCGCCCACAAAAATGGTGGTTTCTGAATGGCCTTTATACTTTTCGTACAAGCGGTCAACGTCAAGCTGGTTAGTTTGCGCAGTGCCGCTCTCTACAAAGCACAAACAAACTATTACCAGCGCAAAAACCGATAATAAACCACTTTTAATACGTAATAAGTTGCAGCTACTAAACATTCTACAATAATAACAACATTACAACACATTAAACGCAGCTACAATCCTGTTTTTTACGCAGCTACAGCATCAGTGTAACATTTTGGCTACTACCCTACAGTGCATCACAGTTGTTTGCCCTACGAAATTTATTTTAACCTCATCAATTAAAACCAATTACCTAAAATGCGAAATTATTTAAAGACAGCGTGCCTGCTCTGCGCGGCAACGCTGTGTACAGGCACATCTGCATTTTCACAAAAAATGATGGAAAAGCTGGGCCGCGGCGTAGTAGCCGTTAACCAGGGCGGCGGCAAAGTGTACGTAGGCTGGCGATTGCTGGGAACCGACCCCGATAAACTGGCATTTAATTTATACCGCCAAGCGGGGAACAAAACGGCTGTAAAGCTCAATAAAGAGCCTGTTATGGCAACTACAAATTATGTAGACCAACTTACCGATACCACTGCTACAACCGCTTACTTTGTAAAAGAAGTAGTAAATGGCAAAGAAGGCAAAGCAAGCGCTCCTTTCACCCTGCGTGCCGGTGCCAAACCTTATTTATCTGTGCCATTACAAACCCCAGACGGATACAAGCCTAATGATGGTTCGGTAGGCGACCTGGACGGCGACGGCGAGTACGAAGTTATTGTACATCAGGTTGGGATGGGGCACGATAATTCGCATAAAGGTATGACCACCCCACCCATATTGGAAGCTTACAAACTGGATGGCACCTTATTGTGGCGCATTAACCTTGGCCGTAACATACGCGAGGGTGCACACTACACCCAGTTTATGGTGTATGACCTGGATGGCGACGGCAAAGCTGAAATTGCCTGCAAAACAGCCGATGGCAGTATGGATGGTAAAGGCAAGGTAATTGGAGACTCTAGCAAAACCTGGCGAAACCAGGACGGCCACGTTTTACAAGGTCCCGAGTACTTAACCGTTTTTAACGGACAAACCGGCGCTGCCATTAATACCACAGCCTATGTGCCCGGCCGTCATCCTACCAAACAAGACCCTACTACCGAAGAAATGAAAGCCATTTGGGGCGATGGCTACGGCAACCGTGGCGAGCGTTATTTGGCTGCAGTAGCCTACCTGGATGGCAAACACCCCAGCTTAATTATGTGCCGCGGTTATTACACCCGCACCGTTATTGCAGCCTGGGATTTAGTAAAAGGCCAGTTGAAACAGCGCTGGGTATTTGACAGCGATGCCACGCCCGAAACCCGTCCTTTTCGCGGCCAGGGCAACCACAACCTAACCGTTACTGATGTAGACGGTGACGGCAAAGATGAAATTGTATACGGCGCCATGACGCTCGACGATAACGGCAAGGGCTTGTACACCACTGGCATAGGCCATGCAGATGCTCTGCACGTGTCTGACCTTGACCCCGACCGGCCTGGCTTGGAAGTATTTGACATACAGGAACGCTTTGGTGATGCCGGGGCTAATTTTAGAGACGCACGCACCGGCGAAATGATCTGGAAAAAGAGTTCGGTGAAGGCGGGCGATGATGGCGAGGGGCCAGGCCGTGGCCTTTCGCTGGATGTTGACCCGCGTTACCGCGGATTCGAATCATGGGTGGCCGGGGCTGGTATTTCGGGTATGTTTGATGTGAAAGGAAATAAGATAGCCGAGCGCAACCCATCTGTAAACTTTGGTATTTTTTGGGACGATGATATGTTGAGCGAGTTGCTGGACGGTACCCGCATAACCAAATGGGATTACCTCAACAGTAAACCCGATATGCTCCTGAACGCTGCCTTATACGATTGTGTGAGCAACAACGGCACCAAGCAAAACCCAGTACTGAGCGGCGATATACTGGGCGACTGGCGCGAAGAAGCCATTTACGCCACACGCGATGGTAAGGAACTGCGTATCTTTACCACCACCATACCAGCCATGAACCGCTTTTACACCTTTATGCACGATCCGCAATACCGCGTAAGTATTGCCTGGCAAAACGTAGCCTACAACCAGCCACCCCATACCAGCTTTTACATAGGCGAGGGCATGAAAACACCGCCTAAACCTAACATTGTAATTGTTGGAGAGAAAGCAAAATAACTATCTTAATTGTTGTCCAACATAACAATCAGGGTGTTTCATGAAAAATGTATTTTTATGAAACACCCTTAATAATCATCACTCATAAAATACACGCTAAACTCACGATTTAGTTCAGTATAATAATGCTGAATTTCAAGCAGTCGCTATATGCCATTTTTGCCAAGTGTTTATTGTCTTGAACAATGAAATACCGGATAAACATGTTTTTCGAGGCAGTTCTCTCTCAGGCGGCAGCAGCTCCCCAACAATGAAGGCATCTACTGCAATAGTGTTTCATGCTAAACAAATTGCTGTTTAGGGTTATTATGTACACATGACCCGCTACCAAAATACCAGCCGCGACTCGGGCGTTGTAGCCTACCAAATTGAGGCCGACCGCATCCTGGTGCAATTTGCCAGCGGCGATATATACGCCTACACCTACAAAAAACCCGGCAAAGTAATGGTGGAACAAATGAAGGAGTTAGCCCGGCAAGGGCGTGGGCTAAGTACCTTTATTAGCAAGGCAGTGAGGGGCAGGTATGAGCGGAAGTTGCAAGAACGTACTTAATATTTAAAGCCTTGCTGAACTTGTTTCAGCATCTTGCCTGCTTAGTGTACTACCTGTCCTAGGGCTTGCTGAAACAAGATCAGCAAGATTTGCAGGCTAAGATCAAAAGTTGTAAGTGCAAGAACAGGTAGATTTGTGATGTTATAACCCAGCGTTACAAATATTTGGACCGTATAGTTAGTGAGGAAACCTTCGCTAAACCTATACCTATCATGAAAATCAAATTAGTTTTATTTAAAAAGCAGATTCCCGATGGCTATCATGTGGTGACTTGGAAAACTGCCGCAGGGGAAGAACGTTACAGCACTTTCCAGGGAGATGACAGATTGATGTCGTTCAAGAGCCGTATGGAGGCCGTTACTTACGCAACCCGGCATAATCAGGAGCAGCAATTAGTAAATGAATTAGCTGTCAGGCACTAGATACCTGGCCCTATTTTGCATCTGATACTGTGCTTTTATCTTCTACGAACCATAAATCCTTTTGCCCGAAGCCCACTGCCTTTTAATTTGGCGTGCGGTTATTGCTATGTTTAAACCAAATAACCTGAAACAAGAAGCCGCCGGGATTTAGCGCTTGCTTAAAATGCAGCACATGATTAATTCACAATTAAATTCACATGCAATTTGTCAAATTAAAAGCAAGTTTTGTAACTTGCCAGTGTAAAATACACCCTTTTTATAACTATTGAAGCAACCTTCACAATGAAAAAAGACCTAAGCCTGCTGACTATTACAGAGCTAAGCGAGAGAAAGAAAAAACTAACTACTGTTTACATTACGTTGGGAATTTTTATGGCTCTTGCCGTAGTGTATTTGATTTACGTTGCTGTAACAACAAAAAATTACGCCTTTATAGCTGTTGGCCTGGGCTGTTCTATTACCCTTTTGCCCGGTTTTGTTAGCCTTACCGAAATTAACAACGAAATAAAAAAGCGCAACCAAACCACCTAATGGAATTACATGTAGCAGCAAGTTGCCTGAACTGCGGCAACCCCGTAACCGAAAAGTTTTGTGGCAACTGCGGACAAAGCGCACACACGCACCGGTACTCGTTTAAACATTTTATCGAGCACGACTTTATACACGGCGTTTGGCATGTAGATAAAGGCTTTTTTTATACTATTGCACAGCTTTTTACTAACCCAGGCCATAGTGTGAGGGGTTTTGTGATGGGTAGAAGAGCAAACTATTTCAATTTTGTTACCCTCATATTGTTGGTTACTGGTATTTCGACCCTGTTAAGCCATTACACACACTTTAAGGTTTCTGATATCATGTCGGAAACCAGTAAACAAAGCATAACTGAATTTGAGCGGGTGGTAAATGAACATCCCAAGTTGACCTTATTGGTTATGATCCCTATCAGCTCGTTTTTCAGTTTTATATGGTTCAGAAAAGCTAAGTTCAATTACTCCGAACACCTGGTACTCAATTCTTACAAGTCATCAGCGGAGTTATTAGTTTTGTTGCTGTTTAGTATAATTACTATCTTTTATCACAATATAAATGGCTTAGCTGCAATTTATTATATAGGTATACAAGGTTTCTTGTTTTTTTACGCAGTATGGTTTTATTACCAGTTTTTTTCTAAATCAGGCTATTCAAAAAAATCGCTGTTGATACGTAGCATTTTAGTACCAGTTTCCTTTTTTATGATTCCGGTTGTAATAGGTATAGTTTGCGCTATTCTCACCATTAAATCTCATTAAGGCTTTAAATCTATTTTCGTGGTTTATCTCTTGCAATTAACACCTTGCAACTATCAGCATTAAGCTAGCCGCAAGTTTGCCAGCTTTCGGTTAGCTTAATTGCCTTAACTGTGCGTATACAGGTTAACTGGTAAATACTCAAAGCCTTTGCATAACATTCAGTAAATAACTCACATGCTTGTGTCATTTGCCTAACGGGCATTCGCACATGTGCACATTTACCCCTATCTTCGCGGCATCAAAATAACACCCTATGTTAAAAGGATTTTTTAATGTACCCGAGCCAGTGAACGAGCCGGTTTTAAATTACGGTCCGCGCAGTGTGGAACGTGCCGCTTTAAAGGCTGCACTGGATGAAGCTCGTGCGCAGCAACTGGATATACCTATGTACATTGGCGGGGAGGAAGTACGCACCGGCAAAACACTGGAAGTACGCCCACCGCATGATCATAAACACCTGCTGGCCACCTACCACGAGGGTGATGCCAGCCATGTACAAGCGGCTATTGATGCTGCCTTGGGCGCTAAAGCCAACTGGGAAAATTTACCCTGGGAGCACCGTGCCGCCATTTTTCTGAAAGCTGCCGATTTGATTGCCGGTCCGTACCGCGCTAAAATCAACGCCGCTACCATGCTGGGCCAAAGCAAAAATGCTTACCAGGCCGAAATTGACGCCGCTTGCGAACTGATAGACTTTTTGCGTTTTAACGTGCATTTCATGACGGAGATTTACGCCCAGCAGCCTATATCGGGCAAAGGTGTATGGAACCGTGTAGAGCAACGCCCGCTGGAAGGTTTTGTATTTGCTATTACGCCGTTCAACTTTACGGCTATAGCCGGCAACCTTTGCGCCGCCCCTGCCCTTATGGGTAACGTGGTGGTATGGAAACCTGCTCCTACCCAAATTTATGCAGCCAACGTACTGATGCAGATCTTTAACGAGGCCGGCGTTCCTCCGGGTGTTATCAACATGATCAGTGTGGATGGCCCGGTAGCTGGCGACGTAATTTTTAGTCACCCAGATTTTGCAGGCCTGCACTTTACCGGTTCAACACATGTGTTCCAAAACCTGTGGAAAATCATTGGCAATAACATTAGCCTGTATAAAACTTACCCGCGCATTGTGGGCGAAACCGGTGGTAAAGACTTTGTGTTGGCCCACCCAAGCGCCGATGCCGATGTGGTAAATGTAGCCTTGGTACGTGGTGCGTTTGAGTACCAGGGACAAAAATGCTCGGCTGCATCCCGCGCTTATGTTCCCAAATCATTATGGCCTGCGGTAAAAGAAAAATTGCAGCGCGATATTGCTACTCTGAAAGTAGGTCCGGTTGAAGATTTTGAAAACTTTGTGAACGCAGTAATCACCGAGGCATCGTTTGATAAACTGGCTAAGTATATTGACGAGGCCAAGGCTAATGCTGATGTTGAGATTATTGCGGGTGGTATATACGATAAATCTATCGGTTATTTTGTAGAGCCTACCGTGATCCAGGTGCAGGACCCTTACTACGTAACCATGTGCGAGGAACTTTTTGGTCCGGTATTAACAGTTTACGTTTATGAGGATGAGCAGTTTGAAGAGATCATGAACATCATCGACAAAACGTCGGCCTATGCCTTAACAGGTTCTATTATTGCGCAAGACCGTTATGCCGTTAATATGGCCAGCCAACGCTTGCGTAATGCTGCCGGTAACTTCTATATTAATGATAAGCCTACTGGTGCAGTGGTTGGTCAGCAGCCTTTCGGCGGCGCGCGGGGCTCAGGCACAAATGATAAAGCTGGTTCGATGCTTAACCTGCTGCGTTGGGTATCCCCACGCACTATCAAAGAAACCTTTGATCCACCGAAGGATTATAGATACCCGTTTTTAACAAAAGAACTTTAAAAGAGTAGAGCCAGGAGCCAGATTCAAATGAGACTGAAAAAATCATCAATGTTTTGGCTCCTGGTTCTTTTTTACTGTTTCAGGTTCGCATCATCAGGGTCGCCCTCTGCTTCGCCTGCAGTGCCGCCGGCAAAGTCTCCGGCATCCAGGTTCAATTCATAAGATGGTGTGGATGCTTCGTAAGCACGGTTCCATGCTTCTACTTCTCCTGCCTGTTCATTCTTCTCAATGTCATTCAATTCTGCCGAACCTAAAGAGGTGTCTTGCGGATCGCGGCTGGCTGCATTTTCATTTTCTTCCTCATTAATAGGAACTGTATTTTCGGATGCCATATGATTTATGTTTAATGTATCCTATTAAAGCAATTACGAAAGGCTTTGTTTGGTCACGCTTTTACTTAGTTTCCATTTTAGAATGCTTTTCAGGGTTGGCCATGCGGATGCTGACCACCAGCGATAACGCAATACACAAGGTAATATACCAGTAAAACCAGCTGGCATGACCCGCATTTTTAAACAACAGGGCAACATACTCGGCCGTTCCGCCAAATAGCGCCACTGTAAATGCATACGGAAAGCTCACCCCTAGCGAGCGTACATTAACAGGGAACAACTCAGCTTTGATGATTGCTGAAATAGAGGTATTCAAACTCAGGATGCCCAAAGCAATAACAATGAGCAAGGTAGCCAGCCATGCCTGGTGGGTGTTGCCCAGCATCATCAAAATAGGCGTTGTGGTAACCATGGCCAACACACCATAAATAATCATTAAGCGTTTGCGGCCTATGTAATCGCCCAGCATACCGGCAAGGGGCTGCATGAGCATAAAAGCCAGCAAGGCAAGCGTAGTAATCAAGGTAGAATCGCGCTTTGTAAAACCTGCCGTGTTCACCAAAAATTTCTGCACATAGGTTGAAAACGTATAATAAGACACCGTTAACCCAATCGTAAACCCCACTATGGTACGTACCTGGCGGTTGTATTTCTTTAACTCGGTAAACGTACCCCGCTTTTCCACCGATACGGTTTCTACGCTAAAAGATTCCGTTTCGGGCAGGTTACGACGCAGGTATAAGGCTGATAAGGCCAGCAGCGCACCAACGGCAAACGGTATGCGCCACCCCCACTCGGCCAATTGCTCCGGCGTTAATAACCAGCGTTCCAAAATCATTAGTATCGCCAAGGCAATAAGCTGCCCCATAGTGGTGGTTACGTACTGAATGCTGGAGTATAACCCGCGGCGGTTGGGCGGTGCTATCTCGCTCAGGTATGTAGCGGCTGTGCCATACTCGCCGCCTATGCTTAATCCCTGAACCATCCGGGCCAGCACCAGTATAATGGGTGCTGCTATTCCAATTTGCCTGTAGCCCGGTACCAGCGTAATCATTAGCGAGCCGGCACTCATCAATAATACTGATAGGGTAAGCGCGGCTTTGCGCCCTTTACGGTCGGCATAGGTTCCCATTAGCCACCCGCCTATAGGCCGCATTAAAAAGCCAATAGCAAATATGCCAGCCGTGTTAAGCAACTGTGCCGTTTCACTTTCTTTTGGAAAGAATGTTGAGGCAAAGTATAATGAGAATACAGAGTAAGCATACCAATCGTACCACTCTATAAGATTGCCTACCGAGCCGCCAAATATGGCTTTAAACTGGTGTAATTTAACGCTTGTGGTTGATTGCATGGTAGTTTGCATATGGCAGCTGCTACTAAAATAGCATTTATAACAGTAGTTGCAATACGCAGTTTAATACAGCCAATAATGGCAGCCTTTAAACATTATTATAACCAACTTGTTGCTGCTATATCACAACCCAATTATGGAAGATCAAAGAGTAATAACAGGAAGTACCGAGCAGGAAGTATTTGCAGCCATTGAGGCCGACCTCACCTCTACAGAAGAAGAAATTTTAAGCTACGACGCCTTGATTAATCATGGCTCGAGACAGATTGAGCTTTACATTGACATTGACTTGGGCGGCGGCTTTGAAGGTGGTTCTGAAACTACCCAGCTTTCGGCCCCTTTATCTATAACACCCGAATTTAAGTTTGCCGTGCATGATGAAGACTTTTTAGACAGCATAGGCAGCTTTTTTGGCCTCGACAGTGTAAAAACCGGTTACCCCGATCTGGATGAGCACGTTATTATAAAAACCAACCACGAACCCAAAGTACGGGAGCTTTTTGCCGACCCGGAAGTAAGACAGGTGCTCAGCACATTGGAAGACTTTGATTTGGGCATACATCACCGCGCGCTTGAGGAGACCGGCTACGAACAGCCTTTTTTAGAGCTGAACATCAACCAAGGCCTTATTGACCCCGCAGAGCTGCGTCTGGTTTATCATGCTTTTTATACCATTTTAACCCAACTGGAAAGCTAAGCTTTGCCGTCACATAAAAAAGGGAGTAAGCCGTGGCTTACTCCCTTTTTTATTGAACATTTATGAGGTTTTACCACACGTAAGTAGCTACCGAACCACTATTTAATGCCGCCTTGGCTATGCGACCGTTACAATTGATATTGAAGTTTTGAACTTCATTGCTATTATTTATTACAATAAGAACTACTTTATCATCGGGCGTTTTAAAGGCCACATTAGGTAGGTTGGCCAACAGGTTAGAACCTATGCGAACCGAGCCAGGCCTTACAAATTTAGCGGCATGTGCCACTACGTAATAAGCCGGGTTGCGTGTTACCTTATCCTGATCGATGGTAACGCCCCCCATACAGCTACTACAGCCGCCGCGGTCGGTATGGGGGTTACTGTTAGGGTCTGCAGCCAGGTTCCATTCAATTACGTTACGGCTCCAGTTACGGGTAGCGCCAATGGTAAGTTTATTAATGTGTTGCGATATATCGCGCTTAAAATTGCCCGGCGCGCCCATCCATTGCTCGGTAAAGTAAACGTTGCGGTCGGGGTGCGCTTTGTGCACCTCGCTTAGTGCTTCAACCTTGCCGGCATAAAGGTGAAATGCCGATCCGTCAATGTATTTTTTAGCTTCCGGGTCGTTGAGGATAGATATTGGGTATTCGGGTTTATCGCAATTGTGATCATAAATAATAATCTTCGTTTTCAACCCGGCATTTGTAAATGCCGGTCCTAAATTAGCCTTCACAAATTTGGCTTGGTCGGGTGCAAGCATTAGCATACTGGGATTATTACCCGGGTGCAGGGGTTCATTCTGCACCGTAATGGCATCAATGGTTATACCCTGAACTTTCATGGCCTGAACGTATTTGACCAAGTAACGGGCATAGGCATCAAAATATTCTGGCTTCAAGCTGCCACCGCGAGCATCGCCGTTATCCTTCATCCATACCGGTGCCGACCATGGCGAACCTAATATTTTTATCCGGGGGTTTACCGCCAGAATTTCTTTTAATACCGGCACCACGTCTTTTTTATCCTGAGCCAGGTCAAATTTTTCGAGCTTTTCGTCGGTCTGACCGGCAGGCAGATCATCATATGAAAAAACAAATTCGTTTAAATCTGATGCACCGATACTTACCCGTAAATAACTAATGCCAATATTTTTGTCGTTTGCGGCAAAAAGCTCCTTAATCAGCGCCTTGCGGCTCTCAGCCGACATTTTCATCATCAACTGTGCACTGCCGCCGGTTAAGGAAAAGCCAAAGCCATCAATAGATTGGTAAACCTCTTTAGCGTTAATTGTGATAGTAGAATCAGCGCCGGTGGCTTTTTCAAACGCGAGAGTCTTAGCCTGCTTCTCAAACAAAGCCGACTGATCAGCATTAGTAAGCCATATCTCTGCAGCACCCTTTTGTTGTGCAAATAACGCAGCTGTGCATAGCGTAAATGCAGCTGATAACAGTGTGTTTTTTAAATTAATCATGTTGTAGCCTTACTCAATTATTAGTGTAGCAATAGAGTGCGGCAGGCTTGATACTGCTACAGCCTTGTTTTTTAACCATAGTTTATAAGATATGGCAGCATCTCCCGGATTCATTACCACTACGGCAATTTTACCGTCGGGGTTCAGGTAAGCGGTGGTTAACAACTTATCGCGGCTTGATGAGCTTACGATTCGCTTAGCACCCGCTTTAATGTATTTTGAAAAGTGACCAATGTAATAGTATTCGCTGGTATAATGCAGGCTGCCATCGCGCGTATCGGCATGTATGGGCGCAAAGCAAAAATTGCCTACATGGTTGGGGCCGCCTTTTTCATCGAGCAGTATGTTCCAGTCTGTCCAGGCTACGGTGCCGGCATTAAAGTCGTTTATTATGGAGTTGCCGTACTTTTCGCCCAATGCCCAATCATCCAAACGGTTAAAATCAAATTTTTCGATGCAGCCTTCGGTGAAAACCAAATGGGTATTTGGAAAAGCTTCGTTTACACGGCGTGTACTTTCAAACTGCATACCACCGCCGGTCCAGGTTTCGTACCAGTGGTAGCCTACACCCCAAACATACTTGGCCGCCGCCGGATCATTTAGTATGGTACTGGCACGCTGATACAGCAAATCGCGGTTATGATCCCATACAATCAGCTTTTTGCTGGCCAAACCTTCTTTCTGCAGGGTGGGGCCCAGGTACTGTTTTACAAAATCGCGTTCTTCTTCCGCCGTAAAAATGCATGATTCCCAACGCTGCTTGGCCATAGGCTCGTTCTGCACACTCAATCCCCAAATGGGAATGCCTTCCTTCTCATAAGCTTTTATAAACCTGGTGTAAAAAGTTGCCCAGGTTTGGCGATATTCTGGCTTTAACTTACCACCATGCAGCATGTCGTTGTTATCCTTCATCCAGGCAGGCGGGCTCCAGGGGCTAACAAACAGGGTAAACTTGCCGCCGGCAGCCTGCTGTGCTGCTTTAATAAAAGGTATGCGGTATTGCTTATCATGGCTTATATCAAACGACTTTAACTGCAGATCGACATTGGGTACATAGCTGTAGCTACCGCTCGAAAAATCGCAGCTTTGTATATGCGTACGTGCAAAAGTGTAACCTATGCCTTTTTCTTTATCATAGTAAGCGGTTAAAAATTCCTTCTGTTTAGCAGCGGGCAGCTTGGCATAAGTCTCGGCAGCGGCATCAGTCAGGGCTCCACCAATGCCTACCATGGTTTGAAAAGTTTTGGTTGGGTCCACAAATACCGACACTTCAGTTTCAACAGGCTGCGGCGTAACAGCCAAGTTTAGTGTTTCGGTTGACTTGAAGCGATAATCGGTGCCCTTAGCCGTTACAAATACTTTAACACGGCTGGCAGAAACTTCCGCTGGCTTTTTTGCCACGGGCTTAGTTTGGGCTCCTGCTATGCATGCGCATCCTAACAAAATGGGTAGTAACAATTGTTTTTTCATAAGACTGGATTTGCTACCTGCGGTAGCTTGTAATTATTCATATTATATTTTAAGCGCAATCAACTTTTTGTTCTTTTTATAAAGGCTGTTATCTCCTTAGTTTTATCGGGGTAAACAGCTATTTGGTGGGTATGCAGATAGTAAGATGATCTCTGTTTAGCTGCTGTTACCTGGTAAGTAATCAATTTTGAAGGCATAGCAGGCATGTGACAATCAATACACTTATTATTAATTGCCGCACCAAGCTTAGGGGCCATTTTGCAAAAGGTATGGTTCTCCTCTTTATGGCACGTTATGCACTTTTGTGTATAAGCCGTTAGCTTATTAGTTTCTTTTGTGTGTGAACTGTGGCAGGTTGTACACGTCATAACGGCGCTATTGGTATAGCACTTACTGCTGCTAAGCAGGTTAGCCTGGTTACCGTGCACATCGGGTATATCGTTCGTTTGGCCGAATGGCACATAATAATCGTTTAACCTGTCGCCAAGCTTAAAGGCAAAGGTTGTTTTCTGAAGCTCTTTATCGCTACCCGAATGGCATACAGCACACATGTCTACTTTTTGTGCTCTGGTTAATGATTGATACCTTACCATGTACTTGGCGTGCTTATTATCCGGATGCTGCTCCTGGTATTCTACATGTTGTGCTGCCGGCCCATGGCAGCGCTGGCAATTAATACCATAAATCATACTGTTTTTATCGTACTCCTGGGTTACCGACAGACTACCGGTTTGTACAAATTGATTTTCGGCAAATGAGGCATGGCATTCAAGACATCGGCTAATGATTACCCTGTTAAAGTTAGCCGCCTGCGAAGGAAACCCCGGGCTGTTGGCCCAGTTGTGTATCTCTTTAAAGTAAGAAAGCGGCAGTTGCAAGAGCCGGTTACCCTGCCAGTACGCGTAAGTTTGCGCCCTTGTGCCCGAACCAAATGCCACATCAAATCGCTCAGCACGTAATTTTCGATTACCGTTATAAGCGGCCTGATACATACCATCGGGTTGTTGCGTTACATTCACTTTTAGCGTATCGTTAAACAGGAATGTATTCACCTTAGCCACTATGTTTTTTGGCAGCGCATGCTCAGTTAAAGGTGCCGATGTGGTATAATGACTGGTATGTGCATAGTTGCGGCTAATGGCATTGTGGCATTTAACGCAACTTGCTTCGCTCGCATAAGCTGCACCCCTCGGATCGGCTTTAACTTGGGCAGAATTGGTGCACTGAATACCTGCAAGTGTAAGAACACCTGCCAGCAATGCAATTATTATAATGACCGACCTGATATTACCTGTCATACAATCAAAAACAAACCAGGGTACGCACTTGCCATACCCTGGTTTATAAGGTTCAATTATTTAGTCCCGCCCCACTCTTTATTTTGTTGGAGTTTAGTGTTGTTCAGCTCACTTTGCGGAATTGGGAACACTTCATGTTTGCCGGCCACAAAGCCTTTAAATGCAAGGGCACTCGCAGCTTTGCCCCAACGTACCAAATCCAGCCAGCGATGGCCTTCTCCGGCCAGTTCAAGGCGGCGTTCTTTTTCTATGTTATCCATAGTGACAGCTACAGGGTTAAGCGCTACACGTGCGCGCACTGCATTAAGCAGCTGGTAGGCCCGGCTTCCGGCACTTACGTTTGCACCGGCACTTAATAGCGCTTCAGCCTCAAGAAGGTAGGTATCAGCCAACCGGATTTCGTAAATATCATGTGGAAAATTCAGGTCGATGGTTGCGGAAGGCTGTGTGGTACGGTTTGACACACGGCCCGCAAATTTTTCCAGAAAATAGCCGGTATTGTTAAAGCTGTTTTGGTAATTAGCTATACCATTAGTTTTCAAACTATCCAGGTTAGCAACAGTAGCTTTATTTCTTGGGTCAAAATGAATCAGATCAAAAAAGCTTTTGTAGAAACTTAGAAAGCCGTATCCGGTATGATAATCGGGCGCAGTTGTAGTTAACGCTGCATACCCGCGGGGACCGGCTATAATACTTAACAAATTACCTTCGCTGGCGCCCGCATCACCCCATCCTCCCAAAGAGTTTGCGCTGTGTACAATCTCTAAAATAGATTCGGAATTGAATTTATTGGTTGTTTTAAACAAATCGCCAAAGTTGGGTATCAGTTTATAACCATAAGTGGGATTGGCTTGTCCGGGAGTTGGGCCATTCACAATTTGCAATTGATCAGCAGCCTGCTGGTACTTTTTTTCCCATAGGTATACTTTACCTAACAATGCCTGTGCTGCACCTTTGGTGATACGGCCATTCTCGGCTGCTACTACCGTGTTAGGCAAACCCGGTATAGCTTCGGTAAGGTCTTTTTCAATAAGTGCATACACTTCTGCGGGTGCAGCTTGTACTACATTATACAAATCGTTAGGATCAACAATACCTGTAATTAATGGTATATTTTTGAAGAACCTAACCAAGTCAAAATAGAATATAGCACGCAAAGTTTTGGTTTCGGCGGCAATGCGGGCTTTTTTACCGGCATCCATATTAATGCCATCAATTTTTTGAAGTAACGTATTGGCCCTAAAAATGCCTGAATAACCACGGTTCCATAAATAACCCTGCGGACCAACGTTGGCACTTAGCGAATAATTCGATACAACTTGTAAATCGTTAATATCTGTTGCACTACCACCACCGGCAACCTGGTCATCAGAAGCTACGTCCATAATGGCCACCTTGTCGTACAGGCCGCTGGCTTGAAAGCCAAATCGGTCGTAAACTGATACTAGAGCGGCAAATGCATCGGCCTCTGTTTTATAATAATTTTCTAAAAGGATACGATTCTGTGGATTAACATCCAAATCTTTCTTACATGAGCCTAATAACTGAGTGGCAATAACCAGTGCAGCTAAGTATGTATATTTCTTTTTCATCGTTATGTTAATTAAAATCCAACGTTTACACCAAATAAGAACGTGCGAGCTTGTGGATATGCACCACGGTCAACGCTAAACACAGCGCCACCACCTGCATCAGCACTCACACCCAACTCCGGATCGTAACCGGAATATTTTGTGATAGTGAACAAGTTTTCGCTCAACACATAAACACGCAATTTTTTCATGCTGATTTTGCTGATCAATTTTGACGGTAAATTATAGCCAAGCTGAATTGTTCTGAGACGGAAATAGCTGCCATTCTCCAAGTAAAGGTTAGTTAAACGGGTATAGTTAAATGTATTTTCACCTTCAGACAGTCTTGGAAGCGTTGCAGATGTATTTGTTGGCGACCAGGTATTCAGATATTTAGTCTGATAATTAGCTGTAGCCAAATCAAGCCTTCTTAAGCCCTGGAATACTTTGTTGCCACCTACCCCACTGCCAAATGCAGTAAAATCGAAGTTCTTATAAGCCAGGTTAATAGTCAAACCATAACTCATGGTTGGATTAGGGTTACCAATGTAGTCACGGTCATCACCGTTAATGGTGTTATCGTTGTTTAAGTTGGCGTATTTCAAATCACCAGGACGGGCGTTAGGCTGTAATTTAGTTACGCCATCGGCACCTACGTGACGGTCAATTTCGGCCTGGCTTTGGAAAATACCCAAAGTTTCGTAACCGAAGAACTGATTGTATGGACGGTTTAAGCCTGTACGGGTAATATCACCCAGTGTTTGGAAAGTAGCGTTGTTATCATTAATAAATTGAATACCCGGCAGCAGCTTGGTAACTTTGTTTTTGTAGAATGATACATTACCATTTACACCAAAGTTAAAGTCGCCGATTTTTTTGCGGTAGCCAAGCTCCAGTTCCAAACCTTTGTTCTCGATATCGGCAGCATTTTGTGCAAAACTGCCATAACCTGCATAGCCCGGAATAGGTGGGTTTTGAAGAATACCGGTAGTTTTCTTTTTGTATACGTCAAACGCTACAGTTAAATTCTGAAACAAGGTAGCGTCAAAACCCAAGTCGAGCTGGCTGGTTTCTTCCCAACGCAAATCACGGTTCTCAGGCACGCCAGGGCTGTAGCCGATGTTAATCGACTCCACCGTACTGGTACCAAAAGTATAGTTACGCTGACCGCCTGCATCAACTTGTGATACGAAAGCAAAATCGCCTATACCGTCATTACCGGTAACACCATAGCTACCACGAAGCTTCAGGAAAGTCACTACATCATTTTTGGGGAAGAACGACTCCAGTGTTGGTACCCATCCAACTGATGCCGAAGGGAAATAGCCGAACTTGTTATTAGCACCAAACCTGGATGAACCGTCTCTTCTGATTAACGCAGTTAACAAGTACTTTTCGTCATAATTATACTGCACACGTGAAAACAGGGAGTTAATACGGTGATCGGTACCATCGCGACCTTCGCTGGTGCGGTTAGCCTGTAATGCATTAAAGCGGAACGAAGCCTCGTCGAAGTTGGTGGCCGGAATGTTGGAGTAAGTTACCGTTGTACCACGGGTATTATTGTCTTTATACTCGCCGTGGCCTAACAACAAGGTAAGGTTGTGTTTGCCAAAAGCACGGTTATAAGATAACGTGTTTTCGATGTTCCAATTAATAAGGTAGTTGTTAGCACGTGATAACGAGTTTGGCTGAACCGACGATGAGGTATTAAAATACACGGAAGGGTTAAAAGTCTCGCTGCCGTAAAATGCCAGTTTAGTACCTAATGATGAGTGGAACCTCAGGCCTTTTACCGGTTCGATATCCAAAAAAGCATTACCTACGATGTTGTGGTCCCAGGCATAGTTACCCAAACGGGTTTGGATATAAGCCAGCGGGTTTCTCATCTCATTAGCTACATATGGCGATATACCATAAAAACGGCCTTGCTGATCTCTCACTGCTGCTGTATAAGCCGCCGTTGGCGAAACACCTGCCGGAGGTGCAGCCGGGAAGAATGCGCCTTGTGAGGCTGGGTCGGTAATGACAACAGGGGTTAAAGGATCCAAATTTACAGCTGAGCTTAAAACACCACCGTACTCGCGGTTAGTTTCGCCAATGCCGCTGTTTACACCGTGTGCATATCCTAAGTTTTCACCAAAGCTTATCCATTTTGCCGGTTTGTAGGTTGAGTTTAAACGGATGTTGGCACGGTTAGCTTTAGATATTGGCGTAGCTACGATACCTTTAATATCATAGTAAGAGAATGAGGTAAAGAAAGTAGCTTTCTCACTGCCACCACTTACGCTAAACTCATGGATCTGTTTAGGTGCACTGTTATTAAATATCACAGATTGCCAATCGGTGCCCTCGCCGTATTGCGAAGGGTTAGGGAATGGTAATGGCCGGTTTGCATTAGCCGGATTATTGGTAAAGGCCAGGTTTCTTAACGTAGCATACTCGGTTGCGTTTAGTAAATCAACCTTTTTTGCAGCACGTTGCGTACCGTAGTAGCCGTTGTAATTAATATTCATGGTTCCGGCTTTGCCTTTTTTAGTGCTAACTAATATAACACCCGCAGCAGCACGAGTACCATAAATAGCTGCCGAGGCCGCGTCCTTCAATACTTCTATAGACTCGATGTCATCCTGATTAAGGTAGCCGATACCGCCATTGTCGATAACCACACCATCAATTACCCACAGGGGCTCATTCTTACCGTTACCTAACGAGGTGAAACCACGTAAACGCACCGTTGAAGCTGCACCCGGCTGGCCTGAATTGGATGCGATGGTTAAACCTGAAGCACGGCCCTGCAGCGATTGCTCTATACGAATTACAGGCTGGTTTTCGAGATCGGATGCTCTAACGCCTGAAATGGCGCCCGTAACCACGCTTTTCTTTTGGGTACCGTAGCCTACCACTACTACATCGTTCAGATTGTTCTGGCTTTCGGTTAGGGTAACATTAACTACCGACTGACCGCCTATAGTAACAGTCTGCGACGCAAATCCGATATAACTAAAGGTCAATGTTCCGTTTACAGCCGGGGTTATCGAATACTTGCCGTTAACATCGGTAATGGTGGTATTAGTAGTTCCGTTTGCTTTTACGGTTACCCCTACCAGTGGCTCACCGGCCTTGTCGCTCACCCTGCCCTGCACGGCCGAAGACTGAGCAAGCACAATCGAATATTGGGTTATGAGCAAGCAAATAATAAGTGTAAAAATTTTTCTCATAAATGTTATTGTTAAAAATTGACGGGTTAAGATCGGCAGCTAAGGCTGCTACATTGTTGGCGTTGACGTATAACTTAGCCGTACGCTGTTAGATAGCACAGAGATTTGAACATGGCGTTTTAATTGGTTAAATTAAAATGGCGGCCGGGAGGCGGCCATTATTAATGAGTCAAAATTATTGAATTTCGATTCAATTAAACAAGAAAAAAATTTATAACTTACTGATAATAAATAATTTACACAGATATTAATACGCTTTATGAACAGGTCCTTAGTTAAGTTTAATGCTCATTATTAATACAATAACAGGTTTTGCAACCTATCTGGGGAGAAAAGCAATACGTTAAAATCCTGAAAAAAAAGTTTTATGGCGGCAACAGTGGTTAGGCAAAAACGCCTCTATTGCGCTAAAACGAAGCTTAAGTGTTAAATTGACAGCTATTTTTGCATAAAGCGTATTAAAATAATATGCTCCGGATACGTTAAAATTTTGGTGCTTTATAACGTATATTTACGCTCCAAATGCATACTGATGGTGCCTTAATGGCTACACAGCTTTGCTAACCAATTATTATTTACCGTCTTATAACAGTAGGCAACTTTCTATGGGCAGAAAAACTTTTACTAGTCTGTTTGTACTTTTTGTAATTATATTTTGGCACACCGCAAATGCTCAAAACACTGTTGAGATAAACAACAAAATCGAGCAGCATATTTTTATACATGGTGAAGTAAATGTGCTTAAAGAGGGTAAAAAGCCGCTAACATTCGGCGATGCGCAACGTGCCGACCGGAACCATCAATTCAAAATTAACTACAATTATTACCCCGAAAATGAACCCAACGCAACTTACTGGTATAAGGTAAAAATACACGTTACAGAACCCATAGGCGATAAAGCAGCGGTGATAGAGTTTTTTGATCAGACCACTAATCAAATTACTGCGTTTTTACCCGATTCAAATGGCCGCTATTACGAAAGCCGCGCCGGTGCCGATTACAATTTCACCCAACGGCTTTACCAGCATAAAAACTTCGAGTTTCAATTGCGTGCCTTACCTAAAGGCGACCATACCCTGTATTTCAAGGTGCGGTCTAAAGATGGCGTGAATCTGATTATCGTGTACCGTACGGTAAGCTTTTTTGTACATTATGCTTTAACGGAGTATTTAACGTATGGCCTGTTCTACGGCATTATCTTAATTTTCAGCTTTCATAACCTGCTTATGTTTATGGCGGTTAAAAAGCGCCAGTACCTGTACTATGTATTATATATACTGAGTGTTGGTGTGTTTGAGATGAGCACAGATGGTATCGCCTTTCAATATATATGGCCCAACGCCCCTAACTGGAACCAGTACGCCTATGGCGTAGCCTTGTACAGTTTAAGCTTTTTTGCCTTGGTTTTTACTAAAGAACTTTTGCATGTACGAAAAAAAGCGCCCAAGCTGCACCGCCTTATTAATTACGTTATTGCCTTAAGAACAGCCTATTTCCTTTACTGCCTGCTGTTTGATCATAGCCTTTTTTATTACAAGTTTGTTGAATTTATTCCGCTGGCTATTGCTTTTGCTACCGGCGTGCGTATCTGGCTCAATGGCTTTAAGCCGGCTCGGTTTTTTGTATTAGGCTACACTTTCCTTGCCCTTGGCTTTATTGTTAAAGCAATTACGGTGCTGGGTTATGCGCGTATTATACCGGGCGTGGTATCTAATTATAGTCTTGGTTTCAGCTTTGTACTCGAAATGCTGTTCCTGTCTTTCTCCATTGGCGATCAGGTACGGTTGCTGCGCCGGCAGAAAGAAAAAGCGCAGGACGAAACCATCAGGCAAATGGATATCAATTACAAATTGAAAGACTCCATCAATAAAGAACTCGAAATTAAGGTAAATGAGCGCACGCGGGAGGTACTTGAAAAATCAGAAGAGATCATCAAGCAGTCGCAAATAATAGAAGATCAGAACAAAGAACTGGTTACTATAAACCATCAGCTCGAAGAGCAGGCATCTGAGATTACCCGGATGAATGTGTTACTGGAAAAAGACAATATTGAACTTAAAACCAACATTGAGAAAGTGACCGATGCCCGGGTACTCTCAACTGAGCTATCATTTGAGGAGTTCAGCTCCAAGTACCCAGATCAGGAAACCTGCAATAAATTCTTAGCGGATATTAAGTGGGCTAACGGCTTTGCCTGCAAAAAATGCAGTCATGACGCATATAAACATGGCAGGGCGCCGTATAGCCGCCGTTGCACCAAATGCAATTATGAAGAGTCGGTACTGTTTAACACTATATTTCAGAACAACCGCATTCCTATTAACAAGGCCTTTTATATTGTGTATTTAATTTATACCACCAAAGGCACTATTTCATCTTATCAATTGTCCGAAAAATTGCAGATAAGGCAAAGTACCTGCTGGCAGTATGCCCTGCGCATTAAAAAAGTAATGGAGGAGCATAAACACCGGAGCAAGAAAAACACACGCCAGGGATGGAGCAAACTTATTTTAGAGCAACCGGTTACCGCTGTAAAAAGCCCGGCTATGGTTACAAAATAACCTTTGTTAACACTTGCATAAATAACTGATAGTAAGAAGTCGACCTTTCTAACCACTAATACTCATAGGCCCCTATATCTGGTGCGGTAGCCTGATCTCTTATGCGGCCGTCAAAATCTGTTTTACTAAATATTATGGTATGGCCCTTATCAATAGCTATACTATTGCTTAGTAATTTAAAACTGGCCTTAAGTGAATTAGCCGGGTTTACAAACCCCGGATTTACACCGTTTATACAGGCAGGGCCTGTAATGCCCAGTTTTTCATATTTAGGATAGGTAATATTGTAATGTATATTATTTTGATAAGTCAAATTAGTATTAACATAATTTGAGTTGATCATAACGGTCGAATCTGACACCAGAATGTTGTTGATAATTTTATTATCGTTGCTTAATCCGGAAAGAATTTGACCGGCATTTAGCCCTTTGGTACGCGAGTTACAATAAGCCGTATTGTTGATAATATCAATATGATCGCTTTGAAAGGTATGTATGCCAGTACCGCCATTAAACCAGCTAATATTATTCTCAATAAGGGTACGCCCTTGGTAGTTACCTAATCTCGAGCCGTTTTGCTTGTTCCTGAAATCATCGATGATAATGCCGTTTCCATCGCTAATCTGACAGTTTTTCATCCACGGCACCAATGATTTATTGTTATAGCATTTATTACGCCTGATAATGTTATGATAGCCCCCTGCCCTGTCCGAATTCCAAAACTGGTAAAATGCAATGCCGCTGGTACCAAATACCGTATACCAGCTGGTGTTGTAAACAGTGTTACCTTCTACTATAATATAGTCGGCTTGTATAGCACCAATACCGCCACCCCCACAATCATGTACTGTGTTATTGGAGATAATAATATGGTGCGAACGCTTATTTTTTTCGGGCTGAACTATAATGCCGTTACCATTGTAAAGCGGATCGAGCGTTCCTTTTTTATTTACGCAACCCTGTGGTTGCGCTAGTGCTTTTGCCAATTTTACGTTGGCATTGTCTCCCACCACTTCAAATCCATTTATACGAACATAGCTAGCACCCTTTTTTACAGATATACCCGCCCAACCATCAAACTTAATTACAGGGTGGTGTCCCGGAAAATTAGTGAACACAACATACTTATTCCTTTTGCCGCCTTTTGTTATAGAGAGCACATCACAAACGTCACAATCATTGCTATACACACCGTTCATTACAAAAACAGTATCGCCAGCTTTGGTTAGCGTGGCGGCATTTTGCAAGTGCTTTTTTGCTTTTGCCGGACTCTGCCCGTTAAAGCTGTCGTTACCAGTACGGCTGCTTACATAATAATTTTTTCCGGCAACAGGCAGCCACAGGATCAGGAAACAAAAAGCGTATAAAAATTTCATGTAAGGAGTATTACTTAATAGACAAATTTCAGAACAGCGCGAAATTAAATGAAAGACCTGGCCAATTTTTTATTGCAACTCGATTCGCAAAGTCGGATTTTATATTTAGGTTTGCTGCCGCAAATTGCCGCTTTAATTAACCATAATATATTATATATGTATTATGAGTTAATAATATCATCCCACAATAAATTATAACCGCCCTTTAAAAAACTATAGCTGATACCAAAAGCCTTGGGTTTACCATTAACATCTGCTTTGGCATAAATGTTGAATGCTTGTGCTTAAATTGTTGCATTTAAACTATTAGTAAATAAAACTTGCATTGAATTTTAAACAATTTGAAGTATAAGTTATACACTAATTCATGGAAACAAGGAGTTTTTACATTCTGAGATATGCACTCGCTTTTAGCGACATGCTGCTGGTCAATTTATGTTTTTATGCTGCTTCCAATTTATCAAATACTTATGATTCAACTTTTACACTTGACTACCGCTATGATTTAATCATAAGCAACTTATTATGGATACTATGTACATCTATATATGGTTTATACTTCGATAAAACCATTCATAAATTAGAAAGCGTGTACAAAACCACCTCGCAAAGTATTATACTGCACCTCGTACTGTTTCTAACGTTTCTTTTCTTTTGTGAGCAAACTCATTTTCCGCGGCGATTCTTAATTTATTTTTATGCGGTAATGGTGATGGGATTTTTGCTCAGCCGTTTTATCGGAACACTGATAATGAGTCTTTACAGCAAGAATTTACACATGGGTAAAGCGGTGGCTGTGTTGGGTATGAATGAGTGTGGCCTAAAATTGGCGTCCTATTTGATCAAACAAAACAGTTTAAATTTTGTAGGTATCCTGGATAAGGACAGGGCAAACGCTCACAGCAATGAGGATGTTGACCTGTCGGATGCTGTACAATATATACGTAACGCGGCATTAAATGGAGTGGAGGAAGTTTATATATCTGTTAAGCCAGATAAGATAGACAACCTAAGCTACCTGCTTAAAGTAGGCGAACAAAATTGCATACGCCTGAAATTTGTACCTGATTTGAGCGGATTAGAATCAAAATTTAAATTTAACCGCATGGGAGACTTCGCAGTGTTATGTGCACGCCGTGAGCCTTTGGAAGATATAACAAACAGGTTTAAAAAACGTGTATTTGACATTGCTGTTAGCCTTGGGGTGATCGTTTTCATTTTCAGTTGGCTATACCCGCTTCTGGCCGTACTTATTAAATTACAAAGCCGCGGCCCGGTGTTTTTTGCCCAGTTACGCACAGGCCGTAACAACAGGCCATTTTGGTGCTACAAGTTTAGAAGCATGCGCATGAATAGGGACAGTGATAAACGGCAGGCCAGTGTAAACGATGACCGCATAACGCCAATTGGCCGGTTTATCCGAAAGACGAGTCTTGACGAGTTTCCGCAGTTTTTTAATGTTTTGCTGGGTTATATGAGTATTGTTGGCCCACGGCCGCACATGCTTTCGCATACCGAGCAGTACAGTAAAATAATTGATAAGTACATGGTGCGCCAATTTCTAAAACCAGGTATTACCGGATGGGCACAAATAAACGGCTATCGCGGTGAAACCCGTGAGAGTTACCTGATGGAAAAACGAGTGGAGCACGACATCTGGTATATGGAACACTGGTCGGTTATGCTCGATCTTAAAATTGTGTTCCTGACGATAATTAATATGATAAGGGGCGAAAAGAACGCTTATTAAAGTTAAATTTTAAATCTACTATATAATACAAGTACCATTATGAAAACAAACGTTACCATTAAATCTTCTAACTTCTTTCAGCTGCTTGTTGCAGTAGCTGTACTGTTCCTAAGCTCATGTGCATCATACCAAAAAGTACCATACTTTCAGGACTTGAGCCGTAGCCAAATTACCAGTACCGAAATCAACAATTTATCTTTCCCAACCATTCAGGCTAAAGACCAAATCTCAATCAGCGTAACGAGTTTAAATCAGGACGCTGCCAATGTATTCTCTAACAACGTACAAAATGCAGGCACTACAACCGAAAGCCCTGTTTATGGCTATGTGGTTGATCAGAACGGCGAAGTTAAGCTGCCATTAGTAGGTGTAACTAAAGTGTCCGGAATGACTACTCAGCAAGTAGCTACCATGCTAGAGCAGCGCCTGGCTACTTACTTAACAACACCAACAGTATCTGTTAGGTTGGTAAATTTTAAAGTTGCCGTATTAGGCGATGTATTACGCCCGAATGTATATACCAGCCCAAGCGAAAGGTTAACCATTACTGAGGCATTAAGCTTAGCAGGCGATTTAAATATTACCGGTCACCGCGATGACGTAGTGCTGGTAAGAGAAGTTGATGGTAAAAGAGTTTACGTTCCTATCGACCTGACTTCTAAAAAATTGTTCGAGTCGCCATATTTCTACCTGAAGCCAAATGATTTGATTTATGTGCAACCGGGTAAACTTAAATTAGCCAACGCCGATAACGGTTACCAAAAAGCATCACTTATCATTTCGGCATTATCATTAATTGCCATTGCTATATCCCTATTTCATAACAACTAAGCCTTAACCGGTTACTATACAATTAAGTGTTAAAATGGACAATAAAAGTCATTTTACAGATCTCAGGTCTGTTTTAAAAAGATACCTCTACCACTGGCCCCTATTTTTACTGGGGCTTATATTAGCCGCTGCCGGAGCCTATACTTATCTGCAAACTGCAAACCGGGTTTACGAAGTTAGCGCAACCATTTTGGTTAAAGACGAAAAAAAGTCGCCCGAAGAGAAATCTATGGTACCAGAACTGGATCAATCGGCCTCTCCTAAAAATGCAGAGGCCGAAATTGAAATATTGCGTTCAAAAAACCTCATTAATCAGGTAGTGAACAGATTTCAGTTATGGACCACTTACAAGACCAAAAGAGGCTTAAAAACACTTGATTTGTATGAGTCAACCCCGGTAAAATTTGAGATGGTGCAGAAAGCAGGTATGCTTACTGCCCACTCTCTTGAAGTGCTTATAAAAGATAAAAATAGCTTTGAGATTGAAAACCTAAGCGGCCAAAAGCAAACAGTTGCTTTTAACACGCCTTACAAAAGCGAGTTTGGAAGCTGGAAACTTAAACCGACAGATTTTATTGACCAATATATTGGCTCAACCATCACTATTGAGGTTGATGATGAACAAGCGGTTACTAACAACTACGTTAAATCGCTTGATGCACATTTACTCGATAAAACGGCACCAACTATTGGCTTATTTGTGAGTGACGAAGTACCTCAACGCGGACGCGACTTTTTGAACGGCTTAATTACTGCATACAACGATGCGGCAATGGCGGAGCAAAAGCGTAAAACCAAATCTACTATCGACTTTATCGACAATCGTTTATCTTCACTTTCGGGAGAACTAAGCCATGCCGAAAAAAGCGTTCAGGGATACCGCAGCAGCCAGGGATTAACCGACATCAGCACCCAGGCTAAAACCTATCTCGAAAACACCCAGTCTAACGATTCGAAACTGAATGATGTAAACGTGCAACTTAATATTATAAACGGTATTGAGCAGTATGTAAATTCATCATCAGACAATCCACCATCAACCATGGGTATCTCCGACCCTACCCTGGTAAATTTGGTAAGCAAGCTTTCAGAGCTTCAACTAAAACGCAGTGCGTTGCTGGCCACCACGCCCGAGAGCAACCCTATGTTTAACCCAATCAACAAACAAATTACGCTAACCAAGCAATCAATTAAAGATGCTATTAGCGGTGTAAAATCATCGTTGCTAAATTCTAAACGTGAGTTACAATCAGTAAACAACAGAACACAATCTTCTATCCGCGACCTGCCTGTTCAGGAACGTCAGTTTGTGGATATGAAAAGGCAGCAGTCTATTAAAGAGAACTTGTATGTTTATCTATTACAAAAACGGGAAGAGCTGGCTTTAAGCTATGCCTCTACCTTTACCGATGCCCGCATAGTAGATAATGCTACCGTTGGTGATGTGAAATGGCCACGGCCGGCGCTTATATCTGCCATTGCATTACTGTGCGGCATAGGGTTGCCATTCCTGCTCATCTTCTTCCGCGATTCTTTTAATGATAAGGTTACCAGTCGCCGTGATATTGAGCGTGCTGTAGACGTACCTATTGCGGGTGAAGTTTCATATGATACCAGTGACAACAAAGTGATTGTTGTAAACAACAAGCACAGTTTGCTGGGCGAGCAATTCAGAACCTTACGCACCAATTTGTACTATTTACATCAAAACCGTAAGCTTAGTCCATCTGCCATTAAGCTAAACCTGCACAACGGCAGCTTGGAGAGCAGTTCATTACATGATGGCAATGATAACCATGCCCGTGTAACTCTCTTTACATCGAGCATTGCTAAAGAAGGCAAAAGCTTTGTGAGCACTAACACAGCCGTAGCATTAGCCGCCTTACGCAGAAAAACAGTTATTTTAGAAATGGACCTGCGTAAGCCTAAAATTCTAATGAATTTTGACCTGTCGCCGGATCATATAGGCATAACCGACTACTTAACCCACAAAGCCAATCTTGATAGTATTATACGGCCATCGGGCATCCCTTACCTGGATATTATAGGAAGCGGTGAAATTTCGAGTGAGCCATCAGAATTATTGGAAAGCAACAAACTAGCCGAACTGATTGCCGAACTACGCGAACGTTATGACGACGTAATCATTGATTCTCCGCCCTTGCACCTGGTAACAGATGCTATGATTATATCTAAACTGACGGATATTAATCTTTATGTAATCAGACAAGGGTATACCGGTAAGGAAGAGCTCACCTTTATCAAAGAGGTTAACGATAGTGAAAAGATAGCTAATTTGAATTTGGTATTCAATGGCATTCGCACTAATAAGTACGGCTATGGTTACCGCTATGACAACAGCTACTATTCTGAGCCACAAAAAGCAACATTTACGGGTTCGTTTAAACGCTTTATGAGCCGGTTTTAATTACCGGCCATTTACTTATTTAACAATATACTGTTTGATATTTTTCAATGTCGGATAAATTGATTTTCATTTTACCGGGCATAACCTTACTGCTGTTCTTTATTAACGTTTTTTATAAAGGGAATACAGTACAATCATGCCTGTTATTCATCCTAACTTTTTTGCCCCTCATGGATCTCAAAGTAACCATTGAGGCCTGGGGTGGCTTTAAAGTGTTTGATTTTATTTGCCTTTACTGTCTTGTGTTCCTGCTTAAGGAGTTTATAACCATCAACCTGAATGTAAATAACAACCTTTACTTTTTGCTATTCCTGCTACTCGGCATTGTTACGCTTATAGGTGGCCTGGCATCTGAGTTTCCGGATAAAACATACCTTAACGTAGTAAAAACATGCACCATATTCATTTTTGGCCGGTTTTTGCTAACTGAGATTTATAAAGACCCAACGTTTCATTACCGGGCCATAAAAGCGTTAAAGGTTGCGTATTTCGTTTCGCTGGCTTTCCTGCTTTTGCAGGTAGTTGTAGGGCTTAAACTTACCTTCTATCCTTCACTGGCACCAAACACAGTCGACCCGGTATTTAAGACGATACGTTACCCCGGCGTATTTTACGATTCGCAGGCCAGCGGTCAGTTTCTGGCTATGGGCAGTTTTTTATTTTTATACTTTGAGAAAAACGCACCACGTAAAACAGCCGTACTTAACTACCTGGTATTTGCCATTGCCGTTGCAGGTGTAATACTGGCCGGCAGCCGGGCTGCATTAGGGGGCCTTGTTTTAGGTTTGGTTGTTGTAATCATGCTTGGGTCAGCCCAGTACCGGTTATACGGTAGCATTGTAATAGGCGCGGGTTTAATTGCTTACCTGGTATTCACGCCCTCATCAGGCATCTTTGAACGGGCTGGCAGTATTTCTGAAGACTACTCATTCCGTGCCTCTATTTGGAAAGAAGCTTTACAAATTGCTAAAAAGCACCCTTACCTGGGCATTGGCAGTAATAACTATCAGAACTATATTATGCGGCACGTACAGGATCAGTACCTGGAGGTGGAAAACAACGAGCTGGTTTACTTTACACAGCCCGAGAACGGCTACCTGAAAATTATGGTTGAACTGGGTTATACAGGCTTTGCCATATTTGTATTGTTTTTGGCCATACCTATCCTTAAAGGGTTCATTAACTTTTTTACAGGCGTGTACGACCGGCGTGTTTTATTGTTGATTGCGGCGCTCATTAGCTGGATGGTTGCCTTTTACACTGTTTATACTATATCCGAATTTCGGCTACTCATCATGATAACAAGCATGCTTATCCTGATTATATCATTCCCACGAAACGATTACGATGCTAACAGCGCAGCCTGAAAAGAAAAATAAGCTCTTGCAATCATCGCTGGTTAAAAACAGCGCTTGGGGAATTATTGCCAATATTTTACAAATTGTATTTGTATGCCTTTTTTTCGCCATAGTAGCACGCAAGTACCATCCTGATGAGTTTGCCCGGTTTTTAATATCGAATACGGTATATCAAATCGTAGCAGCATTTTCATCGATGGGTTTGGGTCAGTGGTTTATTAGGCAGTATGTATTGGAGGATGATAAGCTATCATTTACCAGTAAGTTTTTGAAAATGCAGGCAGGCCTCGGCCTGCTGTTTATGGTGGTAAACATACTGCTTGCACTGGTTATATATCCTGATGCGCAGATTCGCATCTTATGCTTTATACTGGGTACCAACATCATTTTTGACAATTTTATTAATGCAATAAAAACCTTGAACATAGCAGAGGGTGAGCAAAAGAAGACGGCAGTCATCTTAGCGGCCGACGGCTTTTTAAAATTACTGGTAGGCTGCCTTCTGTTCATTTATCCTCTAAGCACCGTGGTGTTATCGGTATTGATGATTGTGGTACGTCTGTTAACGGTAAGCTTGTTCATTAAAGTAGGCTCATCAAACAGCATTAGTTTAAAACTGCTTTGGCAGGCGCAAATCGTATGGGAGGATGTGAAACAGCTGGTTGTTAAAAACTGGCAGTTTATGGTGATAGGCAGTATCTCTATTATTTACTGGAAAATTGGTAACATCATCATCTCCAAACAACTAAGCCTCGCCAATGTGGCCGATTATGAAATTGCTTTTCGCATTTTCTCTGTACTACAGATTGTACCGGTAGTAGCGGCATCAACGGTTTATCCGCAATTTATTAAATATTACAACGAAGGCAGGCAGGCAGATCTAAAGGGCTTCTTTCATAAGGTTTTTATGTTGTATACTGCTTTTGCGGTCCTATCGTATGCCTTCATCTACGCATTTTCTGGGCTCATTGTGCCTTTAGCGTTTGGTAATAATTATCCGGGTGCGGCACTTTGTATGCAGCAAATGTTTTTAACCTTTCTGCTGTTGCCTACGGTTATTTTACAAGCCAACATTATTGTAGCCATCGGGCTCGAGAAATTGGATATGTGGTTTAATCTGCTAAGCTTAGTTATTAATGTGATTGGCTGCTTAATTGGTTTACACTTTTACAAGGAGCTTTACATAGTGAACTACTCCATATTCATATCTTTCTTTGCATTTCATGTGCTGCAAGATGTATCGCTTATACGCCGTAAAATAATGACCGTGAGCCATTGCCTGCTATTTTACGTCATTTTATTAGGAACCATTGTAAGCTGCTGGTATTTCAGCTCTATAATGAACCCTTACTTGTTTTTTGTATGTTTTGCTGCAATTTTAACGCTTGTATTTATGTTATACGCCTTTGGGCAAAAACGATTAAATGCAGGCGGGCTAATTAATGAAATTAAACTGTAAGCCAACATGCCTACCCTATCTGTAATTGTACCGGTTTATAATAAAGAGCAATACATTGCCGCTTGCATTCAATCCATCTTGGATCAAACATTTACCGATTTTGAACTTATTTTGGTTAATGATGGCTCAAAAGATGATAGCGCAGCCATTTGCCAGCGCTTTGCCGAAACAGATAAACGCGTAAAGCTAATCAACAAACCTAACGGAGGTGTATCTACTGCACGTAACCGCGGTTTAAACGAGGCTTTGGGAGAATATATAGGCTTTATAGATAGTGATGATACGATAGACCCTGATATGTATGAGCTGCTTTTGAGGAATATTAAGACATACAATGCCGATGTATCTGTTTGCAGGCTCAGAACTATATTTCCTAATAAAGTGGTAGCGCCGCAGGAAACGCCAGGGATAGAAAAATATGATCGGGAACACGCATTATCGCTATTTTTGAAAGGAGAGCTGGATATGAGCGCTAATACAAAGGTTTATAAGGCGGCATTAGCTAAATCTGTTGAATTTGCCGGGCGTATGTATGAAGATATTTTGTACCTGAGTCAGATATTTTTGAAAGCGCAAAATACCGTACTGGAAAACGCTATTAAATATAACTACCTGGTGCGTGATAACTCGGTGAGTGTTGGGCAGTTTAGCCCTAGATATTTTGAGACGACAGCCGTGTCGGCCAGCATTGTAAACCGGGTACAAGAGCAAGCGGTTAACTGCCTGCCCGAGGCACAGGCCTTCGATGTGATGGCCAATATCTCATTACTAAACCTGTTACTGCTGTCGGGTAAGGATGCATACCCCGAACAATATAACCGGGTAACGCACACCCTAAAGCACTATAGCTATTTTATAAATAAAGATGGACATGTGCGGCGAAAGCACAAGTATG